>JACZJC010000058.1 GCA_014860745.1 Anaerolineales bacterium
ATCCTCCCTCCCGCGTGGACTCCCCCCACCCAAAGCGGACATCCATGCCGCAAATTCAAGTTCATGAACTGCTGAGGACGCAAAGCAAAAGAACTTAGCGCCCTTCGCATGCTTCGCAGTTCAATCTTTTACACCTGACCCTGTTTCCAATCCTTATACTTGTGCAGATCCTGCTCGACCAGGATCAGACACGCGCCCATGACCGCGACATCATCCAATTGACCGATGACGGGCAGCATATCAGGCATCAGGTCGAATGGATTGAGCACATAGATCAGCGTGAAGACGATCGAAGCGAGGACGCCATAAGGGATCTGGCGATACACCCCAGCCCGGTAATCCTTGACGATGGCGATCAGCAGTTTTCCATCCTCGATGAACCGCGCCAACGGACCTTTGGCGCTGAATTTCTTCTGGATCTCATCAGACTTGTTGATTACCTTTTCAACGTCTTTTTCAGTGACGTTTTGCGCCCCGTCTTTTACAAACTCTTCGCTCGGCTTGTTCGACATCGGATTTGCTCCTTTTCATTCTACGGAGGAGATGAGAGTGTTGTGATTTCATTGTATCAAATTCCACTCCTCCGCCCGCGAGTCCGCGACGTAGTCCGTTGACCCAAATCCCCCGCGCCATTCCATTGACCATCCTCCCTCCCGCATGGACTCTCCCTTCCAAAGCGGACATCCATTCCTGTCCGCGGGTCCAGGATAAAATCCACGGCGCGAAGCGCGTATCGCTTTGAGGTTGGCCGGCGGGCTTATGATGGATCGTGCAGGCTTATTCAAATTGCCAATGCAAGGAAGCGACTCCATGATTTTCGTTCGATCGACGAATTAAACAAAAACACCCTGAACAATCAGAGTGTTTCTTGCATTACACAGTGCGGTCCCGACGGGATTCGAACCCGCGATCTCGGCCTTGACAGGGCCGCATGTTAGGCCGCTACACCACGGGACCAACTCACTAAGCGGGCGATAGTTTACCATGAGGGTAGGGGAGTGTCAATACAAATCTTTTGTATTTTGATTTGACACCTTCTCTAAGAACAAAAAGGCGCCCCAGCCAGGGGTCGAACCCGGAACCTCTTGATCCGAAGTCAAGCGCTCTATCCATTGAGCTACTGAGGCGTAGCCAAAATTATACACGATTTGCCCACAATGCAAATCGTGTAATGTATGAATTGAACGCGCCCTAAATTGTGCCTGTTATAGGGTGCGAGAATATATCTTCTAAAGACCAATTAGTTTATACTATGGCAAAATGGAATATAGACCTATATATCTCCCACATCCCACGAAAGGTGGATACAGCAAGTCGTAATCCAAGTTAAGACAATAAACCAAAAATAAATATTCATTGGAAAGGATACCAAAGTGGACACAACTCGACAAATTTTACGATGGAGCATACCAGGATGGGTGTTTTCGTTCATGCTGTTTTTGTTCTGGTTGATTATGGCGCGGACAATCGATGCTATTCATTTGAATGACCTAATATCTGCAATAGCAACTCATGATTATGGATTACAAGGTGCTGCGGTTCTTGCTGCTACTGGTATTCCACTCGGATATTTCATTTACCAAATATACTTTTATTTATATGCTGGTGTCTTGCCGTTTGATATTGTTAGTTCAGATAGAGGGCTTGATGTCTTGTTCAAACTTCCATCAATTGTACGGAAACGAATAATGAAAGAGTTAAATGTAATAATTCCTGAACAAGAAATGTCAGAGCTTGCCCAAATTAAATCGATAAATTTAGGGATATATAGGTTAAAAAAGCAACATCGCAATTTTAGGAGTAGACAAGTATTCAAGAAGTCGTTACGGGAGCATTGGGAAATAATTCGATACTGTTTGACCCAAATTTCCATAAAAACTAAAAGTGAATTTGTCAATAAAGAGGTAACCACTCTTACCGATATTTATCATTCGCTTGGAGCTAGCAGGGTTGCATTATTTTTAGCTTATTTTTTGTGGATTACTTTTATTGCTATAAGAATAACTTCGGACGCAAATTCAGTCTGGGCGCAAGAATTACCAAATACAATATTGGGAGCGGCCTATACCACCCTCTTTTTTGTCTTGCTTTATATTGTTCTCACTACAAACCGTAATAACGCACTTATCAGCGTACAGAAGTTTCTCGAGCACAGTTTTTACTCTTTCTTCAGAAGTAAACTTAGCGGCGGCAATAAGTAAATTCCTCTTTGATGCGGCTTAAAGGTGTAAGGTAAAGGTGGGGGTATAAAAAATTAGCGACTAAGAACAGGGTAAGCAACTAGCTTGCCCTGAATATTTTTAAACAATATTGACATTCAAATGACTAACCAAAAAGGAAAAGATAAATTATGAACAAAATAACTTTAAAAAATAAAGACTTGGCACGGCTTGACCAAAATGTGGTGGCAATTTATTTGACTTCGCTGAATAGCGAAACGGGACGGCGAACCATGCGGCATACATTGAACATTTGCACTGGCTTGCTGTATGATAATGCAGACTCGTAAAAAGCCCACTTGCTCTGTGTGTCTTGTGAAAACACAGAATTTGCCCACAACGCAAGCCGCATGATAGAATCCCAGCATCTCTTCCGAAAGGATTCAAGCAATGGCAAATATAAAGGAATTTGGCGAAAGCGTGGTCGGGAACCTCGAGAAGGTGATCGTGGGGAAACGGCAGTCTATCGAACTGATCGTGATTGGCCTGCTATGCCAGGGACATGTACTGATCGAGGATGTACCGGGCGTTGGAAAGACCATGCTCGCGCGGAGTCTGGCGCGCTCACTGGATTGTGTTTTTAATCGTATTCAGTTCACCCCGGATATGCTCCCAAGTGATGTGACCGGGGTTTCGATATACAACCAGCAAAAGAATAAGTTCGAGTTTCGCCCGGGGCCGATCATCGGTCAGATCATCCTTGCGGATGAGATCAATCGCGCCACACCCAAGACCCAGGCGGCTCTCCTCGAAGCAATGGAAGAACGGCAGGTGACAGTGGATGGCACAACTCACTCCCTGCCAAAGCCATTCATGGTGCTTGCCACACAGAATCCGATCGAGTACGAAGGCACATTCCCGCTTCCCGAGGCACAATTGGACCGCTTCCTTCTCCGCCTGCGGCTGGGATACCCAAGCATTGCTGACGAAATCCGTGTGATCGACGACCAGCAATTAAGGCATCCACTGGAATCCTTGAAGTCCGTTGTAAAGTTGAAGGAAATACAGCAGGCTATTGACGATGTCAAACGGATTTATATCTCCCCCCTTGTCAAAAAATATATTGTCGATTTAACAACCCGTACCCGCCAGAGCGCAGATGTGTACCTTGGTGCCAGCCCGCGTGGAAGTTTATCCCTCGCCCGTGCGGGTCAGGCGCGTGCCGCCCTGTTGGGGCGTGATCATGTTTTGCCGGATGATATCAAAGCTCTGGCGGTAGCCGTTCTTGCACATCGAATCATTGTCAGCCCTGCGGCGCGTTTGCGTGACCTCAGCTCGGACCGCATAATGCAGGAGATTGTCCATGCCGCCCCTGTGCCGGGCGGTGATTTCTCCTCCGGCATCGCACGAAAGAAAACAAAATGAAAGCCAGCAGGATACTGCTCGCCTTGATATTTACGGTGGGCTTGTTAGGCGCTGTGTTCAACGGCGCCATCATATACACGCGCTTTTTTCTGATCAGCGCGTTGATCGCAGTATTAAGCTGGGTGTGGACTCAATGGTCGGCGGTTGGAATGAGCCTGGTACGCGGTTCACGCGTGCTGCGCGCGAATGTGGGGGATGTGTTCGAGGAGAATTATGAGTTGGGAAACAATAGCCGCGTCCCTGCTGCATGGATGGAAATTCTCAATCGATCCACACTGCCGCATGCTGCCGGTTCGCGATTGTTTACCTTTGTGCTTGGGCGCCAGAAACGGAGCTATCTTGCCCGCACATGGCTCACACGGCGCGGCGGGTTTCAGCTTGGTCCCACAAAAAT
The DNA here is from genome assembly GCA_014860745.1 of Anaerolineales bacterium. Classification (GTDB taxonomy): domain Bacteria; phylum Chloroflexota; class Anaerolineae; order Anaerolineales; family Villigracilaceae; genus Villigracilis. The sequence continues at coordinate 3,979 of JACZJC010000058.1, forward strand.
TTCAACTGGTGATCCGTTTGGTTTGTTCAGCGCTAGTAAAACGATCGCATCCCAAAAGACCCTCATTGTTTTCCCGGTCATCCATGATATTCAATCCTTTCCTTATCCACCGGGGATGCTGCCCGGCGGGCAGGTGATTCGCAGAAAGTCGCACGACATCACCCCTCACGCGGCGGGCGTCCGTGAATATGTGCATGGCGATGCGATGAAGCGCATCCATTGGCCCACCACGGCACGGCGCGGCCAATTGATGGTGAAAGAATTCGAGCAGGATCCCCAGGCAGAGATCTGGCTGTACCTCGATTCTCAACAAGCCATCCATTACGAAAAACCCTTTCAGCAGGAGGAGCTTCCGCTGGACTCGATGATGTTCGTAAAACGACCCAAGTTCAAACTGCCGCCTTCCACACTCGAATATTCCGTCAGCATTGCGGCTTCGCTGGCACATTATTTCATTGGCCAGAACCGCTCCCTTGGTTACGTCAGCGCGGGGCAGACTTTCACTGTCCATCCCGCAGAAAGAAGTGAAAGACAGGAGGCGAAAATTTTGGAAACTCTGGCTTTTGTGGAGGCCAATGGCGCCCTTTCGATTGCCGCGCTTGTTACGGCGCAGTCTTCGCAGCTTCCGCAAGGTTCGAGCGTAATCCTCATCACCCCAACCGTCCGCCCGGATATCGTTCATGCAGTGGACGACCTGCTCATGCGATACCTTCGTCCCGTGGTTGTGCTGCTCGATACCCAAACCTTCGGCGGCCCGCGCGGCACTGAAACGCTGATAAATTCCCTGCGCGAGCGGCGCGTGCCCGTCACTGTTATTCGTTGCGATGACGACCTCTCGCAGGCGCTTTCGGAAATCCCATTCAACTTTAAGACCCAGGATTTGCGTGCATGGCAAACACCCGTATTCACACCCTCGACCTGAACTTTCAGAATAAGACCCACGCCATCGCATCTTATTTAATTCGACACAGCGATGGGGCGGTCTTGATCGAAAGCGGACCGGGATCGACTCTTTCCGCGCTGGAAGCTGCACTAGCCAGGCAGCATTTAACTCCCCGGGACGTTACCCACGTCCTGCTGACACATATTCACCTTGACCATGCCGGGGCGGCAGGCTGGTTTTCAAAGCAGGGCGCGGAGATATACGTCCACCCGAACGGCGCGGCGCACATGCTCAATCCTGAAAAACTCCTTGCCAGTGCAACTCGCATTTATGGTGATCGGATGAATCAGCTTTGGGGTGAGTTTCTGCCCGTTGAGCAGAATCAACTCAAAGTTCCGCAAGATGCAGAAGAAATCGTCATTGGCAGCCTGCGGTTTACAGCCATCAATACACCCGGCCATGCCGAACATCATTATTCTTATCTTTTTGAAGATGTATGTTTCAGCGGAGATGTAGGCGGTGTGCGGATTCCCGGCTTTCCGTATTTGCGGGCGCCCATGCCGCCGCCGGAACTGCATTTTGAGCGCTGGCTTGAGTCAATTGCGCGTTTGCGGAAGGAGAAATTTTCCCGCATCGCTCCGACTCATTTTGGGATCTACGATGATGCGGAATGGCACTTGAATGAATTGGAAAAAAATTTGGTCGCAACCGAAAAGTGGCTGCAGGAAGTGATGGCAGCCGAGCCGCCAATCGAAACGCTTCGTGAAAAATTCGAAGCATGGATGAATGAGCAAAGCCGCGAACAGAATTTGAGCGACGATGTGGTTCAAGCCTACACATTGGCAAACCCCATTGGCATGAGCGCGGACGGCTTGATGCGCTACTGGAAAAAATTCAGGAGTGCGTAATTTGTCATGCTGAATGCGTGATGCATGAAACATGGCAAAATGGAGCAATAAAGATATACTTTCAACTCAAGGAGATGTTATGAAGGATTTTCTCGCGATCTCCGATTATTCATCGGATGAAATTCAAGACCTGCTCGACCTGGCCCAGAAATTAAAGAAGGAATATTTCGCAAAAGGGAACAAGTCCATTTTCAAGGGCAAGGTACTGGGAATGATCTTCCAGAAACCCAGCCTGCGGACCCGCATTTCATTTGACATGGCCATGCGTCATTGCGGCGGCGACGCGCTTTACCTCTCGCCGAATGAGATCGGCTTGGGCAAGCGCGAATCGATCGCGGATGTAGCCCGGGTGCTCTCCGGATATGTGCAGGCCTTGATGGCGCGCGTCTTTGAGCACGAGCATGTGTTGGAACTGGCAAAGTGGTCGGATATCCCCGTGGTGAACGGCTTGAGCGATTACAACCATCCCTGCCAGGGTATGGCGGATGCGTTGACGATCATCGAAAAATTTGGCAAAAAATCAAAGGGGTTGAATATCAGCTATGTGGGGGATGGCAATAATGTCACCGTTTCGCTGATTCATGTTTCGGCTCTGCTGGGCTGGAATGTAACGGTCGGCACCCCGGAAGGCTACGATGTGAATCCAAAGGCCGTTGAAATAGCGCGCAATATCGCGAAGCAAACCGGCAGTAAATTAACCTTTGTGCGCGACGTGCACGAAGCGGTGAAGGGCGCGCATGTGATCTACACCGACACCTGGACAAGTATGGGGCAGGAGGAGGAAGCCGCCAAACGCGAGAAAGTCTTCCCGCCTTATCAGGTCAATGCGAAACTGGTCAGTGAAGCGGATAAGGATGTGATCGTGATGCACTGCCTGCCCGCGCACCGCAACCATGAATTGACCGATGAGGTGGCTGACGGCGAACACTCGGTTATTTTCCAGCAGGCGCATAATCGCCTGCATGCGCAGAAGGCGATTCTGGCCCGCTTGTTCAATGCAGCCTGATAAAGAAATATAATATTTGAATACCAAACCATAAAATATTTACAGGACTAAACGATCAATGAAAACCCAAGATTTTATCAAAATGGAAGAACAGTATGGCGCGCATAATTACCATCCCTTGGATGTGGTCATCGAAAAAGCCGAGGGCGTTTGGGTGTACGATGTGGATGGGAAAAAATACCTCGATTGTCTTTCGGCATATTCCGCTGTCAATCAGGGACACGTTCACCCCGAAATATTGAAAGCCCTGCTGGAACAGGCAAAGAATGTCACACTCACTTCGCGCGCGTTCCGCAATAATCAATTGCCGCTCCTTTACAAAGAACTCTCCGAGATGACGGGTTATGAAATGTCCCTGCCGATGAATTCCGGGGCAGAGGCTGTCGAAACTGCCGTAAAACTTGCCCGCAAATGGGCGTACGTGGTGAAGAAGGTTCCGCGTCATCAGGCGGAGATCATTGTGGCCGGGAATAATTTCCACGGGCGCACGGTCACCATCATCTCATTTTCCACCGAACCCTCCTATCGCGACGACTTCGGCCCCTTCACACCGGGCTTTGTCGTGGTGGAATATGGTAATGCCGATGCGCTTGAAAATGCCATTACGCCTAATACGGCTGCTGTGATGTTGGAACCGATTCAAGGCGAAGCCGGTGTGATTATTCCGCCCGCTGGATATTTGAAGAAGGTTGCGGAGATCTGCAAGAAGAACAATGTTCTCTTCGTTGCGGATGAAATACAAACCGGCCTCGGGCGCACCGGAAAACTGTTTGCTGCCCACCATGAGAATGTCCGCGCGGATATTACAGTTGTCGGGAAAGCCCTTTCAGGCGGGTTCTATCCCGTCTCTGCGGTGCTGGCAGACAAAGCCATCCTCGGCTTGTTCCAGCCGGGGGAGCATGGTTCCACATTTGGCGGAAATCCGCTGGCTGCGGCGGTTGCGCGTGCTTCGCTGCGGGTTATCCGTGATGAAAAACTATCCGAACGAGCACAGCAGTTGGGCGAATATTTTGTAGAGCAGTTAAGCGAGATTACCAGCCCGCATGTGAAGGAAGTACGCGGCAAGGGATTATTGATCGGTGTGGAGCTCAAGCCCGAAGCAAAAGGAGCCCGTCGTTTTTGTGAAGCACTGCAGAAGAAAGGCATCCTTGCAAAGGAGACGCATGATAACGTCATCCGCTTTGCGCCGCCGCTGGTCATCGATAAGGAAACGATCGATTGGGCGCTTCCGTCCATTAGGGAAGTGCTTAATATAAAATAATATTTCAAACCCTAAAGGTGATGAAAACCTTTAGGGTTTTTTATCTGGAGGACCTATGAATATTGGAATACCAAAAGAAAGCAGACCTTTTGAATATCGAGTGGGAGTATCGCCCGCCGGGGTTGAGATTCTGTGCCAGAACGGGCATCAGGTTTTCGTCGAGCATGAGGCGGGTGTGACGGCCGGCTTCAGTGACGAGGATTACGAGAAGTCCGGCGCGCGTCTCGTTTACTCATCCAGTGAAGCTCTCGGACGGGCAGATTTGTTGTTGAAAGTGGCCCGTCCCACCCAGGAGGAAATGAACTGGCTGCGGCCCGGTACGATCCTGGCTGGTTTCCTGCATCTCGCATCGACCCAGCAGGATAAGATCGACATCCTGCTCGAAAAGAAGATCACATCGATCGCGTTTGAACAGATCCAGGCGCCGGATGGTTCGCTTCCGGTGCTGCGGCCGTTCAGCCAGATCGGCGGAGCGATGGCGGCACAGATCGCGGCGCGCCTGCTCCAGAATAATTGGGGCGGCAAAGGGATTTTAATGGGCGGGATGCCGGGTGTCCCGCCTGCAGAGGCGGTTATCCTTGGCGCTGGTGTGGTTGGAACGTATGCCACACAAATGTTCCTCGGCATGGGCGCACATGTGACTGTCATTGACCATAACCTTTCGGCGCTCCAACGTCTTTGGGATCGTTTCCCGAATATCGTTACAAAAATGTCCACCAGGCGGAATATCGAGCGATCGGTAACTTATGCAGATGTAGTTGTCGGCGCTGTGCTGTCACCCGGGCAGCGCGCCCCAATTTTGGTGACGCGCGAAATGGTGCGCTCGATGAAACCCCGCTCCGTGATTATGGATGTCAGTATCGACGAGGGTGGCTGCATCGAAACCTCGCGGCCGACCACCCATGAACATCCTGTATTTATCGAGGAGGGAATTCTGCATTATTGCGTACCGAACATACCCGGCGCCGTGGCGCGCACAGCCACTCATGCTTTCGTCAATTCGGCCATGCCATACATTACAGAAATTGCCGAGCTTGGAACCGACGCGATCCTAAGCAACCCCTCCATCGAGCCCGCTGTCAACACACACAACGGGAAGCTTCATCATCTTGCGCGTTTAAGTGCGAGGGAGTAACCCATGGCAGCGACGAGTATTTATCAATCGAGGGTGACGACTGCCGAGGAGGCGGTGAAGGTCATCAAATCAGGGGATCGCGTCTTTCTGACGGGAAATGTGTCCGTGCCTCAGAAGCTTTTGGCTGCGCTGGTAAAGTTTGCTCCCAACCTCCGCGATGTGGAGATCTGCCAGGCGCTGACGGTGGGTTCGGCCGATTATGTCGGCCCTGCAATGGAAGGCCACCTGCGGGTGAATTCCATGTTCATCAGCGCCAATATTCGCAAAGCAGTACAGGAAGGCCGCGCGGATTTTACACCGGTGCTTCTCTCTGAGTTTCCGCTTTTGTTCAAGCATGGGATTCTACCCATCGATGTGGCGGTGATCCATGTTTCCACGCCCGACGAACACGGTTTTTGTAGTCTGGGAGTCGAAGTCGGGCTGACCAAGTCCGCGGCAGAATCTGCGAAGGTGATCATTGCTGAAGTGAACGAGCAGATGCCGCGCACCCTCGGCGATTCTTTCATCCATGTCAGCCGCCTGACGCACATTGTCCCCGTAAATTACCCGATCCCCGAGCATAGTATGACGGAAGAGGGCAGTTCGGATATTGTTCAAAAGATCGCCGGTCATGTCGCTTCGTTGATCCCCGACGGCGCAACCATGCAATTGGGCATCGGGTCGATCCCCGATGCGGTTCTGAAATTCCTTTCCGATAAAAAGGATCTGGGAATTCACACCGAATTATTTTCCGACGGTGTGATCGAGTTGGTAAACGCCGGTGTATTGACCAATGCGCGCAAGTCTTTACACCCGGGCAAGATCGTGGCTGGATTCATCCTGGGCACAAAACGCCTGTACGATTGGGTGGATGACAATCCCCTGATCGAATTGCACCGTACTGAATATGTAAACGATCCCTTCGTCATTGCGCAGAACGACCGTATGGTGGCGGTCAACTCGGCCATCGAGGTGGACCTCACCGGCCAGGTCTGCGCCGATAGCATCGGTCCCAAACTGTATAGCGGTGTCGGTGGACAGCTGGATTTTATTTATGGCGCTTCCCGCTCCAAAGGCGGTGTCCCAATCATCGCGCTGCCCAGCGTGGCAACCCTCCGCGACGGAACGCAAATCAGCAAGATTGCGGCGATGTTGAAACAAGGCGCAGGTGTGGTGACAACCCGAAACCACGTCCGCTTTGTGGTCACTGAACACGGCGTTGCTGATCTATACGGCAAAACCATCCGTCAGCGAGCGCTATCGCTCATACAAGTGGCAGATCCGCAATTCCGGGACGAGTTGCAAAAACAGGCGAAGGAACTCCATTACACGTAAATCGGAATGATATTCCCGGGCCGGGGAGCGCAACTCCCCGGCTTTTTTGTTGTTAACCTGATAATAACTTTTTCACCTTGACACGATACCATTTTATACCTATTATGAATATAGTATGGATTGAAGCCGTTAGGGAGTGGGGAGGCTTTATCTAATTTAGATGCGTGAAGGAAAAAATAATGCGTAGAGCAAAGATTGTTGCAACCATTGGACCGGCGTCGGATTCTGAACAGGCGCTTGAGTCCCTAATAAAAGCAGGGATGAATGTCGCCCGGCTGAATTTTTCGCATGGCACTCATGAGCAGCACGCCTTGCGCGTAGCCACTATTCGTGCAGTCGCCGATAAACTTGGAGTGCCGGTTGGCATTTTACAGGATCTGCAGGGACCAAAGATACGAGTCGGCAAACTGGCTGTGCCTCTTCAACTTTCCACCGGGGAGCAAATTTGTTTGTATGCCACTCAGGACAAAGCCCCGAAAACAGACAATCAGCTTTTGCCCGTGGATTTTCGCGAACTTTTCGATGCCGTTCAGGCAGGGGATCGGCTGTTGCTGGATGATGGGCGCCTGGCGCTTGAAGTCGGTTCAGTAAAAGGACGAGTTGTAGATGCCAAGGTTCTGGTGGGCGGGGCGTTATCCTCCCACAAGGGAATTAATCTGCCGGGGGTCAAACTTCGCATTGCCGGCTTCACTGAAAAAGATAAAGCCGACCTTGCCTTCGGCATTTCACAGGGTGTGGATGCGGTCGCCATTTCCTTTGTCCGCAGTGCGGAGGATGTGAAGGCGGTGCGGGCCGCCATCGAGGAATTTTCAAAAGGGAAACGCACCCCCATGCTGATCGCCAAACTGGAAAAACCGGAAGCCATGAACGAACTGGAGGCCATCCTCGATGTTGTGGATGGAGTCATGGTTGCTCGCGGCGACCTGGGTGTGGAATTGCCGCCGGAGCGCGTGCCATCCCTGCAAAAAATGATCATCCATGCGGCGAATGCGCGCGCAAAACTGGTTATTACCGCCACTCAAATGCTCGAGTCCATGATTCAGAATCCCCTGCCCACACGCGCGGAAGCATCGGATGTTGCCAACGCCATCTTCGACGGCACGGATGCCGTCATGCTTTCAGCAGAAACGGCTTCCGGCGAATACCCGAGTGAAGCGGTTGCCATGATGTCTCGCATTGTGCTGGAAGCGGAGTCGCATTTTATCGAGTGGGGAAGCCGTCAGGACAGCCGCGCAGGTTTGGGTGAGAGCGATGCGGCGTCGATGGCACGCGCGGCAAACGCGTTGGCAAAGGATCCCGAAGTGCGTGCGGTTTCCGTCTTTACCATGCAGGGACGCTCCGCCTGGTTGATGTCGAAGGCGCGGCCCGTGAAGCAGATTCTTGCCTTCACACCGGAGCCTGCGACCTATAATCAACTGGCCTTCCTGTGGGGTGTGCAGCCTCATCTCGCGAAATATGCAGTGACACTTGACGATATGCTTTCCGGTGTGGATGCGGCATTGTTGAAATCCGGCATCCAGCCCGGGCAGCAGGTTGTGTTGATTTGCGGATATCCGATCGGTGAAATGCGGCCGCCCAACATGGCTCTGCTTCACACTGTTGGCAGTGATGCGACGGTAAAGCTGGCACGCAAGCTGGCTGAAAACAACGTCAAGAAGGAAAATTAACCCGCTTCATTCTTGCTGATAGATGATTCTGGTTTCGATGTGCGAGCTGCTATTAAAGCAGCTCGCACATTTTTTACTCCCTTGTCGCGATCAAAATCCCAATCCCGATTAACACGCCGCCAGCGAGAAACAGCGGCGTGATTTTTTCGGCGAGGAAAAACCACCCAAGCAGGGTGCCAACCACCGGCTGGGCAAAGAACGTCAACGAGGCGATGGCGGCGGGTAATTCAGCGAAGGCATAATTCCAAAGGAACATCGCCATTGCCGTGGAGATGATTCCCAAAAATAATAAACCGCCGATAATGCCCGGGGTGATTACGCCTATACTTTGCGTTTTGATTTCCCAAATACTGAACACAATACTGGATGGCAAACCACCCAGCAGCATGATTGTGCTGGACGTAAGCAAATCCATGGATTTAGTGACCTTGCGCACCAGCACGGAATACAATGCCCAGGTGAGCGCTGCCGCCAGCAGACTCATGTTGCCCCAAAACAGAGACGGGGAAAGTTCTGCGTTGCGCGGGTCAATGACGGCCAGCACGCCGAGAGTGGATATTACCAACGCGGAGATATGACGCGGCGTGGATTTTTCGCCGAGCAGGAATGGCGCGAATAATAAAACGAAAGCCGGTGTGGCGGATGTGACCAGCGACCCGTTGGACGCCGTGGAAAGTTTCGTACCGACGAATTGAAAGGCGAGTGAAACTCCATACCCTACAAAACCGACGAGAAAGCTCTGCCAAAAGAATTCTCTCGTGACAATTTGTTTCGGGTTTGATTTTCTGCTGCGGAAATAAAAAACAATTCCCAACGTGGCCGCGCCCATGATGAGACGCAGGGTGAGCAATGAAAAAGGCGGGATCACTTCCAATACCACCTTGCTGACTACATACATCCCTCCCCATATCGATGCCGCTGCCAGCCCGGAAATTATCCCGGCGAATGTGTGATGTTTATGCATGGATTCCCTGAATAAAGAAATAGACCCTAAAGGTTTACAAAACCTTTAGGGTCTTGTTTTATCGAGATTCTACTTTCCGCCCTTTTTCTCCAACTTGGCCCACGCGTCCTTCAAATTCACCGTCAAATTGAAGACGGGTTTTTCAGACGTTGAGTCTGGGTCAGCGCAGAAGTAGCCGAGGCGCTCAAACTGGTAACGTGAACCAGCTTCGGGCGTGGAAAGATGCGGTTCTACATATCCAGTGAGAATCTGTAATGAGTTCGGGTTGATGCAGGCAAGGAATCCCTCATCACCTTCTTCGGGGTCCTCTTTGGTGAAGAGACGGTCGTACATGCGAATTTCAGCTTCTTTGGCATGTGCCGCAGAGACCCAATGAATCGTGGATTTGACCTTGCGCCCATCGGCAGAATCGCCGCCTCTTGTGGTGGGATCGTACGTCGCATGGACTTCGATCACCTCGCCCTTGTCATCCTTCACCACATGCGTGCATTTGATGAAGTACGCATACCGCAAACGGACTTCGTTGCCGGGGAAGAGACGATAATATTTCGGCGGCGGCGTCTCGCGGAAATCATCCTGCTCGATGTAAATGACTTTCGAGAACGTAACCTTGCGCGTTCCCGCGTTCGGGTCTTCGGGATTGTTGACCGCGTCCATCTCTTCGACGAGATCATCAGGGTAATTGTCGATCACAACTTTCAACGGTTTGATGACCGCCATGCGGCGCGGCGAAGTTTTGTTGAGGTCTTCGCGCACGCATGCTTCCAGCAGCGAGACATCGCTGATACTGTAATTTTTTGCCACACCCACGCGGCGTATAAAATCATGGATCGCTTCGGCGGTGTATCCTCGACGGCGCATGGCGCGCAGGGTGGGCATGCGCGGGTCGTCCCAGCCGTTGACGTGTTTCTTTTCCACCAGGCGGCGTAATTTGCGTTTGCTCATCACCGTGTAAGAAAGATTCAAACGTGCAAACTCGATCTGACGCGGTTTGAACACACCCAGCTGCTCGGGAAACCATTCATATAGTGGGCGGTGGTTTTCATATTCCAGTGAGCACAACGAATGAGTGATGCCTTCCATCGAGTCGTTCTGTCCGTGCGCCCAATCGTACATCGGGTAAATCTTCCACTTGCTGCCCGTGCGGTGATGCGGCGGTTCATGGATGATGCGATACATGGCGGGGTCGCGCATGTTGATGTTCGGGTGCGCCATGTCGATCTTCGCGCGCAGAATGCGCGTGCCGTCGGGGAATTCGCCATTCTTCATGCGTTCCAGCAAGTCCAAATTCTCTTCCATGGAACGGTCACGGAACGGAGAATTTTTTCCAGGCTCGGTCAATGTGCCGCGGTTGGCGCTCACTTCCTCTGGAGTCTGATCGTCCACATACGCCTTGCCCATCATCACGAGTTTTTTTGCCCACTCATACAGCTCATCAAAATAATCGGAGGCGTAGGTCACCTTCACCCATTCGATGCCAAGCCAGCGTGCATCGTCCATGATGGCGTCCACGAATTCAGTTTCTTCCTTGGTCGGGTTCGTGTCGTCGAAGCGCAGGATCAACTCGCCGTTATTTTCCTTAGCGATGAGGTAATCGATCATGAAGGCTTTGACGTGCCCGATGTGTAAATATCCGTTCGGCTCGGGAGGCAGGCGTGTGCGGACGGTTTTGAAGCGTCCGCTCTTCAAATCTTCCGCAACGGCTTCGCGGATGAAATCGGTTGGCTTAATATCTTCGGGACTCATGGATTTGCCTTAATGCTGAATTTCAGGAGACAGGGAACCGCCTCTTTTCCGGCTACTAGCCTGCCCCGCTAAAGAGACGCATTCCCCGCCCTGATAGAATATAGATTAATTGCGTCAATTATAACAAACTTGATTCATGTATAATTCACCGCGGAGGAACCATGACCGAATCAACCGAAAATCGCACCAACTTTTTAGCCACCTACTTCGACCGTGACGCCGTCATCAAATTTTCGCGCATGGCAGGCATCCTTGCCTGGGTCGTTCTTGGCATCTATCTCTTCACTTCCTTGAACTCCTTTGGCCAGTTCATGGTCCAGTTTGCAACGGGTGTTTTCTACCAAAAAGGGATGCTGGCCTTCGATGTGATCGGCTACTTCAGCCCGTTTCTGCTGATGCCCATGCCCGGCCTCGCCTATTTTGCGGGGCTGAAATTCGTGCAGCAGACCCTGCTGATCCTGTTGGATGTGGAAGACAACACCCGCCGCGCCGCTCGCAAATGACCTTGCCTCCTCCCTGCTGGCGTGATAAAATACCGCCCGCTGGAAAAAGCATTGGGGACTCGTCTAATGGCAGGACAATTGCCTCTGGAGCAATTAGTAGTGGTTCGAATCCATTGTCCCCAGCTAAGAAAGAGACTCCCAAATTGGGAGTCTCTTTCTTTTTAATCGAATATTCACGGTTGGTTTATAGTGTATTTTCCAGGTAATTTGAAAACGCTTTCCTAAATCTTTCGGATGAAAAGCGGGCTGCGTTCTTTGACGCGGCCTTGCTATTAAATTTCAGACCTTGAAACCGTAGTACCGCCTCGCTCAAACTTTGGGAAGTCTGCTTGCTGAACAACAGGCCTGTTTCTCCTTCAAGAATGACCTCTGCTGCGCCGCCCTCTTCGAACGCGATGACAGGACAGCCCGCCGCCTGCGCCTCGACCATGGCAATTCCAAAATCCTCGGTTGCCATATTCACAAAGGCTTTGGCGCGGTTAAGCAGGTTCGCAAGGACTTCATCGGGTTGATATCCAAGGAGTCTGACGTTTTCCCTCGCTAGCTTTTGCAGGTGCGGCATTTCAGGTCCGTCGCCAACGATGAGCAGAGGAAGCTTCAACTCGTTAAACGCCTTGACGATCTCAGCGGTCATTTTGTACGGCACGAGCCGCGAGACATGAATAAAATAATTGTCGCGTTTTTTGGCGGGTGAAAACCGCTGCACATCCACAGGAGGGTATATGACGTGAGACTCCCTGTCCCAGGCTTGCTTGATTTTTTGTGAAGTCCATTGCGAGATGGCAAGCAGGTGATCTGCCCGGGCGGCAGAGACTCTGTCCCAATAACGGAGCAGACTCAGGGTCAGGCGGGCGGCGGCTCCGATCAAGGGTTTGTCCAAATGGTGCAGATGTAAATAATCGTCCTGCAGGTGCCAGGCATAGCGCATCGGCGTGCAGACATAGGAAACATGGGTTTGATCCTTTCTTGTTCTTACGCCATGCGCCACCGCGTGCGAAATGGAGACGATCACATCGTAATCTCGGAGGTTCATACTTTCGATGGCAAGCGGCATGAAGGGCAGTAGTCCGCGATACAGATGCTCGACGCGTGGAATTATTTGCAGAAATGAAGTTTTGACGTGGCGGCCCGCAAGCGGAGTGTCCATGAGATTCTTCTTGTTATGAATAAGCGCATGAAGCTGGGCTTGCGGATGAAGTTTCAACACCTCCGCCAGCAGCCTCTCGGACCCGCCGTATATGTTCAGCCATTCATGGACAATCGCCAGCTTCATGCAGCCATGCCTTTGAAGATGGATTCTATTTTCGCCGCCGATTTTTCCCAGGAAAGGCTGCTGGCTTTTTTCAATCCCCGTTCGCGTAATGTCGAGACGAGTGATTTATTTTCGATGATCTCTTGCATGGCAAGGGCAGTCTCTTCTGGGTTGGCAGGGTCGATCAGTAAAGCGGCGTCGCCAAAAATTTCTGGAAATGCTGAAGTTTTGGATGTGATGACTGGAACTCCGCAGGCCATGGCTTCCAGCACGGGTAGGCCGAAGCCTTCATACAAAGATGGGAAGACAAAAGCTGCAGCACCCGAATACAAAGCAGGCAGGTCTTCATCCGCGATATAAATCGATCGGATCATTGGGCTCGTTGCTGAAAAAACCCGCCCGATTGAGCCTGCTAAAAAAAGTTCATGAGATTTTGAGTTAAACCGTTGCCATGCCTCCAGTAGAACCTTCAGGTTTTTCCTCGGTTCCATTGTTCCGACAAAAAGAAAATAGGGTTTCTTGATTCCATATTTTTCTTTCACAGCTTTCATCTTCCTGGGGGATTGCTGCTCGAACGGCGTTGAAACTCCGTTGTAAACCACATGGATTTTTTCATCCGTCAGGCGGAGATGAAGTTTCAGGCGATGCTTCGAAAATTCCGAAACCGTGAGGATTGCCCGTGCCCGCCTTGCGAGAATTTTCCATGAAAGCCTCGTCCATGCGGCAAAAGTGGGATTGAACCATTCGGGGTGGTCAAATACACTGGCATCATGCAGGGTGACTACCTGGTTCCGCACCAGCCAGGGTCCCGCATTGGCCGGTGACCAGAGAAATTCCCCTTTTTGGATTTTTGCAGGCAGGATGATTTGTTCCCAAAGATGGCCGCCAACCCGACCCGGCAAATATTCTGGTTTGATGAAGCGCTTTTCCAACGTCAATCGTTTGGATATTTCATGGGCGTACCGTTCCACACCGGTGATGCGCCGCTGCGCATAGCGCGCATCGATGGCAAGTTTCAGGGTCATTCAGAGATTATAATTACAAACAGGATTATTATGGTCTGATTAATAATGGATTCATCCTTTCAAGGCCGCCTCTCCCGTTTTTTTATATTCAGCGCGCGTTTGTTTTTCGCGTTGACGATTTTTTTCATCCCGTTCCGCTGGCGGTGGATGGTGTGGCAGCGTCCATTTTTTCCGATTTATGCGGATTACACCGATTTTCTACTTTTTATATCAGACCTCTCCATGCTGTACATGCTTATGTTCTGGGCTTGTTCGTTGCTACTTTTCCCCCGCAAGCTCAAAGCAGGCCCTGCCTTGATGTGGCTCAGCCTCGTCGGCTTGACGATTGCCGCATGGGTTTCCGTCCTTGGAAGTGTGGATGGGATTTTCTCCCGTTATCAGGCGGTTCGGTTTATTCTGCTGCTTATGTTTTATTTATTCATAGTCAATGAGGTTAAATCCGCGGGCTGGGTCATCGTCCCGGTGGCTGCGCAAATTTTATTTCAATCAGGAATTGCTGTTTCACAGGTGATGGCTCAAAGCTCATTGGGATTGCAGCGTCTGGGAGAGCTGCAACTTAACCCGGCGGATTCCGGGGTGAGCATCGTTCTCGGGGAGGGAATCCGCTTCTTGCGCGGCTATGGCCTGAGCGACCACCCGAACATTCTCGGCGGCTGCATCGCCTTTGGACTCGTCCTTTTGCTGGCAGTCTCTATGTTTGGGGAAGGCCGCCAGCCTTTGCTTGCTTCCATGGTTTTTTTGATAGCCTTCCCGGCTTTGGTGATGACCTTCTCCCGGTCAGCGTGGTTAAGCCTGTTCGTGGCTGGCAGTTTCATGGTCGGGATCGAGGCGTTTGCCCGCAAATGGGATTCGGTCAAACGCGCGCTTCTGCTTGGGGTGTTGAGTCTGCTCGCCGTCATGCCGTTCATCCAGAAATATGATTTTCTTTTTATCTCGCGAGTGAATTCAGGCAGCGTCGCGCAGGATGATCCGATGAAGGAGCGCGCGTTTTTATTGGAGGCCGGTAATACGTTGTTCGTGGAACATTCGGCGATTGGGATTGGCTTGGGCGCGGCGCCGCTCGCGATGAAGGAACGCTTTGTCGATTTCCCTTTGAATTTTCAGCCGCCTCATTATGCGATTTTGGTCGCGGCCATGGAGACGGGCGTGCTGGGCGGAATTTTTTATTTCCTCCTGCTGGTCATTCCAATCCTGACCGTTTTTTTTCGTTGGGATGAACTCTCTCGTTGGCCTGCGCTTGCTGGCGCTTTTGGGCTTTTACTCGCACTCACGGTGGTCGGATTCTTTGATTACTATACCTGGTTTTATTCGTACGGGCAGGCCTGGCAATGGCTTGGCTGGGGGTTGTATTCCGCGGCCATGGAGACGACGGCATAGATGGATATTCTTCAAGTCATCCTTGCGCCTGTACTGATCGCCTATTCGCTTGTCATGGCCGCACTTCTGGTTTATATCTCCAATATGGTGTTTCTCGCTTGGACGGGATTGAAGGAACAGAAAAAATTATCACGCCCAATGCCCGTGTCTCTGAACGAATGGCCCCGCGTTACTGTGCAATTGCCGATCTATAATGAATGGTATGTTGCCGAGCGGCTGATCGAATCTGTGGCTGCGCTGGAGTATCCGCGGCACCTGTTGGAAATTCAAGTCCTGGATGATTCGACGGATGAAACGGTTTCGCTTGTGGCGAAAAAAGTTAAAGAATTGCGTTCGCAGGGCGTGGATGTCGTTCACATCCATCGCGAGAACCGGGATGGATTCAAAGCCGGTGCGCTTGGGCATGGGCTTGAAAGGTCGAAGGGAGATTTCCTTGCCATCTTCGACGCAGATTTTCTTCCCAACCCAGATTTTCTCCGCCTTATTTTGCCCCGTTTTGACCATGATCGGATTGCCTTCGTCCAGGCTCGTTGGGGACATTTGAACCGTGATTATTCCCTTCTCACTTTGCTTCAATCTCTTTCGCTCGACGCGCATTTTGCCATCGACCAGCTCGCCCGCTCCAGTTCCAATTATGTTTTTAATTTCAACGGCACAGCGGGAGTATGGCGTAAAACTGCAATTATAGATGCGGGCGGCTGGAAAGCAGATACACTTACAGAGGATATGGACCTCTCCTATCGCGCCTTCCTGCACGGCTGGTCTGCACGCTACGCCGGTGACGTGGAAGCGCCCGCCGAATTGCCCGTCAGTTTTACAGCATATCGCCGCCAGCAATATCGCTGGGCGCGAGGCAGTTTGGAATGCGCCATTCGTTACATTCCCGTTATTTGGAATTCCGATTTTCGGTTCGCGCGGAAATTTCAGGCAACCCTGCACCTGACAGGATATGCCCTGCATTTGCTCACATTTATCCTTGTCATTCTTTATCCATTGCTGCTTTTGTTTGCCGCCAAATATCCAACTCTGCTCGCCCCCATTGGGGCCGGATTGATTATGAACTTTCTGGTTTTTGCGCCCGCAACATATTTTGCCGTCGCACAGCAGCTTCTCCGCAGGCGCTGGTTCTTCTCCCTGCCATTGTTCTTCCTCATATCCATTTTTTCTTCGGGATTGATTCTGAACACCTTGCGCGCTGCGCTGCAGATTCTGCAAAAACGCGTTGTGCCATTCGAGCGCACGCCAAAATTCGCCATCACCCGCCGCTCCCAGCCATGGGTTTCGAATCGATACCAGGTCAGGGTTGATATTCTCGTTTTTTACGAGATCCTGCTGGCTTTATTCAACCTTTGGGTTTCTTGGTTTGCATGGAGCACAAACCACTTTTTGATTATGACCTATGCATTTCTGTTCGCGGTTGGTTTATTTTTCGCATCCGGGTTGACTCTCCTGCAAACTCTCTCCTCCCGCTTCGCCCCTGACCTTGACTCTGCTTCTGATTAAAGGAAATTCCCTTGGCTCTGGCACTCGGCACCCAACCTGTTCCTGTCAACACACCTAGCCTCGAACGAGCGGTTCTTGAAACGCTGGCATATTCAGATATTTTCGACCATCCGTTGACACTCGATGAATTGCATCGCTTCCTTACGGTTTCCGCCTCGAAGGAAGAAGTCCGCGTATGCGTCGCGAAAATGGACTGTGTTGTTTCGCGCCACGATGTTTATTTCCTGGCTGATCGATCGGATATTCTTGAAATCCGCGGGCGGCGTGTGGAAAATTCAAGGCCTGCCTTCAACCGCGCTTATTTCTACGGACGCATCATCGGCAGACTGCCTTTCATCCGCATGGTGGCATTGACGGGTTCCCTCGCCATGCTCAATCTCTCCAAAAACAGAGACATGGATTACATGCTGGTCGCCAAACCAGGTCGCGTATGGACGGCGCGGGCATTCGCTTTGCTTTTTGGCAGGCTGGCGCTTATGTTTGGCGATGTCATCTGCCCGAATGTCATCATCTCAGAACAGGCGCTCGAATGGCGTGCGAGAAATATCTACACCGCCCGGGAATTTGCCCAGATGGTCCCGATCAGCGGGCTGGATATTTTTGACCAACTGTGCACAGCCAATTTGTGGGTCAAAGATTTTTTACCGAACCTGCCTATGGACCCCGACAATCCGCTGTCGAAAAGAAAAGAAGGCGCCTCTGTTTTTCAAAAACTCATCGAATACCTGCTTGGCCGCAATCTCGGCGACATGTTTGAATCCTGGGAAATGTCTCGCAAGATCGCCCGCTTCAAAAAGCAAAAAGGCTACGGCGTCGAAACCAACTTCTCTGCCGACGTTTGCCAGGGAAATTTCGATCATCACGGCTCATGGACGTTGAAGTCATTTGAAGAACGATTAAAGGCACTCTCCTCGTGGGACAACGTACCCGAAAGGGTGGAGGGTTGGGTGAGGGTTAAATGACTCAAATCCTCTTTGGCCAATCTTATTACCTGCGCTTCGACCCAAAGCTATGGGATGCGATGATGCCCTATCCGCCGCTTGGAACAATGTATGCGGCGGCATACATCCGCGAAAAAGGATACGATGTGGCATTGTTCGATGCGATGCTGGCGGATTCGGAAGATGAGTGGGCAAAGTCACTTGATGAACACAATCCGCAATATGCAATCATCTTTGAAGATAACTTCAACTACCTTTCCAAGATGTGCCTGCTGCGGATGCGCGAAGCGGCTTTCACCATGGTTCGCATGGCGAAGCAGCGTGGTTGTATTGTCATCCTTTGCGGTGCGGATGCGACTGATCATTATCCTGAATACTTGGAACAAGGCGCTGATTATATTTTGCTAGGCGAAGGCGAAGAAACTCTCGCAGAATTGCTGAGTCAGTTGTCAGCTGGGAAGGATGCGGGGCAAGTCGTCGGACTGGCTTCACGTTTCACGCTTCACCCTTTACGTCGGCCTGATATTTCCAATTTAGATTCTTTGCCATTCCCAGCATGGGATTTGGTGGACATTCAAAAATATAAAAAACTTTGGCGTGAACATCATGGACATTATTCGATGAACATGGTCACCACGCGCGGATGTCCATATCACTGTAATTGGTGCGCCAAGCCCATCTGGGGACAGCGCTATAACTCGCGCTCGCCCGAAAATGTGGCCGCAGAAATGAAATGGTTAAAGGTAAATTTCGCGCCGGATCACATCTGGTTTGCAGATGATATCTTTGGGTTGAAACCAAATTGGGTAGAACGATTTGCAGAGTTGCTGCGCGAGAATGATGCGGTGATTCCGTTCAAGTGTTTGAAACGCGCCGACTTGGTGACGGAAAAGACAGCGCGCGCGCTCGCCGATGCGGGCTGTAAAACCGTCTGGCTCGGCGCGGAATCAGGCTCGCAGAAAATTTTGGATGCAATGGACAAGGGCGATAAAGTTGAGGATATTTACAATGCCGCCATGTTGCTGCATAAAAATGGAATCGAGGTTGGATTCTTTTTACAGTTCGGTTACCCCGGCGAGCAATGGGACGATGTGCAAATGACTTTGAAAATGGTGCGTGAGTGCGTGCCCGATGATATCGGCATTTCCGTCTCCTATCCGCTGCCTGGCACGAAATTCTTTGAGCGTGTGAAACTCGAAATGGGCGAAAAACAAAATTGGGTCGATTCTGATGACCTTGCCATGCTTTACCGCGGACCTTTTCCGCAGGAGTTTTATCGCATTTTGCATGGGCGAGTCCATCACGAATTCCGTCTGCGCCGCGCATGGAAGAAGCGCGATGCCCGCGGCCTGGTCCGTGCGCCATATTATTTGTTTGGCATGCTGCGAAGCGAAATGCGACTGCGTTCATTTGTGCGATAATGTATGCGCTTGGTAAAAAACATCTCCTGGACGGTTCTTTCCCGTTTTGGCACGCAGGGATTTGCGGTGATTTCGAATGTACTGCTTGCGCGCCATCTTGGGAGGGAGGGATTCGGTGAATATGCTTTTATCTCATCCGTGGTATTGATCGGCAACGCCTTCACTACCTTTGGGACAGATATGGTCCTTATTCGCAGGCTGGCTGCGGAGGATGGGAAATCCCTATTAGCGGATGGTCTCTCCCTGCAATTACTTTTTTCCCTGGTTTATATTGCCGGAGTGTTCGCGACAGGCATCTTTATAACAATTCCCGCCTCACTGGAAATTTATATATTTTCACTTCTCCCGCTTTCGTTTTACTCCATTTTCACCATATTCCTGCGCAGCTTTCGGGAAATGAGGGTATTTTCCATCTATCAAGTCTTCGCCGCATTTCTGCAATTCCTTGTCGTGATCGCTGCATGGTTAATCAATGCGGAAATAACCACACTGGCCGCTCTGTTGCTGGCCGTACATTTTTTGCTTGCATTTATTGCCTTCAATTCTCAATCGCTTCAAATTGGATTTGCACATATCTCCCTCCCCCGGACCCTGACCCTGCTAAAGGAATGTGCCCCCATGGCGGCAATTGGGACGGTACGGCTTCTGTATGAGAAAATTACCATTACACTTTTACCCGGCCTGGCAGGCCTTTCCTTGACGGGCATTTTCTCCGCATCTTTACGCGTGATGGAGGCGGGAAAATTGGGTCATCTTTCTGCATTTACGGCCATTTACCCAGAAATGACGAGGGATGGTGATTTTGGCAGGCGTTTGAAGGGTCTCCGCCCTTTGATGATACTGGCGGGGCTGATTTCACTTACTCTCTCCATCTTCGCTGGTCCCATCGTTCGCATATTGTTTGGCGTGGAATTCCTGCCGTCTATTTTCCCGTTGCAGATTTTGGCCTGGGTGATTTTGCCGTATGTGCTTGTCACTTATACTTCGCTTGGTTTGGTTGCGGCAGGGGCGGAAAAACTTGTATTATTTCCACTGCTGATAAGCCTGACCGTCCTGCTGTTTTTATTTTATGTACTAACGCCTTTGTTCGGGCTTACGGGGTCCGCGATCGCAATTCTCTTCGCGGAAACCATCCACGCGGCCCTGTTGTGGCGTCAATGGAGATTTCATGCCCTTTCCAAACTTCCCTGAAAAGTATCGCGGCTTCCCCGTCATGCGTCCCGAAGATACAATAGCCATGCGCAGGCGTTTCGGTGATTTTCCCAAAGTGCCTCCGCCTGAAGGATTGATCCTTTGCCTGAAAACCGATTTGCCGCATCGACTGCGCTGGAGTATACCCGTCAAAAAAGCGGGGCGAATCATGGGTGATTTTTATCTGGTCAAGTCCACTCGTGGACAGGTTGGTGTACTTTCTAATTTTGGCATCGGTGCGCCAGTGATCGCCTCGCTGGCCGAAGAGATGATTGCATGGGGAGTGAAGCGGTTTGTGATCCTTTCCTGGGGCGGGGCGCTGCAGCCCAATTTGAATTCAGGGGATATTGTTATCGTAGATAAAGCCATCCGCGACGAAGGGGTGTCGCATCATTATTTCCCTTCTGGAAAATTTATACATGCGGATCCCTCTCTCACACAAAAGTTACAATCGCTCCTCGCTTCCGCGACCATCGGCGCGACCTGGACGACGGATGCTCCCTACCGTGAAACGCGCGAGGAAATTTTGAAATATCAATCCGAAGGTGTCCAAACCGTGGAGATGGAAATTGCGGCATTGTTTGCCGTGGCTGGGCTCCGAGGGGTCCAGTCCGCAGCGGTGATTATTATGGCAGACAGGCTGGCAAATTTAAAATGGGAATCGCCGTCTGATATGGGTGTCATCAATCGTTCTTTTAAGGTTGCTTACTCCGCGGTTATACAGGCCTTGGGGGAGGGAAAATGAACTTTGTTTGCCCGCGCTGTCAGGCCAGCTTAATTCAAATCGCGCCGGATCAGCTTCGGTGCGGGAATGATGCGTTAACTTTCTTTCAAGTGGATGGGATCTGGCGGTTTCTCCTGCCCGAACGTGAGTCTCATTATCAACGCTTCATCGCGGACTACGAAACTGTTCGGCGCTCCGAAGGCAGGTTTTCCACTGATGATTCTTTTTATAGAGCGCTGCCATTTAAAGATTTATCCGGACGCTTCGCGGAAGATTGGAAAATTCGTGCGGCGAGCTACCGCGCATTGTTGAAGCTGCTTGGGGCGAAGTCGAATGTTTTGGATATGGGAGCAGGCAACGGCTGGTTGTCGAACCGTCTCTCAGCGGGCGGCCATCGAGTCTGTGCTGTGGATCTGCTTGTCAACGCGGAGGACGGCTTGGGCGCCTGGAAATATTATGAAACGGAATTTACAGCCATTCAAGCCGAATTTGTTCATTTACCCATCCCAAGTGCCGCGATGGATGCGGTGGTCTTTAATGCTTCATTCCATTATTCTGAAAATTATGAGATGACCCTGGCTGAATCACTGCGTACCCTCCAGCCGAATGGATGGGTCATCATCATGGATTCGCCAGTTTACCGGTATGCCGCTTCAGGCGAGCAAATGGTGGCGGAGAGGAAAGCCGCCTTCATTTCGCGTTTCGGGTTTGCATCAGACTCGGTCAAGAGCGAAAATTATCTTACCCTCCAGCGGATCGACGAGCTCGGAGTAATGCTTGGCATTCGTTGGCAGCGCATCCGTCCATATTATGGGCTTCGCTGGGTTGTTCGCCCGCTTTGGGCCGGTATGCGGGGCAGGCGGGAACCCGCAGATTTTGGCCTGTGGGTGGGGACGCGTGGTTGAAACCTGCCCTGCGCTTTGGCGTATATCCTAGCGGGCTTTGAATTTATTCAAAAACGTTATAAACTACTATTTAAATCAACATCACAGGAGAATGAAATATGAACAAACAAGGTCGTTCCCAGCTTGCCCTCGGCGTCATTTTGATCCTGCTTGGCGCATGGTTCCTCTTGGACAAAACCGTCCCCGCCTTTCACAGTTTCTTCGACCGATACACCGAATGGCCCACGAATATGCTGTTGATCGGCGCTGGGATATTTGTTGTCGGGCTTGTGCTTGGCTCGCCCGGGCTTTCCGTGCCGGCCGCCATTGTGGCGGGGCTGGGTGGAATTTTCTACTATCAGGAAACCACCGGCAACTATGAATCGTGGTCTTACATGTGGGCGCTCATCCCCGGTTTTGTAGGCGTGGGGATGATCCTGCAGGGTTTGCTCGGCGAGAACACCGCCCACAACCTCAAGCGCGGACTTAACCTCATGGTGATCAGCGCAGTCCTGTTCCTCGTCTTTTCTTCCTTCCTCGGCGGATGGGAAATTCTCGGCAATTTTGGCCCCGCCGTCCTGCTAATTTTGCTTGGGCTTTGGGTGCTTGGCAGCGGACTGTACCACACGTTCCGCAACAAAGGAGAATAACATGCGCCGCAATCAATTGTTTTGGGGGATCATCCTGCTTCTGGCCGGCGGGTTGCTGCTTGCCGGCGAAATGGGAATCCGTCTGCCCAACGGCAATTCCCTTTTGAGTCTTTTCTGGCCTGTGGTATTGATCTTTGCGGGCATATTGGTTTTGTTCAGTATTTTCCTGCGCGGGTCAAACGAGACAGAAAACGTATCCATTGATCTGCAAGGTGCACAGCAAGCCAGCCTCAAGTTGAATCACGGTGCCGGCGAATTCAAAGTCCACAGCGGCGCAGGGATGAACGAAATGGTTCACGCCACTGTCACGGGAGGAGTGGAGCAAAAGGTCAATCGAAACGGAGACAGGCTCGAGGTCAAATTGCGACCCGCTCATGATTTTTTGAGCATCCCCTTCATCGGTCCATCCAATCAACTGAACTGGGATGTTGCGATTAATCCAAATGTCCCTACTTCTTTACGGATGAACCTTGGTGCAAACAAATCCGAGATCGACCTGCACGACATGAACATCACCGACTTGAAATTGGAAACCGGCGCCAGCGATACCATGCTGACTCTCCCCGCCAGGGGCCGCTTCCTTGCTGACCTCGATCTTGGTGCGGCCTCATTGACCTTGATCATCCCAGACGGACTTTCTGCTCGAATCCGCGCCTCGCTCGGCGCGGCGGATATGAAAGTAGACTCGTCGCGTTTCCCGCGCAACGGCGGATATTACCAATCGCCTGATTACGAAACCGCCGCCAACGCTGCAGATGTCACTATCGATGCCGGGGCGGCTTCGATCCGGATTAAGTAAAGAAAGGAAATAGAATGAAACGCATCGACCTGCGGATTATGTTTGGCATCATGTTGATCCTGGGGGGCGCCCTGGCATTGTTGGAGACTATGGGCTATCTGAAAAATGCCTCGGATATATTCTGGGGCGGTGTGTTCGTTGTGGCTGGGCTGCTTTTTCTTTCGCTCCTTTTTGCCGGTCACTGGTGGAGTGCATTCCCCGGGTTTACGCTTCTCGCCCTTGGCACGCTCATTTTTCTTCCCGAATCCCTTGATGGTTTTGGAGGCGCGGTTTTTCTCGGCGGCATCGCGCTTTCTTTTTGGTATGTCTACTTCTTGAGCCGCACAGACCGCTGGTGGGCGCTTATCCCTGCCGGGGTATTGACTGCGCTTGCGCTCGTGGTCATCGCCTCCGAGAGATTTGAAGAATATTCAGGCGCGGTATTTCTCGGCGGGATTGGGCTGGCGTTTTTCCTGGTTTATTTTACGAACATGACCGAACGCTGGTGGGCGTTAATTCCCGGCGGGGTGCTTTCCACGCTGGCGGGAGTCACCATTGCTGCTGAACGCTTTGGCGAGTTTCAAACCGCCGGTTTCTTCTTTTTTGGGCTTGCCATTACATTTTTACTGGTGGCTTTGCTGGCAAAAATGAATTGGGCTTACTGGCCGGCTCTGGTTTTGGGAATCATGGGTTTCCTGGGTATTGCCTCGCTTCTCGATTTTGCGAATTATGTCTGGGCCATCGCATTGATCGCGGCGGGTGGTTTCATCCTGATACGGTTCTTCACAACCAGCAGGTAGCGTTGAACAAGAATCAATATCCCCGCCAAAAGGCGGGGATTTTGATTCTAAATACCTGCCCTCGGTATTTTTTTATTTTGCCTCCACTACATTCACACCCGGGAAGAATTGATGCACTGTCCCTGCCACCCAACCATGCAGGGTGGACGGCAGCAGCGGACAATTCAAGCACGCGCCTCCTAATTTGACTTCAAGTGTATCGTCATGGAATGATACAAACTCAACGGTGCCTCCATGGTATTGCTCGATGTAGGCATTCAAGTTTTCGATCAGGTGCCGCAGTTGAGCTTCCTGGCTGGGAGTTTCCACAGCGTTCATTTGTTTTTTCCTTTCAAATCTTCACGTCTCGAATCGAAAAGCGCTTGGATCTGGGAATGGGCATTTTCCCAGCGGGGGGAAACGATCAGCGCGAGGCGGTTGATGATGGTTTTACCGATCTCAGGATGATCACTGGCCAATGCCCAAAGATGATCTCCCCGAATGCGTATCGCTTCGATTTGAGATTCACTGAAAATGGATGAGGTGTATTTGGTGCTGCCGATCACCGCCGACCAGCCGAAAACATCCCCGCTGCGCAGGCGGGTCAAGGTCAAGGAGGGGCCGTCATAGGGTTTAAAATGGATGGCGACCTCCCCTTTGATAATCAGATATATATATTTCGCAAGGTCGCCCTGTTCGAAAATCACGGTATTTGCGGAGCAAACATACTCCTCAAAAAGTGGTTTTATGATTTCAATTTGAAGAGTATTGAAGCCTTGAAAAAGAGGGATATAGGGCAGCGCATCCAGCATATTAATTTTTATGGTAACCAACGTCTGGACAAGTTGCCAGTATCATTTTTCCTCATGTGGATGACATTTGTCCTTGAAATGCTGGTGAATTTTATTCCCCGGTTATACTTTGTGAAAGAAGTAATTATTTTCGTACACAAACCTTCTTACTCTTGAATGACACAAACCAAAAACCTTTCCTCGCTTGAAAAACTACTCCTTGGAATTGACCTGCCTGAAACCCCCGAAACGGTCAGCTTGCATCACCGGGGCGAACTTTGCCCCAAATGCGGGCAGGCGATTTTAGATTACAACGGTCTGCTCCAGTTGGAGTGCTCCGCCTGCGAATTTACAGAAGGCAGCGAAGGAGTGGGCTGCACCTGATAAAGCCATCCATCCCGTGTGGATGATGGCTTGGAAATGAATGATGAAAAAACGTATCTCTTCCTCCCGAATACGCGTGATTGCATTGATGACGACCGGACTTGGATTGCTTGCCATCGGTGTTATGTTTTTGATGCTTTTCGATCAATATCCCGCTTCCACCCAGGACTTTTCAACTGTTCCTGCAAAAGTGAATTTTCCCGCCCCCGAACTGATTCTGAAAGATATTTTCGGTCGGCAGGTCTCGCTGGCGGATTATCGCGGCAGCGTTGTATTGGTCAACCTTTGGGCCACCTGGTGTCCGCCATGCAGGGAGGAGATGCCCACCCTGCAAGCGTTCTACCAAAAATATAAGGAAAAAGGATTTGTCCTGGTTGGCATCGACCAGGAGGAATCTCTTGACGTTGTTCTGCCCTTTGTGGATGAATTCGGCTTGACCTTTCCTGTCTGGATGGATGAGAAATATGAAGCCCAGCAGAAGTTCAACACCATGAATTTGCCAAGTTCCTACGTCATCGACCGCGGGGGTCAGGTCCGCCTGATGTGGATTGGCGGCATCTCGAAAAAGAACCTCGAAAAATTTGTACCCGATATCATCCTGGAGTAAAAATGAAGGTGAGTATTAATTGGCTTGGGAAAATGGCATTTGAAGGTGCGGGGAACTCCGGATTCATTCAAAAAATGGATACGGATGTTTCGGTCGGTGGGGAAGATAACGCCGCCCGCCCAATGGAGTTCATTGCGCTTGGGCTGGCCGGCTGTACCGCGATGGACGTGATTTCCATTTTGGAGAAGAAGAAGCAACCGGTTGCGGGGTTTCAGGTCAAAGTGGATGCGAGGCGGGCGGAGGAACACCCAAAAGTGTTCACCGAGGCTGTGATCGAATATCAGGTGACAGGCCGGGGGGTGGATGAGGCGGCACTCCTGCGGGCGATCGAACTTTCAGTGGAGAAATATTGTCCCGCGCAGGCAATGCTTGTCAAAGCGTACCCGATGCGTTACTACTATAAAATATTGGATGAAGATTCGAAGGTGATCTTGAAGGAAGGCGAATATCGAAGTGGATGAATTTTATATCCGCCTGCAACGCGGCAGATTCGAAATTCATTCGTTTATGGATAGCTTCCGCTGATTGAGGTGAAGGCATCGCCGCAATCGCAGGCGGTCACTACCGAACTGCCTTTTGTCAAAGTCCCAAGATATTCCCGTGTTCCATTATGCACGGCCCAGCCGTTCATGGTGAGCGGGATGACACTATCAGCCAGCATCCATTCGCCGTTGTACTTTCGGGCAATGTGAACGTGAGTCCCAGTGGCGTGCCCGCCCACGCAGGACGGGTAACCGATCATATCGCCCGCCTTCATGTCTGTGCCGAGCGGGGCGCGTTGTTCCCCGGCAAGATGGAGATAGAAAATTACCCATCCAGTATGTTCATTGCCGTCTTTATCGAGGTCGAGGGCTACACCCTCTACGCCGGAACGCACCACCAATCCATCCGCCATGGCAGTGACAAAGTTCTCGGGCTTCACACTTACGCAGCCTGATTTTTCGCTGGGCGGGGCAAAGTCGATTGCAGCAAGAGGTTCCCCAGTGCCCCAGCCGGTGTGAGGTCCGCCTGTAAAGGACCAGACCTGGTCATATTGAAAGGGAAGCATAAATTCCGGCTGCTGCAAACTGCCGGGAATATGGATAAATGAATCGCTCCATGGGTCGCCAAACAGGGTTTTGTAGGTCTTAAACAAACCATCGGGTCCGGTCGCGAGCGTAAATTCCTCCCCTGAAAGAATATTCGAGAAATAATATTGTATGGCAACAGAGCCCGGGTTTTGCCAGGGATCGGGGCGGATTAGAATACTATCGACATTTTCAAATTCGAGGAGTTTTCCGATCCTCCAGCCATAATATCCATTGTTCAGGAGGTTGGCGGCGAGGACGAGTTGGAGGTAGGGGGTTTCCCAAAATTTTCGGGAAAGTCCCAGTAATTTTTTCTTGTCAGGCGCATTGGGTTGGGAAAGGGCGCCGGTCTGGTATTCAAGGATAGCCAGAAGCAGGCGTGGGTTGATGCTGTAATTGACCGCCACGTAATCCACAATTTCAGCGCCAGTGCGCCATTTACCGCCAGAGTAGGCGCGGTAATTTTTCAGCCAGCCGGGTTGAATTTCGACAAACGCAGCTGTATTAAAGCCGATGCTTGTCGGCCCGTAAACGAAGGCATGGTCTGGGATAATCTGGAAGGGACTTGCCCACAAAGCGAGATAGTAGATGGGAATTTTCATTGGCATTCCCGGCGGCATGGTGGTTGCATCGCGGGGAATCTGTGGGTTGGCGAGCAAAATTTCCTCTGTGCTGGTGTTGAAACGCAGAGCCAATGTCGGGAGCGAGTCTCCAGCCTGAGCTGTGTAATCCACCAATTCACCCGGTGTAAATGTCTTACGTGTGGGCAGAGGGGTCGGCCTCGCTGTATTTATCAACGGATCAACCGCTGCTCCTGAGGCCGGAGTGGATGCTGCGCTTGAGTCAGGGGCTGATAAGTTACAAGAGACGATCAGCAGAACACAACTTGCAAGCACAGTCAAGATTTGCCTGATAGATTTCCTGGGTTTATTCATTGCCATCGCGGATGATGCTTGACCAGCTTTGTCCGAGCAGGTCTGCGATGACAACTTCATCGCCTCGGACTAGTTTGCCTTTGTAAGCCGCCTCGCCGGCGACGACCCGCCATCCGTCCATAACAAAGGGGATGGGACCGTCAGCAGTTACCCATTCGCCGTTATATTTCCTTGCAAAATGCAGGTGGGTTCCCGTGGAAACACCGCCTTCACACGAGGCATGTCCAATGCGGTCATTTAACTCCAGCCAGGTTCCCACAGCCACACGGTCTTTTGTAGCCAGATGCATATACAGCAGGTTCCAGCCTGTTTGCTCGTAACCGTCCCCGTCCAGGTCAACCATGACGGCAGCATTTTCAGAGCGCACAACAAGGCCTGGAGCAGCGGCCACCACCCAGGTGTCTGTGTTATCGCAGCCGCCTTTTTTTGTGGGCGGGGCAAAATCAATGGCTGCGAATACGCTGTGGGATTGGCCGTAAATATTCGGGTTAAGTTGTCCCCAGCCATTGTGTGGACCGCCGGTGAGATTCCATTGAACATTAGGTTCAAATGGAAGGGTGATCGGCGGTTGGGTAAGTGCGGGCGGAAATAATGGATTCACTTCGTCGGCGCGTGTCCACGGGTCGCCGAACATCTCCTTGTACATGGCGGGGAAACCGGAATCGGGCTGAATGATCTGCGCCCATTTGGCCTGATTGTAAAGCCGCGAAAAGAGATATTGAATAGCGACGGTGCCGGCGTTCAGGCGCGGGTCAATTCGCAGTTTCGTTCCATCGGGAAAATCAAGGTGGGTAATTGTCCCGGCCCGCCAACCGTAATATGCAATCGACATATTGTTGATTGCCCAGACCATTTGCACGGACATGCCCTTGTAATGATAGTCATTGAATCCCATGGGGAATTCGGTGTGCAGCAGGTCGATGGGTTGTCCGCTGACCCAACGGCTCTCATATTCGAGCAGGCCAAGGATCATGCGGGGATTGATGGAGTTCTCAACTGCAAGGCGTTTGATGGCATCGTGGCCTTTGATCCAGCCGGTGGAGCCAAGATAATCCCTAAAACTGGCTAGGTAGCCCCCTTGCTCTTTGATGAAACCTTCAATGTCGAAGTCTGCGGCTGTGACGGAAAAGACGATTTCCGCGTCCGGCATGATCTGTATATTTGGCGTTGTAGGTTCGTTGATGTTGTTGGGAATAACAAGCAGAGTGCCGGGGTCAATCAGGGTTGTCTTCGTCAGGTCCGCATCCGATGTAATTTCGGATTCTTCGACTCCAAAACGGTTTGCGACAGCGGAAAGCATGTCACCGCTTTGGGCGTAATAAAGATAAGGCGCTGCATCGGAGGATTGGGTGTAGGTGGGTACAATCAGCGGGGATGCGCCGTTCGGCGTTGGAGTTTCAGAGATGCTGGCTTGAATCAATTGCGGAGGTGTGGAGGTGGGGAAAATAATCGGGTCGTCTTGAACAGCAAACGGGTCGAAAAGAGGCGAGGTGGGACCTGTCAAAACAGGGGTGGGTGTTTGGGCGATTCCCCAGATTGAAGGAGAAGATCCGCAGGCTGATAATACCGATGAAAGCAGAATAAGAAGTACAGAGGCGCGATGCATGATTGAACGAATTATATCCGCTTAGATTAAGAGTGGATGAATTAGCGCGAGATCAGATTATGATCGTTCGCGCTGTCCAGGGCTTCGATCACACGGGAGCCCCGCGAAAGGAATCCGTTGTATTCGTTTCCATCGCCGCTGGAAATCCAACCGTTCAAGTTGAAAGGGATCAAGCCGTCTGCTGCAATCCATTCGCCGTTAAACCTGCGGGCAATGTGGACGTGAGTGGCGTTCGAAACTCCGCCTTCGCAAGATGGATGGCCAACGGATTCGCCTGCGAAGAGATATTCTCCCGCCGTGACTCTTTCTTCGGCAGCAATATGCATATACAGAATCACCCATCCCGTTTGTTCGTACCCATCGTTATCCAAATCCTGAATCACAGCGCCATCTGAGGCACGCGTGATCACACCGTCCGCCATGGCAGTAACCCATAACGGGCTTGTTGAGCAAGTCCCATTTTCGCCGGGCGGAGCAAAATCGAGCGCGGCCCACGCCGAACCCGAATCCCAGCCGCCATGCGGACCGCCGGTGAAATACCATGCTTCGGACGGGCCAAAGGGCAGGTTCATTGCCGGTTGGGAAAGCGTGGCGGGAACCAACGGCTCAATGGATAAAAGAAATGGATTT
Organism: Anaerolineales bacterium; assembly: GCA_014860745.1. Classification (GTDB taxonomy): domain Bacteria; phylum Chloroflexota; class Anaerolineae; order Anaerolineales; family Villigracilaceae; genus Villigracilis. The sequence continues at coordinate 33,911 of JACZJC010000058.1, forward strand.
CCAAAAAATACAAAATAAGTCACCATGACGCCGGTTTCGTTTACATCCTTTTCCCAGGTAGGGCGGTCGTCGAATTTGGAAAAAAAATATTGGATGGCGGCCGTTCCCGCATTAATGGTCGGGTCGATGGGGATGACCGTTCCATCATTCAGCACCCAGGTGGAAAGTGCGTTTGCTTTCCAAAGATAATAGCCGCGGTTCAGGGTATCTGCCGTCCATGCGAGTTGGCGGTACAGCCCGTAGCGGTTGTCATCAGCCAAACCCATCGGAAAGGATATGTTGATGGGAGCAGGGTTGGTCACCCATCCGCTTTGGTATTCCAGCAGCGCCAAAAGGAGGCGCGGATTGACAGAATAATTTTGCGAAACCAGTTGAACGATTTCCGCTCCTGTTAAAAATCCGCTGTTGACTTCCTCCGCATATTCGGCGAGATATCCGTTTTGGCTTTGGATGAATGTTTCAATATCGAAGAACGCGCTTGCCGGCCCGTAGACCAGCTCTGAGTCGGGAATCATTTTGAGAGCCGAGCCCGCATCACCGGGATTTGGCGCGGGGATATTCAAAACCATGCCGACATCCAACAAGTTTGGGTCGCTGATGTTATTGGCGAGCATTAAATCCTGGACGCTGATGCCGTAGCGCTGGGCAATATCTCCAAGCGTGTCTCCGGCTTGGACCATGTATTGGTCGGCGTTCTGACGCGGTGTAGGCAGGATGCGAGCGGTGTCCGGCGTGGGAGAGCCGAGAATCTGATTAGCGATTCCCGCCATCAAAGGCGAAATGGTGAGAGGCACTCTTGAGGGAGTCGGTTGGCGGGTGGCGGTGGGAGCTTGCGGAGAATTTGTTACCGCCGAAGTTGGCAGCCCGGTAGACGACTGATCTTGAATGGGTAAAAAAGGATCGTAGGTGGGGAAGACCACTTGTGTGGCATCCCCAGGCCCACAAGAGGAGAGCAATGCTGTAAATAGCAAAACTATTGGAAGGATATTTTTCAATGGCATGCGGGCGATTTTACCAGCAGAAATGGATTCATTTTGATTTGTGATAGGGATGCAATAAAAAGGACACGCGCCGAAAAGGCGGTGTCCTTTCCCGGGCTGTGAATCTATGCTAGGACTGGAATCCCGAACCCATGATGTAATTTTCCAACCCGCGGATTTCGCTCTCCCGGTTTTCGATGGCAGCCAGCATCACATCGCGCATCGAAACGAGGCCGACAAGCTGGTCATTTTCAACAACCGGCAGATGGCGGATGCGATATTGTTTCATCAGTGCCATGCATTGATCCACGGTTGTATCGTTGGTCACGGTGATCATTTGCGGGATCATCACATCCTTGATCTTTGTGTTTTTTGCGCTGCGGCCTTCCAGTTCGCCTTTATAGAGATAATCCCGTTCGGTGTAGATGCCGATGATCTTGTCGTTCTCGGTCACCAGGATCGCTCCGATTTGCGCTTCCGCCATTACCTTGAGCGCATCCAGCACGGTTTGAGTCGCTTCCACCGAAAAATTCGTGGCAGATTCTTTCACTTCAAGAAGTTTTCGAACAGTAGTCATAAGTCATCTCCTTTGGTATGTTTTATCATATTGAAAACAAAAGCACACGAGGGAATTTCCTTTCTCCCACGACTTTTATCTTTGATTGGATGCGGAGGCACTCGCGCACCTCCGCATTTTAATTTACACCAACTCCACCCTGACAGCCGTCACCTTGTACGATGGGATCTTTGACACAGGGTCGAGTGAGGCGTGCGTCAGTTCATTCGCTGAAGCCTCAGGGAAGTGGAAGTTCGCATAAACCATGCCGGGCGGCACACGGTCTGTCACCCAGGCCTGGGCTTCGATGCTTCCCCGCCGCGAGGTGATACGCAGGATGTTCCTGCCGTTCACTCCAAGCTTTTCAGCATCGTCGGGGTTCAATTCCACAAGCGCCTCGCCGTACACCTGCATGATACCCTCCGCGCGGCGCGTCATCTGCCCGCCATGCCAGTGATACAACACGCGTCCCGTGCTCATTACCATCGGGTACTCATCATCGGGTCGTTCGGCAGGCGGCACATGGTCAATCGGCATGAATTTGCCCTTGCCGCGCGTAAATTGCTTGGTATGCAAGATTGGCGTACCGGGGTGGTCGGCTGTTGGGCAGGGCCATTGCAATCGCTCGCCTGCTTCCAACCGTGCGTGGGTGATACCGCCATAGGATGGTGTCAAAGCGTTTATCTCGGACATGATCTCGGAGGTGTTGGAATACTCCCAGCCCGCATGCGGCGCATCTTTCCGGACCCGGTCACTGATTCGGGCCAACAACTTTTTCGCCAACTGCGAGAGGATCCACCAATCGGGTTTCGAGTCGCCGAGCGGCTCAATGGCTTGACGTACTATCTGCACGCGGCGTTCGGTGTTGGTAAATGTGCCCGTCTTCTCTGCAAAGGATGAACCGGGCAGCAAAACATCTGCGTATGCGGCAGTTTCCGACGGGAAGATTTCCTGCAAAACGAGAAAATCCACCGACGACAGGCACTTACGGATGTGGTTCGTGTCAGGGTCAGACATCACCGGGTCTTCACCAATAATATATAACGATTTGATCTTGCCATCAAGAATGCCGGGTATCATTTCGGTAACCGTCAAACCGACCTTGTCGGAAAGGATGAAGGATGAAGGAGAAAGGCTGAATTCTTCATCTTTCATCCTTCCTAATTCATCCTTTGTTCTCAGACCCCATGCCTTTGCAAATTTCTCGCGGGCTTCTTCGCTTGTCACAGGCTGATATGCCGTGTACACATTTGGCAGGCCGCCCATATCACAAGCACCTTGCACGTTGTTCTGTCCACGCAGTGGGTTGACTCCGCCACCGGGTTTGCCCATGTTGCCCAACAGCATTTGCAGGTTGGCGAGATCCATCACGTTGCGAACCCCGACAATATGCTGGGTGATGCCCATCGCCCACAGAACAGCCGTCGGCTTGGAAGAGGCGATGATCTCTGCCGCTTCGTAAAGCTGTTCCACGGGGATGTTCGTGGTCTCCGATACTTTATCTGGCGGATATTGCATCACGGTGGCTTTGAACTCATCAAAGTTTTCTGTGCGTTCGTCAATGAAGGATTGATCCTGCCATCCTTTTTCGAGGATTATGTACATCAGGCCGTTGAGCAGGGAGATATCCGTGCCGGGGCGGTGACGGAGATGCAGGGTTGCGATTTCAGTAATATCTATTTTGCGCGGGTCTGCCACCACCAGCTTCGCACTGCGATACCTTACTGCGCGCCTCAGCATTGTCCCAAAGACCGGATGCTGCTCGGTGGTATTCGAACCGATGATGAAAAACGCTTTTGCTTCGTTTGCCACATCGTCCATTGAATTGGACATTGCTCCAGAACCGAAGGAGGCGGCCAGACCGGCCACCGTGCTGGAGTGTCAGAGACGGGCGCAGTGGTCGATGTTGTTCGTTCCTATGACCTGCCGCGCCAGTTTGTTCATCAAATAATTTTCTTCATTCAGGCATTTTGCCGAAGTCAGGAAACCCATCGTGTCCGCGCCGAAATTGGTTCGGGTGTCTGTTAATTTATCCGCGATGATGTCGAGGGCTTTGTCCCATTCGGTTTCGACCCAATCCCAAGGAGAACCGAAATTCGATAATTCGACCTTCGACTTTTGACTGTCGACTATCGAATTTCGAATATCGCTTTTCTTTTTTCCTTCCAACAAATATCGTCTCACCTTTGGCTTTGTGAGCCTGTCGGGATGATGAATGAAATCGTAACCGTAGCGTCCTTTCACGCACAAAGCCATCCCATTCACCGGTGCGTCCGGGTTGGATGATACGCCGATGACTTTGTTATTTTTCACCAGCAAGTCAAACTGACAACCCACACCGCAGTACGAGCATGTTGTGGTAACTTTTTTAACCTGATGTGCCCGCCCCATGCCGTAATTCATCTTGTTGGATAGTGCGCCTGTCGGACAGTACGCCACACATTGCCCGCAGGACTCGCACCTCGCCTCTAACAATGGGACGCCTGCTCCCGCCACGATGACTTCTTCAAACCCGCGCTTTGCCACGCCCCAGACATCGCGGCCCTGAATCTCCGCACAGGCTAATTCGCAGCGGCGGCACAGGATGCATTTGTTCATGTCCACGCGGATAAAGGGATTGGGATCACTGTCAACCGGGTAGCGCGTACCTTTCGCGCCCCAGTCTGGTACCTTGGCCTGATATTCATATGCCAGGTCCTGCAATTCACACTCCCCCGACACATCACAGATCAGGCAGTCTACCGGGTGGTTTGCCAGCATGAGCTCGAGAGTCAGCTTACGATCTTTCATCACCTTTTCGCTGGATGTTTCAATTTCCATTCCCTCCCAAACCGGAGTGACACACGCCGCCTGAAGGAAGCGCCCGCCCTTTACTTCCACAATACACATACGGCAATTTCCAGTGGGGTTCAAATCCTTGTGATAACAAAGCGTTGGAATGTGAATATCGTGTTCCTTCGCAACTTGCAAAACAGTTTTGCCTGATTCTGCCTGTATCTCTTTACCGTTGATCTTTAGGTTAATCATTGGTCACCTCAAAACGTTTAACGTTGAACATTATTTTCCGCTTTCGTAAATTCCGCGCCAAAATGAGTCAACGCTGATTTCATGGGGATCGCCACGCTTTGACCCAGCCCGCAGAAGGAAGAATCCTGCATCAATTCGGCCAGAGTTTTCAATTCGTCCAAATCGCCTTTTTGCCCTTTTCCAGCTGCCAGGTGTTTTAGGGTTTCAAGTGAGCGCCATGTGCCGACACGGCAGGGAGTGCATTTTCCACAGGACTCAATCGCAAAGAAATGCAAAAGTTCGCGCAGCATGGTGACAGGGGAAACACTTTGGTCGCAGATCAGGAAGGAGCCTGCGCCGAGTGAAATTCCTTTTTGCCCCGACGAAAAATCGATTGGCACATCCAGCAGGGATTCATCCACGATCGTTCCTGCCGCGCCGCCGCACAACGCGAATTTGAACGCCGAGTCATCCGCCATCCCACCGCCAAATTCCTCGATGATCTGGCGCAAGGTCAAGCCAAACGGCGCTTCGAACAAGCCTGGATTTTTTACATGCCCCAGCACCATGTACATTTTTGTGCCGGGTGTTGCATAGGTTGAAAGCGACTTCCACCACTCCGCGCCGTTTTTCAGAATATGCGGAACGGCGCAGAATGACTCAACATTGTTCACTGTGGTGGGCTGCCCGCGGAATCCATAGGTAGGCGGGTAGGGCGGACGCAGCCTCGGCTCGCCGCGTTTGCCTTCCAGCGACTCGATCAATGCCGTCTCTTCGCCGCAGATGTACGCCCCCGCGCCGCGATGGACATGGATATTGAAAGAAAAATCTGTTCCAGAAATATTTTCACCCAAAAGGTGTTTTGCTTTCGCCTGCTCGATGGCTTTTTCCAGCCGCCGCGCTTGATATTCATATTCCCCGCGGATGTAGATCCACGCTTCGGACGCGCCGCAAGCGTATCCTGCAATCGTCATGCCTTCAATCAGCTGATGCGGATTCGTATCGATCAACACGCGGTCCTTGAAAATGAGCGGCTCGGATTCGTCCGCATTGCAGATAATGTAACGGGGAGTCCGTTTTTCGCTGGCAACGAAGCGCCATTTTCTGCCGACGGGAAATCCCGCGCCGCCGCGTCCCTGCAAGCCGGAAGATTCCACTTCGGAGAGAACAGTTCCGGGGTCGGTTTGAAGCGCTTTTTTTAATCCGTCGTACACGCCGTTCGCGAGTGCGTCCTCAATCGAGTCGGGATCGATCTTTCCAATCAGCGATGTCATCACGCGGACTTCACCTTTGCGGACTTCGCTGAAATCCGTCTGCACGCCGCGCCAGCCTTCGCAAACTTTGTTCGCTTCGTTCGCTTCCACAGGACCCGCCTGTTCATCCTCCACCAGAACTGCGGGAGCGCGGTCGCACAATCCCAAACATGAAGTTCGTTCTACACTGAACTCACCGCCAATTTTATTTTGCCATTCACTGACCAACTGGTCACTGTTCACTGGTGACTGTCCATTGGCTCTCTTCAACCAGCACACGGGACCATCGCACACGCGCAGGACTTTTTTACGCTCCTCGAGCGAGAGCATGGAATAAAACGTTGCCATGCCATACAATTGATGGGGAGGGAGTTTGAGCGCGCGGGCGGCGTCAGTGATGGAGGTGGGTGTCAGCACCGAGTGATGCGTTTGGATCTCCTTCAACAACTCCAGTGCGGCTTCCGGTTCGTTGCCGTGTTCCCGTGCAAGCTCTTCGATCTCAGGTGAAATGGGACGGTATATGATTTTTTTATTGGTCATACTTTTGCTCCATTGCAATTATTCCTTATTGTGTGAATTTTGGTAAGTTTCATTGCTCATGCTTTGATGGGATGATTATCCCTGTATTTAGTGACAAATTTCACAATCAAGTATAACAGAAAAAAGTGGTGGCAGCATTCAAAGCTGCCACCACTAATAAAATTTTATAATCCCACTCTTTTTCCATTTGAATACACATTGAAGCGGTGCTTCCTCGCATAACCGATCAACGTTATTCCATATCGCTCCGCCATCTCGATCGAAAGCGATGATGGGGAGGTGCGTGAGATCAAAATGGGTGCGTTCAACGCGGCGGCTTTTTGCAGCATCTCGGAGCTGATGCGCCCCGTAGTGATGAGAATGCGATTTTCAGGCCAGATATTTTTCATCAAACACAAGCCCGCAATTTTATCGAGTGTGTTGTGGCGGCCAATATCATCCGCGGCGACCAACACTTTTTCACCATCACTCAAGGCAGAAGTATGCACTCCGCCCGTATCGCGATAAAGTTCCTGTGACTCGAATAACTTGTCGACCAGTTCCATAATCGCCTCAGGCTGGACCTGGAGCCTGTTCTCTCCAAAATTAACATTCGGCTTCGCGAGCAGGTCAACTGCTGTCACGCCGCCCGTGCAACCCGATGTCCTACGCCAGTTCATCGGCTGCTCCACATCGTGATCCAGCCACACATCCACATTATCGCCGTGCTCGCAGACTCGCACATCTGCGACTTCATCCATGCTTCGGATGATGCCTTCATTAAACAGGAATCCCACAGACAAGGCCTCCAAATGGATGGGCGTGCACATGAACGTGATCCACACGCTGCCATTCACGGTCAGCGAAACGGGAGTCTCGACGATGGTTTCAGCGTCGTGATGTTCCCATTTCTTAAATTCATATCTATCATATTCGATTATTTTTCGCGGAGAGATCATTTCAACCTCTAAGTGAGAGTATCTGAAAAGTAGGGACACAGCGGGTACTTTTGGGATTTTGACGATAGTTTGTCATGCTGTGTCCCTACGGCTAATCAAGGTGACGGAGTGTTTCAAACCCTTTCTAAATCTCTTCCCAATTTGCCGGTAATTTGGGAAGTGTCCAGTTTGGGTCTGGCCGCCAGTTCAGCCAGGAATTATCAAATGGATATTCGCGCCTTTCAAGTCTATCAAGGATTTCGCTTTTTGCGGTTTCGATTTCATTCACCCATTCTGGCAGGATGACCCCTGTTTCAATGCCCTTTTCGTAATCGTCCAAATCCTTCCACTCGAAGGAAAAATCGGGATTGACAATAATATCCAGGTCCAAATCCAAAGTGTCAACACTGCAATGGTTTCGCTTGAACGGAAGCTGGAAGTTTATGTAATAGCACAGGAATTCATTGCGGGCATCGTTCCAGAAAAATATCGGCGAATAGAATTTTTTAGGTTCAAGGATGATTAGAAGACGGTTGGTATGCCAGGTAAAATTTTCGAGTTTCCAGTCCTCTGTTTGGTAATCCCAGCGGCGTTTGCCATTCTTCTTGCCTTTTGGATATTGCTCTTCCACCATACATTCGGCCCCGGGGAAAATTGCCAATATAGTTTCCTGTGGTGCATCTTTTACAACTATGGTTGACATGGCGTGCCAGATGCGTTCTCTATAAATGCCCCTCCATGTAACGATCTCACCGGGTTTCCACATGTGCTTTAGGTTTCTCCGAATTTCGATGCACTTTGCAAAAAAGATCAGTGTCGGCTAAAAAAGCGCCCAAGCAGGCATCCGTGCAAAGGATAATCCTCCGCCCACGATATTCGGCAGACGGAAAATACTGCGGGTCGGCGTTGCGGAAGATGCGTCCGCATAGTGTGGCGAATACCCTTGGCCTTGGTTTTACGGCTGGAATTTTATTCATTAACCAACCTGCCGACAATTTTTACACAATCGTGGTTGAAAACTTCTTCATGGTGCGGAGCCTCGGGCAGTTCGGTGGTCAGATCCTGCCCGGGAAAATGCAGGTTTTCATGCAAGTCCAGCCGCCATTTTGGGCAGTCGGTAACATCGTATACGATGCCGTTGAAGGCGACAAATTTTCGCGCGCCACGCTCGCCTGTGCTGCGTTTAAGCTCCGCTGCGGTGACAGTTCTTTTGGAAATCATGATGCTTTTAGCGTAAGTCCTTCGGGAAGATAGTGCTTGATATATTCCAACAGGGAATAAATGATCAGAGAGCAGCCGAACATCTCTACTGATTCTTCGAGACTGGCAACGACGGCGTAGGTATAGTTCTTCTGCCCAAGGTTGGCGGCGAAATATCCGCTGACCATTTCGCCGCCAATCACGCCGCTGATGTAAACGGCAAGGGAAACGAAAAAGAGAACTTTGAACTTTCTATCGAGGTGGAGGAAGAACATCAGAAAGATCAGCCCGAAGAGCGCAACGGCGATCATTCCGGGGATGACCCATGCAAAATGGAACACACCGCCCGCATCCACGAAATTGCGCATGGGCTTGATCAGCCGTTCATGCAGGACGGCGGCTTCATCGAAGGAAAGGAGGAGGAAGATCAGAGCCAGCCCGACCCAGTGGAAGCGGAATTTATCCATGATGGTGTTTTTCCATGCGCCGATGAAGAAAAGAAGAAGCGCAGGAATGAATAACAGCAGCGCATTTGCGAATGTGGGGATGTTGCCTTCCGCATCAAGATAGAAAGCCGATATGAGCAGGTCGAGCAGGAATTCGTGCCAGTATCCGCGGATATCGGCCACACCGAAAAACCTGACCTTTTGCCCATAAATACTCAACCCGACCAGCGCCGCAACGATTGCAAGCAGGAAGAGCAGGATATATTTTGAGTTAAGTTTGATAGTGATGTTTTTATTTTCCATGACAATGCCTTCAAGAGGGATTATATCCTCGAAATAGATTCAAGCTTCGGCGGGGGATATTTTTTTTCGGAAGGGGATTGTACAGGTTAAAGTTCACAAGAAAACAATTTGAGTTCGATATCATCTTCGGAGAGTTTAATCATTTTCTCGAAGGTCATGCCGATTTTTTCGATCACGCGGATCGAACCCTGGTTCGCCGGGTCAATGATGGCGACGAGGCGCCTTAGCCCGACCTCGTTCTTTGCGTACTCCTTCACCGCCAAAGCCGACTCGACCGCATATCCCCTCGACCAGTAGCGGGGCAGGAAGGCGTAACCGACATCCACATCCTCCAATTCATTCCGTTTGATCAAACCGCATATCCCGATGGATTCACCCGTTTCCTTGAGGCTGACCAGGCCCAGGCCAAACCCATTTTTGGCGTAGCTTGCTGCAGGTCCATTTAGAATATAGGCGCGTGCATTTTCCACGGTGCGGACCTTTCTATCCCCGATGTTCTGAATGAAGGATGGGTCATTCAATAATTCGACGATAAAACCTGCATCGTCAACGGTGAGTTGACGGATGAAGAGCCGATCTGTTTCGATGATTTTCATGATGGTGTCTTCTTCTTGAAACTGCGAAGAGAAGCGGGGATTATACATGAAATCCAAAAACAAAAATCCCCCGGACTTAAGGGGATTTGATCGAATTGAAGTTCACTTCGTACTCAGAGGATGGTAAACATTCTATCGAAACCGCTGATCGAAAATATCTCACGGATGCGCTCATTGCAGTTCAACAGGGTGACGGATTTATCGCCTTCGCTTGCCTGTTTTTGAAGAGCCAGCAGCGCGCGGATTCCAGAAGAATCCAAAAAAGTGACCGCCGCCAGGTTGACGTGAATCTCTTTGATGTGGTCGCCCGCCAGCGCTCTGCTGTTTTCCTTCCGAATTTCATCCTGGATCGAATAATCGATATCTCCAGACAGGGTAATTCGGGCAGTGCTTCCTTCGAATTCGACTGCAATGGACATGACGTACCTCTTTCTTGTGAACTCGATTCTACCACTCAAAAAATCCTCCAGGCGATTAAGCGTGGAAGATTTTATGGTCAAAGATTCGGTTTTTTGCTTTTGGAAAAGCTAGTTAGGGTAATGGCGCAAACGTTGGAGTCCCACCCATAATGTCACAATGAGAAAACCGAACCCAACCAAAAGTAAAATGATGCCTGTTGACAAGACCAGTTTCCCATTCGGCCCGCTTTGAGCCGACTCGGGCTGTATGGGAATGGAACTCCGATCCGCACCTATCCCATTCTCGCTCAATGGCAGGTTTTGCCGCTGCATCAAAATCCCGCCGAACGCGGTGACGAGTATCCCGGCCAAAACCACAATGATAACAAGGTTGAACATTTTCAGGTTTTTATTATCAATATTCATTGCTTTTTCTCCTTGACCGCGATTACTAAGCACAGTTGCGGGTGACCTTACAGACTGGTTCCTGGCTGGATGCAGACCATTAACCCATCATACGATAAAGACTCCCAAACCGCTTCCATCAGTCAGGGAGTCTTTATCTCCGCCACTTGGGGGAGAGGAATTGGCTTTTTATTGAAAAAAGCGCTATTGACCATCAACTGTCCAGGTCATATCCCCCTGGAGGTGATCGTCATAACCAGATTTCAAATTAAAATATTCACGGCTGTACTATCCCAACACCCCTTATAATTGACCTTGCCAGTCGTAAACTTATCCAGCGGCTGTCGAAATATCCAAAACCCTAAATCGAGCCTCTTATGTCTCAACTCATCGAATGCATCCCCAACTTCTCAGAAGCGCGGCGACCTGAAGTAATAGATCAGATCATCGCCGCCATCCAATCAGTCAGCGAAGTGAAACTGCTCGACCGCTCCTCCGACATTGACCACAACCGCACCGTCCTTACTTTTGCAGGATCAATTGTCGGTGTGGAAGAGGCGGCCTTCCGCGCCATCAAAACTGCTGCCGAACTCATCGATCTCGACAAGCACTCAGGCGCACATCCCCGCATCGGTGCAACAGATGTAGTTCCCTTTGTCCCGCTCAGCGGTGCCAGCATGGATGAATGTATTGCCATTGCCCAAAGGCTGGGTCAACGCGTTGGAAGCGAACTCAGCATCCCAGTCTATTTGTATGAGGCGGCGGCCTCCCGGCCCGAACGCGCCAATCTCGAGAACATCCGCAGGGGACAGTATGAAGGTCTGAAAAAAGAAATCGAGTCCGACCCCAGCCGCAAGCCTGATTTCGGTCCCGCTAAACTTCCCAAGGCAGGCGCAACGGTCATCGGCGCGCGTGCACCGCTCATTGCTTTCAACGTTTATCTCACCACCGACGATGTCGGCATTGCAAAAAAGATCGCCAAAGCGGTCCGCCAGTCATCGGGCGGATTCCGCTATGTGAAGGGCCTTGGTTTGCTTGTGGATGGCCGCGCGCAAATTTCGATGAACCTCACCAACTTTCATGAAACGTCCATCGCCCGCGTGGTCGAATTCATTCGCCGCGAAGCCCAACGGTACGGCGCCGGCATTCATCACAGCGAACTCGTTGGGTTGATTCCGCAAGAGGCATTGGTGGATGCGGCGGTCTGGTACACCCAGTTGGATCAATTCGATAAAGAACAGATTTTGGAATCGAGACTTTTTTCGGTTGACGGGGGGCGAAGCAGCAATGATCAAACATCTTCTGGCCCCGGTTCTTCCGCGCCGATGCCTGCTTCTTTCATCGAACAACTAGCCTCCCCGACGCCGACTCCGGGCGGCGGCTCTGCCGGCGCGTATGCCGGGGCGATGGCTGCGGCTCTCGTTGCCATGGTGGCGGGTCTTACCATCGGCAAGAAGAAATATGCCGAAGTGGAAGCGGAAATGCAGGCCATCCGGGTCGTTGCCGAAAACCTCCGCGTGGAATTAACCCAGGCTGTTGATGACGACTCGTCCGCATTTGAAGTCTTGATGGCGAAATTCAAGATGCCGAAGGAAACCGAAGAGGAAAAAAATGTGCGGAATGCGGCCATCCTGCAGGCCACGCTTAACGCAGCACACATCCCACTGCATGTCGCGGAAGATGCCGTCAAAGTGATGGAACTGGCCCTGAAATGCGCCAGGCATGGCAACGCAAACGCCCTCAGCGACTCTATGTCTGGTTTCGCCATGGCGCGCGCCTCGCTTACGGCTGCAAGCTGCAATGTGCGGATTAATATCAACTCTCTCGAGGACAAATCCACGGGCGGGAAGATGCTCAACGAGCTAGCTCAATTGGAAAAGGAAGCCGATAAATTGGAAAAAGAAATCCGCAGCGTGGTGAGTGAGCGTGGTGGAATTTAGGGTTGTTCTTGAATTCACTGAATCGGGTCGCCATCATCGATGAAGCAAATCGCAATCTGTTTTTCCTTCGGGATATTCCTTATCTCGTCTTGCTTGCCAGTCCCCCCTAAAGAAGGCTTGCCGGTTCCAACCTATAGCCTTGTTCCGTATAAAACTCAGCCCGCAACCGAATCCAGACCAACCGCAACTTCAATTCCATGCGATCCTCGCCTGGTTGAATTCTGCATCGTGGAAGGGAACTTTATCTTCCAAAACCCGCTTGGGGTGGATTCCCCGCTCAAAATTGCCAGTAGTTATCCATATGGTTCCACAGAAAACGGCAAACGAGATCCCCACCGCGGCGTGGACCTTGAAAGCAGGGAAGGCGCGCCCGTTTATGCTGCCGC
>JACZJC010000059.1 GCA_014860745.1 Anaerolineales bacterium
CGCTGATTGAACTGGCAAAGCGCGGAGATGTGGAAATCGTCTACCCAGTGCATTTGAACCCGAATGTTCAAGAACCCGTCAACCGGCTGCTTCAGGGCGTGGAACATATCACTTTGCTGCCACCGTTGGATTATCTGCCCCTTGTCCATTTAATGAAGCATGCGGCATTAATTCTTACTGATTCAGGCGGAATTCAGGAGGAGGCGCCCGCCTTTGGCATTCCAACCCTCGTCTTGCGCAATGTAACCGAACGCCCGGAGGGAGTGGCAGCAGGGACACTAAAGCTGGTAGGAACAGAAACCAGCCGCATCGTTAGTGAGGCGAAGCGGCTTTTGGATAATGAATCCGCTTATGCAGAGATGTCCCAGGCTGCGAATCCCTACGGTGATGGCCATGCCGCTGAAAAAATCATCCAGGCGTTACTCCTGTAGACAAGTCAGTGATTCCCCCCATTGCACCGGGAACTCAAAAATGTTATCAATGAGTAGAAACCTGCCGATTCTGGCAGATAACTGTTTGTAATGTCATGAGGAATGTTTCTGAGTATAATGAAGCAGGTGAATTATGCTACGCCGAATTTTTATTTTTCTTTCCGCAGTTTTTATGCTCAGCCTCAGTTGGGGACCTGTAGCCGCACAAACTCAGAATTCAAAGTATTTTAGCGAGACGGGGCACAACGTTAAAGGGGATTTTTTCCAATTTTACAACAGCAATCCAAACGCGACCTTCCTTTACGGATACCCCATTACAGAAGAATTCACCAGCAAGGATGGGAAAACCGTCCAATATTTTCAACGCGCCCGCTTTGAACTTCGCAGTGACCTGCCGGAGGGACAGCGGGTTCAATTAACTTCGCTGGGTGAACTTACTTTTACTTCAACGGGACCTCTAAGTGTAAATAATTCATTTGCCTGCCGCGCATATGCAGAGACGGGATTCTCGATCTGTTTTGCGTTTCTTGAATTTTTTGACCAATATGGCGGTGTCGGACAATTCGGCTATCCAATATCAGGTTTTGAATACCACGAAAACAAGATCGTGCAATACTTCCAAAAGGCACGCCTCGAGTGGCAGCCATGGAAAAATGAAGGTCAGCGGGTTGTCGTTTCAGACCTCGGACGAATTTATTTTGACAAGCTCGGTGAAGACCCCGGTCTTCTGGCAGCAGTGCCCCCTCCCAACAACCTGCCTGTGACGCCAACCAATTTACAAGTCCGTGCCTTTGCATGGAAAGCAGTAACGCTAGCCACCGACACTCAATTGATCTTTGTAATCGTACAGGATCAAAACCTGCAGCCTGTCGCCAACGCCAGCTGCACCGCCGCAGTCCACTGGCCGGATGGACGCAACGAACCTACAAATATTGCCACCAATTCCAATGGGGTCGGCATCGTTTCGCTTTCCTTCATCAACCAGCCATATGGCAGCCTGATCTATACAGACGTCAGCTGCACAGCCAACGGGTTGAGCGCAACTACAACCACCTCCTTCAGAATTTGGTACTAAAAAACTCCCGCAAATGCGGGAGTTTTTATAACAACTCATTCAAATCAAATACAGGGCCATCTTTACAAGCCATCTTCCAGTGACGACCAATTGTCACCGCACAGATACCGCACTCGGCAAGCGCGCCGCAAGGCATCTGTGTGCAGATTAAGACTTGCGCTTCACACCGCGCTCGTACCTGTCTCTGTTCCAAAACTTTTTCTCTCAGCTGATTCACCTCCCCGCGTGATACATCAACGGCAGCATAGTCTGCCCAGAGAAGGACATCCTGCATGGCTTTTACGGGCTGAACTTCAACCACCTCTGGCAAATCATTGACTTGCGAATCGCAAAGCAGTACTACCTCGGCGTTTTGTTTGAGGGCGAGGAAAATTAATCCATGCAGGCGGGCAGGAGAATCATCAAAAGCGATCAACGCTATTTTGCGGGCAGCGACAGGAATGGTGAAACCATGTCCAAGCGGGCCGCGCAAGTTGAGAGTTGTACCTGGCATCCACGCATTTGGGGCAGGCGGTGCTGTCAAGAAGCCATTCGGCGCGGAGCGGCTGAAGAAAACAGGATCAGCTAGCGGTTCGTCAGAAGCGTTTGTATGGGCAAGGAGGTACTGTCCAGGGGCGGGAATCAATTCACGTGGACATTCAACGCGGATGGAGCCATCCAAAAAAGTTTCCTTGACGATGCCGTTTTCGAGTTTCATTGGAGAAATATTAACATGCTTCGGGGGGCAAAGCAAGCGGGTTATAATCACCAAAATTAATATACCGGAGGAAACATGAATATCGCGAGCTTACTTCAAGGGATCGCATCCTTTGCATGGATCGGGGTGATTGGCGTATTTGCGGCAATTTTTATCCGTACCAGCCGTAACCAGCCTGTGAAGGGATTAAGCACAGCTGTGATCGCATTGCTGGTCGGCGCCATTTTACTTACGGCTGCCAGCGCATCCATTGTGTTTATTGAGCCTGATGAATTGGCAATTGTGGTTACCGTCGTCGGTGGGAAAGGCATCCGCCCCGAACCATTGACGGCTGGGCTGCATTGGGTCATCCCCTTCGCCGAGCGCGTAGAACGCTATTCGATCCTAAACCAAACCTATACCATGTCGTCTGTAGCGGACGAAGGCCAAGGCGCCGGGGACGATTCGATTCAAGTGCGCACGAAGGATGGACAACAGGTGTACATCGACGCATCTGTGATCTATGCTGTTGATCCGAATAAGTCCATTGACCTATACCGCACCTGGCGCTTCAATTTTCAAGACGGTCTTGTGCGTCCGCAATCGCGCGGTGTGATCCGCGATGTGGCTTCGCAATACGGCGTGGAAGAGATCGTTAGTTCTCAACGCCTTGAAATGGAACAATCCATTACAGAAGAGCTTGAAAAGATCTTTGAAGAGAATAACCTTGTATTAAGAGATTTTGTGCTCCGCAACATTCGCTTTAGCGATGAATATGCTGCGGCAGTGGAGCAAAAGCAAATTGCCGAACAGCAGGCACAGCAAGCCAAATTCGTGGTCGAGTCAAAGAAGCAGGAAGCGGAGCAGGCCCGGCAAATTGCACAGGGTCAGGCAGATGCCGCCGTGATCGCAGCGCAAGGCGCAGCGGAAGCCCGCCTCATTGAAGCAAATGCCGAGGCGGAAGCCAATCGCCTGCTTGCACAGTCCATTACGCCCGAGTTGGTGCAATATCAATATGTTTTAAAGCTTGCTCCCGGAGTAAGCACGATCTTTATCCCAAGCGGCAACCAGTTCATTTTGCCGCTTCCAAATACAACCGCAATCCCTCAGTAGTAAATAAAGACCCTAAAGATTTTCAGAATCTTTAGGGTCTTTATGGAGAATAAATGCCGATTCCACAAACTGGACGCGAAATCCGCCTGACTACTCTTTCCGCCTGCGCGGGTTGAGCGTCCAAACTAAGCGCTGATGCGCTGGCGCAGGTTCTGCGTCCCATCAAAGACATCTTTGACTCCGCCTCTTATCCGGACCTGATCATTGGTCTTGACTCTCCGGATGATGCGGCCGTTTGGCGTTTAAGTGACGACAAAGCCATCGTGGTCACAACAGATTTCTTTACCCCGGTTGTGGATACGGCGTATGAATATGGTTCGATTGCTGCGGCAAACAGTCTCTCGGATGTGTATGCGATGGGCGCAGTGCCTTTCCTTGCATTGAACATTGCGGCGCTGCCGGATAATTTGCCTGCTGAAATTTCCAGTGAAATCATACGCGGCGGTGCGGAGAAGGCCCGCGAGGCAGGCGTGGTAATCGCGGGCGGGCATACCATCAAGGACAAGGAACCGAAGTACGGACTGGTGGCGATCGGTTTTGTGGACCCTCGCAAGGTCATCAGCAAAAGCGGATTAAAAGTCGGCGAAAAGCTCGTATTGACCAAGCCCCTCGGCGGCGGGGTTACCACCACAGCCTTGAAGCAGGAAAAAGCCGAAGAAGAACATGTGAAGGAGGTTGTTGAATGGATGTCCCAATTGAATAAGACAGCCAGTCAATTGGCGGTAGAATTCGGCGTGCGCGGCGGAACGGACATTACCGGTTTCGGCTTGCTAGGTCATGGCCTGGAGATGGCGAGAGCGTCCAATGTGGCATTGCGCATTGAATATTCAAAACTTCCTTTTTTACGCGGCGCACGCAGCTATGCGGAAAAAGGGATTTTTCCCGGCGGCGCGTTCGATAATAAAATGCACTTTGAGAAGTGGGTTAAGTTCAGCGAAAAAATTGACGAGTCCGCTCAAATGCTTTTGTTCGATCCGCAGACCAGCGGCGGTTTGCTATTCGGCGTGGCACAAGATAAATTAGCCGCGTTCGAGAAGCAAGCGCAGGAAATGTATCAGCAGGTGTGGGTGATCGGGGAGGTTATAGCCCCCTTCGAAGATCACACAGGCTTCAGCGTGGAAATCGAGGCGTAGATGTTTCGGATTGGTATCTTTGAATTGGCACTCACTTGCGGACTGGTCGCTTTGGTAATTATCATCCCTGTAATCGTCACACGCGGGTATGCAATATTAAGTAAGCGATTGAACAATATTGAAAAAAAGATCGACGACAAGCATAAATAAGCACAAAGCGGAAGGGGGGCATCCGCCAAATTGGTCTTTAATTGGCCTTCCAATCAGGTACAATAAGGGTAGAAAAGTAACCAGCAACAAATATCATGTCTGAAATCCCCATAGAACCCGATCCAAGTTCCCTTTTTGATCCATCCCCTTTTTTTTGTTCATCCAAATTGATGAGGCTATTCTCTGCCGCAAATCCGCTTTTGCGGCTGGGTCGCTTTAATTATTCTTTTAATCTTCCATGTTAACCAAAAGGAAATCATGAGTATTGGTAATGAGCTATTAACGATTTTTATTCTGATATTGGTGAACGCCGTTCTTGCCATGTCAGAAGCCGCGCTGGTCGCTTCACGCAAGGCGCGCCTGCAACAGCAGGCAAGCGAGGGCAATAAATCATCAGCTTTGGCCATCAAGTTGATCGAAGACCCGAACATCTTCCTGTCCACCATCCAGATCGGAATCACATTAATCGGTGTTTTGGCGGGCGCCGTCGGTGGCGCAACTATTTCAGAAGCACTTGCGGTTGTGCTGCAAAAAATCCCTTATATCGGCGAATACAGCGTGTCGATCTCATTAGGCATTGTCGTTTTGTCCATCACGATCCTGACTATCTGGCTGGGTGAATTGGTGCCAAAAAGGCTGGGACTTAATAGCCCGGAAAAAATTGCGCAGGTGGTGGCGGGTCCCATGCTTTTCCTGTCTGTGGTTTTTTCTCCATTCATTAAACTGATGAGTGGAGCAACAAATTTTATCCTGCGCCTGATGGGAGTTAATCCATCCACTGAACCACCCATTACGGAAGAAGAATTACAGGTATTGATCGACCAGGGTACCCAGGCGGGAGTGTTTGAGGAATCCGAACAGGATATGGTGGAAGGGGTATTCAGCCTTGGGGATCAACGCGTGTATTCATTGATGACACCACGCACAGAGATCGTCTGGCTGGATATCAACGACACGATAGACGAGATTCGCCGGAAAATAGCCGAATGCCCATACTCACGTTTTCCTGTACGGCAGGATACGCTCGAGGCGATCGTCGGCATTGTAAAATCCCGCGACCTGCTCGTCGCCAGTTTGTTCGGCAAGGAAATCAAACTTAAGGAATTCGTCAAACCCGCTTTTTACATCCCTGAAACCATGTTTGCTTCACACGCACTGGAAATCCTGAAGGAGAAAAATACCGAGCTGCTCCTGGTTGTGGATGAATTTGGCGGTGTGCAGGGGCTCTTGACCATCAACGACATTCTTGAAGAGATCGTCGGCGAGATGGAAGGGGCAGAACCTCAAGCCACCCAACGACAGGACGGTTCATGGCTTTTGGACGGCATGTTGGAAATAGACGAGTTCAAGGAAATTTTCAACTTGAATATTCTTCCACATGAAGATGAATATGAAACTTTGAGCGGTTTTGTAATGACATCCCTTGGCCGCGTCCCGCAGACATCAGACCAGTTTGAATGGCACGGTTTGCGATTCGAAGTCGTGGATATGGACGGCAGGCGCGTGGACAAAGTCCTCGTCACCGCCCTCCCGAAGCCGCCAACGGTTCAAGAAGCATAAAACGGAAAAATCAAATGACAGCATATGTAATTGTGGATATTGAAGTGACCGACCCTGAAGGCTACAAGGAATACGTTAATATGGCGCCTCAAACGGTAAAACTTTACGGTGGCAAGTACATCGCACGCGGCGGATACAACGAAACATTGGAAGGAGACTGGCAGGCAAAACGCCTTGTCATCCTCGAATTCCCATCTGTAGAACAAGCAAAGAACTGGCTGAATTCCTCCGAATATGCACCAGCCCGAAAATTACGCCATCAATACGCCCGCACAAACATGGTTGTCGTTGACGGCCTTTAATAGCCGATAATTGTTCAATGGTATAATCCTCGCCCGTATGACTCAAGAACCCATTTCCAGCAGTAAAACGAAAGTCTGCCCCACCTGTGGGACGCGCTTAAGCGAAAATGCCATGCGCTGTCTCGTTTGCGGGACGGAATTCAATACACAGCCTGCGCCAAAAGCTGCCAAGAAAGCTGAAAAATCAGTGCAGGCCAGCCGCATGCCAGAAATTCGTCTGAGCCTCCCTGCCGCATTGGGTGTTTTGGCAACCATTATTATCATCGCAGCCGCCATCACATTCTTTCTCGTGCCGAAGGATCCAGCCGCGCTTTCTCCTCAAGAAACAGGCACGCCAACAGAGACCCCCACAGCAACCATCCCTCCCACGGCAACTCTGCCAGCAACCGATATCCCCACTGCCACATTACAACCACCTTTTGATTACATCGTTGCAGTAGGTGATAATTCCTGTTCCCAGATCGCGTTCAATTTTGGCATCTCGGTTCAAAGCATCATTATCGCCAACAACCTTCCTTCCACTTGTCCCATCAGCGTGGGACAAGCTCTCAAGATTCCATACCCAACCCCCACCATTCCGCCCCCGCCAACCAATACTCCGTTACCGGTGGACGCAACCCGGCAATCTTGTGAAACCGTGCCGATCACCGTCCAGGAGAATGACACGCTCTCGAGCATTTCCCTGAACTACGCAGTCCCAATGGACGCGATCAAGGAATTCAACGGGCTGACCACAGACAACGTTTTCCTCGGACAGGCACTGAGCATTCCGCTGTGTATGCGCGCCGCAACCCCCGGCCCCACTCCCACTGCGACGCTTCCGCCTCCCTACCCCGCCCCGAACCTGCTCCTGCCTGCGGACGGGGCTGCCTTCAC
The DNA here is from genome assembly GCA_014860745.1 of Anaerolineales bacterium. Lineage (GTDB taxonomy): Bacteria > Chloroflexota > Anaerolineae > Anaerolineales > Villigracilaceae > Villigracilis. Next base: position 7,317 of record JACZJC010000059.1, read on the forward strand.
CCTGGCCAATGACGTGGTCACCTTGCAATGGGCATCTGTCGGCGCGCTGCGTGACGGCGAAGCCTATCAGATCACTGTGGAAGATGTCACCGCCAGCCAGACCCGCCGCATCACCGATTATGTGACCGATACAAAATACATCGTGCCAACCTCCTTCCGCCCGAGGGATAACGTGGCGCATGTGCTGCGCTGGTGGGTCACTCCTGTCCGCCAGGCCGGTGTAGACGATCAAGGTCAACCGATCTGGGTCGCCTCCGGCGCGGTCAGCGAGAAGCGCGTCTTCACCTGGGTGGGAGTCGCCGTTCAGGGCACACCTAATCCATAGCTTCAGATCGATGCAAATGCAGACCCTAAGAGTTTCAAAAACCCTTAGGGTCTTTCTTTATCAAGTAAAATTCAAAATGAACCATGAGCGATATTTTTCAAATCGGCGAGCGGGTCGAAATTTTTCTGGATTCGAAATTCGGAGAAAATGAAGGTTGGCACGAAGGCACAATTTTCAAAATCGACCCGTATTCCGAGCATCGCAGTTTCTATTGGGTGGAATTAAGCGCCGAGGCTCAGGGATTGCTTGGAATGAGACAGATCTCTGTCTTCAACCCAAAAAATATTCGGAAAATCAACCTATGACTTCATCTCTTGACATTTCCCTGCTTGAAAAAGCCGTCGCTTCCCGCCTGACTTTGATGGACTCGCAGCACGAATCAGCCTTCCGTCTCTTCAACGGATTCACCGAAGGTCATCCTGATCTGGTCCTGGATGTGTACGGCTCTTCGTTGGTGATTCACGATTATGCCGACGCGCCGAATCAAACTTTTATCCGTGAAGTTTCGGAGCAAATAAAAAATTCTCTAGCCTGGCTGCGTGCAGGGATTGTCAAAACACGGAATGGAAAAACACAGGAAGAAAAACGCGGACGGTTGATCTTCGGTGAGAACCCGGACCGCAAGATCAAAGAACATGGAATTTGGTATGCCATCGACCTGACGATGAACCGCGATGCAAGTTTTTACCTTGATACCAGTCTCTTGCGGAAGTGGCTCATCGAAAACATGCGCGGCAGATCCGTGCTGAATACTTTCGCATACACCGGCAGCCTGGGAGTGGCCGCTTTGGCAGGAGGAGCCAGCCTCACGGTCCAGACTGACCGAAATCGGGAATTTCTGAACCTCGCAAAGGATTCATATTCGATTAACGGCTTTCCGATCCATAAAAAAGATTTTGTTGCGCAGGATTTTTTCCCCGCGGTTGCCAGGTTCAAAAGCATGAAGCAATTCTTCGATTGCGTGATCATCGATCCGCCGTTTTTTTCCGAAACTTCAAAAGGCAGGGTGGATCAGGAGCATGAGAGCGCGCGGCTCATCAACAAGGTGCGCCCGCTGATCAACAACGGCGGAACTCTTGTGGCGATCAACAATGCCTTATATGTGAGCGGACAAGAATACGTCCGAATGCTCGAAGAACTTTGCGGCGATGGATATTTGAAAATCAGGGAATTGATTCCCGTTCCGCAGGAATACACAGGCTTGAACAAGGTTACAGACCCCATCACCGACCCAAGCCCATTCAACCATTCAACAAAAATCGCTGTATTGGATGTGACAAGAAAGCAGGTCACGCTTTAAGTGTGACCTGCAAATTCTTACGGCCTCCACGAAGGCGCGTACCAATCGTAATCAGTGGAGAGGCCCGGAGCCTGTAAAATTTTCTGCTCGAGGGTGGAGAGGTTGACCAAAAACAAATGACCACCCGAGATCGAGGTGGTTTCCTCAACCAGTAAATATTTTCCATTCGGTGAAAAAAGCAATCGTCCAACCGTGGTGCCCTTATAAACCAGCGACTGGTTTTTCCCGGTGCGGCTGACGACATACACTTCCGCGCCCGGTTCGCCGCTGGTAAAGCTCCTGTAATAATTGAAGGCTATCAGGCTGCTATCCGGCGACCAGACCAGCGGGTAGATGGAACCGCCAGTGAAAGAGGCAATCGTCACCGCGTTTGCGCCGTCCGGCTCCATTACTTTCAAAACGTGATTTTGCGTGTTGTAATCATATTCATCGTAGGCGAGAAAACCCGCATCAGGTGACGCCACAAATTGAGCCTTTGTCAAAATCGTTTCGAACATGGGGCGAGACTGTCCATTCGCGGTGCGGACAAGATAAATACTGCCCGCGCTGCCGGGCAAAGCCGAACGCATGATGATATTTTCCGTATACCAGCCATCCATGATGTAAGGTCTTCCCTCAACAGGCAGGTCGGTGGAAACGCTTTTCAACTCGGAGCCGTCCGCTCGCACCACATACACATCCTCACCGCCAAGGCCATCCTGCGTACGGAACGCGATCCATGAACCATCGGGCGACCAGAAAGGCGGGTCGATGTAGGGGAACTCCGCCAGCGATGTCCATGTTTTTGCGGCGGCATCGAACAACCATAATTTCGTCGGCGAGCCGTTCGACTGGTCGGAATACGAGAACGCGGCGAACTTCCCATCCGGCGACCAGCTTAACGCATTGATCGTGAAATTGAACGGGAATGGAACAGGAATAATTTCCAACGGCGGGCAATTTGCCGAATCATAAACGCAGACGCCGGATACCTTCACCAACTGAATGGATTGTCCCTGCTGGCGGGGTTGATAAAAGAAATACAACTCTCCCGCCTCTTCCTCCGACGGTGGACCTGATTCAGGTACAACCGGCAGTGACCCAACCTGATTCGTCGCTGCAGGCGCAATCGCCTGATATTCCGGTGGCAGGGAAAATACCGAGTTCTCAAACGAGGGGTTGATGGAAATGCTGTTTACAACTCTCTCCCCTACCAGCGCTGCGGTTCCGCTTTTTCCGAATTCCTGCATCTTCAAAAGGATGCCTATCTCGGTATCGATCCACAGCTTGAGAGATGGGGAGGAATTGTCGATATACGTCCATTCCACAACCAGCGACTCGCGTCCGGCAACGGATTCGATTGCCACAGGCTTGAAAGTACCTTTTGTTTGCGAGAAATCCGAGGCGAAAGCAAGGTTGGCTAACGGAGTTCCCATCTGTCCCCAGAGCGGATTGGGATGCACTTCTCCCTCCACCAGCGGCGGAATGTATTGTCCAACGCGCGCAAAATCGGGAAATGAAATGGTTTGCACCTGGCTGGCGGTGACATTCACATCATAAATATTCGTCCCGTCACTGATTTTGATGATGCTATTCGGGTTGTTGGTGACGCCAACCAATTCCACTTTGAACCTGCTGTTGATCGGGTCCAGCCAGACTTTTTCCTGCACGGCCTGGGTCGAACCGTCCGGCATAAGCCATGTGACAGTTCCTTCCATTTGGAGGGTGATCCATTTTGAAGCGCTCTCCCGCAGGGCATGTTGAATCTGCTCGGAGGTGGAATCAAGGCCAAGGTCAGCGGGAGCAGGTGTCAGGTTAAAGAATGAGGCGGGAGGCGGAGTCGAGGCGGGGGAACAGGCCGTTAGGAAAATCAAAATAAGGATTAATAACCGCTTCATGAAATCTCCTTTTGAAAAAATCCACGAAAATGTAACATCGGCACTGGTAACTCTTTGGCTTATCGAAAAAAGATGTTGCTGCGGGTCACTCATGAAAATGGATGTTGGCTTAATGGAAAAGTTCCCGCTGTCTTTCGACAACGGGAGCTTTTTTGATCAGGAGACTAAGGTATGGCTGTTGCCGTCGGCGTTGACGTCGATGTTACAGTGGGCGTGGGAGTGAAAGTTGGCGTGGTCGGTGTGTTCGTAATCGTCGGAGTCGTGCTCGGGTTAACTGTTGGTGCGACGGAAGAGGCGTTGAAGATATGCGGCGCGACCCAGAGTGCGCGGTCGCCTGCGGGAGAGCCGGCGGAAAGCACACTGAGGATGAACTTTACATCCTTGCCAACCAGGGCGCTGAGATCGATATCGGCAGCATACACGCCGCCTTCGTATTTTTCAACAAAAGCCCAGAAGGTCTGGATGGATGAACTGCCATCCAGTGAATAATCCAGGCGGAAGACCACATAGCAGGAGGTTGCGCCGTTTTCACAGTTGACCAGGGTGCGGAATTTATCGCCGGCCTTTACCTTATAGACCGGATAAATGCCTTGTATGTACCCGTTGTTGATGTTCTGCGGAAATGTGACCAGGCCGGGGCGGCTGTCGTTTGTGCCATTTTCCAGCCTGGATGGGTTGGCGATCAACACGAAGCCTTTCCCATCTCCATCGGTGCCGGGGCATGGCAGTTGTCCCGCACCGCTGTACCAGGTCGCCGCGCAAACATTGGCGACAAAATCATAGCTGGTACCGGCAACAGGTGTGGCCGGTGTTACCGGGGTGCCGGGCGTGGGCGATTTTGTAGCGGTTCCGGGAACAGTGCCCGTGCCGCTGACTTTGATCTCAACCCAGAAGGATTTGGTTCCGGCAGAACCTATGCCAAACGGGATGCCGGTATTGTTCTTGAGCTTCCAATAGCCGCGATAGGTTCCCGCGGTGGTTGGTGAAGTTAGTTGTATGGTGATGTCTACGGTCTGTCCGGGCGCCACGGAAGTGGGAATGAGCGCTGAATCGGGGCCGCCCATCTTTTCGCCGGAGTCGAAGATCAGGCTGTAATTCGTCCAAGTGCAGGTGCCGATATTCTTCAAGCGCCAAGTCTTGGAGAAGCCGATGCCCGGTGCAAAGGATGTACCGTCAGGGACGGTGACATCCGCGATGAATTGCGCGCGGTCACACGCCGAAGGAACCGGTGTGACAGACTTTGTGGGCGTGGGTGTGGGGGGCGTACCTGTTACGGTAGGTGTGACTGTGGGAGGTGTGCCTCCGCCAGGCCGCGAAATGATGGGGTTCACCCACAGGGAGCGGTCGCCGATCGGAGAACCATACGCCGACGTTACAAGAATGAACTTGACATCCTGCCCGGCCAGCGAACTTAAATTGAGGTTGACATTGTAAGTCCAACCTTCATATTTTTCGCGGAAGGTCCAGAAGGTTTTGACAGCGCCATCCCCGATCTGATAATCGAGGCGATAAGCCACGTAACAACTTGTTGCGCCGTATTCACAGCCGATGGTCGCCTGGAAACGGTCACCGTTTTGTACGCGGAATGCGGGGTACTTGCCCTGAACATAGCCATTGCTCACATTGTTGGGAGCAAGCAGCAATCCAGCCTGCGCGGATTCAACTCCGCTTTCGAGCTTGGGCCTGTCCAGTTTAAATGCGAAGCCGTTTGCACTGCCATCCGCGCCGGGGAAGTTGAATGACCCCGCACCGCTTGACCATGCGGCAGAAGCGGCAGAGGCGGCAAAGTCGTAGCCTGTGCCGGATGATCCTGTCACGTAGATCTCAACCCAGAAGGATTTATTCGCGGTCGAACCAATACCAAAGACTCCGCCTGACGCGTTCTTAAATTTATAATAACCAAAGTAATGTCCAGCGGAACTGGGCGCGGTCATATCCACTGTGATATCCACGGTTTGACCGGGATTAACAGTGGTCGGCAGAGCAACTGAAGCAGGAACGCCCATCTTCTCGCCGCTATCATGGATCAGCGAGACATCCGAGCTTGTCCATGCACATGTGCCGATATTTTTTATGCGCCAGGTTTTCTTGAATGCGGTGCCAGGCGCGAACGATGTGCCGTCCGGGACGGTAACATCGGCGACAAATTGCGCCCAATAACATGTTGCGGCTTTCACGGGCTGGGCGGCCGCCGCAGGCATCAGGGAAACCATCAGGGCGACCAATAGCAAGGCAGTACCAAATTTCGTTACAAATTTCATTTCTTCCTCCATCAAATCAAGGGCTAAATAATGACGTAAAAAATATCTGAATTGTTCCTTATGACTATGCGCTCTCCATAGTATAACTTTTCTTTTATAAATGTTCAATAAGGGAAAAGCGCAATTTGGGGACTAATTTCCCTTTATTACACAGGAAATCGAATCCCCAAAGCGTTGCACTATAATTGCAGACATGTCCCGTACCATCCTGCATTTGGATCTCGATGCGTTTTATTGCTCGGTTGAGGAGATTCAAAACTCCTCCCTGCGCGGCAAACCGTTTGCAGTAGGCGGCAGACCCAATGAACGCGGTGTGGTCGCTTCGTGTTCGTATGCGGCTCGCGCGCTTGGCATTCGCAGCGCCATGCCCATGTCCCGCGCGCTGCAGCTTTGCAGGCAGTTGATCATCGTCCCAGGCAGGCACAGGCTTTACGGCGAATATTCCGAAAAGGTGATGAGCAAACTGCGGGATTTGACTCCCCTTGTGGAACAGATTTCCATCGACGAGGCCTTTCTCGACATCTCAGACATTTGCCAAGCCCCCGCCCGCCTCGCCCTGGACCTGCAAACTGGCATCAAAAACGAATTGCATTTACCCAGCTCGATTGGCATTGCATCCAACAAACTCGTGGCAAAGATAGCCACCGAGGTTGGCAAGAAATCCAGCAAGAACAAAAACGAACCTCCCTTCGGGTTGACCATCGTTCCCGCAGATGATGAAGCCAAATTCCTCGCTCCCCTGCCCGCGGATATGCTGTGGGGTGTGGGACCAAAAACATTCACGCGATTAACCGAACTTGGCATCCACACCATCGGCGACATTGCGAACTGGCCTGAAAAGGAACTTGCCAGCCTGTTCGGTGAAAATGGACGCGATTTGTGGCGTCATGCGCATGGAATCGATAACCGTCCCATCGTCACCGAATACGAGACCAAATCCGTCAGCCAGGAGACCACCTTCAACGTGGATATTCGTGACGACAAGCTACTCGAAAAGACATTGCGCGAACAGTCCAAGGATGTGGCCCGACAATTAAGAAAAAATGACCTCGCGGGAAAAACCGTCAAATTGAAAATCCGTTGGCCTGATTTCACCACATTGACGAGGCAAGTGACTTTGCCTACTACCACCGATAATGAAGATGAAATATTCCGCAGCGCTGTAAAACTGATGAAATCCGTCCGTAAACCGAATCAAGCCGTTCGGTTGATCGGAGTCGGCGTCAGCGGAATCGGGGCTCCGGTACGGCAACTCAGCTTGTGGGACGTAGGAAGCGAAAAATCCCGCAAATTGCAGGAGGTTGTGGATCAACTTCAGGAAAAATATGGGAGGGATGTGATCCATCGCGGAGAGAATTAAGTCACATTTAAATCGTGATTCTTTAGAGGCGTGTATATGTCATAATTTGACATATACACGCCTTATATTTTTCAAGGAAGTGACACATGAACGACAAAATCATCGAATGGCTTTTGCAAGGCGAAGCGTGGATCGAATACCGAACCCGCGTGGACTTGCTTGAACAGGCAGAAAGCGATCCACAGGTCAAGGCGGCACGGAAAAAAATGCTGGCCGACCCAAAGATTCAATCCCTGCTTGCGGAGTTGACCGACTGGCCGGGGATAGTCCTCAATAGCCACAGGTCTGCCAGCCAGCCTTTCCACAAACTTGAATTCATCGCGGACTTGGGGTTGAACGTCAACGACCCGCCAGTGAAGAAGATCGTGAAGAAAGTGATGGAACATCAATCCAAACAAGGGCCTTTCCAATTGCCAACGAATGTCCCAACGCATTTCGGTGGGAGCGGACAGGACGAATGGGCGTGGGCATTGTGCGATGCGCCTGTGATCGTTTCGTCCCTGATCCAAATGGGAATGCGTGAAGACAAGCGCGTGCAATCTGCCGTTGATTTTTTGGATGGTCTCGTCCGCGAAAATGGCTGGCCGTGCGCCGTCTCACCGGAGTTGGGGAAATTCCGCGGGCCGGGGCGAAAGGAAGATCCGTGTCCCTACGCGACATTGGTGATGTTACAAACGCTGGCGCATGTGACTGAGTTACACGATGGCAAGTCCGCAAAAATTGGCGTGGAAACTTTGCTCTCGCTTTGGGCTGAAAGCAAAGAAAAGCATCCGTACATGTTCTTCATGGGCACGGATTTCCGCAAACTCAAAGCGCCGCTTTTTTGGTACGACATTTTGCACGTGCTGGATGTGCTCAGTCAATTCAAGTGGGCGCGGAAGGATAAACGCTTCAAGGAGATGTTGAAGTTGGTCGAATTGAAAGCAGATGAAGATGGAAGATACATGCCCGAATCCATTTGGACGGCGTGGAAGGATTGGGATTTTGGTCAGAAGAAAATCCCATCGAGAGGGTTGACGTTTTTCGTCCAACGAATTCTAAAAAGAGCCTCAACTTGAGCCTTTGAAGGAGGCATGATGACCAAAATTACGCTCATTGCTCCCTGCGGAATGAACTGCGGAACCTGCATGGCTTATTTGAGAGACAAAAACACATGTCCCGGTTGCAGAGTAGAAGACCTTAACAAAGCTGTCAGCATCCTCAGGTGCAAAATCAAAAATTGCGAAGTCCTTCAACAAGGGGGTGCAAAGTTTTGTTTTCAATGTGACAGTTTTCCCTGCAAACAGGTGAAGCATATGGATAAAAGGTATCGAACCAGATACAACATGAGCGTGATCGAGAATCTTGAAAACATCCAAAAGCTTGGAATTCGGCAGTTTGTCGAAAACGAAAAAGTCAGGTGGGCCTGTCCCCAATGCGGAGGCATTGTTTGTGCCCACAACCGCTATTGCTATCGCTGTGAAAAAAGCAACCATGAACAAGGAATAAAACATGAAAAACAAAAAGGATTTTGATAAACTTCTTCAAGAAAGAAGCGAAGGACACTGAAATGAAAATTCTCGACCTGAAAAAACAATTCAAATATCTGTATCAGCCATCGGCAAAGAAGATCGAAACCGTTCAAGTGCCTAATCTACAATTTGCCATGATTGATGGCTCGATTGAAAAAGGCTCCGAGCCCGGCAAATCACCATCCTTCGCTGAAGCGACGATGGCTTTGTACGGGCTGGCGTACACGCTCAAATTCATGCTAAATAAGCGCAAGACAAATGCGGTTGATTATCCTGTGATGGCGCTCGAGGGCTTGTGGTGGGTGGAAGATGGCATGTTCGATATCACCATCAAAGACAATTGGTTTTACACCTTGATGATTATGCACCCTGAGGTCATCACCCAAGAGTTGTTCGAAGAAGCGCGCGAACAAGTCCGCAGAAAAAAAGGGGACAGTGAAAAGCTCTCCAATGCGAGGCTTGCTTATTTTGAAGAAGGCCTGTGCGTGCAAACCATGCACATCGGGCCGTACGCCGCCGAGCCAGCCACCATTGAACGCATGAGGGAATACATGAAAGAAAACAGCTTGAAGGATAACGTCGGCCCGCACGGCAAGCATCATGAAATCTACATGAGCGATCCGCGCAGGGTATCACCTGATAAAATGAAGACAGTGTTGAGACATCCGGTTGTGAATAAGTAGGCTATTGGTCGAGTAGGGCAGGCGCACTTCCCGCCCATATTGAGACCATATGTGAAAGAGGAAAGAAAATAGAATGAATTGTTTCTACCACCCCACTACTCCCGCCGTTGGAATTTGCAAGTACTGCCAGCGCGGCTTATGCACCGACTGTGCCGCTGTTGTGGATGATGTCATCGCGTGCAAAAACCGCCATGAAGATGAAGTCCACAAACTGGAGCAGCTTGCCGCGCGCAGCCTCTTCCAATCCAAACGGGTGGCTTCGGGTTTTATGCGCAATGCAATATTCTACGGTCTGGTGGGAGCGGCCTTTGCGGGGTTTGGTCTCTGGCAATTGAAATGGCTTGGCCTGCAGGCGGTGGTATTCATCATGCTGGGAGTCTTCCTGCTCTACGCAGCGGCGGCAAATTACTTCGAGGGCAGAAGGCACAAATAACTGCAACTCCTTTCGTTCTTCTGCGTAATAAAAGGTGACAATACGAAAGGAGCAAAAATGAGCGATATCAAAACCCTCACTCGAAGCAAATCCAACCGCATGATCGCGGGTGTCTGTGCGGGCCTCGGCGATTATCTCAACATCGACCCGACCGTCGTACGGCTGTTATTCGTGCTAGGTTTCTTCACCTTCAACGGCGCCATGCTGTTGGTGTATCTCATCATGGCCATCGTCACCCCCGAACAGTAATTTTTCGAACCGCGACAAATTTGTCGCGGTTCGAATTTAACGGGCCAGAGCGAGGAAAACATCCTCCAGAGTCGCCTCGCCGCTTTCGATTTTTTCCACCTGAATCTTTTTCCTCTTCAACAAGCCGCTCAGCGCTTCTTGCTTAACCTTCGAGCTGATGACCCGCAAATGATCACCCGCCAACCCGACGCGTTCGACTCCATCCATCTCGCGCAGAACTTCCAGTCCCTGCTCGAGCGGATGCGCGAATACTTCCCACACATCTCCCTTGATCACGGTGCGCTTTAAATTTGTCGGTGTGTCCATCGCAAGCAATTTGCCATCGCGCATCACACCGACCCGTTCGCAATATTCGGCTTCGTCCATGTAATGGGTGGTGACGAAAATCGTCACGCCGCCCTCGGCAAGTTCGTAGATCAAATCCCAGAAGGCACGGCGGGCGGTCGGGTCCACACCGGAGGTGGGTTCATCGAGGAAAAGCAATTTGGGCTGATGCACCAGTGCAATACCAAGTGAAAGTCTCTGCCGCCAGCCGGTGGACATATCCCTCGTGAGCGTTTGCTCATGCCCTTTGAGGCCGACCAACTCAAGGGTCTGCTGGATGCGCGCTTTGTCGGTGATCCCGTACACACCGCCGTAGAAAGTCAGATTCTCCTGTGTAGTCAAATCATCGTAGATCGCAAATTTTTGAGACATGTACCCAACCCTCGCGCGGACTTCCTCGCTTTGCCGCTGCACATCGTATCCAAGCACGGTGGCTTCGCCTTCGCTGGGAGTGAGCAGGCCGAGCAGCATGCGGATGGTGGTGGTCTTGCCCGAACCATTCGGCCCAAGATAGCCAACCACCTCTCCTTCGTTCACTTCAAAGTTGATATGATCGACGGCGACAAAATCGCCGAATCGCCTTGTAAGATTTTCAACATAGATGACGGGCAATGACATTTATGCTCCCTTTTCCAGCACAGTTTTCAGGCGGGCGAGATTGCCTTCCATGAGGGTTTTCACCTGGCCCGCCATGACACCTTCTGCAAGTTTGAAGATCCCGCCGGGGTTGCCCTCACCATGGAGGTTGACTTTTGTACCCGTACCCACCGTTTTGAAAGTGATCGTGAGACTCAATTGCATGGGACCCGCATTCAATTGAAAACCGCATTTGGTATGCGGCTCATACGCGGTGACTTGCAGCTCGCCTTCGATGCGGCGTCCGAGCGCCTCGCCAACACTTTTGAATTTTGTGCCGACACCCACAGCGCCCGGCGTAACCTGCTCGAGACTTACCACAGCGGAATTCCATTGCGCCATGTTATTGGGGTCGGCAACAAACGCAAAGACATCTTTCATGGGGCGGTCGATCAATGTACTAAAATCGAAGTTGATCATGGCAATATTCCTCTCGTTTCATGCGGGTGGCGTGGAATCTTTATCTTCCGATAAATCGATGAACACATCTTCGAGGACAGGCGGCACAACGCGGAGTTCTGCCACGCGACCGCCTTCGCCTCCAATCGCGGACTTCAACCTGCGGATGACATCCCGCGCCTTATCGTCACGGACGCGGATGTGCAACCGATCGCCAAAAGCCTGAACATCTTCAACATCCACATCCCTGTGCGCAACATGGCGAAGCACATCCAGCGGCGAGCCGCGTAATTCAAGGATGCGGCCATTAAGTTTCGAACGAAGCGCGGACGGCGTATCTTCAGCGATGATCCTTCCGTTTTTCATAAATCCAACGCGGTGACAGCGCGAGGCTTCATCCATATAGGGAGTGGTGATGATGACAGAGACGCCCTCACCCCTATCCCCTCTCCCAGAGGGAGAGGGGGAAATAGCAACCAACTTGATAACGAGTTGCCAAAAGTCTTGCCGGGTGACAGGATCGACGCCTGTTGTTGGCTCATCCAATAAAAGCAGGCGCGGGCGAGTGACCAGCGCGGACGCCAGGCCAAGCTTCTGCTTCATGCCGCCGGAAAGAAGTCCGGCGCGGCGGTCTTTGAAATCAGCAAGCCCGACGAATTCCAGGATCTCCATCGAGCGCGGCAGCCATTCGGTTTGAGAAAGACCACGCACTTCGGCAAAGAAGCGGATATTTTCCAGAACGCTCAAATCCTCGTACATGGAAAACCTTTGCGAAAGATATCCGATCTGTGAACGGACCTGTTCCACCTGCTTCAACACGTCAAACCCACAGACGTTGATCTCGCCTGCCGATGGCACCAGCGCGCCAACGAGCAAACGCATGGTGGTTGTCTTGCCTGCGCCGTCCGAGCCTACGAGACCATAGACTTCGCCGGGCTTCACGTGAAGTGAAACACCATCGACGGCATGGTTATTTCCAAAATGCTTGTGTATATCAGTTGCCTGAACGAGATAATTTGTCATCTTCAATTCTCGCTGAATTTTATTGGGTGCAGGATCACAAACGCTTCTGTTCTTCCCAATTCTTCCAACTGTCCGCGGCTTGGATGTCTGGGAAACCCATGCACTTTTTCCATGATCAAACCAACCATAAGCGGATGTCGCTGGAGGCGAATCTCCAAAAAATCAGCAAATTTTGACGGGTCTGTTACAACCTTGGCCATGCCTTGAAATCGTTTCGCACCCACGCGAACTTCAACCTGCGGACATGATTGGATGTTCCGTACCCAATCTGCTTTTGTCCCGCGCGCCGCGCCGACATAGTAATCATCACCGATCAATTCATATTGAAGAGGAGTCACCCGCTTCCTGCCTGACCTGCGGCCTGTTGTTTCCAAAAGGAGAATGATCCTGCCGATGAACGATCCCAACCCGATAGCATACAGCAAGCGATGAATCTTCTGGATATTTTTCATCTTTGACCAATCAAATGCAACGGGTTTCATGGCATGTTCCTTTTCAATCTAGTGGAAGGCCAGGATTGGTCGAAAGTCAAAGGTCGAAGGTCGAACAAATTAGGCTTCATATTCAGAGGTCTCATCTGAAATGCAGCGTTGACGAGGATTGGATTCCAGATATTTTATAAAATTGGCAATCTGTCGTGAGCAGGTTTGGGCTATCACGAAGGTTTCCTTGAACTGTTCTTCTGTTATATATTTTTGATCAAGGGCAATATAAAGTTGCGCCCTTACTTCACCAGCCGAGGCCCTCGCCATACCAAGGAAATTAATAAATTGCACATCCGTACGGCTTTCAAAGCCTTCGGCAATATTACTCATCACAGAAACACTCGCACGACGAATTTGATCACGCAAGCCAAAGTCACGATTAAATCCCTGGTGATTGGTATGAGCATAAACTGCATTCGTTAATTGTCGCGCGGTTTTCCATGCTTCAATATCTTCAAATTGAGTAATCCCGGGCATATCTTTTCCTTTGACTTTGGACTTTAGACCTTCGACTCTTATTTGAAAACCACATCCGCCGGCATACCGATCTTCAGCTTCGCTTCGGGGTCCTGCACACTCAGCTTGATCGCGAAGACAGTGGAACTGCGGCCTTCCACGGTTTGTACGTTGCGCGGGGTGAATTCGGCTTTATCTGCTATTTGAACGACCGTAGCGGTGAATATTTCGCCGGGGAAGGAATCCACGCTCACTTCGGCGGCCTGCCCAAGTGAAAGTTCACCGTATCGGTTTTCAGGGACGTAGACGGTGATGGTCAATTCACTGAGCTGGCCAAGGATAAAGGCGGTTGCGCCGGGTTGAACGAATTCACCGGCTTCCACATTGCGGGTGAGAACAACGCTGTCAATGGGGGCGGAAATGGTCAGCTTTTTGATCTGGGTGTCGATCAAATCAAGGCTTGCCTGAGCCTGTTCAACCGCCCTCTTCGCCTGTTCCAGCGAGTTGAAGGCCGTTACAACGCTGGGAGAATCCGCGCCGGTTTGCAGCGAGAGCAGGCGGGCGTAAGCGGCATCGTGGCGCTGCTGGGCAACGAGCACTTGTCCACGCGCATATTCGACATCGTCAGCTTCATCTGTGTTGAACAGGTCGTTGTAATCCTCTTCGGCCTTGTCGAGTTCTTCAAGGGCGAGATCGTAGTAGTCCTGAGCGGCATCCAGCAAGTCCCCACTATCGGCGGCGTTGCTGGCTTGATCTTTAACCTGCTCTGCAATGATGAAAGCTGCGCGGGCTTCGGTAAGCCGCTTTTCGGCAGCAAGGTAGTCGGAATTTTTCAAGTCGGTGATGACTTGATCAAACTGGGCGAGAGCATCTTCAACATCTTGTTGGGCGGCATCCAACTCGACCTGGGCAGCGGCGATTTGCGCATCCTGCGCGACATACCAATTGGGCTGGTCGAATTCACTGGGAGCGGAAGCCTGCCAATCCTTTGCGCGCTGGGTGGCTTGTGAAGCCAGCGCGGCTTGCAGGGTTTGATCATATTTTGTCTGTGCAGACGCGAGAGCGGCGTTGGCAGAGTCAACTGCAGCGGCGGCAACTGTCCGTTGGGCAGCCAGCAGGCTCGGGTCCAGACGAAGAAGCGGAGCATTTTTCGAAACAGATTGTCCTTCGTCAGCAAGGACTTCGGTCACCCTGCCGGCGAGTTCTGGCGCAATGTTGACTTGAGTCGCTTCGATCGTGCCTGAGGCGGTTAAGGCGCCGTTTTCATCGCCTGCGGCTTGTGTGATGATGAAGTATGCGCTCACGATCACAAGCAAGGCAACCACGATGATTGCAGGAAGCGGGGGGCGTCTGTGGTTCATGGGGAATCTCCTTTAAATTTCTGAAATTAATCGAGTCGTTTGCGGAAACGCAGGGCGGCGGCGGTCATGATGCCGACTGCAAAGAGGGACATGGCCAACACATCGGTTTGGATCATGTCGAGGCTGACGCCCTTGAGCAGAAGCGAGCGGATGATGACGAGGTAGTAACGCAGAGGCATGAGATAGGAAAGCCATCTTAAGAACGTGGGCATGGCTTCTAATGGAAAGAAAAAGCCCGAAAGGAAAATACTCGGCAGAAGGGTCATCCAAACCGTGAGCATGGCTTCCTGCTGGGTATTGGCGATGGTGGATGCAAACAAGCCGATGCCGAGACCGGTGATGAGGAAGACGATGGAGAGGACGATGATCAAGCCGAGGTCGCCGCGGATGGGCATTCCAAACCACCAGTGACCGACGGCCAGCACCTCGATGGTATTAAAAAAGCCAAGGATGACATACGGCATCAACTTGCCGACAATCAATTCCCATGGGCGGATGGGGGTAACGATGAGTTGTTCAATTGTCCCGCGCTCCCGCTCGCGGACAACGGATGTGGCAGTCAGGATGGCGGCAATCGCATACAGGATCATGCCGATCACGCCGGGGATCATGAAGTGCGCACTGATCAGGTCGGGGTTGTACCAAACCGTGGTGCGGACTTCGACCGGTGGCCGTACTCGAAGATTCGACCCTGTGCGTGCGAATCGTTCCGTCAGTATCTCGGTGGCATGTGCCTGGCTGATCAGTTGTGCAGCCGAAAGCGCAGTGGAGGCGCTGGTCGGGTCGGAGCCGTCGAGGATGAAGGCAACCTGGGCATTTCCCGCGCTCAGATTCTGAGCATAGTCCGGCGGAATGATGACTGCTGCCCGCGCATCGCCGGCAGAGATCAAGGCTTCGATATCCGCCTCAGAGTCGACCGTATAGGCAATCCGAAAATAATCGGCGGCACGGTAGGAATCCAACAGGGCACGTGATTCGGGGCTGCGGCTCCGGTCAACCACAGCCAGCGGGATGTTGCGTACATCGTTGGTAGCCGAATACCCGAGCAGGAACAACTGCATGATCGGGATGACCAGGATCATGATCAGAGTCCGCGTATCGCGAAAAATTTGAATGAATTCCTTGCGGATGATGGACATTAAGCGTGAGTTCATACGGGCTCCTTTATAACGCCGTGCATGTAAATATCCACATAGGCATCGAGTGCATTTTTCGGCATGAATTTATTGAGAACAGAATTGGCAATGATCATGTCTGTGATAATGTATGAAAGAACCATGCCGATAAAAGAGCGCATCAGGAGTACGGGATGGATGATGCGCAGGTTTTTTTTCGTTTTCACAAGCTTTTCAAAAACGGGCAGGATCTTCGGCGCAATTTCCTTGATCAGCGCCGCGCCGTGACTCCCGTTAAATTCGACGATCTCGATCAACATCAGTTTGACGTAATACGGCTGAGAGGTCAGTTCCTTGATGACAACCCTCGCCGCATTGCCAAGAAATTCATCCATCGTCTCCCCTTCCGTATCAACGATGACCGGCAGGAGTTTTTTATATGGATGCTTGTCTACAATGATGGCTTCGAAAATCTCATCCTTGCTCTTGAAGTGGTTATAGATGCCGCCAAGCGCAAGCCCCGCATGTTCCGCGATCTGGCGCATGGAGGTGCCATGATACCCATTCTCCATAAACAACTCGATGGCAGCGTCTTCAATTTGCAGACGGGTGGTCTCGCCCTTCTTCAGTGCATCTTTCAACTTTGCAGGCATGGCTTCCTTCTTATTGGAAAAATGAACGAACGTTCGTTTTTATTTTAGACCAACCCAAGGATTTTTGTCAAGAACTTTCTTAAACAAGTTTTTCCAGGAACAGGGCGGCAAATATCCAATAAGGTAAAATCCATTTATGCTCTCCCCCCTCGAACAAAATATACGGAAAAATCTAAAGCACAATCTCACCGTCAACCTTTGGGATGGCGGCTTGTTTGGCGCGGCGCTTGGCTTCGCCTCCTTCAGCACCATCCTGCCGCTCTTCGTCGCCTCCATGACCGACTCCGCGACATTGATCGGCCTTGTGCCTGCCATCCATTCCGCTGGCTGGTTGTTTCCCCAGCTATTTACGGCAGGCCATGTCTCCCGCCTGCGCCAATACAAGCGCACTGTCTTGATGATGACCATCCATGAGCGCATCCCATTTTTGGGATTCGCCATCGTTGCGTTGCTGCTGCCATTTATCGGTTTGAATGCGGGTCTCCTTCTCACCATGTTCCTTCTCACCTGGCAGGGACTAGGCGGCGGTGTGACCGCCAACGCCTGGACCTCGATGATCTCCAAGATTATGCCGCCCGATTCGCGCGGCACGTTTTTTGGGATGCAGGCCGGGCTGGCGAACCTCTTCATCAGCATTTCCGCCATCGGAGCTGGATACCTGCTCGATTACCTCGCCTCTCCCCTCGACTTTGCAGCCTGCTTCTTCCTAGCAAGCTTTTTCTTCACCCTGTCATGGTTCGCGCTCGCGCTCACACGCGAACCCGAAGATACTGAAAAGGTCATCCCGGAGCGAAAGACTCACTTCTGGGTTGCCGCAAAAAAAGTTCTGGGCAAGGACCGAAACTTCAACTGGTTCCTCGCGGCGCGCTTCCTCTCCCAATTTGCCACGATGGGCTTTTCGTTCTACATCATCTACGCCTTGCGCCGCTTTGACATGACCCCGGTCATTGCGGGCTATCTCACCGCCACACTCACCATTTCGCAAACCGTGGCAAACATCAGCATGGGCTGGATCGGCGACCGCATTGGTCATCGCGCCATGCTCATCCTCGGTGCATTTGCGGCCTTGCTCAGCGCTGTCCTCGCATGGAACGCAGCTTCCATCTCATGGTTTTATCCGATCTTCATTCTCACAGGTCTCGCCAACGTCTCCATCTGGACCATCGGCATCGCCATGACCGTGGATTTCGGCACCGAAGCCGAACGACCCATGTATATCGGCCTCTCGCAAACCCTCACCGCTCCCGCCACCATCATCGCCCCCATCATCGGCGGCTGGATCGTGGACAGCGCCGGCTTCATCCCGACGTTTATAATTTCAACCATGCTATCTGTTGTAATGATCGCGATCCTAATCTTCATGGTCAAAGACCCGCGCAAGATTTAAGAGCACCAAACATCCCTATTCCAAATCATGTGGGTGGACAATAAAATAGAGATAAGGGGTAAAATAAGTATTAATTGCAAAGATCAGTGGAGCGAGAAAATGCCAGGGAAAACACCATCTAAAAGCAATAAGGTCAAGGCGAAGCCAACTCCCAAAAAGCCCGCGCCAAAAATGGACGTGGACAAAATCCGCGCGCTGGAAGAGCAGATTGCCCATCGTGAAGTGGAAATTTCCCGTTTATCCAGTGAAAACCAGCTTCTAATTAAAGAAACAGAACAACACGCCACCGAATTGCAGATCATCAATAATATTGGCCAAATCTTAACTGAAGATCTCGATCTAAACAGCACACTTGAACGTGTTGGTGAAAGAATGCGCGATGTGCTAAGTCTTGATCATATTGGCATAATTGTTCTGGACCCGAAAACTGGCCATGAAATGTCACGCTATTTTTATAGCAAAACCTACGCTTATGATTATATGTCCTTCGACAAATTTAAGATTCGTATGCGACTCTCTGCAAGGGGTGGAGGTAGATCCTGGATCGTAAACACTAATGCTGCAAAGAGTTGGCGCAAATTTGGAGAGGATATAGAAGCCCCAAAATCCTTTGTGGCACTCCCCCTACTAGCAGGTAAGGAATTGATCGGCGGCATTCTCTTTGCAGATTTCGAAAAGGAGAATGCTTTTACTGATCTATCAATCAATATGGTTGAAACCATCGCGTCCAACATGGGAACCGCCATTCAAAATGTCCGTCTCTTCGATGAGACCCAGCGTCTGCTCAAAGAGACTGAACAACGCGCCACCGAACTGCAGATCATCAACAATATCGGGCAAACGCTGACTGAAGGCGGCGATTTGGAGAGTATGATCCAACGCGTGGGCGAAAGAATACAGGAAGCGTTGAACGTCAACAACATTATCATTTCCATTTTCGATAAAGAGACTGAACGCATCATTGCGAACTATATGGTTCGTAATGGCGAGCAGACTACCCTTTCGAAAGAAGATTTTAACATGCATGCCATTAAGATAATGATGCGCGCTTCTGCCAGACGGGGGGGCGTTTCATGGGTAATCAAAGATGACGAAGTGGAAAAATTCTGGCATAGATGGCGGGGTTCAATTGGCGATGATGTTCCAAAATCGGTGGTCGTGCTCCCCCTATTGGCAGGCAGAGAAGTGATTGGAGGAATCTCCCTTGCAGATTATGAAAAAGAGAATGCCTTCACTGATCTTTCTTTAAATCTACTTGAAACCATCGCATCCAATATGGGAACTGCCGTTCAAAATGTACGTCTCTTCGACGAGACCCAGCGCCTGCTCAAAGAGACCGAACAACGCGCCACCGAGTTACAGATCATCAACAACATAGGACAAACACTGACCGAAGGTCTCGATTTGAATAGTACACTCGAACGCGTGGGCGAAAGATTGCGCGAAGTGCTTGACGTTAAAGCTCTAGGTATTGTTGCATTTGATCCACAAGCAGGTCTGGCGATCTCGAATTACATTTACCATTATGGCAGACGGATTATTCCTCAGCGTTTTTCAATGAGCAACTACAAATACAGTATGCGTTTTGCATTGAAGGTGGGCAGCAAGCCTTGGGTCGTAAATAGCGATGTCGAACGATATTGGAAAAAATTTGGCACAGATATTCTGACAGAGTGGACTGAAATCCCAAAAGCTTTTGTGATAGTGCCAATGCTTGCAGGCAGGGAATTGGTCGGCAGTATCACCATTGCTGATTATGAAAATGAGAATGCCTTCTTCAATCTACCACTCAATCTATTGGAGACCATCGCCTCCAATATGGGTACCGCCATTCAAAACGTCCGTCTCTTTGATGAAACCCAACGCCTTCTCAAAGAGACCGAGCAACGTGCCACCGAATTGCAGATCGTCAACAACATCGGACAGACACTCTCAGAAGGTCTTGATCTGAGCACCACGCTTGAGCGTGTGGGTGACAGATTGCGCGAAGCGCTCAAGATCGAGAGTATTGGCATTATCGCAAATGATATACGGACAGGTCTTGTAATCTCAGCGTTTGTCTATCTCAAGGGCAAACGAGTTATTCCTGACCGTTATTCATTAAGTAAGAATATGTTGTTTATGCGTTTCGTTGAAAGAACGGGGGGCAAACCTGTAGTAATTAACACGAATGTCGAAAAGAATTGGCGGAAATTTTTAGCGGATTCTCCAGAGTGGGCTGAGATTCCCAAAGCATTTGTGATGGTACCCTTGCTAGCAGGCGGAGAGTTGGTTGGCAGTATCACCATCCCTGATTATGAAAGGGAAGATGTCTTTACGAATCTCCCTATCAACATGTTGGAAACCATCGCATCCAACATGGGCACAGCCATCCAAAATGTGCGTCTCTTCGATGAGACCCAACATCTGCTCAAAGAGACCGAGCAACGCGCCACCGAATTACAGATCATCAACAACATCGGGCAGACATTGACCGAAGGGCTTGACCTTCAAAGCACACTCGATCGTGTCGGTGATAGATTGCGCGAGATACTCAAAGTGGACAGCATAGGCATTGCTGCATTCGACCCAAAGAGTGATCGGGTCATTGCGCAGTATCTTTTCCATCATGGAGAAAGGCTTATTCCCGATCAGATCTCAACAGAAATATCTAAATTCGCCATTCGTTTTGCAGCGAGATGGGGTGGCAGATCCTGGGTAGTTAACACGGATGCCGAAAAGTATTACCGAAAATTTGAACTTGTCGGACCGCCAAAGTCATTTGTAATGCTGCCATTGCTATCAGGGAAGGAGATCATTGGTGGTATTAGTATTGCCGATTATGAAAAAGAAAACGCCTTTACCAACTTTCCAATTGGTATGTTGGAGACCATCTCATCCAATATGGGGACTGCCATTCAAAACGTGCGCCTCTTCGAAGAGACTCAACGCCTTTTCGAAGAGGCTGAAGAATCCCGCGCCGCCGCAGAGCAAGCCAACAAAGCCAAGAGCACCTTCCTTGCCAACATGAGTCACGAACTGCGCACGCCTCTCAATGCCATTATGGGTTTTACTCAAATCGTCAAAGGCAAAGCAGAAGGTGTAATGCCTGAGAAACAGATCAACAACCTTGA
This sequence comes from Anaerolineales bacterium, assembly GCA_014860745.1. Taxonomy (GTDB): domain Bacteria; phylum Chloroflexota; class Anaerolineae; order Anaerolineales; family Villigracilaceae; genus Villigracilis. The sequence goes on from JACZJC010000059.1 coordinate 28,268, forward strand.
AAAAGTACTCACCAGTTCCCAGCACCTGCTTGGGCTAATCAACACCGTGCTCGATATCGCCAAGATCGAAGCGGGACGCATGGATGTCATCCCCGCCAAATTCAGCCTGAGTATATTGGCAGATCAATGCGGGGCGCTTGCCGCTCCCCTGCTCAAACCAAATGTACTGCTAGAAAAACAAGTGGATGAATCCATCGGCTTCGTTTTTTCCGATCAGGACAAGATCAAGCAGATCGTGCTCAACCTGCTCAGCAACGCCGCTAAATTTACGCACGAAGGTAAGGTCATTCTGAAAGTAGAAAAAATTGACGGCGAAGTCGCAGCCATCTCGGTGGCAGACAGCGGCATCGGCATCAGTAAAGAGGCGGTCGGTCGCGTCTTCGAGGAATTCCAACAGGCAGATAACACCACCACCCGTCAATATGGCGGCACCGGGCTGGGACTCACCATCAGCCGCAACCTCGCCCGCTTACTCGGTGGAGATTTGACCGCCGCAAGCGAACTGGGCAAAGGCTCGACCTTCACCCTCACCTTTCCCATGCACTACAAGAAGGATCCTGCCCTTCGACACGGCTCCGCCAGTCAGGACAGCGCCTCTTCCGCCGCCATAATGGATACCGTCCATTCAGCCGAAACCACCCCGATAGAATCCAGCAATCAGATAGAAAGAAGAAGTGAACCACAACCACGAACGACCATTCTGGTCGTGGAAGACACCGAACTTAATGTCAACTTCATCACGCAATTATTGGAAGACGACTACGAACTGATCTTCGCCAAAAACGGAGCGCAGGGAGTAACATTGGCGGGGCTGGAAAAACCCGACCTCATTCTCATGGACATCTCGCTCCCCATCCTGGATGGTTACGAGGCTACACGCCGAATTCGTATCAACAACGCAGATACACCCATCATTGGCTTATCCGCTTACGCCATGGTTGGAGATGCAGAAAAGGCAAAGGAGGCTGGCTGTAACGATTACATCACCAAGCCTGTGGACGGAAATCTCTTGAGGAAAAAAATCAAAGAACATCTGAGGTGAAATATGAGCAAAGCAAAAGTACTTATCGTGGACGATGAGCCGTTCAATATTGAAGTTCTTGAACAGGCGCTCGACGAGACCGATTATCAAGTTGTGACCGCATCCAACGGGCAGGAGGCTTGGGCAAAAATCAAGAGCGAACAACCCGACCTCGTCCTGCTCGACCTGATGATGCCCATCATGGATGGATTCGAAGTACTGGCAAAGGTCAAGGAAGACTCGATGCTTCGTGATATTCCCATCATCATTGTCTCTGCTGAGCACGACTCCAAAAGCGTGGTTAGAGGTATCAAGCAAGGCGCGGAAGATTACCTGACCAAACCCGTGAACACCGCGCACTTTTTACAGAAAGTAAAAGAATTCCTGGGGTAACCTGATTTTCATGAATACAACACTCCATGATCTCGATGGGGTGTTTTTTATCAGAACTTCAGACAAGACCATACCCCAGTAAACCGAATCAACCCCAAATCCAAAGAGGAGGCGCATTATCCTATTTCCTGTATGTCTTCCATCACTGGTAGTTATGTCATCGAATGATATACTTCCGCTTGTAAAATTTATCACCTTGCGAACCAAGGAGGGACTTTTCATGGTTTATCAGAAACGTCAGGTTATATGGGCGGGTATCATAAGGGTATGATATCGCCCCCACGAAAAATGAAGGAATCAATATGACCCAGGAAGACCCCAGAATTTTGGAATTACGCAAGATCCGTGCCAAAGCATTGGAAGGCGGCGGCGAAGAACGGATCGCAAAACAAAAAGCCAAGGGCAAGTTGACAGCGCGAGAACGCGTGGATGCGCTGCTCGACCCCGGCACCTTCAACGAGATCGAACCGTTCATCACACATCAAGGCGATGAACTTGGGTTGTTGAAGGAAAAGTTTTACGGTGACGGCGTCATCACAGGCTACGGGCAGATCAACGGGCGGACGGTTTATTTATATTCACAGGATTTTACAATTTACGGCGGCACGCTCAGCGAAATGCAATCGCACAAAATTTGCCGCGTGATGGATCTCGCAGTCCGCAATGGCGTGCCGTTCATTTCACTGATCGACTCAGGCGGCGCTCGCATTCAGGAAGGTGTGCGTTCGATGGGCGGTTATGCCGAAATTTTCCGCCGAAACGCGCAATATTCCGGTGTGGTGCCGCAAGTCAGCGTGATGCTTGGGCCTTGTGCGGGCGGCGCGGCCTACTCGCCTGCTCTGACGGACTTGGTAATTATGGTGGAGAAGCAATCCTTTATGTTTCTCACGGGCCCCGAGGTGATCAAAGCCGTGACAGGCGAGGTGATCGACGCTGAGTCATTGGGCGGCGCGGCAGTGCATAACTCTGTCAGCGGCGTGGCGCATTTGAGCGTGCAAAGCGAAATGGCCGCGCTCGAAATGGCGCGCCATTTCCTTTCGTACCTGCCTTCGAACAATGTTGAGAACCCGCCTTTCGTCCAGCCTGCAGATGATCTTGGCCGCATGGACGAGGAATTGAATCAAATGATTCCGCTGGATGCCACGGAACCCTACATCATGCATCAGGTGATCGAAAAAATAATCGACAAGGATTCTTTCCTTGAAGTTCAACCCGATTGGGCGCGCAATGCCATTGTCGGTCTTGCGCGCATCGGCGGACACAGCGTTGGAATCGTGGGGCAGGAGCCTGCCATTATGGCAGGCGTGATCGACATCGATGCCGCCGATAAAATGACCCGCTTCGTGCGCATGTGTGATTGCTTCAACATCCCGCTTGTCACCTTTGTTGACTCGCCCGGCTTCCTGCCTGGCATCGCACAGGAACATGGCGGCATCATTCGTCACGGGGCAAAACTTTTATATGCCTACTCCGAAGCCACCGTTCCAAAAATCTGCATTATCACGCGCAAGGCGTATGGCGGCGCGTATGTAGTGATGTCCAGCAAATATCTGGGAACCGATGTCACGTATGCGTGGCCGTCCGCTGAGATCGCGGTTCTCGGCGCGGAAGGCGCGGCAAATATTTTGTTCAAGAAACAGATCGAAACGGCAACTGACCCCGCTGCGGAACGAAAAAAACTTGCGGCTGAATACCGTGAGAAATTCAATAATCCGTATTACGCGGCTTCCACGGGCTACGTGGATGACATCATCGAACCGCGTGAATCAAGGCCGAAGATCATTGCGTCGCTGTCTGCATTGCGAGATAAGTATGCGCCCGCGCCGCCGCGCAAGCATGGGAATATTCCTGTGTAGTATGTCATTGCGAGGCGGAGTTCTCCCGCCGACATCGTACCCGTAGGGTAAGCAATCTCATCCTCGTGTTGGGGATTGCTTCGGACTAACGCCCTCGCAATGACGGAATGAGTTTATATGACCGAACTACTACTCTCACTACAAATCACCGCTCTCGGTATGGGACTCGTTTTCGGGGCGATCCTTTTGCTGTGGTTGATGATGATTTTACTGACGCTTTTTACCGCGGATAAAGAAACCGCCTCAGACTCACCCGTGCCTGCCCCTGTCTCCCAGACAGATTACAAAGCCCAAGCCGCCGCACTCGCGGTGGTGTTCGCACTGGCCGAGCAGGAATTATCTTCGGCACATCCGCTGCCTGAGCCGCCCACCGCGATAGTCTCTGCCTGGCAATTGGGCATGCGCACCAGGCAAATGTCGGAAAAAGGGAATTTCAGAAAGCATTAAACCTCACCCTGCCCTCTCCCCCAAGGAGAGGGGGAAGATAAAGCTATGAAATACAAAATCACAGTCAATAATCAAACGTTTGAAGTTGAGATAGAAAATATCCATGCGCGGCCTGTCATTGCGCGCGTGGACGGGGAACGGTTCGAGGTCATGCCGGAGAACGGGAACCAGGCTGAGGCGGAGAAAGAAGCGGGCGGGACAAAAAACATCGCGGAGAAAAAATCGATTTCCCAAAAACCCGTTACAGCCGCCGCATTCTCTCCCAATCCCGCCATTAGCGGAAATGCTCTCACCGCTCCCCTGCCGGGAACAGTGGTGGATGTGTTCGTAAAGCCCGGCGAAAAAGTGGAAGCGGGGCAGGTGGTGCTGGTGATCGAAGCGATGAAAATGAAGAACAGCATTCGCTCGGTATACAGCGGCACAATCAGCGAAGTGCTTGTAAGCCCCGGTCAAAGTGTGGCGCATAAACAGGCGCTGGTGAAATTTGCAGACCTCGGGGAAGCCGCATGGATTTAAACTCATTATTACCCGAATTGCTAAAAGGGTTTTCTCATTTCACGCTGGGCAACGGTGTGATGATTGCCGCGGCTTTGATATTAATCTACCTGGCGGTGTTCAAGGAAATCGAACCTGTGCTTTTGCTGCCCATCGGTTTTGGGTGTCTGCTGTCAAATATTCCACTGGCAGGTATGACCGCCGCAGAGGGGATGATGGGCGTTTTATACGACGCAGGAATCAAAACAGAATTATTTCCATTGCTGATCTTCATCGGCGTCGGCGCGATGATCGATTTTTCTCCTCTGCTCGCACAGCCGCGCATGGTCCTGCTTGGCGCGGCGGGGCAATTTGGAATTTTCGGCACATTGATTCTTGCAATTGCACTGGGGTTTCCACTTAATCAAGCCGCCTCGATCGGCGTCATCGGCGCGATCGATGGGCCGACTTCCATTTTCGTGGCGACAAAACTTGCGCCTGAATTGCTTGCGCCGATCGCGGTGGCGGCATATTCCTACATGAGTCTGATCCCCATCATCCAGCCGCCGTTGATGAGACTGCTAACCACAAAAAAAGAGCGTATGATCCGAATGGAATATGCGCCGAAGCCGATTTCAAAAACCACCCTGATATTCTTCCCCGTGGTATTGACCCTCGTCGTTGGCCTGCTCGTGCCCGAAGCCACGCCATTGATCTCCATGCTCATGCTTGGCAATTTGCTCAAAGTTTCGGGCGTGGTGGAAAGATTAAGCAACGCCGCACAAAACGAGATCATCAATATTTCCACTTTGTTTCTGGGGCTGGCCATCGGTTCCACGATGAGCGCGGCAAGTTTCTTGAATCTCGACACCGGTAAGATCATGGTTTTGGGATTGTTCGCTTTTTCGCTGGATACGGTTGCAGGCCTGTTGTTTGGAAAGCTCATGTCTGTGTTGAGCGGCGGGAAGATCAACCCGCTGATCGGCGCGGCGGGTATTTCCGCCTTCCCGATGGCGGGACGGCTGGCCGCAAAGACCGCCAACGATGAAGACCCGAACAATTTTATTTTGATGCACGCCATGGGCGCGAATACGGCCGGGCAGTTGGGGAGCGTGATCGCGGGCGGGATTTTATTGTCGGTGGTGAGCAAGATGCTGGGGATTGGATAAAAAAAAGAGGATGGCTGTTCAGCCATCCTCTTTTATGTTTAAACCATCAGTGTGGACCGTCACACAATTTTTTCCCCGGGCCTTCGATGCGTATAAAGCCCCGTCCGCCGCTTCCAATATGTCCTGTCCGCTCAGCCCATGGGAGGGATAGGATGCGATCCCGATTGAAAGGGTGACTTGCAATTCCTGCCCATTGAAATTTTTCTGAAGCATTTGAAACGCCCGCCGCCATTGATTGGCGCGCTTTAAGGCGCCTTCCACTGCCGCGTTGGGCATTAAAACGACAAACTCATCGCCGCCATACCGGCAGCTTATATCTCCCTGGCGAACATTATGGGTAAGGATCCCGGCAAGTGATTTCAGGATCATGTCCCCGGCCGAATGGCTGTGACGGTCGTTAAGAGTCTTGAAATTGTCGATATCGATCATGGCAATGCAAAAACCGCTTTCGTTCCGTTTGGCCTGCGCCGACTCCCGCTCCAACGCTTCTTCGAGGATGCGGCGGTTGTACAGCCCCGTCAGCGGGTCGCGGATGGCCTGTTCGCGCAATTGATCCTGCAGGGAAATAATCTCTTGCATTTGGTTTTGCAGGCGGTGATTTGCTTCCTGCAATTCCCGTTCCATCAGCTTCCGTTTTGTAATTTCCTGTTTAATGGCAACGTAATTCGTGATTTCCCTTTTTTCATTGTAAACAGGGGCGATGGTCATTTCCTCCACATACAGATGCCCATTCTTATGGCGGTTGATGATCTCTCCCTGCCAGATTTGGCCGGAAAGTATGGTATTCCACAGTTTTTCATAAAAGGGCTGATCCTGCTCGCCCGATTTCAAAAAAGATAAATTTTTGCCGAGCGCCTCTCCCGATGAATAGCCTGTAATGTCAGTAAAGGCGCGGTTGACCCAGATACATTCCCCGTTTAAGTCTGTGATCACCACGGCATTCACGGCGGCGTTCAAGGCCGCGCTCTGCAGGTTGATCATTTCATTACGCTGTTCGATCAGACGGGCGGTCTGGTTTCGGCTGGTGACATCGCGCGCCAAAATAACCTGTCCGGCAACCTGTCCCTGAGAATCTGCCAGGGGTGTAATGACCAGTTCCAGGTCGCGGGGCGAGGCGGTGTTTATGGTGACAGACTCATGGATGCTCCCAACATGGTCGTATTTGCCGAGCAGGTCGGGCAATTCCTTCAATAATTCGGAAACCGGCCGGCCGGTCACCTGGTCATGGGTTCTATCGAACCATTCCAGCCCGACGTGGTTGATATCCACTACACGGTTTTCGGCGTCCAGCACCAAGACCATTTCGGGAATCTCCTCAAAAACAACCTCTCTGGCAATAGGCGCGAGTTCCAAAAATCCAAATCGTAAAACGCCGAAGCTGAAAAGCAATCCGCCAAAGATAAAAGCAACCGGGGTGAAATCCACCTGGGCGGGGGACTGCGGGGACAGAACTTTCTCGAAGAGATAATATAAATTTGCAAGGATGGGAATGAGCACTCCGATCAGCAGCATAGTGCTCTGGCCGCGGTATATGCCGGGGTAGCGCACAACCGCCCGCAAAATTACGAAAAACCCAAGCAGTAATAAAAAGTAATTTTGCGCCATCTGCACCCAAAACCATACGCCGCCTTCGATGGTGACGGGTCCCATGCCGGTTTCATATTTCAGGGACGCATGATAAAAATGACTTAGCGGTGAAAACACAAGGATCAGCGTCAAAACCGGGATGACGAATAAAAACAAAATCCCTTTTCGTGAAAACCAGCGCGCCTGCTGAGTATAAACGAACGAGAACATGAACCACAGCGGGGGGATGGCAACGATGCTCAAGACTTCAAGCTTCAACCAGAATATCTTTAATGCAACGGAAGTAGAGATGATCTCCAACCCATATGTCAGCGAGAATAAACCGGCCATAAGCATAAGCAGGGCAAAATATCCCTGCCCACCCTGGGTGCGTTTTTTCGCGCTGCGCAAGGCAAGCCATATGCCAATAAAAAAATTCACGAACAAAACCCCTGAAATCGCCCAATAGGTGTTCACCCTCTCATTATAAAGAAAAAACCGGGATTGTGCGCTATAATCAAGTTGTCTGACAACTATTCTCAGGAGAAACCCCATGACTACGATTGACCTGACCATTCACAAAGACCGCCGCGCCCGCGCCATTCAACGCGCAAAAGAGCGCAACATCATCATTCCCACCTACGCCCAGATGAAAGACCCCTCGAAAATTCCGGCAAAAGTAAAAGAGGAATTGAAGAGCATCGGACTCTGGGATATTCACCCGCGAAATTTGTTCCGCATCAACTGGCACAATCAACCCACCGCATCTGGCGGGACTTTTGGCGGAGTCAACTTCGTCGAGTTTCCCTCTTCGCTGACGGGAGTCAAGGCGCGCATCATTGCAATCGTTGGCAAGTGGTTCCCCACCGGCGCACACAAAGTCGGCGCGGCGTTCTCTTGTCTCGTGCCGCGACTGGTCACAGGTCAGTTCGACCCGACAACACAAAAAGCAGTCTGGCCCTCCACAGGCAATTACTGCCGCGGCGGGGCATACGACTCCGCATTGCTGGCCTGCGAATCCATTGCCATTTTGCCCGAAGGCATGTCAAAGGAACGCTTCGAATGGCTGGAAAAAGTTGCAGGCGAAACCATCAAGACCCCTGGCTCCGAATCCAACGTAAAAGAAATTTTTGACAAGTGCTGGGAATTAAGAAATTCGGGTCAAGACCTGATGATCTTCAATCAGTTCGACGAGTTTGGCAATTACCTCTGGCACTACGAAGTGACAGGTCACGCCATGGAAGAAGTGCTCAAGAAAGTAATGGGCAAGGACGACCGCTTCCGCGGCATGGCGTCCGCAACAGGTTCAGGCGGCACAATTGCCAGCGGCGACTATCTCAAGCAGATCTTCCCTGAAAGCAAGATCGTGGCAAGCGAAGCTTTGCAATGCCCAACACTTTTGGAAAATGGATTTGGCTCGCATCGCATCGAAGGCATCGGCGACAAGCACGTGCCGTGGGTGCACAACACCAAGAACACGGATGTAGTCACCGCCATTGACGACAATGCCGTGGTAAACATCTCCCGCCTCTTTAACGAAGAAAACGGACGCGCCTATCTCGCAGAAAAAGGCGTACCTGAATCCATCATTTCCAATCTCGACCTGCTTGGCTTCTCTGGCATCTCGAATGTACTTACCTGCATCAAGACCGCCAAATACTATGAGATGGACGAAAACGATGTGATGATCACCATGCTGACCGACTCGATGGAACTCTATCGCTCGCGCTTGCATGAAATGCACCAGGAGTTCGGCGAATACAGCGAGAAGGACGCCGCCGCAGATTTCGCCCGCTACCTGCACGGCCAGTCCACAGATAACATGCTCGAACTCACTTACCCTGAACGACGACGAGTCCACAACTTGAAATACTACACCTGGGTCGAGCAACAGGGTAAAACATATGAGGAAATTCAACAGCAATGGTACCAGCCCGATTATTGGACGCAGGTTCAAAAGCAGGCCGATGAAATTGATGAATTAATAGTTGACTTCAATAAAGAAGTAGGAATAGCCTAACAAACGAAGTAACGGTCACCTTCAGAGTGACCGTTACTTTTTTAACATCCACTCATCACCGTTTTATAAATCGCCCGCAACAAAGACGACGATTCATCCAGCGTATCCTGTCCCAATTCCCAGAACATCACCCCGCCAGCGTTTTGGCTTCTTGCAAAGCAGGTCTTTTGCTGGATCGTTGTGATTCCGTTAAAGAACAGCCCGTCGACCTCATCCACTTCCGGTGCAGGCCGATATTTGCTGACGATCTCAGCATAAGAGAGCTCTCGCTCAAAATCATTTACCCCGCGCGCATAGAACGGCATGCCCAGCACCAGCTTCTCGGCTGGAATACCTGCATCCAAAAATAGTTGAAAATCTTTAAGAGCTTGTTCGTACGTAGAATGCCTTTCTGCATGGTCGTAGGACATGATATGGACCCGGTCCACGATGGCGAATTCGCTCAAAGGAATGGATGGATCTGCGGGCAGGGCCACGCTGACGAACAATTCATGCTCCGAAAGGAAGAGTCTCATCTCAGCCAGCAGGGTGACGTAATCGGCAAACTCCTTATTGGTTTGCGGGAATTCCCAATCGAAATCGACACCGTCAATTTCATGAGAAAGCATGTAATCGAGCAGGTTGGCGATAAATTGACGGCGAATGCCGGGGTCGGCGGTCATAGCGGCAAAATCGTCCCCGCGTTCCCAGCCGCCGACCGAAAGATGAACGCGCAAGCCATACTGGTTCTTCAGCTCAATTAATCGCGACCAGTTTTCCTCGGTCAGGCGCGAGGTATCGAGAGAACCGTCTGCGCGAGGCTCGGCGGAAAAATAAATAATATCGGTGAGGTGTTTTGCCCATTCAGAATTTAGCTCGCGGTAGTCAGGAAAGTAGCCGATCATGGCAAAAGGCGGTATCGGCTCCTGCGTAAGGGTTGGTTGGTCAGGAAGAGGCTCGGGCGTAGCCGATGCTGCCTGGGCAGAAGCAAGCTCAGTCTGAGGAAGAGGCGTGGCATTTCCTCCACAAGAGGTGAGCAGGATGAGAGTTAAAAGAATGGGGAGTCGTTTCACAACTAATATTATAATTAATATATGTTGAAATCCACCGACCTGATTTTGGTCTGCCTGCTCCCCACCCCGAGAGATTTGGAAATTGCGCGGCTGCTGGGATGGTACCGTATTCCGCTTCGCACCGCGCCGAAGATTGTTGCTGTGGACTACCTGGCTTTTTACCAGCCCTCGGCATTCGGCGATCGCGGCGGACTAATCGAATTCATTGCCCCGATCCGCGGACATGAATTGACAACGCGCGGCGAACTGCTTAAAGACGAATCGGACCACCCGCGTGCCCGGGAGGAATATTACAAGATTCAGCTTGGCGGATTGGAGAAATTAAAAGAGCCCATCAAGGCGGAAAAATGGAAGCGGCTCACCTTTCTATACTCTACGGGCGAATATTTGCTGAACGCCAGGTTATTAAACGACCTGGTCGTGCAAAACCAGGAACGCGAGATTCTGTGGAAAAACCTGCGCGAGCGCGCCGAAAACGGACAGCTGTACAAAACTGACCTGCCCGAAGCGGACATCCCTCCCGAGGTTTTAATGGCTCTTTTGGGCATAAAAGACTTACAAGCAGATTACGAAGCCCCCCAATAGTCCTCGGTTTCCTTGATTCCGCCTGTACTAAGTGATAAACTTTAGACAAATGCCAGCCGATATTCTTATAGTTACCCCTTCCGCCAGCCTCGGAGAAAATATCCGCCGTACGCTGGATGAAACCAGGCTCTACCGAAGCCATATTGTCAACAATAAGGCTTCTGCTGTTGTACGAGCAGATGAAATTGGCGTACCCATTGCTCTGCTGGACCACGCCCTCGGTGAAGATTGGGTGCTCGAAATCGGAATTGCCTTGCGCACAGTCCGCCCGGGTCTTAACCTGGTCATCCTTTGCGATGAAAATACCTCTCCACCTGAGTTTGATAGCCTGCGCCCATGGATCCTTGTCCACAAGCCTTTCAAGATGTCCGAATTTATGAACGCGATCAGCCAACCCCGACCCATTATGCCTGCCCCTCAACCGAGCGTCACCGCTCCGCTGCCCTGGCTTAGCGACCAAAACAAAGCCGCGCAGCATCTCACCCGCCTCACTTTGGAATCCTCCGCACAAGCCGCATTGATCACTCTCCAGAATGACCTGTGGGCATACGCGGGCGGGCTCTCCCAAAACGCAGCCCGGGAAGTGGCACAAACGGTCACCCGCAATTGGGACGGACAAAAAGGCTCGGACCTGCTGCGGTTCATCCGCCTTGAAAGCACCAAGGCTGAGCACATGCTCTACGCCACACGTCTCACTGTCGATACTGTGCTCGCATTTGTCTTCGACGCGGAGACTCCCTTCAGCACCATCCGCGCCCAGGCAAGCAAGCTCGTCAATGATTTCGAAAGCGACAGGCCTGAATCGCAAAAACCTGCAAAGCCCGCACCGAAAGAAATCAATGATTTTCCAGAGGACCTGGAAGAAAACGATGCGCTGGATATAGCCCCGATTTCAAACATCCTTTCGGATATCCCCGCGCCAAACCCCGACCCCGCCTCCGCCCGAAACCCTGGCCTGCCTCGCCAAAAAGAAAAATTCGACCCCAACCAGACTCGCGTCTCGGAACCGCTTTCGAATGCCTCTGTTTTCAACCGTGAGGCATCCCCCTCCGTCCAGTTGAACCATCTGATCATGACAGACCAGGCTCAAACCCAAAAAATGAGCGCCGAACCACAAACCGCATTCAACGAGGTGGAAGTCACAGCGCCGTCCCGTCTGCGCAGGCCTGAAACTCCCGTTGCCAAGCCTGCCCCCGGCGAGACGGAAGTGACCCGCGAAAGCACATCCACCGAGGCGGCTCGAAAACTGGTGGTGGAACCCACCACAGCAGGGTTGTATCATCTCACTTATGCCTGCCTGCTCGTTCCGCGGTTTTCATCGCATTACCTCACTGGCGATCTTGCCGACCATCTCGGTGACTGGCTGCCAAATATATGCATCGCATTTGGCTGGCGGTTGGAATACCTGGCTGTGCGCCCGGAGTATTTGCAATGGGTTGTGAATGTTCAACCGAATACCTCGCCCGGATATCTCATGCGCATCATGCGCCAGCAGACTTCAGAAAAGATTTTTAGCGATTTCAACCGCTTCAAGAAGGAAAACCCATCCGGTGATTTTTGGGCCCCCGGGTATCTCATCATGGGCGGAACGCAGCCCCACCCGCCGCAATTGGTTAGGGATTACATTCGCCAGACCCGTCAGCGCCAGGGGCAGGAAGCGGCGCCGAATCCGCCTCGCAGTCGTCAATAAAATCAAGCGCAGAGTATAATCACTCTGCGCTTTTTGTTTAATAACTTCAAATCCAAACCAAAGATTAAACCATGCCGCCTACCTTTTATCTTATTGATGGCCACGCCCTTGCCTACCGCATGTATTTCGCATTGACCGCAGGCGGGGGCGGGAGTGCACGCTGGCAAACCTCCAAAGGGGAACCCACAGCCGGGATATACGGCTTCGCGCGTGAACTCGTCCGCGTGCTGGAACAGGAAAAGCCGGAATATCTCGCTGTCGCATTCGACGTGGGCAAGACCTTTCGCGATGACATCTTCCCCGATTACAAAGGCACGCGTGAAAAAATGCCCGACGACCTGCGTCCGCAGATCGAACGAATCCGCGAGATGGTGGATGCCTTCAACATTCCGCGCCTTGAAATGGAAGGCTACGAAGCGGACGATGTTCTGGGCAGCATCGCCAAAATAGCGGCGGAACAAGGCCTGGGCGTAAAAATCATAACCGGTGACAGAGACCTGCTTCAGTTAGTCAATGAGCGCACGGCAGTCTATCTCGCAGGCGACGACCAGACGTACCTCTCCGATGCGGATGTTATAAAAAAACTGGGTGTGCGTGCGAATCAAGTTGTGGATTACAAAGCCATCGTCGGCGATACCTCCGACAACATTCCGGGGATAAAGGGTGTGGGCGAAAAGACCGCGATTTCCCTTCTGGAAAAATTCGGCACCCTCGATGCCATTTACGCCAATCTCGATCAAGTAGAGAATCGCTGGAAGGGAAAATTCGAGGCAGGCAGGGATGCGGCCTACATGAGCCGCGACCTCGCGCGGATTGAAATCAATCTCAAAATTAATCTTGACCTTGAACACGCCGCTGTCAGACCTTTTGACCCAGCCAAACTCGAAACCTTTTTTAAAGAAATGGAATTTAAAACCCTCCTGACGAAGATTCCCGCCATCAGCGGAAATGCGCCTGCCACTGAAATCCCCGCCAGAGCGAAGAAGGGCAAGGCGGGCGAACAGATTTCCATGTTCCAGAATCAACCGCAGGTTGTTACTTTTTCCAAACCGTCGAACATCGAAGTTGTCATCGTTGATTCTGACGATAAACTCGATGTGCTGAAAAAGGAACTAGCAAAGGCAAAGGTCATTTCTTTCGACACAGAAACCACCTCCACCGAAGAAATGAGGGCGGAGATCGTCGGTATCTCGCTGGCAGTCGAAGAAGGTCAGGGCTATTACATCCCCGTCGGCCATGTTGCCGGTAACAACCTGCCCATCGAAAAAGTGATCCATGCGCTGACCCCCTCCATGACGGATGCGAAGATCGGCAAGGTGGCGCACAACGCCAAATACGATTACATCGTTCTCGCGCGGAATGGATTGGTCGTTGCGCCATTGACCTTCGACACGATGCTGGCCGAATTCATCGTTGACCCGTCTTCACGAAACTTCGGGTTGAAGAATCTCGCATCCGCCCGCCTCGGTGAAGAGATGACCCACATCGAAGAACTCATTGGCAAAGGCAAGAAACAGATCAGCATGGCGGATGTTGCAATTGAGTCCGTGGCCGCCTATGCCGCCGCCGATGCCGAAAATACGTTGCGCCTTATGCCCATCATGCAAACCGAATTGAAGCGGGTGAACGGCGAGAAACTGCTCGATGAGATTGACATGCCGCTCACCGCCGTGCTGGCGGATATGGAAATGACCGGCGCGCTGATCGATATAAAATTTTTTGCGGAAATGTCGAAAGAACTGGAAAAACGTCTGGCCGAAATCGAAAAGGAAATTTACGGCCATGCAGGCAAGACCTTCAATATCAACTCACCACAACAGCTCTCGGATGTGCTTTTCAATCATTTGCGCCTCGAACCACCCGACAAAGGCCGCAAAACAGCGACGGGCTTTTATTCCACCTCGGCAGATGTGCTCGAAGCCCTACGCGATAAACACCCGATCCTAGTATGGATCCTCGAACAGCGTGAATTATCCAAACTCAAATCCACGTATGTGGATGCACTTCCAGCCCAGGTGGACGAGAACACAGGCCGCGTGCATACCTCCTACAGCCAGATCGGCGCAGTGACGGGACGACTCTCCTCCAATAACCCGAACTTGCAGAACATTCCTATCCGCACGGATACGGGGCGCCGCGTCCGAAACGGCTTCATCGCCGATAAAGGTAACGTTTTACTTTCTGTGGATTATTCACAGATCGAATTACGCATTGTCGCTCACATGGCGCAGGATGAAGCCATGATCCAGGCCTTCCGCGCGGGTGAGGATATCCACGCCACCACGGCCGCCGCCATCTACGATATTGAGTTGGATAAGGTCACAAAAGATATGCGCCGCCATGCCAAGGCCATCAACTTTGGTTTGATCTACGGCATGTCGGCATTCGGCCTCACCCGCTCCACCGAGTTGACCCTGGCCGAAGCGGAGGATTTCGTAAAAGCCTATTTCAGAAAATTCCCCGGCGTGAAAAAATATCTCGATGGAATGCGAAGGCAAGCCGCTGAGATCGGTTATGTGGAAACTCTGCTTGGGCGCAAACGCTATTTTCCAGCTTTGCAGGGCAAGGTCAACGTGCAGATGAAGAACCGCGAAGAACGCGAAGCCATCAATGCGCCAATTCAAGGCACGGCTGCCGATATCATGAAGATCGCCATGCTGAAGATTCCGTCCACGTTAAAGCAGGCAGCCTTGCAAGGCAAAATGCTTTTGCAGGTGCACGATGAACTTGTGATCGAATGCCCGAAGAGCGAAATGCATAAGACGGCTCAGGTCGTTCAGGAAACGATGGCAAATGCCTACCCGATGAGCATTCCCCTCGAAACAGAAGCAAGAGCGGGCGCGAATTGGGGCGAGATGTCTGTTATCAAATAATCAGATTTGTTTGTACACGGATTAGACGGAATTCACGGATACTTGAAAAACCACAAAAAAAATTCCGCGCGCTTCCGTGTCCGTCTGTGTAATCCGTGCCCAAAAGCCTTTTGGGTAATGCTTAGACAAGGTTATAATTCCGTATCCATAAATCAATCCCCGCACACGCGAAAGTAGAAAATCAACCATGCCCGGACGAGATGACATCTTCCAAAAAGCATTGAACGAAGGCCACTCGGCCGCCTGGGACCAGGAATGGGACAAGGCCGTCAGCGCCTATCGCCGCGCCCTGCAGGAAATTCCCGATAACCCCAAGGCGCTCAGCAGCCTTGCGCTTGCTTTGTATCAGTCCGGCGCCATCGAAGAGGCGTTGCAGATCTACATGAACGTGGCCAAGCTCTCGCCCGACGATCCCATCCCCATGGAAAAAGTGGCGCAGCTTTCCGAAAGGCTTGGTAATCTAAAAAACGCGATGGATGCCGCCATCCGCGCCGGAGATCTTTTTCTGCAGCAGCGAGATGCCGACAAAGCGCTCGAAAACTGGGTGCGGGTTACAAATCTAAACCCGGAACATGCCATTGCGCGTTCACGACTCGCACAAGTGCATGAAAAGCTTGGGCACACGCAACAGGCTGTAACGGAATATCTCGCGCTGGCCAGCATCATTCAACGCGCAGGCAACGCCGAAAAATCAAAAGAGATGGTGGACAAAGCCCAATCCATTTCGCCGAACAGTTCCGAAGTAAAACAAGCACAGACTTTGCTTAAAACAGGACAGCTACTCCCCAAACCGATACGCGGCAAAGGCGGCACAGGACCCATCCGCATGTCACAAGTCCGGCAGCTGCAGGAACCGCAAAAGGCCGCCTCCGGGCTGGACCCGATCACGGATGCCCGCCAAAAGGCATTGACCCAGCTGGCAGAGCTGCTCTTCGAATTCTCCGACGAAAGCCCCACCGCCCAGGAACGCCGCGGACTTTCTGCCATTATGAAAGGCACGGGTGGTCTCTCTCTTCAGCAGGCCGAACAGACCAAGGTTGTGCTCCATCTTGGACAAGCCATCGATGCGCAAAGCAAAGGCAGAGAATCGCAAGCCGCAGAGGAGATGGAAGCCGCGCTCGAAGCGAACTTCAAACATCCCGCCCTATATTTCAACCTTGGTCTTTTGCGTTACAAAGGGGAGCGGTACGAAAGCGCGCAACGTTTCTTACAGAATGCCATCAAACATCATGATTACGCCCTTGCCACCCGCCTTCTGCTCGCGCAAATCCTCGCCAAAAAATCCGACTTTCACGGCGCCGCGTTGGAATACCTGGAGGCCTTGAAACTCGCCGATTCCATGACCGTCCCTTCCGACAAGGCCGATGAAATCCGCCAGCAATATGAGCCATTCATCGAAGCGCAAAAGAATCAAAAAGATGAAAGCGGCCTGCAAAAAATCTGCGAGAACATCAACAGCCTGCTCACCCGCGCGGACTGGCGCGAACAGCTGCATAAAACCCGCGAGCAAATGCCCAAACAGGAAGGTGAGATGCTTGCCCCGTTGGCAGATGTAATTTTGCAGGCGCAATCCAGTTCTGTGCTCGAATCGATGAACCGCATCAATCAATTGGCACGCATGGGAAGCCTGCGCTCCGCCATGGATGAAGCCTACGACGCGGTCATCCACGCCCCCACGTATCTACCGCTGCATACCCTCATGGGAGACCTGCTGGTTCAGGAAGGCCGGCCTGCAGATGCCATTATGAAGTACGGCGTCGTGGCCCAGGCCTACAGCGCGCGGGGGGAAGTTCTGCAAGCCACAAAATTGCTGCGCCGCATCATCCAACTCTCGCCCATGGACCTCAACTCGCGCAACCGCCTCATCGACCAGCTCGTGGCACGCGGACAGATCGACGATGCCATTCACGAATACCTTGAACTTGCCGCCATCCACTACCGACTCGCCGAGTTGGATATGGCGCGCAAGACCTTCACCATTGCACTGCGTCTCGTCCAACAGGGCAACGCCAGCCGCGATTGGAACACCCACATCCTCCAGCGGATGGCCGATATCGACCTCCAGCGGTTGGATTGGAAACAAGCCCTGCGCGTCTACGAACAGATCCGCACCCTCGCCCCCGATGACGATGCCGCCCGCAAACAGATCATCGAACTCAACCTGCGCATGGCCCAGCCCGACAAAGCCCTAAGCGAATTGGAAAATTACATCAACCACCTTGAAAGCCAGAACAAAAACGACCTTGCCATCAGCTTCCTTGAAGACCTGGTGAAAGACCACGAAGACCAGCCCTTGCTCAAACGCACCCTTGCGGCTCAACTTCATCACAGCGGGCGCACTGCCGAAGCCGTAGGCCTGCTGGACGCCCTCGGCGAAGACCTGGTGAGAAAAGGAGACAAACCAGGCGCAACCGAAGTCATCAACCAGATCGTTCTGATGAACCCGCCCAATGCGGATGAATACCGGCAGTTCCTGAATCAATTAAGAAGCGAATAAAATCATGAGAACGAAAAATATCCATCGCAACCATGCGGTGGATATTTTTTGCCGCCTCCTTCCCGACCTGGAGCCTGCTCCCGGTATTCGAGGCGCTATCAATCCGCTGACAAATTTTCCGCAACGGGGATTCCCAATCATGACAATCATTCACTCCAACCTGTGACAAATGTTTTCATGGCGATTAAAGTCCCTCATGCTATAATCCCAGCGATTTCATCACTGGAGATAGAAAATGCCAAAAACCCAGAACAACGCTGTAATGAAATGGCTGTATATTTTCGCCTTCGTTGTAGCCTTTCTCGTCTTCTTTGGGGGGTTTGTCCGTCTCACCCGCTCCGGGTTGTCCATCGTCGAGTGGAATCCCATCAGCGGAGTGATCCCACCCATCGGCCAGCAGGCCTGGGAGTTGGAATTCGCAAAATATCAACTCACCCCTGAATACCTCAAGATCAACACCGGCATGACGCTTGGTGAATATCAATTCATCTTTTACATGGAATGGATTCACCGCATCGTCGCCAGGCTGGCAGGCTTGTACTATGCCATTCCCGTTTTTTATTTCCTTTTCAAGAAAACCATCCCCTTCAGGGAATTTGGCGTCTATTTTGTGATGGGTATGCTCTTCATTGGACAGGCGTTCATGGGCTGGTATATGGTTGCCAGCGGACTTGTAGACCGACCTGCAGTAAGCCATTTCCGCCTGACCGTTCATCTGCTGTTTGCCCTGACTCTCTTCAGCCTGGCTCTTTGGACAGCCTTCGGCCACAAATACGGTTTCCACGATTCATCGAAAAAAGTGAAATGGTCGCTGCCGTCGAAACTCGCACTCTGGTCAACCCTCGTGCTGGTCATCCAAATCTCCTACGGCGGAATGACGGCGGGACTCAAAGCAGGTCACGTCTCAGATACCTGGCCCCTTATGCTGGGAAAATGGCTTCCGGCCAACTTGTTCTCGTCGTGGATCAATCTCTTTGAATCCCCGCAAACGATCGTCTTCATCCACCGCTGGTTTGCATGGCTTGGACTCATCCTCGTGCCGGTTGTGTTCTACGTCGTTAAAAAACAAAACTACCCTGCCGATATCCAGAACGGATTGAAATGGTTATTCGGCGTAGTTGCCCTGCAAGTCACCCTTGGCGTGTGGACCATTCTCTCCTACGTGAATATCGTCATCGCGCTCACCCACCAGGCAAATGCGATCTTCCTGCTTGGGCTCGCCCTGTATTTTATCCACCGCTTCCGCGCATTGGATGGAAAATAAACACAATCGTCCTGTTTTATCTTATCGCATCCATCTGGTCAGCGCAAAACCAACCATGCCAAGCGCCAACCCAAGAGAGGAAAGTCCCCAGGAAAAAAAATTCAAGAAGAAGGTGGATTCGAGAACTTTGATCACCATTAAAAAGGGGAGGATGACTCCCATCAGCATCATGAGCAGGCCGAGGGTTAGGAGGAGATGCGGAGATTTCATTTTGGTTGATACAGCCAGCAGGCGACGAAATGCTCGGGGATGGGTTCGAAGTCCACAGGCTCCTTTTCATCACACAACCCGGCAATGGCTTTTGCACAGCGCGGATGGAAACGGCAGCCTTTCGGGGGATTCGCCAAACTCGGCGGCTCGCCCGGCGGCACCTCTTTGAATGAATCCGCATTGCGCGCATCGGGGTCGGATGTAGCGGCGAGCAATGCAGTTGTATATGGATGCAGCGGATTTTCAAGCAATTGGCGGGTATCCGCTTTTTCGATCAGGTTGCCTGCATACATCACGAAAATGCGCGCGGAAAAATATTTCACCGTGGAAAGATCGTGTGTAATGTAGATCACCGATAGGTGATATTTTTCCTGCAACGCCTTCATCAGTTTTAAGATCTCAACGCGCACCGAGGCATCGAGCATCGAAACCGGCTCATCCGCCACGATCAATTTCGGCGAAAGGATCATCGCCCGCGCAATGACCACGCGCTGCTGCTGGCCTCCGCTTAACATGTGCGGAAACTTCGGTAAAAAATCATCCGCTGGATAGAGCTTAACCTCATCCATCGCCTTGCGAATCTTTTCGAGCCGTTCTTCCTTATCCCGAACGCCTTTGATGATGAGGGGCTCTTCCAAAATCTGTTGAACGGTCATGAACGGCGGAAGCGCGCCATAGGGATCCTGTTGGACATACCCGATCTCAAAACGATAATCGCGCAATCCCTTTGTATTTAATTTTGCAAGATTTTTTCCCTTGAAGACCACTTCCCCGCTGGTGGGGATGTTCAGCCCGAGGATGGTTTTCATGAGGCTGGATTTTCCGCATCCGCTCTCGCCGACAACTGCCACGGTTTCCCCCTCCGCCATCTCAAAGCTGACGTTATCCACCGCCTTGACATAGCCCGCATGACCAAAGCCAAACCGCCGCAACTCATACCAGACATGCAAATCACGAATGGACAACAAGGTCTCCCTGGGTTCATTGAATTCAACTGCCATATTGTTAACCTTTCTTAATTCAGTGATCATATCTGTGTTCATAATTGTCCGTTACTTTCTTTGTTCCGTGGCGGAACCAAACCCGGTTTGCAGGCCTTTCAAACATTCCATCATGCCGAGGTGGCGGCAATCATGCGACAGGAAAACCAGCAGGTTGAGGCGAATACTTTCCAATTTCTTCCTAAATTCCTCATCCTCATTTTCAAAATTTGGATAGCGTTCATCCAGCAAAGCCACGAATTTTTCAATGGCTTCGTACGAGCGGCTCAAATAATCCATCAGCTCGTTTTTGGGCGGGAGGGGAAGAGTTGCGGCCACATCGTCATTTAGACCTGTGCCGACAGTGGCATTCAATTCGGTTGGAAAGCCCCATTTCTGTGCAAGGCTTTCTCTTGCCCAGATCTCCCTCGGTTCGCCAAAATCTTCGCCGAGTTGGGGGGTACGTTCCAAAATAATAGCCCTCAGAAAATCAGATTCGCGCGCAAGATGCCAGAGATGGAATCCGATGGACGTGCTGTAGCCGCGCGGCTTCCAACGCAGTTGGGCTTCATCCAATTCTTCGGCAAAATCGAGCACAACCTTGTGAATATCCTTGAATAAAAAAAGAACATCATAAAGAGCCTGGGGTGACATGGCATTATTCCCGGTTCATTGATGCAGCCAGCATTTCACCCTGCGTTTCCCTTTTTGGAAAACAGGCGGTTCTTCACTGCATTTTTCGAACCGAAAGGGGCAACGCGCCGCAAAACGACATCCGCTGGGGGGATTCATCAAACTCGGCGGCTGGCCGGTGATGAAGATCGGATCCGACTCGCTGCGCAGGCGCGGGACGCTCGCCATGAGCATTTGTGAATAGGGATGCAGCGGAGCGGGGAAGAAATCCTTCGCATCGCCCGTCTCCACGATCTGGCCTGCATACATGATCGCAACTTCGTCCGCCAGCTCGCTGGAGGTGGCAATATCATGGGTAATGAGAATGTAGGACGTGCCAAGTTCGTGCTTGATGCGTTTCAACACATTCATAATGTTGGCCTGCGTCAGCAGATCCAAAGCTGAGGTTGGCTCGTCCAAAACAATCAGACTGGGAGAAGTGACAAGCGCCATTGCCAGCGCTACACGCTGGCGCATCCCGCCACTCAATTCAAACGGATAGCGGGCAACAAAATCGGCCGGGACGCCCACATGCTGGAACATTTTGTAAACCAGTCCATAGGCCTCGGCTTTGGTTAATCCCAAATGGATCATGGCGGGTTCAGCCACTTGATCTCCCACTTTCAGAACCGGGTTCAATGCATTCATAGCGGCCTGAGGAACAAGGGAGATGCCTACCCAGCGCACGTTCTGGCGGTATTCCTCATCGTCCAAAGCCATCACATCCTGGCCTTGCAAATATACTTTGCCCGAATATTTATCCACGTTACGCGGAAGCAGGCGCAGCAAGGCCTTGGAAAGGGAAGTTTTTCCACAGCCTGATTCGCCCAGCACAACTACGGCGCGGTTCGTGCCGAGTTCAAAGTCCACTCCATCCACGGCTTGAACCGTGCCATAGGATGTCTTGAAATGCAGGACAAGGTTTTCGATATTTAGTAGTTTTTCCGATGATGTCGTCATACATCCCTCAATCTGGGATTAAAGATGCGGTCCAATGCAAAGCCGAGGACTGCAAAACCAAGCCCTGTGATCATTAACAAAACAGCGGGTTCCAATACCCAGTAGTAATAACCTTTATAGAGTGCGCCGTTGGAATTGGCATCCTGGATGATCTTTCCCCAGGTGGGCAGAACAGGATCGCCCAACCCGATCACAGCCAGCGACGCTTCGAGAAATACGAAAGCGGGCACAGATTGAACCAGGCTTGGAATCAAAAGCGGAATCATGCGCGGGATGAGATATAGGAAAATGATTCGTGAACTGCTTGCGCCATACGCCTTTGCCGCCTCGATATACATCGATTCCTTCACTTGAATGAAAACTGCGCGGTAGGCTTTGATCGCACCCGTGAAGATACTGAGCAGGATCGTCGCGCCAAGGATCACCCAAATACTGCGGGAGTAGAAGGTGCCGATCATGATCAGAATGGCCAAAAACGGCAGGACAAGATTGATCTCGGTGATGCGCTGAATCAATTCATCCACCCAGCCCGCGTACCAGGCGCCAATGGCCGCGATAATCATCGTGAGCACGGATGTACCAATGGAAGCTAGCAAACCAAAAGCCAACGCCACGGGCACGCCCCACAACAAAGGCAGGGTCAGATCTCGGCGGGCATGATCCGTTCCGGCCAGCCCGTAGACCTGACCATGAAAAACGAATTCTGCTTCCATCGTCGAATCCGGTTCAAAGGTTGTGCCGGTAATGATGAGTTTATATTTCCCTTTCAGGGGGGAATCTGTATCCGGCAGGGAAAACAAGGCCAGGATGGCTGCATCTGTCCGTAGTTTTGTACGCAGCTTTTCGTCCTGGGAGAAGCGGTATGTGAATTTATTTCCGATGGCAAAGTTGGCGATTCGAATTGTTCTGTTGTCTGGAGTCAGTAATTCAATCGAAACAAACGGCTGCTTCTCCTTATATTTGGAGGTGAAATAGATCAGCATCTCCTGGGGATAGTAGTCGTAATTGAAATCGAACTCATAAGCCATTTCAGCAGTCGCCACGCCATCGCTGCCCGGGGTGACGGTTTTGGGAATGACGCCATCGGAAGTGCTCACTGCAAACGATTCGGAATATTTTTTGCTCGAAAACAAGTTGACCCATGCGGGAGGCGCAAAGCGGGGGTTTTGATACCACACGGCTTCGCCGCCGCGCCATAAGGTGATTGCCGTGGAATATGGGATGGTGATCATGGTGTAAATCGCCACCACCACCAGCACAATGATGACCAGCACACCGACGACCGCCGACGGATACAGCATCAATTTTTGGAAAGAAGTCCTTAAATTATTCATCATCCTATTCACCGATCTTGACCCGCGGGTCGACCAATGCATAAACGAAATCGAGCAGGAAGACCGTCAACGCAAGCATGTATGCATAGATGATGGTTGACCCCACAATGATGGGAACGTCATACAGGCCGATAGCCTGGAAAAGCGTTCTTCCCAAACCGGGCCAGAGAAAAACAGATTCCGTGAACAGAGCGCCCGTCCACAAGCCGATGATAAGCAGGGAAAAATTCGTAATGATGTTTGGCAGGGTGGGGCGCAGAATATATGTCCGTTCAATATCGCGGGACGGCAGACCCTTCGCTTTGGCCATATCCACATAGTCCTCGCTGGAATAGATCAAAAAAAAGGTGCGATAGTTATACACACTCAGGAAGAACGAACTCAATACAAGGGAAAAACCCGGCAGGGCGAGATGTTTCAAAACACTGACGGCGTAATCGAAGGTGTTGGAAGGCGGCGGGGAATCCACCATGCCTCCAAAGGGAAGCACTTTCAACCCGGCCGCAAAGATCAGGATCAGAAAAATGCCGTAGAACCATGGCGGCACGGCGGAAGTGGGGGAAAGCGCGATTACGAGTTTGTCCCAAAAATTTCCATAGGAACGCGAAAGGGTGAGCGCAATAAAAACGCTTGAAAAGAAAAGGAATAATTGCGAAGTGCCCATCAAAAGCAGGGTGGCGGGCAGCCGCTCAAGGATGATCAAACGAACCTGTTTCGAACCCGCATCACTTGTCATGTTGATGGCGCGTCCCAGGTCCAATTGCAGGGCATTGACGAGGTAGCGGGCATTCCGCACCGCAATGGGCGTATCCAGCCCGCGGCGTTTTTCTTCCAATGCTATTTTTTCCTCGATCAATTTTTTGCGGACTTCGGGATCCATTTGCAGGGCGCTTGGGTTGCCCGCAATCGATTGTGTGACGGTGTCCCTGATCTGGCCTTTGATGATCTGGTCCACATATCCACCCATGTTGGCGATCATAATGGTAAGGTAAATACCGATCACCACTGTGATGAACAAAGTCAGCAGGCGAACGGCCACATAACGGGAAACGCGAAAAAATGTGTTATTGGCAGTTATTTTTTTGACAGACAATTTTTCAGAAGGGACGTGCGTGGTTACCGACATGACGACCTCACAAAGGGTGCCGATTCGGGCGGGGATAACCCCGCCCGAATCCTTGTACTTGAATTACTTTACAACGACAAACTCAACAGCTGTGAAGGCGGGGATGGCTACCGGGATCGGGACCACCGCCACTTCCAATTTGGCCGCGCCAGTTTCCAGTTTGGATGTGGAGTCCGCATCCAGCGTCACTGTGAATTGGCCCTCGCCAACAGCTTCCGCCTCACCGACAGCGACTGTGGCACCGCTGGCATCATACAGGATGTACTTCACCTGCTTGATGTCCTCGTTCAAATATGCCTCGTCCTTGTAGTTGATGGTTACATCGAAGACCGCTTCCTGCCCAGCTGTCACCTGTCCAGGTCCATCAAGGACAACAACGGCTCTTTTCGGGTCGCTGAAGGAAGACCAGCGGTCAGAGAAATCGGGGAAGTTAGGATTGTTCTTCAGGACAAGCGACTTCTCCGTGGTAAAGACCTGGTCCAAATAATACGGACCGGTGCCGACCCAGAAGTGACCATGTTCTTCGTACCAATTCGAGAAGTTCTCATAACGCATGGCAACTTCTTCCGGGGTCAGGAACTGGCTGAGGGTGGCTTCGTAGGGAATGTAGCTTTCCGCTGCCGCCTGATCGAGATATTTCTTCAGGATCTCAAGGCTCGGTCCGCCCACCCAACTCATCTGCTCGATCTGCGAAGCATCGGCCTTGTCGGAGGAGTAGGCCAATTCACCGGCTGATTCAGCCATGTTCGAAATTGCCAAAATCGGCCAGCTGTTTTCGCCGGAGAGACCCGTTGGAGAAACGGGCCAGATCGGGGAAATGTTCAATTCCGCATCCGCATTGAAGACATCGGAATAATATTCGATCGTCAGGGGATCGGTGGAGGTGATGCGCATGCCTTTGAAGAAAGGAAGAGCCGCTTCGATGGAAGGCGCAGCCGCCTCATCATATACAGCACTTTCCGGTTTCCCGCGATCGATGGAAATGATGAACGCCATCACAAAGTCTGCCACGGAGACCGGGCTGCCGTCATGCCACTTCACAGTATCAAAGAGGTCAGCGGGATAAACCACCGTGCTCTTGGTTTTGGCAGTGGTGCCATCCGGGTATTTTTCGCCGATGGTGATGAAGGTCTGGTTTGCAGCATCCCAATCCACCCATGCATCGGCCGGGACGTCGATCTGATCCACTTGCTCGACGGTCAGCCAGTCCAGGTTTTGAGTGATGGGCAGGCCGGTCTGATATTCCAGTTTGGCGCTTTCAATGCGTTGAGGCCATGCCAAGCCGGTGTATGGATCTCCCATTAAGCCGGGGCTGGTGGTAATGCCAGCCGCGCCCATGCTAGTGGCGCGCATGATGTTGGAATCCCAAACCCAGTTGCTGCCGGCAATGGTATTCCAGGGCTGGGTGAAGAGATCGTTCGTCCCGACCTTCATCACGCCGCCTTCTTCATCCTTGAAACGCAGGTTGTAATTGCCCATAAAAGCCGCTTCGTACCCGGCCGCAAGATCGTAAGTTACAGAAACGTTCTCGTTGAAGGGAGCATAGACCAACTGGTCCACCACCCACACAAAGAGTGAATCTTCGAGGGCGAGTTCCAGGGCTCTTGCCATCATTTCATCGCGCTCTGCTTTTGTGGTGAAATTGCCATTCGCCAGGTCATCGCCGATCTTTTGAAGTTCAGGGTCTGCTACGTTTGAAATAAAGGGGTCGCTCGCCTGGACGCTGGAAGGCAGGTAATATTGCTGAATGTTCCCACGTTCATCGCGGGTGAGCCCGGAAGGAAGATACCCGGCAGTGTACATATGCCACTGTCCCTCAGAGGCCACCGACCCGAGCCAGATCGGGAAAGCCTCGGAAGAGGTCTTGTACTGACGGTCTACTGTAAAGCCGGCTTCTTCCAACTGATTGGAAACATAATCGCCCATTGGCTGGCGGGTGCCATCGCCGTCGGAGCGGATGAGGAAGATCAGGGTCACAGGTGCGCCGTTGTATTGCCATTTGCCATCATCGCCCAGCGTGGCGCCCATGCCCTCCATCTCAGCCGCGATTACTTCCTTGGCCATATCGAGGTTAAAGGCATATTTGGTCTCGAGCGCTCGGGCTGTTTCGATTAAGTTTGTATATTCCACCAATTGAGTGGTGATCGGTAAAAGTTTGGGCAGAGAACCGCCGCCATAGATTTCCTGGTTGACGTAGTTGCGGTCGATCATCCAGTTCATCGCTTCACGGATCTTGCGGTTCGAGAAGGGGTTGAGCACACTGGCATCGGTAAACACGGCTGGGTTTAAACTAATGCCATAATTCCCGCCATACGACTGGGTGTAGTTCAATCCGGCATCCTTGATCTCCTGAAGAGTGTTGGATGAAAGGTTGAACGAATAGAAATCGATCGCCCCGGCCTGCAATTGGGAAACAGCCGAATCAGATGAAACCACCGAAAAATCGATTTCATCCAGCCAGCCGCCTTTTCTTTCGGTGGAAACAGCGGGCGCTTCCGTGGCGGCAGGCGCCTCTGTCGCGGAAGGGGATTCCGTCATGGCTGGAGCCTCTGTCGCTGCGGGAGAAGCGGGCGCACATGCCGCCAGGATCATTCCCATCACTACAACCAGGCTGAGCAAAGCATAAATCTTGTTTAGTTTCATTCTCTTTTCTCCTTTTAGAATTTAAGCGAATAATCAAACATCGTCTTTATATTTTGGAACCAGCCACCTCCTTGCCATTTATATCCATTAGAAATGGCAGGCGGAAAGCCAGCTGATAACTCTAGCATTCCGCCTCACCAACCAAACGCGGATTGTCTTCTTTGGAGGAGAAAATACATTCCATTCGTTTGTGACATCATCATATGAGCCTTGCGGGAAATCGACATGCGTCTGTGTGCGCATCTTTTCCCAACGACCGGATGGTTTCTTCCAACCTGTTATCGACCGGCGATATAACCCTTGAATATTAAAAAGACCCTCCTCTGGTAGGGGGGAAATGAAAGCTTATACAAGGCAGGGGATTCCAAAATTGCACTATACTTAATCGCGCATGAAATACCGCATCGAAAAAATCCTTCTCTTCATTATTCTCGCGATCACACTCTCTGCCTGTGTTGCGAACACTCCGCCAACATCGACGGAATCTCAAACACCGCCAGCCCCCCTTCTGCCTTCCCAGCCTGCCTCCCCCAACTTTAACCGTTCCATTCGCTTCGAACACATCAGCCTCGAACAGGGTCTTTCGCAAAGCGTCATCAATGTCATCTTCCAGGACAGCAAGGGTTTTCTCTGGATCGGCACAGAAGATGGATTAAACCGATATGACGGATACAGCTTCAAAGTCTTCAAACCGGAGGCGGAGAACGAAACCAGCCTGAGTAACCGCTGGATCACATCCATTGTTGAAGATCAGGATGGATACATCTGGATCGGAACGCGCCAGGGAGGATTGAACCGCTTCGACCCCCGCTCCGGCCTGTTCACCGTATTCAAGCATGACCCCAACGACAAAAATTCCCTGAGCAATAACCGAATCAACGCACTATACATGAGCGAAAACAATACGCTCTGGGTCGGCACCGACTCAGACCTCGACCGCTTCAATAGTGCAGACGAAACCTTCGTCCATTACCTTGGCGATGAAGATGGCCTGGAAAACCCCATCACCGCCCTCTACCAGGATTTAAAAGGCTTTCTGTGGATCGGCGTACGCAGCAACGGTCTCTACCAACTGGACGAGGAATCGAACTCGATCAAGGCTTTTACGACCAGCAACAATATAAATACGCTGAGCGACAATAACATCACCTCCATCACCGAAGACCTCGATGAAAATTTGTGGGTTGCAACTCAAAACGGCTTGAACCGCTTCAAAGCCAACACCGAAACCTTCGCGCGTTACATCCACAAGCCTGAGACTCCCGAAAGTATTTCAAGCGACGCTTTGAATAATCTATTCATGGACCACAACGGCGTTCTATGGATCGCCACCAATGACGGGCTGGATATCTACAATGCCCAGCTCGACCAGTTCATCCATTACCGCCACGAGCCCTCGAACCCGGGCAGTGTCAGCAATAATCTCATCCTTTCCATTTTCGAGGACCGCGGCAACGTGATGTGGATCGGGACGAACGGCGGTGGATTGAACAAATACAACCGCAGGCAGGATGAATTCGCGTACTATCGGGGCGATCTTTCCAATACCAACAGCCTGAGTGGAAACCTGATCTCCGCGGTTTTTGTGGAACCGAAGGGCACCGTATGGGTCGGCACCCTCGATAGCGGCCTCAACCGTTTCAGTCCCGCCACGGGTGAATTCAAACAGTTCCACCACGATCCATCAAATCCCAACAGTTTGAGCAGCGATCAGATCTATTCCATCCTGGTGGACCGCCACGGCACATTATGGGTCGGAACATCGAATGCCTTGAATCTCTTCGACCCAAACACCGGGGTATCCCGCCGTTTTGAACCGCTTGATGATGAAAATAGTTTGTCGGGTGTGCCGGTCTATGCGATTTACGAAGACCGCCGCGGAAATATCTGGCTGGGAACCAACGAAGGGCTTGACCAATTCAACCCCGTCACAGAGACATTCACCAACTATCGGTATGAATCGCAAAACCCGAACAGCCTCAGCGATTCGCAGGTGGTAGCGATCAAGGAGGACCTGCAAGGCGATCTCTGGGTTGGAACCATGGATGGCGGCCTGAACCGTTTTGAATATGGCGGCGGGAATTTCATCCGCTATCAAAACCGCCGCGGCGACCCCAAAAGCCTTAGCAACGATACTATTCTGTCCATTTATGAAAGCAAGAATGGCACCTTATGGGTCGGCACCGCTGGCGGTGGATTGAACCGCTATGATTTCAAAACAGATTCATTTACCTCGTTTACCGAAAAAGACGGCCTCCCCAACAACGTGATCAACGGCATTCTGGAAGATCCTGAAAACAATCTATGGCTGAGCACAAATTACGGGCTGTCGCGCTTCAACCCATTCACCCTCGAATTTCGGAATTACACCGTCAGCGACGGGCTGCAAAGCAACGAATTCAATTCCAACGCCCATGCCATCACCCCCCACGGCGAAATGTATTTCGGCGGCATCAATGGCATAAATTTTTTCGACCCGCTCTCCATCACCACGGACAACTACGTCCCTCCCATCGTGCTGACTTCGCTTACCCAGAACGGCGAGCCAATGACAACCGAAGTGCGCGTGGAGGCTTTGGAAGAGATCACCCTGCAATGGCCCAATAACTCCTTTGAGTTCGAATTTGCCGCGCTATCCTACAGCCAGCCCAACAAAAACCAGTATGCATATCTGCTGGAAAACTTCGACGAGGGCTGGAACTATATCGGCGCAAAACATAGCAGTCGTTACACAAACCTGCCCGGCGGAACGTATACACTAAAATTACGCGGGTCGAACAGCGATGGCACGTGGAACAACCAGGGTCATTCCATCCGGATCACGGTCATACCCCCGGTTTGGGAAACCTGGTGGTTCAGAGGGTTGTTTATTCTCACGTTCGGTACGGTGGTAGCTGCGGGTTATCGCTGGAGGGTCAAAACAATTGAAAGCCGCAACCGCCAGCTTGAGAACCTCGTCCAAAGGCGCACGTCTGACCTCGAAAAACGCACGCGCGACATCGAAGCCTTGTACGAGGCAGATGAGCGCATCATTCGAAACGTAACCTTGAACCAGGTCTTCCAAACCCTGGTGGATGTTTCCGTTTCCGTTCTCAAAGCGGACCGAAGTGTGGTCTTCGTCTGGAACGAAGAAAAGAAAAAAATACTGCCTTACATCAGCAGGGGTTTTCAGCCCGAAACTTTATATGCCCTCAACTTTGACGACGGCGAGGGCATGGCCGGCAAAGCCATGATGACCGGCGAAGCCGTCATTGTCGCCGACCTGAATATAAACACCCTGCGCGGCGACCTGCAAACCGTCATTCGCAATGAAGGCATTCAATCCTACGCCCACTTCCCGATCGTCGTGGATGGAAAAGTGGTGGCAATCTTCAACGTGGCATACACTCGCCCGAACGCGCTCCACGAAGACTCCATCCGCCTTTTCACCGCGCTGGCCAACCGCGCATCTTTGGCAATCGCAAACATGGAATTATTCGAACAGACGAAGGACCTGGCAGTGATGGAGGAACGCAACCGCCTCGCCCGTGACCTGCATGACAGCGCCAAACAAAAGGCTTTTGCCGCGCTCGCGCAGTTGGGGACCGCCAACGGCATCATCAGGACCAAGCCGGAAGAAGTCATCCCGCATCTGAACGAGGCGGAAACACTCGTCTATGAGGTGATCCAGGAACTGACCTTCCTCATCCAGGAGATATACCCGATCGCCCTGCAGGAAAAAGGCCTGCCGACCACATTGCGGGAATATGTCTTCGAGTGGGAAAATCGCAACGATGCAGTGGTCAACCTCACGGTCCAGAACGAGCGGCCGCTCCCACTGGAAGTGGAACAGGCTGTGTATCGTTTCATCCAGGAGGCGCTTGCCAACGTTTCACGTCACAGCAAGGCGGGGCGGGTGGATATCTCGGTGGTTTATAATCCAGAATCGCTGCAGGTCATCGTCGCTGACGACGGCCATGGTTTCGACATGAATCAAAAGGCAAAAGGCATGGGCTTCCGTTCGATGCGTGAACGTATCAGCAGCATTCGCGGAACAGTTCAAATTCAAAGCGCGCCCGGGCAGGGGACACGCCTGATAGCGCAATTACCGATAAAAGGCTGAAAGCAGGAGTAATTATCATGAAACATCATCGCACAACCATCTTGATCGCAGACGACCATGAAGTGGTACGGAACGGGATTCGTTCCTACCTTGAAACGATTTCCGATTTTCAGGTAGTGGGTGAATCGGCCTCCGGGGAGGAAACGCTCAGCATGGTTGCGGAGTTGATTCCGGATATTGTCCTTTTGGACCTGATCATGCCTGGCATGGACGGGATCGAAACCACACGGCGGGTAAAGCAGGTCAGCCCGCGTTCGCAGGTGGTGGTATTGACTTCCTATCATGAGGATGTGCATATTTTTCCCGCGCTCAAAGCGGGGGCCATTTCCTACATTCTCAAGGATATGAAAATGGAAAAACTGGTGGAAGTGCTTCACCGGGCTGTGCAGGGGGAGGTTACGCTTCATCCGCGGGTGGCAGCCCGTGTCCTCCAGAATATTCGCGGCGAAAACAGCGGAGAGCAGCCGCTTTTCACCGAGCTGACCGATCGCGAGACGGACGTATTGAAACTGATTGCAAACGGACTGACGAACAGCCAGATCGCCGAAAAACTTGTCATCAGCGAAAATACGGTGAAGGGGCACGTCAGCAATATCCTCAGCAAACTGCATCTTGCAGACCGCACTCAGGTGGCTGTATATGCCTGGCAGCAGGGAATAGTGAACAGGAATAGTACAACAAAGGGTTAACCTGCGAAATTAGCCGCTTAAACGAAAGGACACTGCCATGCGGGGCAGTGTCCTTTTTATCAACCTTGGGTGGTCTCTATTGACCCATTTCAGCCAACGCCGCTTCGATCTGCTGTTGGAAGACTTCAAAGGTCTGTGCGCCTTCGATCAGGGCGGTCTTTTCCTCGCCATTGACGGTATAGGTCAGGATGAAGGAGGGAGTTGCTTGAATACCCGCACTGATGCCGTCTTTCATATCCTCTTCGATGAGGTCCTTGTATTTTCTGTCATTGAAACAAGTGTTGAACTCGTCCATGTTTAAATCAAGTTTTTCCGCAAAGGCCACAAGACGCCGGTCGGCGAACGCGCCTACATTCTCACCGGCCTGGTTGGCAAAAATGATGTCGTGCATTTCCCAGAATTTACCCTGGTCGCCTGCGCAATACGCCGCCTCGGCAGATGACGCAGATTCTGCGCCAATGAACTCTCCGAAGGAACGGTAGACAAAATAAACCGTTCCATTTTCAACATAGGTTTTTATTAAAGCCTCTTCCGTGTTTTCGTAGAAAACTCGGCAGAAAGGACACTGGAAATCCGAGTATTCATAGATCTTAATCGGGGCGTTTGGGTCTCCCACGGCGTTGAAATTTACATTTGGACGGTTAATCTCCGGCGCGGAAGCAACCTCACCTGCGGGCTTGAACATGGGATAGATGAACAAAAAAGCCACCAGGATCGCGCCGACGGAGATCAAGCCGATGGCGATCAGACGTGAACGCTGTTCCTTCCGCCGGATCTGCTCTCTGCGCGCCTGTCGTTTGCTCATTTCTTTCTCTTTACTGGTCATGCTAACTCCTCAAGTTTTAATGAATGGTTGTAAATTTTCCCATTTGAAAGGGGATTTGTCTAGGAAAGGGTTAATATGCTCTTATTTATTCATGGAGGCGTGCATCCATCCAGAGAGTCATGGTTTTGAAAACTTCCACCTGCTCGGGCTCATTGTGAAGCTCATGATAAGCGCCTTCCCACATAACCAGTGTGCTTTTTTCCTTTAGGGGAGCGGCAAACTCCGTACTGCTGGATGGGAAATCGATTTCGTCCGCTTTGCCGTGCATGAGCAATAAAGGCAGGGAAAACTCACCGGCATGTTCCAATGTCCACCTGGTGACGCCAAGCATCACCTTGCCAAAGCCAAGGGAAATTTTATCATGCACAAGCGGGTCATTCCGGTAGGCTTCCACGACTGCTTTATTTCTCGAAAGCGCAGCAGTATTCAATCCGCTGGGAAGGGTTGTATTCGGCATCAATGATCCAAGCACCTTTGCGGCTAAAATCTTGGCGGGTTGTTTTTCAAGGGCGGTATGCAGACCGGAACTGGTGGCAATCACTCCTTTTATATTCGGCTTGCGAAGCAAACCATAATGCAGGACCAGAATCCCGCCGAGGCTGTGTCCATACAAAAAGAGCGGCAGGCCCGGGTAGCGCAGGCGCGCCTGTTCAAGCATCACGTCAATATCCTGCATGAAATCTTCACTCGAAGAAATATGCCCACGCGGCCCGCTGGAACGTCCATGCCCGCGCAGGTCGCAGGTAAATAAAATGAAACCTTCCTTCCCAAAAGCTTCCGCCACATGCGCATAGCGTGCACTGTGCTCGCCGAGACCATGCACAAGGCATACGACTGCTTTGGGTTGCACGACAGCAGGTTCCCAAACTTGCGCAAAAATTTCCAAATCATCGCGAGTCTTCCAATTCATTTCCTGATGATTCATTTCATTCTCCAATGGTAAGCTTAAATTCACACTGATGAGCGCCCATGGCCCGGCAGGAACGTTCTTCGATATCATAGACCTGGCCATCCGCCCAATATAAACATTCGCGGATCAATCCGAGGGTAACGAAACAGATCGGAGCGGCATCGGTTTGATCTAAAGTGGTAGGCGAGGTCTGGTCGACCAGAAGCAGGTCAAGGTCGAGGGTATGAACCGTGATGTCCCCTTTTTCCGCGCTCAAAATACGTGCAAGCAATTCAAGCGCGGGTTTTCGCCGCAGTGATTTTGGAAGTCCGCGCAGAAGTGCGGATTGAGTTTTGATGGCAAGGGAGGAATCGTTCAATAAATTTTTCCAAAGCTTTGTACCGATCCGCATGAGGATGCCGCGCGCGCCGCGTCCGTAGTAGGTGCGAAGCGCCGATTGCAATGTTGAATAGGCTTTCGAAATGCGCTCGTCGTCCAGCCCCAAAAAATGAGCCGGGTGCGCCCATTCCTTTGGCAGGCCAGCCTTTGATAATACCGCGGAAAAAGTTTCGTGGCCGATCTCCGTCGAAAGCGCCTCGACAAACCTTCGCATGATATGGGATGGAAAAGCAGTCTCCTTCATGAACCATCCACAGCATGAACGAGCACAGGGAAATATTCGCCTGTGCGAACAAAACCCATCTTTTCATAAAGTGCCAGCGAGGCATGATTATCCGATTGCGTGTTGACCGAAAGTTTATCGATTCGATCTGCAGACAAATATCGGAGCAGATCATCCACCAAAGCCCGGCCGACGCCCCTGCCCTGCGCCTCGGGCTGGACCCCAAGCCTGGCCAGGTGCGCGCCAAATGGATTCCCTGTACTGATCTGATAGCCGATCACGCCCGATTCGTTCTCGGCAACTGTGGCATGCAGCGACTGCGAATACGCTCTTTGCAGCGAATCAACAGTGTTGTGCCAGAAATTACCGAACGCCACCAGATCCACGCTTGCGATCGTGGGTATATCCGCCTCCTGCATGGGGCGGATTTTGATTTCATACGGGGCGGGGAGCAAACGCGCAGTCTTCACATGGATTTGTAATAGAACGATTTCCTGTGTTACTTTAAACCTGCTGGCAAGCAGGATATTTTGAAACCACTGTTTCGTAACGATCGCTGTTATTTTAGCCTGTGGGTTGAAATTCGCAATATCCTCCCGCGCCACCTCCCAAAGAGCCGACCAGACCTCGAGACCAGAAAGTTCCCGCTGAAAAGAAAAAAGCCTGATCCAGGCTACATGCTGCGGGTCTTCCGGACAGGCAAGGGCGGCAATGATGCGTCCGTTATCCTCCAACACCCAGTAATTCCTTGAACCGATCCATTCGAGGGCAGACCGCCAATCCAGATGGCGGTGGGTATTTGCTTCATGAAAAATGAGACTTGCGATCTGGCGGTGGTCCTCCCCGATCGCAGGGCGTATCTTCAAATTAAGGTTGATCATTTGATAAAACGAAGGAAGAATCTCAGAATTCGTTCAAAAAATCCCGGCGTCTTTTTGGCTTCCAGAGACCCCATCATTTTAAAGGCGGATTCGGTTATCCTGCCCGACTTCAATTTAAGAGCGGCAGCGGATTTCATGACCATGGCGCGCAGGTCGCCTTCATCCGCCTGCCTGAATAATTCAGCCGAACGTTCGTAATTTTCAATGGCATCGTCAGTTCGATTCAAGCCTTCCAGCGCGGCGGCAATGTTTCCCAGCGCCATGGCTTGCCGTTTTATATCCCCGCTCTCTTCAAAAATTTTATCCGTTCCGAGCGCGGCATCCAGCGACTCCTGCGGCCTGCCGGCTTGCAGCAGGGCCACGCTCATGTTGTTTTTCATCTCTGCGGCCATTAACCCCGCCCGCCCCAGAGTATATCCTTCCGCGGCCTGGCGGAATAATTCGGCAGCTTCCCCGAATTTTTTATTCACAAACGCCTGCTTGCCCTGCGCTTCAAGTTGATTGGGTTCGAATGTCATGGAATTTAATATTTTGTGTTGAATTTCTATAACGTAATATCGAGCAGACCTTCCGCAACCGAGCGCAATTTTTCACGCGACATATCGCTCATCTTCATTGCCAGTTCGAGGTAAGGACGGTTCACAGGCTGGCAGACAAAGGCCTGCATCTCTGCCGGGAGCTCGATGAATTTCTGCATGGCACGCTGGTTATTCAGCCACAGACCGACCGGTCCGCTTTGATCGAAGAAGACATCGATGCGGCTTCCCAGCACCGTCAAAATCGATTCAAGCTCCGGCACCGTAATGGCTTTCTCCCCCAGTTCATAGGCTTTCAGTTTCGACTGAGAAATCCCGACCTCGGTTGCAATCTGGCGGATGGACATGTTCGCGTTCGTGCGTTCCTGGCGTAACAACGCGCCGATCATGCGCTGGCGCAGGGCAATCAAGCGCGGCACATCCACAGATTCCATCACGGAGGATGCGTCAGATTTCGTCTCATTTCCCCAGAAATGCGAGATCGGTAATTTCAAGAAATAAACCAGGGTTTCCAGCTCGGGCAGGGAGGGGGCGCGGCGCCCTTCCTCATAAGCGCGGAACAAACCGGGCTTAATCCCGATCGCATCCGCGCATTCCTTGATGCTGCGCCGCTCTGCGATGCGGGCATCCCGGATTAATAACCCAAGTTTTTTTTCCCGTAAGGTGATTTGAGCGTTATTCATGAGTCCTCATCATTGGTTGGATGCCTAGATTATAGCAGAGTGTTTTAGCGGCGACTGTTCGGGTTGGGGGATGACTTCGGCGCGAAGATGTCTGCGCTGAGTTTGAAACCGGCCGCCTCAAGCCGCGGCGTGAAGTTGGGGCGTATCCCTGTTGCATTTACCTCGCCCAACACCTTCCCCTCCGTGGTCACTCCCGTCTGAACGAACTTGAAGATATCCGTCAGAACGATAATATCCCCTTCCATGCCTGCCACTTCAGTCACTGAAGTTACTTTGCGCTGACCGTCCTTTAAACGCGTCTGCTGTACGATCAGATCCACCGCAGACGAAATTTGCTGGCGTACCACCTTAAGCGGAAGGTCCATTCCCGCCATCAACACCAGCGTTTCGATACGGGAGATCGCGTCGCGCGGCGCATTGGCATGGACCGTGGTCAACGAACCGTCGTGGCCGGTGTTCATGGCTTGCAGCATATCCAGAGCTTCTCCGCTGCGCACCTCCCCCACCACAATTCGGTCGGGCCGCATCCGCAGAGAATTCTTCACCAGGTCGCGAATAGTCACCGCATTATGACCGTCTGCATTGGCAGGCTTGGTCTCCATGCGCATCACGTGATCCTGCTGGAGTTGCAATTCAGCCGCATCTTCGATGGTAATGATGCGTTCATTTTCCGGGATAAACCCCGACATGACATTTAAAAGAGTCGTCTTTCCGGAACCCGTCCCACCGGAAATGACGATATTAAATCGCGCCTTCACACAGGCTTGTAAAAAGTCAGCCATTTGTCTGGTCAGGGAACCATACTCGACCAAATCCTCCACCTGCAACTTATCCTTACGGAACTTGCGTATGGTGATGGAAGGACCATCAATTGCGACAGGCCGCACAACCGCATTGACACGTGACCCGTCCGGCAGGCGCGCATCCACAGTTGGGGAATCAAAATCGACCCGCCTCCCCAATGGCAGGATGATACGGTCGATTACACGTATGACATGATCGTCATCATCAAAGGCAACATCGGACTTGGTTAATTGTCCGTTCTTTTCGACAAAAATCTTCTTGGGGCCGTTCACCATGATCTCAGAAACCTCGGGGTCGTCCAACAGGGGTTGGATCGGGCCGTACCCGAGCATGTCATCCAAAACCTGGGCAAAGATATGCTTTTGGATATCTTCAGGAAGTTTTATTTTTGTCTGTTCAAGGACATGGAGGATGTTCTTTTGGATAAATGCATTGCGCTCCCCGGTTGGGATCCCTTCCATTTCCAATGCGCGGAGCAGATTATCTGAAAGATATTTTTTCAGCCGCATCAAGTCCTGGCTGGTGAGCCTTTTTGGGGCGGATGGATTCGGTGAAGTCATCCTTTTGATACCTCGTTCTCATCCTCTGCAGGCATCACCCAGACGATCTGCGTACGACTAATTGCCATAAATGGAGCGGAGAAAAGAACTTCCTTATCCGAACCTAAAATACTCGCGTTCGTCACCGCGAGAAATGCCTCCCCCCGTTCCAATTCATTTTTGAACCGTTCCCCCTGGCGCACATGGACAAATCCGCGCATTAGATGGGTCGTTGTTTGAATCAGGCAGGCAATCGGCAGTTTCGTGATAACGTCGGTATAGAACTTACCCTTCTCATCGTATTCAATTGTCATAGAATTTCTCCATTGTGCCGGCGGGTATTCGATGTCCCTGGCCGGTTTAAAATCAACCCGATCTCACTTTTTGGGCCAGCGCGACCATTTCCTGGGCCGTGTCGTGAAAGATTATGGCGGCCGTATCCCTGGGAAATTTCAATGAAAATGGTTGATGATGGCTGTTGGCAAACGCAAAATTCGTGCCTAGGTAGGGCATCGCCATATTGATCTTGATCGCCAGCATGGTTTCCGCATCGGTTTTGCTGAGGCCTTCCAACCCCACCGCCCGGTTGAGGATTGTGTAGATCGAGTCGGAGTGAACCCCTTTGCTTTTCAAATATTCCAAC
This sequence comes from Anaerolineales bacterium, assembly GCA_014860745.1. Classification (GTDB taxonomy): domain Bacteria; phylum Chloroflexota; class Anaerolineae; order Anaerolineales; family Villigracilaceae; genus Villigracilis. The sequence continues at coordinate 66,314 of JACZJC010000059.1, forward strand.
AATGTCTTGGTCAAGGATACCGTACTAATGTCTGTGCTGATAATCAATGATACAAGGTCGGCATGTTGAATTAAGGGGAGGGTGATTTTTGAAAGAGACCGCCCAATGTCGATCAACACATAATCATACGAAGATTTCAATGCGGTGACCACATCCCAGATCCGCCCGACTTTAAGCTGGTTGCTGCTTTCGGGGTCCGGTGAACCGGCCAGCAGATTAAACCGCCAGATATTCATTTGCGGGAGTTCATGGCGGAAGTACTCGGGAGTGGTCTTCTCCGGCGGCATATCCGTGACAGTGACGATGTTCTGCGCGCCTTCATAGCCCACAATGGACGCAATCGAACCGATGGGAAGGACCAAATCCAAAACTGCCAGCCGCGCTTCGGGTTGATTTTGTAAAATATTCAGGGCAAGGTTCGCACAAAGCGAGGAGGTTCCAGTGCCACCTTTTGCACTTAGAAAAATGATCAACAAACCACCCTGCTTCATGATATCTTCCGTTATCCCAAATAAACGATTAATGGTGTCATTGAGCGTGCTGACCGCCTGCCCGGATTTTGCAATGTATTCGTTAAAGCCCGCTTCGAGGCAGGATTTGACGCGGGTCTGGCTTTGATCGCCGCTCAATGCGATCAGGGGGATGTTTGCGGTGCGGGCATCCTGCTTCAGCCTTACGGCAATCTCCTCCCCTCTTAGATCCGTTATGGCCGGGTCCACAATTATAAGGTCCGGATGGTCGCGCCATGCGAAGATCAAACCCTCCTTGCCGGAGCCGGCCTGAATCACATCATAATTCTGTTCGCTCAACTTGCGGGCTATGAAGTTACGGCTGGCTACATCGGAATCAACAACGAGGATTTTTTTATTGGGCATGGCATGAGTTCCTGCGCGGTTACCCCGCTCACGCTTCGGTGGGCGGCATTAGATATCCCAGTCCGGAACGCGTGACAATGTGGCGCGGATTATGCGCATCCTCCTCCAGTTTCTGGCGAAGACGGGCAATGCTCACCCACAATATTTCCTTGTCGTTCTTATATTCCACGCCCCATACGCTCGTTAACAATTCCTCCGAAGTGAGAATCTTGCCAATGTTATGGGCGAATTGAAGCAGCAGGCGGTACTCGGTGGCTGAAAGGGAAATCGCCTCCTCGCCCCGCCAAACCTCCGCGCGGGCAAAATCTATCTTCAAATCATCGTGGGTGAAAAAGCGCGCCTGGCCCGGTTCGGCGGGAGGCTGGGCACGGCGTAACACTGCCCGCACACGCGCAAGCAATTCGGTCGCTGAGAACGGCTTGACCAGGTAATCATCAGCGCCAAGATCCAGCCCTCTCACGCGGTCCTGCTCTTCCCCCCGGGCGGTCAGGATCACAATGGGCACATTTGAAAATTCGCGCAAACGCTGACAGGTCCCAAAACCGTCCAAACGCGGCATCATCACATCCAACAACACAAGGTCAATTGGCTGCGCTGAAAACACATCCAAGGCTTGTACGCCGTCTTGCGCTGTAGTCACTTCATAGCCTTCGGTTCGCAGATTGGCTTCCAAAAGACGGAGGTAGCGCGGTTCATCGTCAACGATCAAAATTCGCTTTGCCATAATGATCTCCTTGATGACAGGATAATAAAACCGTCAAAGCGTCGGGTCTGTGGGCAACTCGATGTAGAATGTGGTGCCCTCATCCAACACTGACTCTACCCAAATCTTACCATGATGTGCCATAATAATTTGCTTGCAAATATACAACCCAAGACCTGTACCGGTGACGGTGCGTTCGCCCGGCACGCGATAAAACCGCTCGAATAAAAACGGTAGAAAATCCTCTGGAATCCCCTCCCCTTCATCCGCAAAAGAGATGCGCACCCGCTTGCCGAGCGACTTCGTACCGATGGTCAGCTTCGAGCCGGGCGCATATTTGATCGCATTGCTGAATAAGTTTTCGAAAACTTGCGAGAGGCGCACACTGTCGCCAAGGACCGGCGGCAGGGAATCCAAACTTAATTGGATGACCAGGTTCGGTTGATGTGTATTGACCCGCGTCGCAACATCGCGAATCAGCGCATCGATTCGAACGGGAGAAAACTTGAATTGAAGGGTCTTGCTCTGCAGCCGAGCCGACTCGAGCATATCCTCGATCAACCTCGTCAGGCGGTCGGCTTCCTCATCAATGATATTAAGAAACTCCCGCTGAGTAGCCTCGTCCCATTTGGTATCCTGCCGCAGCAGGCTGGTGCTGTACCCTTTGATGAAGCCGAGCGGTGTGCGCAGTTCATGCGAAATCGTGGAAACAAAATCATCCTGCAACCGCATCTGGCGCTGCACCGAATCGAGTTCAGCGCGGGCTTCCTGCAAATCCCTGCGTTCGATGACGGCCGCCGACCAAAAAGCCTGCAGAGAAGCAATTTGAACATGCAGCTCGGAATATTCCGGCCCCCCAAATCGGATAAATACCAGGGCTCCGCCCGGCCTGGAGACAATATTTAACGGTATACCTAATAAATAAGGCTGGGTCACGCGGTCGCTTGTGCGGGGCACCGTCTTTGGTTTCTTCAATATCATTTTTTGAGCAGCCAGCACTTCCATGGCCACACGCTCGCCCCATGCGGCATCCGCCTCTGCAGTTTTGCCGCGTCCCATGGCACGCGCATAGGCGATTTCCAAACTTTTCGTTTGCGGCTCTTCAAGGTAAATCGCCACATTATCAAAAACGAAAGAACCGCGCAAGGATACAAATAAAGCATCCAGCGCAGTCCTCCAATCCTGCTTCTGTTGAACTTCCTTGAAGACGTGGTGCAAAAGGGAAAGCGTCGAATTATCCATGCTCAATCCCGCACTGCCAGCAACGGGAATTTGAAAGTGGTGCCTTTGCCCTCCACAGATTGTACGTCCAGCAGCGAGCCATGAGCCTCGATGATCTGGCGCACCAGCGAAAGACCAAGCCCCGTGCCTCCATAATGCCGCGTGGATGAGCCGTCCAATTGATGGAAAGGCTCGAATATTTCCTTCATGCGGCTCTGCGGAATGCCGATGCCGGTATCGGTGATCGAAACCTGGACAAGATTATTGCCTTCCTCTTTCAGGTCGATGATCACGCTTCCACCCGACGGGGTAAACTTGATTCCGTTATCGAGAAGTTGGTTTATCACCCAGCCAACTTTTTCAGAGTCCGCCTGCACGGGTGGAATATTCTCCGATACTGCCGCAAGTACACGCACTCCGCGTTCCTCTGCCTTGGTCAAAGCGGATTTAGCGGCAAGCGAAATGATGCGGCGGATATCCACTCTTTCAAGTTTCATACTCATCTCGCCCCGGGAAGCAAGGGAGAACATAATCAGGTCTTCGATCATGCCTTCCAGCCGCGCGCCTGCCTTCTGGCTGACTTGTAAAGCATGGCGTTGTTCACCTGACAGCTTGCCGAGAGATTCCGTTACAAGAAGTTCAAGGTATCCTTTAATATGTGTGAGCGGCGTCCGCAATTCGTGGGAAATATTCGCCACGAAATTCGCCTTCATTTGACTCAATTCCGAGAGTCTGTTAAGCGCCTCATTTAAATCTGCCGTGCGGTCTTTTACCCGCTGCTCCAGGTTGCGATTGGCGGCTTGCAGCGCGGCGCGCAATTGGATGATCTGCTCCGTTACCACCTGGTCCAACGAGCCGCGGTCTAGCATGCCCAGGTCCATCAAGGCCTGGCCAAGCAGGCAATGATTCCCCTTGGAGGCTTGTTCGATCTGGTACGTCAACGCTTTCTGCAGGTCGTCATCGCTTATCAATCCCTTTTGGACGATATATTCGCCCAAGCGGGGAATCAGCATTTCAGGGGATAGTTTCGGAAGGCTTTGTGGCATGGTTAATTACCTACTTAAAAGTTATTGCAAAACCCATTCTCCATTTATCATCACCGCATCCGGGCTTAAAGTCAACAGGTCGTTGGTGGTAATTTTGAAGGGATCTTGCTCCAACACGATAAGATCGGCCAGATAATTCTCAGCAAGTTTGCCAAGGCGATTCTCTGCATTGGCGGCGTATGCAGCGCCCAAGGTGTAGGCGGATAATGCTTCAGCCAGGGTTAATTTCTGTTCGGGGTACCAACCTTCAGCGGAGGGAGAGCCGTCTGCCCTTTGTCGCGTGACTGCTGCGTGCAATCCTGAAAATGGATTCGGCGATTCGACGGGCGCATCCGATCCAAAAGCGAGTGCAGCACCGAAGTTAAGTTGAGTCCGCCAGGCGTAGGAAAGTTTGGAGCGGTCTCCCCAAAAACGGTCTGCGGCAAACATATCGGAGGTGGCGTGGAGAGGCTGCATGGAGGCGATGACGTTGAGCTTTGCAAGGCGCGGCGCATCGTCGGGATGAATAACCTGCACATGTTCAATGCGGTGACGCAAATGCGGCAATCCTTTATCGGTTTCGTATTTGCGAAGCTGCTCGTAGGCGTTGAGGACTTCGTGATTGGCGCGGTCACCAATGGCGTGGACGGTCATGCTCAGGCCGACATCGGCGGCTTTGCGGCAATGTTCAAAAAGTTCCTCGCCATCCATGTTGAGAATGCCCTTGTTGTCCGGTTCATTTTCATACGGCTGGAACATGGCGGCGGTGTGCGGACCCAGCGCGCCATCCATGAAGGCTTTGACAGACCCGATCCACAGCCACTCATCCCCAAAGCCTGTACGCAAGCCAAGTTCGTTGGCATGGTCCACACTTTCAACGGGAATGTTTTTACTCACTCGTAATTTTAGTTTATTGCTGGCGCGCAATGATTGCAATGCCATAAAAGAATTACGGCGGTCGAAATCATGGACGCCGGTGATGCCCATCTTCCATAAAATGGGTTGGGCTTTTTGAATAGCCTGTTCGATTTCGTTAATGCTCGGTTCGGGAATGATGTGCGACACGAGGCTCATGGCGGCCTCAAGCAAAATACCTGTTGCCCCCCCTTTGGCATCGCGTTGAATTGCGCCGTCTTTTGGGTTGGGGGTTTCGTTTGTGATGCCCGCCAGATTCAATGCGGATGTATTTGCCCACGCGGCATGCAGGGATTTTGCGGTGAGGTAAACAGGGTTTTGAGGTGAAACCGAATCCAGTTCCTGAGCTGTGGGAAAGACTCCATCCCATTCATTTTGTGTCCACCCGTGTCCCAGCACCCAATCTCCGGGCTTGGTGATCTTCACCCGCTCCGCTACGCGCCGCAGGCACTCATCTTTTGTTTTTGTTTCGCAATCCACTTTGGCAAGGCCAAGTGAATAGTATTGAAGATGGATGTGCGCATCCGTAAGCCCAGGCAAAATGGTCTTGCCTTGCATATCCTGCTTTTCCAATTTGCCATGCATGAGGTTTTCCAATTTATCCCTATCCCCCACAGCAATGATCCGTCCGCCTGCGATCAAAATCGCGGAGGCAGTGGGATTTTTTGAATCAAGCGTGTGAATGTTTGCGTTATAAAGGAGTTTCATTGTTTTCGCTAATTTTTTTAATCCGCACCAATCTTTTTATTCACGAAGATGAACGCGGATTAACGGATTCTTTTACGTCAATTTATCCAGCAAGGCGTCAAGTTCTTCATTCGAATAATAATAAATGGTGACTGTGCCGCCTTTTTTTCCGTGCTTCAAAGCGACTTTGGTGCCAAGGCTGTTCTGCAGGCGTTTTTCCACATCGCTCACGTCCGCACTGCGAATTGGTTTTCTCGCCTTGATCAGTTTCTGCCCCGCAAGTTTTCTCACGAGCTCCTCTGCCTGACGAACGCTCAAGGAGAGATTCAACAAGGTCTGCAAAGCCGAGGCTTGTGCCTTTTGCGTGGAAAGCATCAACAGCGCGCGCGCATGACCTTCCGTGATCCTGCCATCCACCAGCGCCTGTTTGACAACATCCGGCAGACCGAGCAAGCGCAGAGTATTCGTCACCGCTACGCGGCTTTTGCCAACACGCTTCGCAACAGATTCATGCGAAAGCCCAAAATCCTCGACCAGTTGACGATAAGCTTCGGCTTCTTCCATCGCGTTCAAATCCGCACGCTGGACATTTTCGATCAACGCGATTTCAAGAAATTCCTGGTTTTTGGCATGACGCGCTATCACAGGGACCGTCTTCAAGCCCGCTTTTTGTGAAGCCTGCCAGCGTCTCTCCCCGGCAATCAAAATATAGGTCCCGTCACCGTTCGGCGAAACGATCAGCGGCTGAATGACCCCGTGCTCCCGAATGGATGCCGCCAATTCAGCTAATTCATCCTCCTTGAATTTCAGGCGCGGCTGGCGCGGATTGCGCTGGATCGATTCCACAGCCACCTGCTGCACACCCGCACCACCACTGCTCACAAAACCTGAAGCAGAACCAGTTGATTTTCCACCAGGGATTAATGCATCCAATCCTTTTCCAAGACCTTTTCGTTGAGCCATACCTGCTCCTTATTTCAATCATTCTTTACCACGGAGATCACAGAGTTCACTGAGAAAAACTATAAAAAAATCTCCGTACTCTTTGTATTCTCTGCGGCAAAAGATTTAAACCCTATCGCCCTTCAATAATTCTTTTGCTAATGATTCGTAGGCGAGCGCTCCCACCGATGCTGGCGCGTATTCCGAGATCGGCAATCCATACGATGGCGCTTCCGCAAGACGGACACTGCGCGGAATAATGCTCTTGAACACCTGGTTTGGAAAATGTTTGTTCACTTCCGAAACCACATCGGTAGAGAGATTTGTACGGTTATCGAACATTGTCAACACCACACCGCGCACCTCCAACTCGGGGAACAACGCGGAACGGACACGCTCAATCGTTTGCGTTAATTGGCCGAGACCTTCCAAAGCAAGGTATTCGCACTGCACCGGCACAATCACTCCATTCATGGCCGCCATTAAACCGTTCACAGTCAACAACCCAAGCGAGGGCGGACAATCCACAAAAATATAATCATAGCGGTCGGCAATCGAGAGGACAGCCTTCCGCAGCCGCATTTCACGCGCCAGCTCATCCACCAATTCCACTTCCGCACCTGCGAGGGACGGCGAAGAAGGCAATAATGACAAATTCAACCGCTCATTCAACAACACATATGGAAAAATATTCGTCTCGCCCAGCAGCGCTTCATACGTGCCGCCCTGCACACCCAGCTTATCCACCCCCAGGCAGGAGGTGGCGTTCGCCTGGGGGTCAAGGTCCACAACCAGCACGCGTTGACGGAGCCGTGCAAGGTACGCCGCCATATTGATCGTGGAAGTCGTCTTCCCGACCCCACCTTTTTGATTCACCAATGTATAGATCTTCGTCAAAACAAAACCTCCATCAAACAACTTTCAATTTCCCCGCGAGTCGGAATTCCATCCAAACCCACGCGGGTCACCGAATGCGAAGCAAGGTTCGTTGCAAAACGCGCAGCTTCCCACGGGTCACGCGTTTGATTCAAGCGCACAAAAAAAGCCGCCGCAAATATATCGCCCGCGCCGGTAGCATCCACTTCCTTCACCGCAGGCGCACGAAAACGGCGGCGGTCTCCGTTCCAATGCAGGATCGAACCCAACTCGCCTTCAGTCAGGCAAAGGACTTTTGCCTGATGAGCCATCGATTCGACAAGCTCCAAATCGCGGTTGACATCCTCGACACTCATCACCACGCCTCCCACCCGACCGAGAGCCTGCTCTCTGTTTTCCCAGGCTTTTGCATACACTCTGCCATTTTCATCCCAGCCGCGCATCCATCCCTGCGGTGTGACACCTACAAATGAAGCGGGAAATTGCCCCATCAATTTATTGTCCAGTTCCTGGGCTATCGGCGCAAGGTGAACGATGGGTGCATTCCGCCAGGTTTGCGGCACATGGTCAAAACCGATGGATTCAGCGCGATGATGCAATGTCTGCCTGCGTCCATTTTCGGTTTTGATGTTCTCGAAGGTGGTGCTGAGGCCGGTTGGGATGTTGACGATCTGTAAACCATCCAAAACCTGCATGGGTGCATCCTCCCCCACCGACGTAACAATCCCCACCCGCAGGCCCATTGCTTTCGCGGTTAATGCAGCGTAGGAAACCGTCCCGCCGAGTTGTTTTCCTGAGGGGGTTAAATCCACAGCCACATGGCCCATCGCAAGATATTCCACAGGCTGAACAGGGACAATTTCGGACATGCGCTGAATTATACCGTAGGGGTTTCTTGTCCAAAGTTCTTCCATCATCTTTCCTTGATATAAAAGAATGATGAAAGAAAAAAAGACCGCCTTTCGGCGATCTTTTTTGAATGCTTTGCGATCTTATTCTTTTGGCAAAATTACCACTTTGCGATACGGGTCTTCGCCAGTGCTTTCCGTTTTAACGGCGGGATGACCGCGTAATTCAATGTGCACCACGCGCCGCTCGTTGGAGGTCATCGGCTCCATGGTCACTTTGCGGCCGGTCTTGGTCACCTGGTCTGCCATGCGGTTTGCCAGTTGGCGGATCTGCTTTTCGCGGCGGGAGCGGTAACCTTCCACATCAACCGTCAACTGCACCCATTGCTGGGTCTGCTTGCCGACGATCAGGGATGCGATGTGCTGAAAGGCTGCCAGCGTTTCGGCATGGCGGCCGATCAAGGCGCTAAGGTCCTCACCGCGCACATCTACTTGAACGTTGCGACGTTCGTCCGTGCTGGCATCATCATAATGGGCGGAGACTTGCGCGGTCATGCCCAGGTGGCCGATCAAGCGGGACACAACCTCTTCTGTTGTATCCAAAAGCTGGTCGTGCTCGAGGCGCTCAACTTTTTTGGCAGGCTCGGACGCTTCAACAACAGGTTTCTTATCCGCAAGGCGAGGCTTTGCCTCTTTCGCTTTCGGCGCGGACTCTGCCTTTTTTGTTGGAGCAGGCTTACGGTCAGCACGAGGCGAAGGGCTGGGTTGTTCCTTTTTATCCGTGGGTGATTCTTCAACCGGTTTGTATTCACCGAGTGGAGGATTCACGGTCAGGCGCACACGTACTTGACGGCCACCCAGACCGAACAAACCTTTGGTACCGGAGTCTAAAACCTCCACCGAAACGGCGTCCGCAGTCAATCCAAGCTGCGACAATCCCTGTTGAAGGGCTTCTTCAACGGTTGGGGCGATGATCTCAAGCGTAGTGCGCTCATTCATAAAGCCTCCCTACTTTTTGGTGACAGCGGCTTTTTTACCGCCGCCGAATAGATTGCTCCAATTGGCGCGGCCGGTTGCCGCATATTGAACAACCCCGAGCAAATTACTAATGATGAAATAAACCGAAATACCGGAAGCGAAATTCAAGGCAAACCAGCCGAGCATTAACGGCATGTAAATGCTCATTGTTTTCGTCATCTGGGCGGTCTGGTCGTTGGGGTTGCTCGATGTGGGCATGGTGAGTTTGGATTGCACCCAGGTGGTCGCCGCAACGATGATAGCCAGGGTTGGTACGGCAAGGCCAAACATTTGGATTGATTCCGGACGGCCCAGGTCCATCCACAGAAATGTGCTGTTAAGCGGGATGATATTCTCGACGTTCTGGAATGGATACACCGTGCGGGCAAGCTGTAACATATCGAACGGGGTTGCCGAAAGCGCGCGCGTGATGCTTTGATACAAGCCGATGATGATGGGGAATTGCACCAGCGTCGGCAGGCAGGATGCGAAGGGGTTGATGCCGCGGTCCTTGTAAATGCGCATTTGTTCCTGGGCAAGTTTTTCCTTATCCTTCGCATACTTCTTTTGAATATCCTGCCATTCCTTGTCGTTCTGCAATTCCTGCATGGCTTGCGCGCCTTTTACCTGCGAGGCATTCAGCGGCCATGTGATCAGTTTGACCAGAATGGTAAACAAAATAATCGCAAGGCCAAACATGTGCGGTCCATGCCCAAGGACATCGTAGATCCACAATAAAAGGTTGGTCATGGGTTGAATGATAATAGTTTGCCACATGGGTTGTTATCCTTATTTCTCTGGCGCAAACGTCCAGGCTTGTTTGCCTTCTGCATCAAAAGCAGCAAGGGCAAAGTCAGCCTGATAAGGCGCCACGAGGATCAAATCGCCGGAAAGGACTGGCGATGTGTAGATTTTTCCGCCGGGAGTTTTTTCCCAGACAATTTTTCCGTCACGATCGAGGGCGAAGAAAGAGCCCGACTCAGTCGCAACGTATATCTGGTCCCCCACTATGAGCAGACTCGCCACGACGGGGCCGTCTGGTTGAGCGTCCCAGTTTTGATTTCCTGAAGCAAGGTCAAGAGAGTAGACAATACCGTCAAGGTCGGCATAATAAAGCGTTTCGCCGTCAATGGATGGCGTTCCCCAAATCCAATTACCTGCTTTGGCAATAGCTTCATGCTGTCCGTTCGGTTGAACGAATTCAACCGTGGATGCAAAGGAGCCGACAAAGACACCGCCCGCGCCAACCGCCGGGCTGCCTGGAGCAGCGCCGCCAAGATCAATGACTTCGTTGACCACACCCTGGACAGGATCAATGACGTGCATGTGGTGATCAAGCGAATTGACGTAAAGAAGCGTACCATCGGATGAAGGTTTTGCCCACAATGCGCCGCCCAATTGAATTGGGTCTGCAGCCTGCTTGCCGTTCAAATCCAGAATGTAAAGGAAGCCGTCTGTGTTTGGGGCATAAATGGTTTCGTTTATGACGAGCGGGGAAGCCATCCAGGCACCTTTCGCGCCGGTGAAGGACTCTGTCCAGTTTTCCCTGCCGGTATCAGGATCGAGGCTGATGAAGGGGTGTTCTGTACCCGCGCTTCCGATCAGCAATTGGCCATCCTCCGTAAGGACGGGGTTGGCATAAAACAGAATTTTATTATTCGCCTCGGCGGGATATTTCCAGACTTCCTTGCCATTCTGAACATCCACTGCATAAATGAAAGAGCCGCTTGAAATATAGGCATGCTTTGCATCCGCTGCAAGTCCGGGCCAGTTGTTCGCAAGCGGTTGGCCGCTGCACGCGCTAAGAATGATTGCGCCAAGAACAACCAGAAAAAACAACAAAAATCGTTTGGTTTTCAAATTTATATTACTCCTTGCTTGTCGTAACCGCCATATAAATGACGATATTATTTATTTTACTGGGTCGTATCCGCCGGGGTTAAAGGGGTTACAGCGTAAGACGCGCCAAACCGCCATGAGCGATCCTTTTAATGCGCCATATTTGTAAACTGCCTGATATCCATAATGAGAACAGGATGGATAAAAGCGGCAGGTATTCGCAGGCAAGCCCGGCGAAACCGCCATTTGATAGAAACGAATCATGGCCAGCACAGCAATGCGAGGCCAGTTTGCCAGCTTCCGTGACATGTCACGCAGGCGCGGTTCATGAGAATAATCATGCAGATGGAATTGCTCTTCAGGATTCATCCGGGGGACTCGTCCGAGTGGAGGATTTTTGCGCGTTTTAGGAGAGTCAGGAGCGCAGAGCGGGTATCTGTCAGGTTGGCAGTCACAAGCGCGGGTCTGGCGATCAGGATCAGGTCCCAGCCGGAGGCGAGTGAGGGAAGCAAGGGGCGCATGGCTTCGCGTAAAAGTCGCTTGGCACGGTTGCGATGGACGGCTGTCCCTGTTGTTTTCCCTGCGGCCACACCAATTTTAGGTGTCGGCCTCTCGCTGGCTTGTGCTACTAACACAACAAGCGGATGGGCATAGGACTTGCCTGTTCGCCGCACCCGCTTGAAATCTTCGGACCGGGACAGTCGGAATCTTCTCTGCACCCGCACCTCAATGGTGGTCTCCGCATCTAAACGCGAAGAGACCTACCAGCGAGTCTTCTTGACATGTTCGTTGGACTTAACCGTAAGTTTGTAACGGCCCTTGAGGCGACGGCGCTTGAGCACCGCGCGGCCATCCGCCGTGGACATGCGCTTGCGGAATCCATGCACGCGCACGCGGCGGCGGATCTTGGGTTGGTATGTTCTTTTTACCATTCGTAATACTTCCTTCTTCTTGGATAATTGCAATCCCCTTGGCAGGGAGTTGGCTTGTCAGATAGTGGCGCAAAATTATACCCCAATGGCTTGGATTCGGTCAATTTGGATTCGAGGGCTCTTTAAAGTACCGATCCCAAATGCGTTGTTTGGCAGCCGCTTCGATAAATGATGCCTCAAAAGCAAAACGATTGCAGAGAGCAATATCATCCATACTCATGCCTAACACTTCATGGGCAATACGATATTCGTTATTTACGTTTGTTTCAAGGACTTCGGGGTCATCTGAATTAATGGTTACACGCACACCAAGATCAAATAGTTTTTTGAGTGGATGCGCCTCGATCTTCGGGATGGAGTTGGTCAGGTAATTTGACCAGGGATTCACCTCGAGCGTTACCCCCTTCTCTTTGATCAATTCCACGGCCTTCATATCTTCGATGCTGTGGATGCCATGGCCAATTCGGTCTGGCTGGAAGTTATGGATTGTATCAATGACATAAGAAGCGGGCGTATCCTCGCCAGTGTGAATTGTGACTTTTAAGCCAGCATCCTTGGCTCTGAGAATCGGTTTCACAAAATCCTTTGCGGGGTAAAGCAGTTCCCCATCGGCCAGGTCAACAGCTAGGATGTGGCCTTTATGTCGAATTGCCCAATCCACGGTTTTGACGCAGGACTCCGCACCCATTCCGCGAGATGTGATGGCGATGATGCCAATCGCCATGTCAAATTCCTTTTCAGCTCGTTCCTTTGCCCGAAGCAAGCCGTCGAGGCAGGCATCCCAATCTACATTATGTCCGTGGAAAGCCCAATCTGGCGAAAAGCGGACTTCAAATAATTTGATATTTTGTTTCGCGCAATCTTCGAAGAGTTCCCATGCGATGCGCTCAAAGACAGCAGGCGATGTAATGCTGTGCTGAAAAATATCGAAGGCTTCCAACACGGCCTGCAAATCCTGCAGCTGCTCATAGACCTTGACGTGCTTATCCAATTCGCTGGCATCATACGAAGGCAGTTTCAAGTTGTATTCGCGCGCAATGTCGATAATGGTTTGTGTGCGGATCGCGCCTTCAAGATGACAGTGAATTTCGGTTTTCGGAATATCGTTATATTTCGGGTCGAAGTTTTTCATGGTACCTGCTCACTTTAATTTTATTATTTTACCTTGCTGTCAATCGCAGAACCGCCTGCAACAACACATTCGCGCCGTTGACACAGTCTTCCCATTTTGTGAATTCGCGCGGCGAGTGGCTGGCTCCTTCCATTGATGGAACGAAGATCATGCCAACGGGGCACAAAACTACAAGCGATTGCCCATCGTGACCCGCACCCGATGAGAGGGAAACGTGGGTCAAACCCAAATCATCGCAGGCATTTGCAAACGCGCTGCGAATTTCATCGCTCATGATGGCGGGGGTATGTTTCCCAAGAAATTCAGTCTTCAATTCCAGGCCAAACCGCGCCGCTTCTTTTGCCGCCAGATCAAGCAAAGCTGCATCCAGCCGTTTAAATTCATCATCATCCGCTGAACGAAACTCAAGCGCAAGATCAACACGAGCCGGTACAATATTGAACGCGCCGGGCGCAAAGTCCATTTTGCCGACGTTCACCACGCAATTCGGAAAATCCCTCATCACCAGCTCTCGCGCCGCAAGGGTAAATGCACTCGCACCTAGTGACGCATCGCGACGGTCATCCATTGTTGTTGTACCCGCATGGTCCGCCCTGCCAATAAAAGACAAACGATACGACCAAATGCCTACTATGGCCGAAACGATGCCAATATCAATCCCCGCGCGTTCGAGCCGCTTGCCCTGTTCGATGTGAAGCTCCAAATACCTAGCCAGCGAATCTTTTGGACGCGCGGCACTCAACATGCTTTCATCGGATAAGCCTGCCCGCCTCATCCCTGCGGTCAAATTCTCACGTCCGCCGCGCGGGGATTCCAAATCCTTTTGACGGAGATGACCTGCCAGCGCCGCGCTCCCAAGCAGGCCGACCAGCGTGCCTTCTTCATCCGTGAAATCAATCGCCTCCAAATTGACCTTGAGCCTGATTCCGTTTTCCCCGACAGTTTTCAACACTTCGAGAGCTGCCATCACGCCAAGAGCGCCGTCGAATCGTCCGCCGTTGGGGACGGAGTCAAGGTGAGAGCCGATGAGAAACGCGGGAGCATGTTTATCGGCACATGCCAAAAAAGCAGAATGGTTGCCCGCCCCATCTGTGCGAAATTCCAAGCCGCTTCGTTCGATCTCCTCTTTTAACCATTTGCGCGCGGAGAGATGCGCTTCACTGAAGGTGGGGCGGTCTACTCCGCCATCTGCTGTAGCGCCGATCAAGGCCAGTTGGGTGAATGAAGCAAGCATACGGTCAGGGTTGATGCGAAGATCGGAAAAGTCCCGGGTCATAAATCTGGTCTCCTTAGAATTTGGGAAGTCTCCCATAATTCGCCCAAGTCGTAAAGACTTTAGGAAAACCTGCCAATAAATAAGAGCCGATATGCTCGGCTCTTATTTGTGAAATCAATAAGGGTTATTTCGTCTTGATGGTGATGGATTTGGGCTTTACTTCTTCCGCTTTGGGAAGTGTGATGGTGAGGATGCCGTTTTCGAAATCGGCTTTTGCCTTGTCAGCAACCACCTCGGTGGGCAGAACGAGAGCACGTTCGAATGCGCCCCAGCGCTGTTCACGGATGTGATATGCCTTTTCTTTCGCTTCCTCCTTCTGCTTCACCTCGCCTTTGATGGTGAGCACCTCGCCAGTGACGTTTATCTGGACTTCTTCGGCTTTGATACCAGGCAGCGCAACTTTGACAACCACTTCGTTATCTGTCTGGAACATATCAACGGCCGGCACAGACCAGGTATTACCGGCAAGGCTCAACGGGCGGGTGAAGGCGTCGTCGAAGAGGCGATCCATGGCCTCTCGCAACGTCATCATCTCACGGGCGGGTTCCCAACGAATTAAATTGGACATAGGTACCTCCTTTTTGTAAGGTTGGTTTGAACGACACCCATAATTTAAAACACCTGCGTTAAAAAAACGCAGGTGTTTTGTAATCATTTTGTTAGAAAAACGGATTCATTCTTTGTTGCGTTTAAAATCCACAAAGCGGTAACCAACACCGCGTTCGGTGAGGATGTATTGCGGGTCGGCGGGATCCTTCTCCAGCTTCTGGCGAAGGTAGTTGATATAAAGGCGGACGTAATGCGGTTCGTCGCGATATTCGTAGCCCCACACTTTTTGAAGTAATTGGTCGTGGGAGACCACCCATCCAGCATTTTGCACCAGGTGGAACAAAAGGCGGTATTCCGTGGGACGGAGTTTGACGAGTTTCCCTTCGAGCCAGATCTCGCGGCGGTCAAAGTCGATTTTGAGGCGCTTGTCGATTTCCAGCAGGCCGTGCATGGAGCCCGTTGCCCCTTCTGTACGGCGAAGGACTGCCTTGATACGGCTGACCAGTTCGCGCGGGCTGAACGGTTTGGTGACGTAATCGTCCGCGCCATGCTCGAGTCCGCGGACACGGTCATCCTCCTCCCCTTTGGCAGTCAACATGATGACAGGGACATTGCTGAATTCCCGTATGGTTTCCAATACTTCAAACCCATCGAGGTCGGGCATCATGATATCCAGCAGGATCAGGTCGGGTGTGACGTCCCGAATTTTTTGAATAGCCTGTTTGCCATTGAACGCTTCGCTTACCTGAAAGCCATCATGTTCAAGGTTCATGCGGATGAAGCGCACCATGCGCTCTTCATCATCCACAACAAGAATACGGCGGCGGTCCATCGAATCGGGCATCTTATTCCCTCACAAAGCCAATGATCTTTTCCTCGTCGGCGTTTTCAAGGATTTCGATAAAATTAACTTTTGCCAGGGGCCAGATCACCTTGGTGACATTGTTATCGATATAGTGAAGGTCCTTGCCGTCTTTCTGGCGCGGATTCAAAATTACGATGATCGTGTCAGTTGGCTTGGGGAGCTCTTCGATCTCCCCGGCCACGGAAGTCTCACCGGAAATATGCAAAATAACCGAGTACGCCATGGTCGACTCTCTTTCCTTATTTGGTTTTTACCAGAATCTGTAATTTCATTTTTCCAAGCGCAATAATATCGCCATGATGAACCAACTGTTCCACATTCGGGTTGAGCCTCTTCCCGTTGACATACGTGCCGTTGGCGGAGCCGAGATCCATAAAGATCAGACGGTCGCCGTCCCTTTTTATAACCGCATGCAGACGGGACACCCCCGCGGCATAGGCCTGGTATGGGGAGAGGTCGATATCGGGCATGATGGGCTGCCCTTCGCTGATGCGTCCCATGGTGAATTCATTGCGCGAGGAGAGCGGAAGCACCTGCCCGGTATCGAGCAGGTGGAGGCTGCCCCAGGCATCACTGCCGTCAAACGATTGAAACGAATCGTCCGTGTATTCCTTTTTTACTTTTTTGAAATTATCCGTGGTAATGGTTTGTGTTATCAGGGCATCCTTGCCCACAAGCTGAGCCCCGCACTCAGCACAAAACATTGCGCCCGCCATATTGGCGTGCTTGCAAGACGAACAAACGATCATCTGGCCTTCTCCTTTACGCCGCTTAACAACAAAGCGCGGGTCTGGTATTTGATATCCTTGTTGCCGCTTGCGCTCCAGGCATGCATCCGTTCCAGGTTATCGGCTTCGAACAGGGCGGTCTTGGCGAGTGAATGTTCGCCCTGCGACAATAAATGTGTGGCAAGGTTCTGCAAGTGGCGCGCCGCTGCATCGTATTGGCCGGCATCCGCCGCTTTTCGGGCGCGTTCCTGCATTCGGTATAACGTAAGCCGTGAGAGCGCGCTTAAAATACGGGTGGGAGGCGGTTCTGCGGATGGGTTTGGACGAACTTCCCTGGTAAGTTCCAGGCGAATAGGTGGAATTGGCATTGGACGGGCGGTTATGGATGGTTTCATCGAGCCGTTCAGCAGCGTGACAAGATCAGCAGAGAGGGCTTCCGGCTCCACAAGAAATTCAAATAAAACCTGCAAGGGTCCCTCTCTTAGGATGGGACCGAGATGCATGGGGGATCCCATTTCGATCTGCCCGCCTTCCGGCTGGAGGCGGAAGGCATAATTTATTTTGACCTGGCTCTGCTCTATAAATTCGAGCAGAACATCGTCGGCATAGGTATTAATCAAGGCTTTGAATTTTTCGACAAGCAGAACTTCGATATCTTTCGGTTTGGACACATAAGAGGAAGAGCCGCCTGTTTTACTGGCAAGGGCATCGAGGAAAATATCGTTCCATTCCGTCCCGATTCCCATGCCCGTGATGCCAATATTCAACGCGGCAGCCTCTTCGGCAAGCTTCAGACAGGATTGTTCATCCCCATAGGTCTGCCCATCCGTCAGAAGAATAATATGATTGACACGGGAGGGGTCCAGCGTTCGGCGGACTTCGCGCATACCGGCTTCCAAACCATTGAATATTTCCGTGGCGCCGGTTGCCTGCATCATTTGAATACGGCTTTCCTGCTTCTTCTTATCCGGGTGGACCGAGGCGGGAACAATCACTTCGGCGTGGTCGCTAAAGGAAACAACGCTTAATACATCTTCCAGGCGCAAGCTCCTCAATAGCTGGATGGCAGTCGCCTTGACAATATCAAGTTTCTCGCCCTGCATGGATGTGGAACGGTCCAATACCAGGCAGATGTTTAATGGAGGCGTGGGAAGGGCTGTCTTTTCTTCGCGTGAACTGACCTCGAGCAAGGCATAGATCAACTGAGGTTCACCCAGCCGCACAAGGTTGGGGCGGCTGAAATGGATTTCATGTTTAACGACGGAATTAACTTCGATCTCCGGCGGAAGGGTGGCATCGTACAAACTGCGGCGTTTGGGATTTGCCAGCACTTCATACGCCTGCTGGATTTCCAAAAACAATTCTGTCTCACCGGGCGCTGTGTTTTTATCCGGATGCAAGCGATGGGCAGCATCGAAATATGCGCGTTTAATATCCTCCGCAGAGGCGTCACGGAAGACTCCGAGGATGGCATAATAATCCGGTTTGCTGGCTGACATCTTATCCGATCATTTGCGCTAATATGACGGTAATGTTATCGGGGCCGCCGGCAGCATTAGCCGCTTCGACCAGATTCTGACAGGCGCGATGCAGTGTGGGTGCATCGGTGATCATTCGGAAAATATCGTTCTCGTTCAGAACTCCCCACAACCCGTCACTGCAAATCATGAGGTACCCGGGCTGCGGAAAGGGGACCGTAAATATATCAGCCTCGAGGGATTCTCCCTGGCCAAGAGCACGTATCAGCACGTTCCGATGCGGAAAATTTTCCGCCTCATCCTTGCTAAGATGGCCGAGTTCCTCCAAACGTTTGACGAGGGAATGGTCGCGTGTGATGACTTCCATGCGGCCGTCAGGGAATATGGAGTAGGCACGGCTATCGCCGACATGCGCAATGGTAACCTGCTGACCCAACACCAGCGCGGCAGTAACGGTAGTGCCGCTACCCGGCGCCTCACGCTGAACGTATTGATGGGCTTCAAAAATCGAAGCTTCCATCACCTCCTGGAGGGAGTCCTGAAGGGTTTGAGTGGGAAGGTTATAAAGATAGGAATGGAACTTTTTGGTAATGTTGCCGCCCATGATGCGGATGGCGGCATTACTTGCCACCTCGCCAAACTGGTGACCTCCCATACCGTCCGCGACGATATATAAGCCGAAGGGGATGTTCTCCGTGCTTCCGGAAATGGTGGAGGTCAGGGCAAGCAGGCTGTCTTCGTTGTGATCGCGTTGTTTACCGACAGACTGGCCGACACTCGAGATGAGTTGCTTCATCTCATACTTTAAATTCTGGCCGGCGACAATGGAATTTATCTGCTGGTCGGTCAGCGGCGCGGTCGTAGCCGTGTCCACTTGCTTCTGTTTTGCAGGTTCCTCTTTACCGCCAAATAATTTTCGAAAGAAATCAGCCACGAGAGCTCCTTTTAGGCAAACAGAGCATAGACATGATGGTCTGTTGAGCCGAAATATACAATATCATCAAAAACGACCGGTGAACCGGTAATTGCGGCCTGGGATTCAAATTTCCAGCGCAGGCGGCCCGTGCGGTACTCCAGGCAGTACATGTTCCCATCCACCGAACCGCAGTAGACCGAATCCTTGTAAACTGTCGGCGAACTGCTAACCTGATTCTCCGTGCGGAAGCGCCACACTTCCTTGGCGGTGCGAATATCGACGCAGTAGATGAAACCATCCGCCGCGCCGATAAAAATTAAGTCATCGGCAATGGTTGGGGACGAAATGGAACCCTTGCCAAGGCGGAATTTCCAGATGGCCCAGCCATTCTTCGAATCGAGAGAATAGAGAGTCCCATCCACAGATGCGACATAGATGGCCTGGCCTTTATTAATTGGGGACGAGGTAACCGCCCGCTTGGCCTGGAAACGCCACTTTAGCTCTCCGCGAAAATCAAGCGCATAAACGGAACCGGCCTCCGTACCAAAATAGACCATTTCATTGGCCAGCAGCGGCGTGGAATAAATGGACCCGTCAGTCGAAAATTTCCAAATGGATCGTCCGCTTGTGGCATTTACAGCATGAAGATCCTGGTCTTCCGAACCGAAGAAGATATGGCCATCGGAAATTCGTGGGGAAGAGTATATTTTTCCTTCCGTAAAATACGTCCAAATTAATTTACCCGTCCGCATGCTGACCACATGCAGGCGCTTGTCTTCCGAACAAACGAACACATTATTATCGTACACCAGCGGGCGGGAAACGATGCCACCTTCGGTGGCATATTTCCACTGGAATTGTCCATCCGCCGCATTCAAGGTATAAAGGTTGTTATCGTAACATCCCACAAATAACATTCCCTGATGCAAAAACGGCGTCCCTCGGACCTCATCCTCGCACTTGAAAGACCAGAGAGGTTTGACCCCTCCACTTGAAACCGGCAGGGCGGATGTGATCTTGGAAAGCGCGCCCGTCTTGCGGGCCACATTCATTAAAGCATCCTTCATGGATTCCGCGCTCTGAAAACGGTCGGCGGTATTGTATTGCAGGGCAGTATTGACCACCACCTCGAACTCGACTGAAATATTCGTATTGATGCGGCGCAGGGGACGCTCGCCGAAGGAAAAAGGCGGCTCAAGGCGCGGGTCGCGGCGGGTGATGGCATGATGCAGCGTTGCCCCAAGCGAATAAACATCGGCAAGTTGGTTGGCCTCACCGCGGTATTGCTCCGGGGGTGAATATCCCTCCGTGCCGATCATGGTTCCCTTTTGCCCGGTTTGGAACGTCTTCGCGATCCCAAAATCCACGAGCACCACATCCCCGTTGTGATTGATCATTACATTGGACGGCTTCATATCGCGGAAGATGATCGGATCGGGTTTATGACCGTGAAGGTACGCCAGCACATCACAAAGCTGGATCGCCCAACTTACCACCTGGTCTTCCGGCAGGAAACCGTTCGCATCCGAAATGACCGTTTCAAGGTCCTTGCCATGAATGAATTCCAATACCAGATAGGAATGTTCATTCTGTGAAAAGTAATCATAGATCCGCGGGATGGCGGGGTGATTGAGAGTGGCCAGCAGGTTCGCTTCGCGCTCAAAATTTTGTACGATCGTCTGGCGCACGAGCGGATCCGGGGCGAGATTGATCATTTCCTTCACCGCCACAAGCTTCACCACATTCGGGAAGTGCAGGTCGCGGGCACGATAGACCGAACCCATGCCCCCCACACCGATCACATCCTGGATGTTGTAGCGGTTAACGAGCGTAATGCCAGGCTGTAATTGCTGGCGGGGACGCTGATCACCGGATCCTGAGCCCATGGGGGATGTAATGTTTTTTGTTTCCAGAAGAAGCTCCTGTTTTCGGAAGCCCGAATTCATGGATTATAGTGTGCACTGGGGGGAATTGCAACTGCTTGCAGATGCAAAATTTGCGTAGGCAGAGGCTTGCAGGGAACTCATTTCTACGGCACAATTGGTTCGTGAAAATCCTAGCGGTAAGCGACCAGGTCATTGACCGCATGTATACCCTGGCCCCGGGCGGACACTTTCAGGAGGTGGGGCTGATTCTCGGATGCGGAGACCTGCCTTACACGTATCTGGAATACATCGTCACCATGCTCAACATGCCGATGTACTACGTGCCGGGCAACCACGACCCGGAACACAGCCAGACAGACCAACGCGCGAGGGCCGAAGGCGGCTTCAACCTGGACCTGAAAACTGCCTACATTAAAAATGCTTTGATCGGCGGCTTCGGTGGCTGCATCTGGTACCGACCCGATGGCACAAACCAATACACCCAGGCAGATGCCTACCTCCGCGCTTTCAGTATGATTCCACAATTGCTGACGAACCGCATCAAATATGGCCGCGCATTGGATGTGCTTATCAGTCATTCGCCGCCCTTTGGAATTCATGATGATATCCTCGACCCGGCCCACCACGGGTTTAAGGCGCTGAATTGGCTGGCGCGCTTCGCCAGGCCGCTCTACCTCTTGCACGGTCATACCCATTTTTACAGAAACAACCTTGAAACCCAGGAAACCCTCAGCGGAACTACGAAGGTAATCAATGTTTACCCATACAAAATACTGGAAATTTAATATTTGGCAGGTACGAAAGCGAGTTGGAAATGTCAGATGAAATTAATGCGCGATCACGCGCCGATTTTAGCAGGGCGCGCTTTAAATCCTTTATCAACCAGGTGTTCTCAGTTGTAGCGGGGAAACACACCACCACCTTGCTCTCGTATGACGAGATCAAGGAAAAGCTACGGATCGGCGGCCCCATCTATCGGGGAGTAAAAACGGTTCGTGTGGATCAAATTGCAGGGAGTCTGAACCGGTATCACGAATTTGACCGCGCTTTCCTTCCCAAGGAAGATCAACTCGCCAGCCGCTGGCAAAAAGTCGACCGGGCTTTTTATCAGGAAATCAACCTCCCGCCCGTTGTCCTTTATAAGGTTGGAGATGTCTACTTCGTGGTGGACGGCCATCACCGCGTATCCGTTGCCCGCGAACAGGGTCAAATCTATATCGAAGCCGAAGTGCGTGAATGTGCAACGCGTGTGAACATCACAGCGAATATCAAACCCGAAGACCTTGAAATTCTCGGCGCAAAAGTTAACTTTCTGGAACGCACCACCCTGGACAGAATCCGTCCCGATGCCAATATAAAATTAAATATCCCCGATGGCTTTGAACGCATGCTCGAGCACATTGCCGTGCACCGCTACTTTATGGGCATCGACCTCAAACGTAATATCACCGAGGAAGAAGCGGTGGCGCATTGGTACGACACAGTGTACATGCCCATCATTGAGGTCATCCGTGAAAGCGGCATCTTAAAAGAATTCCCCGATAAAACCGAAGGTGACTTATATTTGTGGACTCTCGACCACCAGCATTATTTATCCAAGGTAGAGGGCCAACCGCTCCAGCCGCCGGAAACCGCCGCAAAACAATTCATCGAAGAGAACGAATAACCCATGACAGACCTTCATCCATTGGCAGGAATCTACGCCGCAGCAGTGACTCCCTTAAAAGAAGACGCCTCTTCCTTCGACTTTGAAGCGGTTCCCGCGTTTTTGCATTTCCTCGCCTCGCGCGGATGCCACGGCGCGTTACTCTTCGGCACCACAGGCGAGGGGCCTTCGTTCTCACCAAAAGAACGGGAGACCTTCATGCGCTCCGTGCGTGTGATCCGCAGTCAACTGCGCGGATTCAAACTGCTGGTCGGCACAGGCACACCCAGCCTGAGTGAAACCATCGAGCTGACAAAACTTGCGTTTGAATTGAATTTCGACGGCGTGGTCGTCCTGCCGCCCTACTATTTCCGCAAGGCAACCAATGACGGCTTATTCAACTGGTTCAGCGAATTGATTGATAATGCAGTACCAAAAAATAAATATCTACTTGGTTATCACATTCCACCAATGACAGGGATCGGCTTTTCTTTAGAATTACTCGAAAGGCTGAAAGAGAAATATCCTGTTCAATTTGCAGGGATTAAAGACTCATCACACGATAAAGAATTTGCTACCGCGGTTGGTCAAAAGTTTGGGAAAGATTTGTTAGTCTTAAACGGCACAGATTCATATCTTCATCATGCTTTACAAAATAATGCCCAAGGCGCAATTACTGCGCCTGCAAATTTAATTTCTGATAATTTGCGAAAAGTTTGGGATGCCTATCAAGCAGGCAAAGACCCGACTGAAATTCAAAATAAAGTGAATGAGCAAAGACATTTTCTTGAGAAATATGCGCCGATTGCGCCTATTCTGAAAGGCTTGCTTCATAAGATATATGGACTGCCACAATGGAGTGTTCGTTCTCCGCTTGAAGATGCAGATGAGAAAACAATCGAACAAGCCGCAGAAGAATTTTTGAAAATATAACAACCGATGGACACAATACGTTGTGTCCATATTTTTTACATCAGGTAAAATCACTCACAACCCGAATGACTTCTCAATTGCAAATACTCACACGGATTAATCTTGAAGATCTTGTCTCGTCTTTTGGTTGGCAAAATCAGAAATTGCTTGCTTCCGTGCTTCGCCGAATTTTCGCCAACCCTGCTCGTAAATTTGCAGAGCAAATGGCAAGCTATGACATTTCTGTCGGCGAAATGGGTCTTGCAAAAGCCTCACAAGAAATCATGCGCACAAAGTATGTATATGATGTCCGCGTGCATGGGCGTGAGCATGTGCCAATTAATGGACCCGCCTTATTTTTATCTAATCATCCCGGCATAGCAGATACCATCAGTCTCTTCGCCGCCATTAACCGACCTGACTTGAAAATTATTGCGGCGTATCGTCCGTTTCTGGTTGCGCTCGAAAACACAACCAAACAACTTTTTTTTATTGATGACGACCCAACCAAACGCATGAATGCCGTGAGGCAAGTCTCCGCGCATTTGCGAAATGGCGGCTCAGTGCTTACCTTTCCTGCCGGTGAGATTGAACCGGATCCACAAGTTTATGATGGCGCATTAGACTCACTCAACAATTGGACAGATTCTGCTGGCGTTTTTATTCGCTTCGCACGTGACACGAAAATTGTTCCTGTTTTAGTCAGCGGAGTCATCTGGGAGAAGACTGCCCATCATTTGCTGACGCGTCTACAACGTACACGCATGGAACGTGAAAAACTCGCCGCCGCATTGCAATTGCTTATGCTGATCACACGCAATGCACGCCCAAATATTGTGCATGTTCGTTTTGCAAAGCCAATCACGTTGGAAGAGATTGGCTCAACTGATACAGATGCAATTCATCGGGTTGTGATTGAGCGAATGAAAGCTTTGATTCAAAACCCAACTGAAAACGATGGGGTTTCAGCATTGTATGATGATCTCGCAAAGGATTCTTAATGAATTATTCCTTTCCACATTACTTACATGCAAAACAAAGCGTAGATGACCGCGCACTCAATAAAGATGTCGTCAAAGCCCTGACAGCCTCTTTGCCGCAAAGACCGATACGCCTGATTGAAGTCGGTGCGGGAATTGGCACGATGCTCAAGCGGCTGGTTTACTGGAACATCATCAACAAGGCTGAGTATGTGATGTTGGATAAATCAAGCGAAAATATAGAATATGCATCGGCTTGGATTCCGCAATGGGCTGAAGAAACGGGCTTGAGCGTAGAAAGAGGCGGGAAGAATCAATTACGGGTTTTTAATGAAGTCTATGATATTCAAATCCAATTAGAGCGGGCAGACGTCTTCGATTTCATTCCGAAAAATAAAAAATATTTTGACTTGTTAATTGCGCACGCATTTTTAGATTTGCTCCCCATGCCTGAAAGTTTGGAAAAACTTTTTATGCTGACAAATAATTTAGCATGGCTAACATTAAACTTTGATGGGGTGACAACTTTTGAGCCAGCGATTGAGCCTGCATTAGATGAAAAAATTGAGCGACTGTATCACGAAACAATGAAAACATCGGGCGGTGACAGCCAAAGTGGACGGCATTTGTTTAACTATTTAAAGATTGTGAAGGCAGAGATTCTTGCGTCGGGTTCATCCGATTGGGTGGTTCATGCAATCAATGGAAAATACCCGCAAGATGAAGCCTACTTTTTACATTTCATCTTACATTTTTTTGAAGAGTCTTTAAAAGATTGTAAAGAATTAAATGTAAATGCGTTTCCAGCTTGGTTGAAAAAACGCCGCGAGCAAATTGAATGTGGTGAGTTGGTTTATATTGCGCATCAATTGGATTTTTTGGCAGGGGTAAATCCATGACCACATGGAGGCTGCTTTACACTCCCCCATCCACCGGCGCATGGAACATGGCTGTGGACGAATCCATTCTCGAACACATCCATCGCGGGGAATCACAACCCACCCTGCGGCTGTATTCCTGGAATCCGCCTTGCCTTTCGCTGGGACATGCCCAATCCTTCAAAGATGTGGATATCGACCGACTCAAATCTCACGGCTGGGAAGTCGTCCGCCGCGTAACGGGGGGACGGGCGATCCTGCATACGGACGAATTGACCTACTCTGTTACAGGCTCCGCTGAAGAACCCGTGCTTGCGGGCGGCGTGCTGGAATCTTATAACCGACTTTCAAAAGCGCTGTTACATGCCGTTCGCACATTGAGTCTCCCGGTAGAAGTGAAAGAATTTTCCGATGCCCCCGCTTCGCAAAATTTGAATCCTGTTTGCTTTGAAGTTCCCTCTACGTACGAGATAACCGTGGATGGAAAGAAGCTCATCGGCTCGGCACAGGCGCGAAAGAAAGAAGGCGTGCTGCAACACGGCTCACTTCCACTGACGGGCGACCTGACCCGTATTTGCGATGCCTTGATTTTCGAAAACGAATCTGCCCGGCAAACTGCCAAAGAAAGATTGCTTGCACGGGCTACGACTGTTTCGACTGTGCTCAACACGGGTGTCAAATCCGCTCTCGGCGTGGGAATCGATTGGGAAACAGCAGCCCAGGCCTTCGTCCGCGGGTTTGAGGCGGAGTTGGGAATCCAGTTTAAGCGCGGAGAAATGTCCGCGTCCGAGGTCCAACGAACGGAAGAACTGGTCAAAGAAAAATATGCACATCCTGCATGGACAGAGAGAGTATGAAAAAAATTCTGGTATATGGTTCGTATGGATATACGGGGGAATTGATCGTTGAACAGGCAATAAAAGAGGGATTACAACTCATACTTGCAGGGCGCAATGAAAAACGCTTGCGCGCGCAAGCTGAAAAATATCATTTGGAATATCGCACATTCACCCTGGATAACACAACCGCATTGGACTCTGCTTTACAGGAAGTCGATGCGGTGCTGCATTGTGCGGGTCCGTTCGTGTTGACCTTTCGGCAGATGGCAGAAGCGTGCATTCGCAACAAAAAACATTACGTCGATATCAGCGGCGAGATCGAGGGCTTTGAAGCGCTTGCGGCGATGGACGAAGAGGCGAAACGCGCGGGCATCATGCTTCTGCCAGGCAGCGGCTTCGATGTGGTTCCGTCAGATTGTCTTTCGGCATATACGGCCGGTAAACTACCCACTGGGACGTATTTAAATCTATATATCAAAAGCATCGGCAGCGGAGTCTCACGCGGCACAGCGCGTTCCGGCATCGAGAACATGCATCGGCAGGGACGCATCCGCCGCGATGGAAATATCATCCGCGTGCCAAATGTATGGGAATCCAAATATGTGGATTTTGGCCGCGGCGCAACCCGAATGGTATCTGTGGGCTGGGGCGATGTCAGCACGGCATATCACAGCACCCGCATTCCGAACATCACTGCCTACATGGGCTTTCCCAACGCGATGGTGACCATGATGCGCCTGACCCGTTATATCAGCGCATTGCTTTACACGCGCATTGCAAAAGATATTCTCAAAGGGCTGATCGGTATTTTGATTCCAATGGGTCCATCCAAAACAAAGAATCAGATGGGGTTTAGTTTGATGATCGCCGAGGTGGGAGACGGAACCAAAAGCGTCCGCACAAAACTACGGACGCCTGAAGCGTATTATCTGACCGCGCTCACTTCGGTGGAAATTATGAAACGCATCCTTTCTTCAGACTATGAGCCCGGGTTTCAAACTCCAAGCAATGCCTACGGCGCCGATTTTATTTTGCAGTTTTCAGGAGTGACAAGAGAAGATTTGTAAGAAAGTGTCCGAAAAGCAGGGACACAGCGAGTCGCTTCATAATTTTGACCATCAATCGTTTCGCTGTGTCCCTACAAACCCATATCTAAAATTGAGTTTTCAGACACTCTCCAAGAGGTACGCCATGAAAAAAATCCTTTTCAGCGGTCTGGTATTGAGCGCCGCCGCATGTACTTCACAACCCGCACAAGTTGTTCCCCCAATTGAATCAGCAAATATACAAACCGAGGAAACCGCCATGTCATTTAAACTCACCAGTCCCGCCTTTGCCAATGGGGCAGCCATCCCAACAGATTACTCCTGCGATGGCCGTGATATCTCCCCCGCCCTCGTGTGGACCGATCCGCCCGCTGGCACGAAAAGTTTTGCCATCATCATGGACGACCCCGATGCGCCAATCGGAACGTGGGTGCACTGGGTCATCTTCAACGTCCCCGCCTCAACCCGTAACTTGAAAGAGGGCATGTCCACCGATCTGCAACTCAGCGACGGCAGCATCCAGGGCACAACTTCCGCGCGCTCGACAGGGTATCACGGTCCGTGCCCGCCCTCTGGCACACATCGCTACTTCTTCAAGTTGTATGCGCTGGATGTGATGCTCGAACTCTCCAGCAAAGCTGATAAAAAAGATGTCCTTGCCGCGATAGAAGGCCATGTTCTTGCGAATACAGAATTGATGGGAACATTCAGCCGCTAATTTGGATTTTATCCAACGCGCCTCGAAACTCCGCCGCAAATTGCTGCGCGGTTTCAACAGGCGTTTCACTCCCCTTCTCTGCGCATCAAAACAGTCGTGGAGACTATGATAGAATGCCTCTGAAGATATCAAGGAGTTTAACTATGAAACTTGGAGACTATGTTGGTTTATATATTGACGACAAGTTGATCTACACAGGTGTTTTGAAAGATGTCGGCAAAATGGAAAGCGGGCGGACAGTTTATCAAATCCTGCTGGTCAAGAATATCTTTCAGCGCAATTTCCCCGAAATCCACTTCGACCCTGACATTCGACCCGCGACCTTTGAGCAATTGCAGGACGAAATCAAACGCCTCAAAATCAACCTGATGAAACATCTTGAAAAACTGGAGGGGGAGCATGTCGCAGAACTCATCGAAGAAAAAGAACTCCATAACATCATTGGATGAATATTACCAATTGTCCCAACTATACTCCGACGCCTGGGATCGGATCCAATCGGGAGGCACAGGAGCGGGATACAGCGGTATTCATTATGAAGTCTTTAATGCAATCCGGAGATACGGCAAGGTCGCCAACGGACGGGAAGAGGCGCTGGCTGAATTGAAGAAGTTACTTCGGGAATACGAAAAGAAGCACCTGGGGACAAAAGACCAGTCTGATGAAGAATATCTGAGCAAGTTTGACGATATCGAATAAACGAAAGCGGCGCAGACCGAGAACGAGCCTATCGGTGGTTCATATCCAATTTTGAGCCTGGTCAAACAATTGAGATTGCGGAGAAGACAGTTTTATGATTCGAAATCAGAATAGTATTGTGCGTGGCTATATGTGTGAAGCGGGTTTTGAATTATACAATAGACCTCTTGCAAAAGTCAAATTGAGTTGAGTTCAAGGTTGTAAATAGCAGCAATCAGGTTGAAACGCAAAGCAAACCTCTTTCTACGATTACGATACCTCTCGCTCAAGATACGAAACACTTTCAACTTACGGAAAATATGCTCAATCACAATTCGTTTTCGCGCCAAACTCCGATTGCTCTGTTTCTCTCGTTTCGTCAGAGCATGGAATTTGGATTTCTTGAAGGGTGTCTGGCTATTTTCATGAAGTTCCGCCAGTCCTTGATAACCAGCATCTGCCAAAATGCGAAGATGT
>JACZJC010000060.1 GCA_014860745.1 Anaerolineales bacterium
TAGTATTACTATATCAAAAACAAGCGCCAGATACTTTATAAGGAGAAAATCTCATGTACATGTTATCTATAGAACATCCTGTCCCAAGTTATGAGAAGTGGAAGCAGGCATTCGATAGTGATCCCGTTGGGCGTGAGAAAATGCGGGTGCGCCGTTATCAGATCCTGCGCCCGATAGACAACCCCAACTACGTTATGATTCAACTTGAGTTCGATACCGCAAGTGATGCGGAGGCACTGCTCAACGCCATGCGCGCGGTCTGGTCGCGGGTGGAAGGGACGATCATGATGAACCCCAAAGCGCAGATAGTGGAAATCGCTGAGACAAAAGAATACTAAAGCAAAACATCCCGAAGGTTGACACCTTCGGGATGTTGTTTTTATGTCATTGCAAGCGCAAGTGACGAAGCAATCCCCGCCTCAATAAGGAGTTTGCTTCGACCCGTTTCGCGGGTCTCGCAATGACATGGTGGTAATTTATCGTTTCAACGTTCTGTATTTGACACGATGCGGGGTTAAATCTTTGCCGAACTTCTCTGTCATCATCGTTTCGTAGTCAGACCAATTTCCAATATACATCTTCGCCACCGAGTCGCCTTCGTAGATGACGAGGTGGGCGCCGATGCGGTCGAGGAACCAGGGGTCATGGAAGTTTACGGTATCGTGTGTACAGATAAATTAGCACCGCTCCAAGAAGAGTGACAGGCAGCATAATAAATCCAGCTTCGGGACCAAATGCCCCACCAGTCCATAATTCTGGACCAGAAACGACGATATGTAACAAACCAGGTCGATCATAGCCTGAGACGGGGAATCCAAAGATTGCGCTTTCAAAGAAATTCCAGCCGAGATGTAAACCAATTGACAGCCATAATTGTCCCGTGCGGACATATGCATAAGCGAGAAACAAACCTGCCAAAAAGATACCCGCAACTGCCATACCATTGCTATTTGGGTTGGACAAGTGCTCGATACCAAAGTATATGGAAGAGATCAGGATACCCAATATCAGATTGAGACCGCTGGCGAGAGATTGCATAATATAGCCACGATAGACCAGTTCTTCGTTCCAGGCGACAAAGATGAACCACACAAAATAGCTTAATGTTCGAGAAATGACTATGGACGGGGTTTCGGATTCCCAGGCAAACGCGTCGAACTTCAACCAGCCCATGGAATACTCAACTACGTAGATGGCAAGAAATAATATGAAGGGTATGGCAATACCGACGAGAAGGTCCAAGCCCGTTTGTTTATTGATATTAAAGCCGAGGCTGGCAAATGAGCGTTTATCTGCAAGGCGGCGCGTGATGAAAATGGCGCCAGTGACAACGAAAAAATCGGTCAAATGACCAACAATACTTGTAGTGGGACCTGTCATGGATAGGGCACCGCGTACCCAGTCAACAATATTGAAGAATACACCTGTCAGAATCACTGCGATCAATATTCGCCAGCCAGCCCGCAGGCGGGATTTGTCGTCCGTGAGGAATATAAATGAAAATTGGGAACGGATGCTGTCCATGAGTGACTCCTTTTGGATTTATTGTCTTTAAGGAGTTAGACCACGATCAATTGGTTAAGTTTCAATACTTTAGAACTGTTTTTTCAAGTTGAAGTATGGCGTTAAAAAGTGACAGCCACCTTCACCCACAGGGTGCTTCGCAAAGGTGACTGTCACTTTGGCTATGTCATTCTGAGCAGTGCGGCACTTGCACCGCACGCAAGTGCAGGTGAGAATCTCTACCACAATGGGCGAGACTCCTGATGATGTCAGAGACTCTTCGGTCGCTATCGCTCCCTCAGAGTGACATGATAATTTTTATCTCTTCAGCGTGCGGTATTTCACCCGATGCGGAGTTAAATCTTTGCCGAATTTCTCGGTCATCATCGTTTCGTAGTCGGACCAGTTGCCGATGTACATTTTGGCGACGGAGTCGCCTTCGTAGACGATGAGGTGGGTGCAGATGCGGTCGAGGAACCAGCGGTCGTGGCTAACGACTAATGCTACGCCTGCGAATTCGGAGATGGCTTCTTCCAAGGCGCGGAGCGTGTTCACGTCCAGGTCATTTGTCGGTTCATCTAACAGCAAAACGTTGGCGCCTTCGGTGAGGGTCTTGGCGAGATGCACGCGGTTGCGTTCACCGCCTGAGAGGATGCCGACTTTCTTTTGCTGGTCGGAGCCTGCGAAGTTGAAGGAGGAAACATAGCCGCGTGAGTTGATCTTGCGTTTGCCAAGCTCAAGATTTTCTGCGCCGCCTGAAATTTCTTCGTAGACGGTCTTCTCGGGGTCGAGGGTGCGGGATTGGTCGACGTAGGCGAGTTTGACGGTTTCACCAATTTTGATAGTGCCGCTGTCGGGTTTTTCTTGACCTGTGATCATCTTGAGCAAGGTGGTTTTGCCTGCGCCGTTGGGACCAATTATCCCGATGATAGAGCCTGGGGGAACAGAAGCAGTGAACTCGTCCAGAATGAGGCGGTCGTCGTAAGATTTGGAAACTTTGTCAAATTCGAAGACGACGTCACCGAGGCGCGGACCAGGCGGGATGTAGATATCCAGTTCTTCGCGGCGGGCTTCGGCTTCTTGCCCCAATAATTTTTCGTAGGCGGTGACGCGGGCTTGTCCCTTTGCCTGACGGGCTTTTGCGCCCATGCGAATCCATTCGAGTTCGCGGCTGAGAGTCTTTTGGCGCTGGCTTTCGGCTTTTTCTTCGAGGCGGATGCGCTCCTGTTTTTGTTCGAGCCAGGAGGAGTAGTTGCCTTTGTAAGGGATGCCGAAGCCGCGGTCGAGTTCGAGGATCCAGCCTGCGACGTTGTCGAGGAAGTAGCGGTCGTGGGTGACGGCGATGACGGTGCCTTTGTATTCACGCAGGTGATGTTCGAGCCACGCCACGGACTCGGCGTCGAGGTGGTTGGTGGGTTCGTCGAGCAGAAGAACATCGGGTTCGCTGAGCAGGAGTCGGGTGAGGGCGACGCGGCGCTTTTCTCCGCCTGAGCAGATCTTGATGGGCGTATCCGACGGCGGGCAGCGCAGGGCTTCCATCGCCACTTCGAGATGACTGTCGAGGTTCCAGGCATCGTGCTTGTCGAGCTGTTCCTGTAGTTTGGCTTGTTCGGCGACGAGGGCGTCGAAGTCGGCATCGGGTTCGGCGAACTTGGCGTTGACCTCATCGAAGCGCGCCAGCATTTCGACGATGGGTTGCACCGCTTCTTTCACGACCTCGATAACTGTTTTCGTTTCATCGAGTTTGGGTTCCTGTTCGAGCAGTCCGTAGGTGTAGCCTTTGGCTTGCGAGATCTCGCCGATGTAGTCCTTGTCGATGCCCGCGATGATGCGCAGTAACGTGGACTTGCCCGCGCCATTGAGACCCAGCACGCCGATCTTGGCGCCGTAATAGAAGCCGAGCGAAATATCGCGCAGGATCATTTTGTTGCTGATGGGGATGAGTCGCCCCACTTTGTTCATGGAGTAGATTACGAGGGATTCGTTTGACATAGTGGGGTGATTTTATCAGAGAGTAGTGAATGGATGATGGAGAATAGTTTTTTGGGACGCTGATGGACGCTGGTTGATTTTTTTGGAAGATGTAACCCGCTTCACGCTTCGGGTGAAGTTGGTTCTGTTTCGAGGGGCATTGTCCCAGTTTGTTAGCCCGCACGGGGTATTTCAGGTAAAATAGAAAAAATGTTTGCTTGACAGCAACGCTAATTGTGGCGATAATAGAGGCATATCCCCCAGTAGTAGTTTCGACGAACCTGGTGCGAGACCGCCTCACGGCGGTCTCTGTGTTTACCGCTTGTCTCACAAATAAGTATTTTTCGAATTGATTTATAAGCCAGAATTAGTAGTGTGGGTTTGCCTAATTATGCGGCACTTCGTAAGGGAAAATGAAGACAAACATCTACATTGACGGTTTCAATTTCTATTATGGTTGTATCAAGGGCACATCCTACCATTGGTTGAATGTGGCTGAAATGTGCCGTCTCTTGCTCCCGAACGATCAAATTCACCGAATTAAATATTTCACTGCACTTGTCTCTGCCCGTCCGAATGACCCTGACCAGCCTGTACGCCAGCAACTTTTTCTACGCGCTTTGAAGACCATTCCAAACCTTGAAATCATTCTTGGAACATTCCTGTCTCATGAAGTAAAAATGCCGCTCTCGCCGATTGGAAGCGGCTATGCCAAAGTGATCAAAACTGAAGAAAAAGGCTCGGATGTCAATATTGCCGCGCATTTGTTGATGGACGGTTTCAAAAACGATTACGAACTGGCTGTAGTTGTCTCGAATGACTCGGATTTGCTACTGCCGATTCAAGTTGTTACACAGCAATTTAATAAACCTGTCGGTTTGCTCAACCCGCAAAAACATCCAAGCCTGGCGTTATTGCCGCATGTTCAATTCGTCAAGAAAATTAGAGGAACGGTTCTGAAAAATAGTTTATTTCCAGATGTGTTGAGCGACAAGGATGGTCAGTTTTCAAAGCCTTCGGGTTGGTAGATTCTTTATGATCTCTCGATGAA
The DNA here is from genome assembly GCA_014860745.1 of Anaerolineales bacterium. GTDB lineage: Bacteria > Chloroflexota > Anaerolineae > Anaerolineales > Villigracilaceae > Villigracilis. The sequence goes on from JACZJC010000060.1 coordinate 4,526, forward strand.
CTTGCTCAAGACGGTAATGGTGATATGAACGACAAGTATCTTCGTGATGGAAGAGCTCCAATCCCTTTGAAAGACATCACTTCAAAGGTTATGAGTGCTAACAAAGCGAAAAACACAACACCCGAAATTACTTTACGAAAGTTGCTTTCACATGAAGGCATTAGAGGTTACAGATTAAACTGGAGAAAAGCGCCAGGAAGCCCTGATATAGCCTTTCCAAGCCAAAAGATTGCGATTTTTATAAACGGATGCTTTTGGCATAGGTGTCCATATTGCAAACCACGCCTCCCGAAAACCCACAGAAACTTTTGGAAACAAAAATTTGCCAAAAACAAAAATAGGGATAAAGAGAAGGTTGCAATATTACGAAAAGATGGCTGGAGAGTATTGACTATCTGGGAGTGTCAAATTAAAAAGTACCCTAATCAATCGGTTGTAAGAGTAAAGAAAGTATTGTCAGCAAATTGAGGAGTAGATGACTGATTTCACTGTAATAGATTTCTTCTGTGGCGCTGGCGGTTTTTCAGAAGGATTTAGGCAACAAGGTTTCAAAATAGTCGCAGGCATAGATAGTTGGAAGCCTGCAATTGATACTTTTAATTTCAATTTTGGTTTAACTTGCGAAACAAGCAATATATTACAGTTTGCAACTTCCATCAAACGAATCGAAGAACTGCCTGATACTGACATAATCTTAGGAAGCCCGCCGTGCGTTAGTTTTTCTTCATCAAACAAATCAGGCAAAGCTGATAAATCCCTAGGGCTCAAGCTTACAAAAATATTTTTACGGATCGTCGCAGTAAAAAAATACAAACCAAAGTCCAGATTAAAAGCTTGGTTCATGGAAAATGTAACTAATTCAAAAGTACATCTTCCTAGAGAATATTCGTTTGAACAGTTAGGACTAAGCAGTTGGGCTTTAGAACATAACTATGACCCCAAATCAATTGCTGTTTCACTTGAAAACAATCGTTCGGTGCTAAATGCAGCTAATTATGGAGCGCCTCAATCACGAGTTAGAGTATTTTCAGGTGAAATCATTAAAGCAAAGAAGCATATAACCCCCGCTCCTACTCACCAACAACCTGACCAGAACGAAGCTTTGCCAAAGCACAGAACATTAGAATTCATCAGAAAAAACCTGCCAAGTCCAATCTCGCTAAGATCTGATGATCTAATAACTGACCCTATATACCCAAACGTCAAGATCAAAACATCAGAGCTGACCGATCAATTCTACGATACTGGTTTGTATAAGGCTGATTGGGAAGGTTCAAAATTTCTAAAAACAAATCATCCCTATATGGGCTTTATGTTCTTTCCCGAGCGAGAAGATCGCCCGAGCAGAACAGTTACGGCTACCAAGATTGGAAATTCTCGTGAAGCAATAGTTCTTCGTTCCGAAGGCAATAGAATTGGAGACGGCGAATACAGAACCCTCACAGTTAGGGAAGCCGCTACTTTGATGGGATTTCCTATAACCTATCAATTTATCGGTTCCGAAGGAAACAAATGGAAATTAGTAGGAAATGCAGTTTGTCCACCGATAAGTAGAGCTTTTGCCAAAGAAGTTCGAAAAGAATATAAACTAGGAGAGTCCACAGAACACTTTCCTGTAAAACCATTAGATACTGTGCCAAATCTGAATACATTTCACAGAAAAGTATTCGATAACCCGCCGAAGAAAAAAAAGGGAACAAGATTCAGAAGACATCCATTCAAAGACGGAAATCTTACGGTTACTCTATCGAATTATGATATTGAAGAAAAATCCAGTGACAAATTAAAGTGGCGCACTTCTGTTCAATATGGGACAGGTGAAGGTTTTCCTGTGCAGAAGTTTTCGGATGGCAATTTCAAGAAACTGGAAAAGATCATCGTTGGTTTTGAGAACGGGATAGAGTTTATTGAAATGATAAACAATGGTTTTTCAAACAAAATTGCTGACGCTGAAAAGCTACAGTTGATGTATGAAAATCAACAAAACCAAGGGGAATATCTCAATCCAATTGATCTGGTTGACACAATTGGCAAGATCATCAATTCGTTTGAGATAAAATCGCCAAATTATGAACAAAAAGGCAATTACCCTTTGACCTATAAAAAGATTGTACCCAAAAAACAACTTATGGCTTTGTATGCAATCAAAAAAATATGCTCTGTCGCAAATGGAGGCACTAATGAATAAAGAAACTCGTATTCGAAAAATACAAGAAATTATCGACAGGGAAAAGGATAACCCTTTCGGGAGACAAGAGATTCCCTGGCAAGATGATTTAGTGCCGATGAATGTTTACAAAATACCATTAGATTTATTGGTTTACAATAAATATAATGGTAGGATTTTAAGTAGAACCAAATCTCTTGAAACACAAGGTCGCAAAATTGATGAGACTACGCCTAAAGGAGATGAAATCATTGCGGATCTCCTTTGGAATTCTCGAGAGGACAGAAACAAAAAAACTCTTAAAAGTATCTCTGATTTTGGGCAAGAAAAAGTCGGGATCATTACAAGGGATGGAATAATCATTGACGGTAACAGGCGGGTTATGTTGCTCAAAAAATCGGGGAAATACGATTACTTCAAGGCAGTAGTATTGCCAGTAACTTTGGAAGAAAACCCAATTGAAATCGAAGAACTTGAAACAAGATATCAATTAGGTGAAGATGAAAAACTTGGTTACAATGCAACCGAAAAATATTTAAAGGCAAAAGAATTATATTTGCGTCTCACAAGCCAAAAAGAAATAGATTTGAAGAATCTTGACGACAGTGCAATAACAAAGATCTCTGATTGGATGGGGGAAAATCTAGGAGAAATAGGTAAGTATCTTAGAACCATGGCTGTTATGGATGAATATCTGGAGTATTTAGAGTACGATGGGATATATACTCAACTTGATGATAGGGAAGATCAATTCTTATTTCTTACTAAATGGTTAAACGGTTTTTATGGCGCTGAAAGCAAAAAAGCATTTGACGGTTATCAAAATGAAGATGTTGACGACTTAAAGGTGATAGCCTTTGATTATTTGAGAATTAGAAATTATTATGACGGAAAAGAGTTCAGAATTTTAGCAGACGGCAATAGTGAGAATCATTTTTTTGGAGATAAGGATATATGGAAGAGCTTTAGCAAAAAACATTTCGAGATATTTCGTCAACTTCCCAAGGAAACCCCGATTGACAACAATTCAAATAACCTAAAAAAACACCTAGATAGTAGAGATAATGATTTTTTTGAAAATTCGAAGTTTGGCGGAGACGAAAGTAAATTTTTAGACAATCTCAATGTGCATAAAGATCGAATAAAAGACAATCAAGTTGCCGATCAGCCAGAAAAATTACTAAGAAAAGCAACTTCAACTTTTGAAGCTATAAGAACTGGACATCCATCTTTCGCAAAGCCAGATGTTCAAAAATTGGTTAAAGTGCTTGGAGAAAAAGTTTTTTCATCTTTGATGGATAAGTCGCCATCGCGGGTACTTTCTCATGTCGTTGAGCTGTTGGAGTCGATTGATATTGAGGAGATACCAGAAACAGAGATTGACGATGTTGTTGCTAAAACCAAGAAGATACAACAATTATGTTATCAGATCAATAAGAACTTATGACAACAAATATATCCATTGATGTAAATCCACACTCATTCATAGTAAAAGGGCGAGCGCCTGAACTGCTTGAAAACAAGAGACTAAAAATCTCTTTCTCAAGGCTTGCATGTTCTATTGATGCTGATGATTTACTTATTCCTTATCAAAAAGAAACCCAGATACAAACTTTGCAAGAAATATTAAGAATTCTGACCAAGTTTGATTATGATGCGACATTATCAAGTAATGCGGAAAAGGAGATCGAAAATTACAACAGGGAGGAGCAATTATTTGGAGAATTTACTACTGCAGCTAAATCTATTCGCAATGATGAATTCAGGAAAAACCCAGAGCTGGTTGCTAAGTTTGACAATTTTCAAAAGACACTTAATAACAGACTATCACGGACTCTATACCCGCTTCAATTGCTCTCAGCCTTTCATATGACTTTTGCCCAAAATGTTTGCAACTTCTCGGTTCCAGGATCTGGTAAAACATCAATAGTATTTGGAGCATATGCCTACTTAAATAGCCTTCCCCACGAAGACCCCAAGCATGTTGACAAACTTCTTGTTATAGGTCCTATATCCTCCTTTGCACCTTGGGAAAATGAATATAGGGATTGTTTTGGCAAACCTGTAAATTCTTTTCGGATATCTGGGAATAACGAGATAACAAGGGATGGAAAGCTGGAACATTTATATTCTTCAAATCCTTCCGAGCTCACTCTAATATTTCATGGTGGCGTAGACCACTACCTTTCAGATATTATTGACTTTCTGAAAAGAAACAAAACGATGGTAATAGTAGACGAGGCGCATAGGATAAAAAATCCAGAAGGCGTCTGGGGACAAAGTGTCACAGAAATATCTAAACATGCAATATCGAGAGTAGTCCTAACAGGGACACCAGTCCCGAATGGTTATCAAGACATTTATAACTTGTATAAATTTATTTATCCGTTCAAGTTCAAAGAAATTCTCCAATTTCATTATCACAATCTGGAGGATATGACTAAAAATAGTTTACCGAAAAGCACTAGAGTACAAAGACTGAAAGAAAACATATCTCCTTTTTTTATTCGTATCAAAAAAAGAGACTTGAATCTACCGCCAATCAATGAAAAAATAATATCCGTCAATATGAATGCGCTACAAAGAGAGATATATGATTTCATAGAGTCGGAATATATTCCTTCTTTTCAAAAAGATAGCTCAGCTACAGCGAAGGATGTGCTTAATAGGGCGAAGCTTATACGGTTACGACAAGCGTCTACAAACCCTTCATTACTATTAAGAACACTACAAGAGTCTCTGGAAGAATTTGACCCAGATTACAAGCTCACACAAGATATAGATGAGCACATTGACGATTCTGAATTCATTGGAAAATTAAAAAATTACCCCAACCGCGAAACACCAGAAAAATTCTTAGAAATCCTTCAACTTATTAGTTCGAATATCCTTCCCATAGGGGAGAAGGTCATAATATGGACAATATTTGTTCAGAACGCAGAAGAACTTCAACTCTACCTGGAAAACAATAAAATAACATCTCGCCTTCTTATTGGAAAGATCGAACAAACACAAAGAGAAATAACGATTGAAAAATTCAACAATCCTAACAACCTTGAATTTCAAGTTGTCATCGCCAATCCTTTTTCTGTAGCCGAGTCAATTTCATTGCATAAAGGATGCCACAGCGCCATTTATTTAGAAAGAGACTACAACTGTTCCAACTTTTTGCAGTCAAAGGATAGAATTCATAGGGTCGGGTTATCTGAAAACCAAGAGACAAATTACTATTATTTCATATCGAAAAATTCCATTGACGAAGTAATTAATGACCGCTTACGCTTAAAGATAGAAAGAATGGAACAAATTATCAACGACGACATTCCTTTGTTTAGCAGAATAGATAATGACGATGACACAGATGTCATAAAAGACCTGATTGCCAATTATGCTAAAAGAACTTAAGCGTTACGACAATCTTGGCACACCATCTTATTTTTTCCAACTACTAAAAGCCCTAAATGAGAACCCTGGGGCGGAGTGGAGACTGGATGACGTTAATCAATTGTTTTACAACAAAATCATTGACAACAGGAGAATATTTGACGGTTGCGTAGAACTGGCAATAAAAATCAAGTTACTCTTATTTCAGGGCGGCTATTTATTCGTTGACAAAAAACTCTCCAACTCCCTGGAGAGCGAGACGCAAATGAAAGATAGAATTGTTGAATATCTGTTCAAGGCACTAGCCGATGATGATGACTTTCATCAGATATTCAACTCTAAATATTTGTCCTACGACATTATTTACAAATCATTTCAAATAAGTAATAGCGCATTTGGTTTTAAATTCTCAAACTTCAAGCAGTTGCTAATTGATTTTGATGTAATTAAATATCATCCGACGTCAGAAATTAAACATTTCATAATTAATTCTCGTTTTAGAAAAGTGTTTGATAAAACCGTTCTTCCTGAGATCAAGAAAAGAAAAATCGGGGTAGATGAGCTTGAAAAAGCAATGGAAGAGCAACGAGTATATGGAGAGGAAGCTGAAAAATTCATTTTGGCATTTGAGGAAAAGAGATTGAACGGGAAAGATCATATAGAATGGGTTGCTGAATATGTAGCAAATGAAGGCTATGATGTTGCTTCGTATAACAATGATTTCGATACTGAACATAATAGATTTATTGAAGTGAAATCCTATGCTGGCGACAAGCCTTATTTCTATTGGTCAAGAAATGAATTTTTGGTTGCCAAAAGAAGACGTGATAGTTATTGGTTGTATCTAGTTAATCGAGACAAGGCTGGCAACGACGGGTATGCTCCTCTAATGTTGCAAGACCCTTATGAAAATGTTTTGAATGATAGTAAATGGATCGTAGGGGTCGACAAATATAAAATAGAGTGGTCTGGGTGAAAAAATATTTATATCAAGTCAAATCCAAACGGGGGAGGGAAGAGGGGATGGGAGGAGAACCCCCTCTGTCCGTTGGACATCTCCCCCAAATACGACAATGAAGATTTAGGATGTAAATTGAGAGTTTGAATCGTCGGATTTGGGGGAGACTCAGCGATGGGCATTTTCCCCTCTTTGGGATCTACGACAGGTGAATAACGGCTCGCTTGAATGATTTGTTCTTTTGCAAATGCTCGATCAATGTATGGCGGTGGCAAAAATTATGGTCGGCTTCAAAACAGACCAATGCAATCCGCTCATTTTGGTTTGTCAGGTCAATTAGTTGCTTGATTTCAGTTTCTTGCTTTGGTAAAAGTTTGTTTTCGTATGCCTTGAATAAGGTTTTGTGGGAAACGCTTTCGCCAAGTCCCTTGCGCATGGCGGATGGAATTCCAAGTTCAGGAATGTGAATATATTTCATCCCTGCGCTTTCGATATATTGCTTGAAACTCTTCTTGGAAAATCCATACTTCATGGATTGCGGGTTATTGCGAACATCCACGACGACGGTGATATTGTTGGCAATAAGTTTGTTCAGGAAGGAGTCAATGGTCAAGCCTTCGTAGCCGATGGAAAACATGGCGGGATTCGTGTCTGTGTTCCATGCAAATTGAAGTTGTCTTATTTCATCATGTGTAAAGTGTCTGCTTGCAATTTTGCTTCGGGAAGTGTATTGGGGAAAGTCACGATAGATTTTCTTGACGAGTTTATCTCCGCGTAAATCGCCGATTTGCGATTTGAATTTCAATAGGGCGGTTTTGTCCGCTGGGGTGAGGTCCTTCAAGTAGGAGTGCTTAGTGCTGAGTTGGAAATCGTCCACTTGTTTTAGCAAACCTAAATCAATCATTCTTCGCTTATCGTAATACGAGAGGAAACTAAAAGGTCCGAACTTGTAGGGGAAAAAGTCGTAATGATTCTTGCCTGTCTGCTGGCAGAAATTAAATAGAAGTTTCTCACAGTCCGTGTTTTGCAGACTGCCGCCAAAAACTTCGATCAAGGCAAGGAGGATTTTTCTTCGGTAGTACATGGTGTCCGCTATTCTTCCAAGCTCTTCAAAATCGTCTCGATATTGAACTTCAACTCAGGAATATCCTTCTCGATCACCGACCAGACCGCATCTTCGTCAATGCCAAAGTAATGGTGAACAAGGATATTTCTCATGCCGATAATGTCCGCCCAAGGGACGTTTGCATGGCTCGCTTGAAACTCGGCAGGTAAAGAACGACAGGCTTCCCCAATGACTGAAATATGATTGACCATCCAGTTTTGGATGAGTTCGTCCGCTTCAAAGGCGGCTTTGCCCTCTGCTGCATATTTTTCTATGCGTTCGATGGCTTCAAGGATATCAAGCAAGCGCTCGCGTTCACTTCTCATAACGGACGTGCTTCCTTCATGACCTGTGGTCGTATACGTGAACGCAAACCAGCTTCAGTCACCACATCCACAGGTAATCCAAGCAAAGTTTGTAATTCACGGAGCAAACGCGCTAAATCAAGCAAGCTGCGTCCTGCTTCGAGTTTCACCAGGAAATCAATATCACTATCGGGGCGTGCTTCGCCGCGAGCCACCGACCCAAATACGCGCACATCATAAGCCCCATTTTTACGTGCAATAGCAAGTATTTGCTCTTTTTGGGATTTGAGAAGTTTTTCAATTTCCATGCTTGAATTATAAGCCAAAATTTTCGCCGTTAAAGCTTTGCAGACTGCCCTGTGGCAGGAAGTCCGCGCCAACAAGCTGGGAGTCCGCTTTCGGAGGCAGCAGGTCATTCAGGGATTCATCGTCGACTTTTACTGTCACCAGGCGGGGCTGGTCGTGGAGGTCGATGGGGATGTCCACGATCTGCAGAGAGAGGAAGATGAAAGGCGGGAGAAGGTGTTGAGTGAGATGGGGCTGAGGATAGTCCGCTTTGGGAATGATGAGGTCGTGAGGGAATTGTCCGCGGTGGTGGGGAAGATTAGGAAAATAATTCTGACGAAACAATCATAATTTCCAAGTCCGTAAGAGGGTAAAATATGAGCTGGACACAAATAAAGGAGTCCGCCATGGAAATTCGACATTATAAGTTTGACCGTATCACCCTTGACCCTGAAATCTGCTTTGGGAAGCCATGTATCCGCGGAATGCGGATGCCTGTCGCTTCGGTGCTTGGGTATCTAAGTTCTGGAATGACATTGAAGGATGTTCTCAAGTCGTACCCTGAATTGGAAGCGGATGATATTTATCAAGCACTGGCGTATGCTTCATGGGCGATGGAAGAAACTGTCCTGCCTATGCCTGGAGCAATAGCTGGATGAACTTCCTGCTCAACATGAACATTCGGAGAGAAATGATCGCTCCCTTACAAGAACGCGGTCATATTTGCCGCCATGTCGGGGATATTGGCATGTCTCGTGCAAAGGATGTTGAGATCGTTGCTGAAGCAAAACGAACGAGCGAAACCATCCTGACCCATGATTTGGATTATGGAAACTTGCTGGCTTTTTCAGGCGATAACGCGCCATCTGTGATCATATTGCGATTGAGAGACTTGCGCTCTGATGAAATCCTGTCTCGTTTAGATGCTGTTTGGAATGAAATCGAATCCCCGTTACAGCACGGAGCCATCGTATCAATCTCAGATAAAAGTTTGAGAATACGGAATTTACCGATTGAAGGTGAGTAAGTTTGAATACCAAGTATCCCCAGTCGCGGGATAGAATGAAAAGGAACTCCGAGGTAGCTCGGAGTTTTTTATTGTGCGATCTGTCAACTCCAAACGGGCGGGGGAGGAGGTGGTCAGCGGACTTTGTCACGGATTCGCGGAGGGAACGGACTTTTCCGCAAATTCATACTTCATCCTTGCTCTTTCGGCGGGAGAAGGTGTTGAGTGAGATGGGGCTGCGGACTGTCCGCTTTAGGAATGATGAGGTGGTGAGGGACTTGTCCCACAGGGATGCTACGCGATCCGCTGTGGTGGGGAAAATTAGAGAGGCGGTTCAGGAGAGAGGAGCTATTTAAGCATATCTGCAATATCATCCCACAACGACGGCATCTCCAAAACTTCCGCAAATTGCTTGACCCACTTTTCAATGCGGGCAACATCCAGATTTTGATACTTGTCCGCAAGAATACGAATATCTTCCATGTCTTTTGGACGATGTGCGATTGCTTTGAGAATAATCAAGTCTTCGGGTGTGGGCAGGCGAAGTTGTAACGCCGCATCAACTTGATGAACGACACTGCGCTCAACCATCTCTTGCTCAAACGGCAGGACACCGAGAGACAGGTCAATATTGGTATTTGAAATCACATGCTTTAGGAGAACAACTCGATTTTTCCTGGCGAACTCGGCGGCATTGTCAATTCGAGGCTCAATCCCCTCTTCACTTGCTTCTTTCAGTAACTGTGGAATATCTTTGATCGACAGCAAGAACATCGCATCAATGTCTTCCGTATAACGTGCCTTTCCCAAAATACTGACAGCCGCTCCGCCGATAATAACTCCGCGCTCATTAAAGCGTGAAAGGAGCCTCTGCAACGACTCTAAAGGCTCAAGAAAAGGCTCAATTCCTTCAGGCTGATTCATAATGTTTCCGTAGGATATTCCAGCGTCTGAAAATTTCCATTTCGCCATCGTCACCCCTGCGTGCTAAACCAAGGCGCATCGAGCGGCGCAAAATGGAATTTAGTTGTTGCCAATTTGATTGAATAGTAGACGCGCGCAATTCCCGCCGTTCGATTTCTTCCACAGCTTTCCAACGCTCACGGTAAAGTTTGATGTCGAAATTGGAGTCCATGGGGCAATTATAGCACCTGCGACTGCATGACTTCAATGCGCCACACCGCCCGGGCGGCCGGTGCCAGGGAAGAACTGCGGGCGAATAAACTGGGAGTCCACTTTCGGAGGCAGCAAGTCATTGCGGGATTCATTGTCGATTTTTACTGTCACAAGGCGGGGCTGGTCGTGGAGGTCGATGGGGATGTCCACGATCTTCAGAAAGAGGAAGATGAGAGACGGGAGAAGGTGTTGAGCGAGTTGGTGCTGAGGGTGGTCCGATTCAGGAATGATGAGGTTGTGAGGAACCTGTCCGCTGTGGTGGGGAAGATCAAAGCTTATCTGCAAATGCTTTAAATTCTTTTTCTTTTCCCTCCACCTTTGACCAGCGCTTGATCTCTTTCAAATCCACTCGCTGGTTTTTTGTCACTAAAATCGCCTGTTCCAATCCTTGTAAATCATTCCAGAAATAGAATGCGCACAACCTGTCTTTGACACAGTCTGTGGGGGAGAGCACTCGTAACGTCCCTGTTGAGAGTTCAAACACGCTGATTTCTTTCACAGGCTCTTCTCCCACCGAAAGCGGTCCATCGGGGAATTCGATGAAGAAAGTTGTTTCGGGGTGGATGAAGTAACGTCCCTGTTCTTTGAAGCCCAGCCCTTCCATCACTATTTTGATCTTGCTGCGCTTTGAGAAACTGGTATTGATCAAGTCCAGGTCTTTTGAAACATACTTGTTGCTGCTGTAGAATGAAACCACACTCCCGCCTGAAAGCACAACTTGAATCCTTTCTGCTTGTAATGCATCTTGAACATAGGCTGCCAGTTCCACCTGGCTCATGCTTTTTATCTTTTTCATAATTCTTTCCCCTTTGCCCGTGGTCTACGACGATTCATTGTCAGTTCTTCCTGCTCTTTGGCAGGGTAAAACGATAATGCCTTCTCCAATAAGGCTTTCAGCTCATTCAAAAACGGGTAACGCGGATTGAATTCGTAGGGTCGAGTCCGCCCAATGGCGCGGCTGACAAGGACTCCGCCTTTTTCGAACTTGTCCAATTGCATTTGGATGGGTTTTAAATATGTGGTGTAAAAAGAGGCTATCTCGCGTGCGTAGCCTTCTTCACGAGTAAAGATGTATAGCAAGACTCTTTCCGCATTTTTGGAGCCCAAAAGTACTTCGATCATAGGATACCTCCTAACGTCTAATTGATGTTTTATGACTTTTATTTGACGTCATTATATCATGGCATTAAGATGCCAGGCAGGGGAAGGTGTGAGCGAGATGGGGTTGAGGGATTTGTCCGCCTTGGGAATGATGAGGTCGTGAGGGACTTGTCCCACGGGGATGCTACGCGATCCGCTGTGGGGGGAGAACAAGAGAAATAATTTCCATGCTATAATCTTACCAGTAAGAAAGGAGTATGTCATGGAAACGTTAGCCACCACCCGCATGTCATCGAAGGGACAGGTTGTCATCCCCGAGTCCATTCGCAAGCAACTTGACCTCAAGGAGGGGGCACAATTCCTTGTTGTCGGCGATGAGGATGTCGTCATTCTGAAAGTAGTCACCCTGCCTGATAAACGCGAGTTTGACACATTGATCAAGCAGGCGCGTCAACAGGCAAAGGAAGCAGGACTCACGCAGGCAGACATCACATCCGCAGTTGCGAAGGCGCGGGGCAAGAAATGAAAGTCGTTTTGGATTTGAAGGTCGTGATGGATACGAATGTATTCGTCTCTGGCGTCTTTTTCAGTGGTCCGCCGTATGAGATATTGAAAGCCTGGCAGGAAGGCGAATTCGAATTGGTCGTTTCGCAGGAAATTCTAGACGAGTATCGCAGGGTTGGTGAGATATTGTCCGCGGAACGCCCGAGGGTGGATTTGAATCCCATTCTCACATTTGTGATCGAACACGCCAAAGTCTATCAACCCGTGGTACTTAGCAAACCTGTCTGCGAAGACCCTGACGACGATAAATTCTTTGCTTGTGCTTTGGCAAGCGGAAGTCAGGTTATTGTCAGCGGGGATAAACATTTATTGAAAGTCTCTGGTTATCAGGGAATTGAAGTTTTGAAGCCGCGCGAGTTTGTGGATCGATATTTGGTGGAAGGATAAATCCAAACGGGCGGGGCGGGATACTTTCAGGTAAGATTGACCCAGTCGTGCCTTACTATTTATGGAGACTCCATGAAAACCAAGCAAGAGATCGTATCCAACTGGCTGCCCCGTTACACAGATACCCCCCTAAACGAGTTCGGCAAATATATTTTGCTGGTCAATTTCGAAGACTACCTGACCATGTTCTCCAAGTGGTTCAACGCCCCCATCCGCGGGAAGGAAAAACCCATGCCCAACGTCACTGCCGGGGGCGTCACCCTGATCAACTTTGGGATGGGAAGCCCCAACGCCGCCACCATCATGGACCTGCTGGGTGCTGTGAAACCCAAAGCCTGCCTCTTCCTCGGGAAGTGCGGCGGACTCAAGAAGAAAAGCAAGGTCGGCGACCTGATCCTGCCCATCGCTGCCATCCGCGGGGAAGGGACATCCAACGATTATTATCCGCCAGAAGTCCCTGCCCTGCCCGCCTTCAGCCTGCAAAAGGCCATCTCAACGACGATCCGCGATCATCAACGGGACTATTGGACTGGCACTGTGTACACAACCAATCGCCGCGTCTGGGAGCATGACGATAAATTCAAAGCATACCTGCGCCAGGTCCGCGCCATGGCAATCGACATGGAAACCGCCACCCTCTTCACCACCGGTTTTTATAATGAGATTCCCACGGGAGCGCTGTTATTGGTCTCTGACCAGCCCATGACGCCCAGCGGTATCAAGACCTCCGTAAGCGACAAAAAAGTCACGCAGAAATATCTGGACATACACCTGCGTATCGGCATCGATTCGCTCAAACAATTAATCAACAAAGGGGAGACGGTCAAGCACTTGCGGTTCTAAATCGCACGAAAACTCCCGCGGTTGCGGGAGTTTATTTTTACGCCGTAACAGCTTTCTGACGATATTGTTTCAACACATCCCAGCCCGCCAGCCTGCGGTTGGCTTCGTCATAAACGCGCCATTTGAGGCATTTCAAACTGGAGAGGAGGGTCAGGGGTTTTACGTGAAAAATAGGATTCTCTTTATAAGCTTTTGGCAGGTTGTAATTGGGAATCTTCGAGCCCAGATGATGGATGTGATGGAAACCGATGTTTCCGCTGAACCACTGCAACAGAGCGGGAAGTTTATAGAAGGAACTTCCCTGCATGCTGGCTTTGAAATAATCCCATTGGCTGTGACGTTCCCGGTACACGCCTTCATAATTATGTTGGACGTAAAACAGCCATACACCCACACCCGTCCCAAAGAATAGAACAAGCAGCTGGGTAATCAGGTAATTCTTCCAGCCGAAGAGAAATCCCATCAATGGGATGACAGCTGCAAGCGCAAGATTCGTCCACCAGACGCTGGCGATCTCACGCCTGCCCTTTGATGGTGGAATCCGTTCGCCGATTACAAAAACAAGCAGCGGCCCAATCAGAAACATGGCAAATGGGTTGCGCATCACACGATACCCCGTCTTCTTCCACCACGGCGCATCGAGATATTCCTGCACGGTCATTGTGTACACATCGCCCACTCCGCGCCGGTCAAGGTCGCCGCTGGTGGCATGATGGATGGCATGTTCATGCTTCCAACGGTAATACGGCGTAAAGGCGAGAAGTCCCGTGAAAACACCCACCACATCGTTGGCGCGCTGCGACTTAAAGAACGAGCCATGTCCGCAATCGTGGAAAATGATAAAGGCCCGCACCATGAATCCAGCCGTGAGTATGGAAAGGGGCAGGGTCAGCCAGAATGAAATATCCACACTGCGCATGGTGAAATAGAACAATGCAAAGTATGGAATCAATGTATTGATGATTTGCCAGAGGCTCTTGTGCAGATCAGGTTTGGCGTATACGGAGACGATCTTCTGCCAGGAGACTTTCCCCTCAAGGTTTGGCATCGTATTCATTTGAAACTCCTTCCAAATCCATTATACAACTTAGTCTGCGGCGTTGAATTAAATCCGCGAATGAAGAAAAAGCGGCTTTTCCATCGAAAAGGCGGCATGATATACTCAGCGGCAACGATCTTCAGAGAATCAGGGAACATTTATGCGCCTTTCAAAAGCACTCCGCGCCGACCAGGAAACCATTAACCGCTTCATCGCCGCGCTTGGCAGCGGTTCAGTGGCACTCAGCAACAGCAAACTGCCCCGTCCCGATTTTTTCATCCTTGCCCACGCCTTCATAAAAGAATATATAGAAGCAGGCTTCTTCAAAAAAGAGGAAGTGCTGATCAGGATCCTTGACGAAGGCGGGTTCCCGCCGGATAGCGGGCCGATCGGCTCCATCCGCACCGACCAGAAAAAGAGTCGTGCTGCAGCGGAGTCCATGCTCAATGCGGCGAAGCAGTGGCAGGCGGGGGAGGAAGCGGCGCGTTCCGAAACAGGCTGGGCTACCAGCGAATTCACATCCACCATACGCCAGCACCTTGAGCGCCTCAAAAGCCTCATCCTCCCGCTCATCGAACAAACCATCTCCGTTGATGAAGAGCACAACGTCTCAGACCAGATCAACAGCCTTGTCTTCGAAGGCGAGTTGAAGAATGGCACAGAAAAATATATCAAGCTGATCGAACACTTGGAAGAAAAACTAAGCGACTGGAAATAGATTTCCCCGTGACCTTTTTCGGGCGGATGATAAATCTGCCCGTTTTGTTTTAACGCCTCATCCCCGCCCAAACCTGATTCTGCTCCGAACCGCATCACCCACAGGGATGGCTGGTTTAACTCCCGCTGTTTGATTTCTGGAATGGCGGGTAAAATTATATATAATTTCAATGAATGTAGGACACATCAAAACCAGCACGCAACAGTCTCATAGTTCGTCTCGCTGTGCCCCTACTGATTGATCGGAGAACGTGGTGAGCGAACGAAAATCGCGCCGTGCAGGCAGGTTCGATTGTGTACGGGCGAAGAATGTGGAACATAAATTTCATTCCATTGAAGAAGAGTTGACCATCATCGTTTTCTTCGCCCAGCGGAGTATTCGAATAAGTAAACTTACCGCGAAGAGCGCTAAGAACGCGAAGATTTAAAAGGTTTTCTTTGCGATCTTTGCGTGCTTGGCGGTTCAAAAAGGAATTTTATGCTCAACCTCAAAACCACTCCATTCCACGAACGAACGTCCGCGTTGTGCCAACCGCAGAATTGGCGCAAGTGGGCGGGATATTTCGCCGCAGGCTCGTACGAGCACACGCTCGACCGCGAGTATTGGGCGATCCGCAATGCGGCAGCGTTGATCGATGTCTCGCCGTTGATCAAGTATGTGATTAAGGGGAAAGATGCGGCGGCTTTGCTGCATCGCGTCACCACCCGCAACATCCACAAGATGAGCGTGGGACAAGTCTTCTACACGGGCTGGTGCGACGAAGAAGGAAAGATGATCGACGATGGCACTGTCACGCGCTTCGACGAAACAACCTTTCGCCTGACCTCTGCGGAACCGAATCTGCGCTGGCTGACGATGAATGCGGTTGGCATGGAAGTGGAAATTACCGAAGTCACGGACGATGTGGCAGCATTGAGTTTTCAGGGACCGAACACAAGGAAAGTACTGAACCAAGTTACCGAGAAACAAGTTGATGAGTTGAAGTACTTTCGTATGATGAAAAATAAGATCAACGGAATCGAAGTTACCATTTCACGTACAGGTTATACAGGTGATCTCGGTTATGAAATTTGGATGGATGCAAAGGACGCGCTTCCGATCTGGGATAAGTTAATGGAAGTCGGCGGCGATTACGGCATTGCACCCGTTGGCATTTTGGCAATGGACATGGCACGCGTGGAAGCTGGTCTCTTCATGCTCGACGTGGATTACACCTCCACCACTCATGCTTGGATTGAGCCGCAGAAATCCTCTCCTTACGAATTGGGTCTCGACTGGACCGTCGCGCTCGATAAGCCTGGCTACTTCGTCGGTCGCCGTGCGCTGGAACGCGAGAAGCGCGAAGGATCAGTCTGGAAAATGATGGGTCTCGAAGTTGATTGGGTTGGGATGGAAAATATTTTCAAGCAAGTTGGCTTACCGCCACAAATCCCCGGCATGGCGGTACGCGGAAGTTTGCCAATCATGGTTGGCAATGTGCAGGTTGGTTACGCATCCACATCCACATGGTCACCTTTGTTGAAAAAATACATCGCCCTCGCGCATATACAAAAGCCATACTTTGAAATCGGCACCGATGTACGCATGGAAATCACGGTCGAACATCATCGTCAACACGCGCCCGCGAAGGTGGTCAAGTTGCCGTTCTACGAGCCTGAGTGGAAGAAGAAATAGCATGTCATTGCGAGGAGCGCTCTTGCTCTTCACGACGAAGCAATCTCCAACTAATGAGGGGATTGCTTCGCCAAAAAACGGCTCGCAATGACATTTGATAAAGGAATTATTTATGACATCAAATCAATACGACGCAATCATCATCAGCGGTGGTTATATGAAAACATCCCAATCCATGAGACCGGGATGTTTTGCTTTTATTTGTCTTCTGTTATGCTGATCAACACGGCTCTCACCATCCGACGGTAAAGGAATGACTCAAGCCGTTCGTTGTAATTCTCACAGGTAACAAGCGTCAGCCAATGATAATTCTCGTGCTTGAAGAGAGTGCCAATATTCTTTGGGAAGATCAACCTGCTCTGGCGAACCTCATACGTATAAGTCAATCCGTTTACCTGAATGCGAATTTTATCGCCGGTCTCGAGTACCTTGATATAGGCAAAAGGCCCGGGATTGCCATTCGGGTCTGTGACATGCCCGGTCAGGATGGTATTTCCTGTCAAGGTCGGGTATGCGGAACCTTCGAGATATCCAGCGTTGTATCCAAGCCAGGTCACGTCCCAACCATTCCTATCAAGCCGAATGCCTTGAATAGGCAGGTTAATACCGAGTGCGGGTATATCCAGCTGTAAACCGTTTGTAGAAAAATATGCCGCATTTTCCGGTTGGGTAGGTAAAGCCGTCTTTCGACCCGGAGCAAACCCGGTTACAGGAATTAATATTCCGCTCTTATTCGTGATAGAAACGGTGGAAAGCCTGCCACTCTCTGCTTCGCCTTCATTATTTCCGCCGCCCCCAATTGGCAAAGCCACGATAAAGTTTCGTATGAAATCTGTCTCGGGCAAACCGCTTCCTGCCAGCGCAACACCGAAGAGATTCGTGATGGATGTTGTTCCACATATATACAGACGGTACATACCACTGGATACCGGCAAACCGCTGTTGATGCTTAGGATAGCAATGAAGGGGCCTTCACCCTGATTATTATCATAGGCGACCGAGTCCACAGTTATGGGAGTGTCATCCCCGCCAGGACTGTCCTCACAACTTATGGTCTCAAATCCGTTCCCATTATCGCGAATCAGCATAAAGTTATTTGGGTTGAGGACACTATCCTCATAACCTTCTTCTCCCTCGCTCACGCTTATCACATCCTGGTCGAAGGCGACCTTTAGTTGGTTCAGCGGCGTGGTGAGAACAGTGAATTCAGCCAGGGGGTCTTCGGATTCTGTCAGCATGTTGACCCAATTTACTGAAACGATCAAAGGTGGCTGCGCAGGTTCGACAACCAAAGTAAATTCCTGGAAGGCATCCGGTGTAAACCCGTTTGTCGCTGTAAGCGTGAGTGGATACCCTCCTTCTGTTCCAACGGCTGGTGTGCCGCTTAAGGAGGCTGTGCCATCCCCATTATCGGTAAATGCCAACCCGGCAGGCAGGGAACCGGTCATCGTAATAGAGGAGACGAACGGGATGCCAGTGGTGGTAACAGCAAAAGAAGCCGTACCGCCGACATAAAAGGCCGCGTTATCTGCGCTGGTAAAGGCAGGTTGGATGCTAAGGACATCGCAAGGTCCGGTCAATGACAGATAACGATCATCGCCATTATAGGTTGACTGGAAGGATAATTCCACAGCGGAAGCCGTCACTTCATTGCTCGGGTCTGAAACGCCTCCCGCATTCAATGGAATGATCCCCAAGCCAGACCCCAGCCCGGAACAGGTGGGATTCTCGAAGACTTTGAAAGTTACATTGCCCGTTGGGGTTACGCCAATTCCTTCCACGATTGCCGAATGATGGATGGTCTCCCCAAGCGCGACGGATAGGGTCGCTGCGTCGCTTGCATCATGGATTGCAGAATTAATCGTCGGCGTTGCCTTTTTTATGGAGGCTGAAGTGTTTGCTGTGATAGACGAAAGTTGATAATTCCCAGCATCTGCGCCGGAGAGGGACAATCCTGTAGCAATAACAGGCCATGTGCCGACATCATCACTGGTAAAGTTGGCAGTTCCACCTGATAAGCTGACATCATCCGTACCGAGCACGCCTGTAAGCGTGCGGGTTGCAATTATCGCTGTAGTCGTCCCATCATAGAACTTGTCATCCGCGGTTATGGAGGAATCCACTTCAGCTTTATGGATGATGAGCGTACCTATGGCGGAACCCGCATAATCCGTGTCATCGACTGTCGCAGTTACAGAATAACTACCGGCGTTCGTTGGCATGGTTACGGAGCCATTATACGTAATCATGACGTTCAAACCCGGTGGGTTTGTGGTAGCTATCGCAAATTTTTGTGTTCCATCATAGGTATGGTTCAGATTGGCCAATGTAACCGTGCTGTTGAGTTTTGTGATCGTAAAATTCGCTGTGTTATAGGCAATATCATAATTACCAAGAGCTGGAACCGGTCCGAGGCTGGCAATGATGAGATATGGGCTTCCATCCACCGTCTCACCGGGAGCGCGGGTATAAGCAGCGGTTATATTATCCGAAGGGAGAAATCCGTTTAGCACACCGCTTAATCCAGGGTCGGGACTGCCAAAGGTTTTGCTGGCAGGATACGGTGTGACTGAGGCGGGTCTTGGGCTGATGGCAAAATTCGCTGGAATGAAATTGGTAATTTTATACTTTTCAGGGTCGGCAACACTTAATGTCCCCTGATTGATCACATAAGACCCGACGGTTTCCCCGGCCGTCCTAGAAAGGAATCCGGTAAATGAGGCGGATGGATCAGACGATATAAACGTCAGGGCGGGATCGAGACTTCCATAATTTTTCGATTGACCTGGGTTAATCGTAACTGTAATCGGGCAGGGTAGGTAGGTTGCGATGAAAGGTTGTGAGGTTGCGCCTATAACAATCTGGTGGCTGGCCGCACCGCCATCCGACCACGAGGAAAAGTGATAACAGCCCTGAATTTGTGGGGCTATCAAATCGCGCGTTGAGTTGACCCCGGTAACAACGGTAAATGGCGTAGTGTATGTAACGCCGTCGTATTCAAGGACCAGCCCGCTAGGAACTGTATCGAAGGATATCGCCACAGTATTGGGCGTAAGATTTACACAATCTTGATCGCTGAGCCCGCCGCTATCAGTAACGGTCAGGCACAATTCCAGCCAGGTGTTATCCCCATGATCGGGTACTTCAAAACTACCGGTGTTGCCGGTTAAACCGAGAATGGAGTCGAAATGAACATGCTGGTTGTGGTGAAGCAGAACTTCCCATTGCAGACTCGCGTCACTGAGGCTGCCGTCTTCATTATCGATGCCTGTGCCATCATAGTTGATGATATCGCCAGTATTGTAAAGAAAGGGGTTGGCGGGTGAAATAATGTTGGCTTCAGGCTGCAGGTTTCCAATATCAATGGAGATAGTATCGGTACCGGTTTCCCCCAGCGAGTCGGTGACAGTAAGTGTAGCCATGAAATTGCCAAGGACCAGATACGTGTGTGAAGGATTCGGGTCAGTGGAGGTGTTACCATCTCCAAAATCCCAGAAATACGTGAGCTCCTGAGCATCGGGGTCGTACGAGCCGATGCTGGAGAAATTCACAGTCAGCGGCACATAGCCGGAGTCAGGATCGGCACTGGCATTGGCTGTGGGGGGAGTATTCCCTCCAGCCACATAGCGGATGCGGCGGATTTCGCTCGTATTCGGGGTCGGTCCGTTATAAGCCACGTAATAGAGATTTGTATCCGGGCCAGTGAGCAACTGCACGATCCCCCCGACCGGGACAACATCGGTGCCAAAGTTGTGGATTGTGGCATTCCCGTTTACTCCAAATGTGAGGTAACGAATCCAATCGCCATTGTAGTCTGAGATGAACAGCGCATCTTGATATTGGACTGGGTAGACATTTCCTTGATAAAAACCGCCGGCCTGTACTGAACTGTCACCGCTGCTATGGTTGTATGCATAGGTGGGTGTTTTTACCGCACCCAGTCCCTGGGCATATAAGGCGTCACAGGTCGTCTTGGTTGTGGCGGCGTTTGCATAACTCCCTTGCTGAGCACTAGTGATGTTATTGCCTTCATAACAAGGCCAGCCAAAATTTCCTCCACGCCCGGTATCGATCTCTTCCCAGGCATTCCAACCCACATCTCCGATAAAAAGTTCATTGGAGATTGTGTTGATGGTAGTGCGAAACGGATTTCGCAGCCCCAAGCTGTATACTTTGGATCGGTTACTGTTCGGATTGCCGTTATAAAATGGGTTGTCAGAATATCCCTGACCGGTGAACGGATTGATGCGTAGGATCTTTCCATTGAGGCTATTCACATCAAGCGCACGCAAAGCGCGCGCATCAACATAATTGAAATGGGCTCCATCGCCGCTGCTGACGAACAACGAACCATCGGTGCCAAAAACAAGGGTGCCAATGGTATGCGATGGGCTGTCTGCGGCGATACAATCCTGAATGTAAACACTGCCGCTCTGGCACGAGGGTATGCCATTGCTGCTATTTGGATTTCCAATATTGGTAAAAGTGCTATTGGTTCCCAAAAGGACTACTTCACTGCCAGGCAGGGCGATATTCGTGTTGCTGGGATCCGCACTTACACGAAGCAGACGTGAAACTCGAGCACCACCGCCGTTATCGGTTGTACCTGGCGGATCATAGGTATAGAGCAAATAAACGTAAGGGGTATTGGGAAAGTCGGGATGTAAGGCGAGACCCAGCAAGCCGCGATCCCAGAAATTGTTGACCTGTGAAGAAATATTAATGAAGTCCGTTGGTAAAAGAGCGCCGTTTTGGAAAACCCGCACCCGACCATCCTTTTGTCCAATGAAGATACGCCCGTCCGGCGCAAATGCGATAGTTGTCGGACCCGTCAGCCCGGAGACAACCGTCTCGCTGATAAACCCCGCCGGGAAGGCGGGCGCGGCATGAACGGATTGTGTCGGCAGGGTGGAAACTGCGAGCGTGAATATCGTTACAAAAACCAGGATTTTCCGAAACCACATTTTTCCTCCATGGCATACCTCGTCAAAAGCAAGGGGTATTTTTTACTTTTATAGCCTTTTTCGAAATATATTTTGAATATAAAAACTTGAACCGCTTTCCTACCAGTCACCTGCTGACCTTACAATTTTGCAAACTTTGACCAATATTATCCAGTTAGCCCTCAGGTGTCAATACACAATCAGGAAGAAAATACCCATGAACAATAAAAGAAATCTCGACTCGGCGGAAAGAGCACTCAATGTATCCCTTATCAAATTTAGGCACTATCTGGGTGTATTGACTTCAAAGGATTGTCTAGAAATTATATATAATCTATAATTTCCCCACAAAGGAATCACTTATGACCTCAAATCAATACGACGCAATCATCATTGGCGGTGGTCACAATGGACTTGTGGCTGGCGCATACCTCGCGCGTGCAGGCAAGAAAGTGGTCGTGCTCGAACGCAGACATGTCGCGGGCGGCGCGGCAGTGACCGAGGAAATCTTCCCTGGCTACAAGTTCACCGAGTTTTCGTATGTGGTGAGTCTCCTACGCCCCGAGATCATTCGTGACTTGGAATTGCCCAAGCACGGGCTCAAGATCCTTCCGCTTCCTTCCACCGTCACCCCCATGGAAAACGGAGATTACCTCGGCGCATGGGATGACCACGACCTGACCCGCCGCGAAATCTATCGTCACTCCCCCAAAGACGCGGAAGCCTATGACGAGTACGCCCGCGTCATGGCACGCGCGGCGAAAGCTATCAAGCCGATTATCAATCTCATCCCGCCCGACCCATCCTCACTCAGTGTGAAGGACTTGATGGGCTTGCTCAAAGTTGGACAATTCGCTGCAAATCTTTCTGAAAAAGAATTGTACGCAATCGCCAAGCTCGCCACCCAATCCTCCGCGGATTTGCTCGAAGAGTGGTTCGAGTTTGACGCACTCAAAGGCACCAAAGCCGCCAGCGGAATCATCGGCACCTACCTCGGTCCGCGTTCACCTGGCACAGCGTATGTGTTGCTCCATCACTACATGGGCGAAATTGACGGCGCGTTCCGCGCGTGGGGTTTTGCCAAGAACGGCTCTGGCGGAGTCAGCGGCTCCATTTTGAGCGCAGCGAAAGCGCTCGGAGTGGAAGTCAGACTCAACGCAAGCGTAAAGCAGGTCATCGTTAAGAATGGACGCGCTGTTGGCGTCGCTCTCGAGAACGGCGATGAACTCACATCCAAGGTTGTCATGTCCGCCGCTGACCCGAAGCGCACCTTCCTGCAATTCGTTGAACAAAAACATTTCCCCGATGAATTCGTCACTGCGCTGCAAAACTTCCGCACACGCGGCTCGTCGGGCAAGGTCAACATCGCGTTGAGCGAACTGCCCAACTTCACCGCGCTGCCATTCAAAGGCAAAGGTCACGACTCGGCTCTGCATCGCGGCGCGGTATCCATCAGCCCGAGCATTGATTACATCGAGCGCGCCTACGATGACGCGAAGTACGGGCAGATTTCCAAGCGCCCGTATCTCGATATGATTTTCCCATCCATGATTGACCCAGACATGGCGCCTCCCGGACAGCACGTGATGTCTTGCTTCGTGCAATACGCGCCGTACGACCTCGAAGGTGGTTGGAACGACGCGAAGCGCAACGAGCTCGGCGAAGCGGTCGTCTCGACCATCGAGCAATACGCGCCGAACATCCGCAAAGCCATCGTCGGCATGCAGGTCATCTCACCGAAAGACATCGAAGCCATCGCGGGCATCACGGGCGGCAACATATTCCACGGCGAACTGCTGCTGCACCAAATCTTCTTCCTGCGTCCCACCCCGCAGTGGGCAGACTTCCGCACCCCGCTCAAAGGCTACTACTTCGGCGCAAGCGGCGCGCACCCCGGCGGCGGCGTCATGGGTGCGGCTGGCATGTTGGCGGCAAAGGAAATGTTGAAGGATGGAATGTAGACGATAGACCACGGACGATGGACCACCGCTTCTTTCTTAACTGAAAGTTGATTCTGTTATATGGAGTTTGTTTTGCCATTTAGGCTTTTCAAGATTAATTGCCATATTTCTTTTCTAGGTAAGCACGGTGTTGGATGTCTGTTGCCTTAGTTAAGTCGTAACGTTTACATTCGAGGCGTCCAACGCAAAACTCAAGACGATTTGAAGAAATCACTTCATCTTGAAAAGAATTTAAGTGACTTACTAATTGTTCAAGATAGAAAACGCCATTTGGAATAGGAGTTTTAAACTCTGCACTTCCACTAAAAACCACGATTGAATGGATTTGTTCTTTTGGAAGAAAATCAAGTAGTTGCTGTATCGCTTTTATATGGCGATAGTTTTGGTGAATTGGATTTTGAAACCTATTCTTAACTCGATAAATGCTTTGCATCCATTGGTCTGATTTTTCGTTTCCAAAAATCCAACCAGAGTAATGCTTTACTTCAATAACAAAAATGCCTTTTGTGGAAATCAGAATATGATCAATTTGAGTAGTCCCATCTTGAAAAGGAATAGTCATATTGTTTAGTAAATGAAAATTTGGCGGCTTGAAATTCGAAGTTATCAACTTCCGCACAGCTGCTTCACCCCGATTTTGATTCAAAATTAGCCTTGTGCGATAAGAATTCTTGAGCAAAAAACCAATTAGAAGACCAAAAACAAATATTGCCAAACCAAGAGACCCAAGACAAATTACTGAAAAGAAATCGGACATAGATTACTCCCTGTGAAAGATATTTGTTTTGTGATTATACAATAACAACAAAAAGGAATTATTCATGAAAAATCACTACGACACCATCATCATCGGCGCGGGGCACAATGGACTTGTCGCTGCCGCATATCTCGCAAAACAGGGTAAAAAGGTTCTGGTTCTCGAACGCCGTGCCATCGTTGGTGGCTCGGTTGTGACAGAATCCTTTGGCGACGACTTCAGTGCTGACTCCGTTTGGACAGGTGGAACTCTTCGCCCTGACATCATTAAGGATTTGAAACTTGCACTTCCCAAAAACAATGAGAAGCAAGCATTTATTTCCTTGCAACCTGACGGCAACCACCTCACCCTCGACGCCGAGTCTATCAAACGCATCTCTGAAAAAGACGCGGCACGCTTTCCCGAATTCGTCCGCTTTATGGATAAAGCCGCGGAAATTTTAGATGCGGCTTATGCGACTATCATGCCTCGTTTGCCAATGAACTTTGGAATCCGCGAAGGCTACGGCTTGCTGGAGTTGGGACTCGAACTGAAACTCGCGGGTCGCAAGGACATGCTCAACTTCATCCGCGCCCTGCCGATGACCGCACAGGAACTGCTCGATGAATATTTTGAATCTGACGTGGTCAAAGCCGCGATTGCATCCGTTGGCATCCACAGCTTCACCCTCGGACCGATGGGTGCGGGCACAGGCTACACCCTCATCCACAATTGGATGAATCGCGGCGGCTTGGCAAACGTCAACGTTGGCAAGGCGGGAGAAATTACTCAAGCACTTGCGAATGCGGTGAAATCTTTTGGTGGAGAGATAAGAACTGAGTCACAAGTAACGAGTATCCGAGTGGAGAATCAGGCGGCGAAGGGTGTTGTGTTGGCGAGTGGCGAAGAGATCACTGCAAATGCCATTCTATCCTCCGCAGACCCGAAACACACCCTGCTCAAACTTGTCGGACCGCAAGACCTGCCGCCCGAATTCGTCTGGCACACCCAGTCCATCAAAATGCGCGGCTCGGTGGCAAAAGTCCACTTGCAGACCAACGGCAATCACGGCATCCCCAAAGGGACAGTCGTCCTTGCCCCGTCCATCAAATACCTCGAACGCTCCTACGACGCCGCGAAATACGGCGAGATCTCCGAGAAGCCCTATTTGGAAGTGACGACTTCGAGGAATGTGGTTTCAATCCATTTTCAATTTGCGCCGTATTTATTGAAGAACGGAGACTGGAGCCTGGAGACTTCAAAGGTTGAGAAGTTGGCAATAGATACACTAAGCGAGTACTTCCCCAATCTCAAGTCTCAAGTCTCTGCCGTCAAAACAATCACGCCAAAAGATTTGGAAAATGTCTATGGTTTAACCGAGGGCGACCTCAACCACGGCCAACTCATGCTCGATCAATTCCTGTTCATGCGTCCGATGCCGGGCTGGTCAAACCATAAGACGCCGATTGACAACCTTTATCTCTGCGGCAGCGGAGTCCACGGCGGGGGCGGAGTCAGCGGGGTGGGTGGACGAAATGTGATAAAGATGGTCAAATGAAGGTCTATTAACTTATTCAGAGGGGGAAGCCATCATATAATAAATAGAGGAGAGTTAGATGAAAAGAAGTATCTTTATTGTTATGTTATCTTTCATAGTCCTGTCATCGGCCTGCAAAACATCAGCAAAAGTGACTCCATCTCCTATTCCGCCCGTCGCTCCATCCGCAGTTACACAGACCCTTGCAGTTCCAACGCTTTTTCCAACTACAATTCCCACTCCGCTATCATTACTTTGGACCTCTTCTGCTTACACTGAACCATCGCCGTTGCCCACATTCACACGGGACAAGATCGGCTCGGTGGAGAGGAATGTCACATATTGCATTGCCGGAAACGTTGAACTAAAGATGGACATCTACTATCCGCGCCTTCCCGCCGCGCAGAAATATCCGCTGATCATTTACATTCACGGTGGTCAATTCATCAAAGGTGACAAACAGCAGGTTTCAGGGCAAGAGCCGTCTCTTGACGGCAAGTTCTTCGTAACCCATGGTTATGCACTTGCATCACTCAACTACCGTCTTGGCCCGGAATACAGACTCCCTACAATGTATGAGGACGTCAAATGCGCAGTGCGCCATCTGCGCGCTAATGCTGCTTCCTATAATATTGATCCTGAACGTATCGGAGCGATTGGCACAAGCTCTGGAGCCACTCTTGCAGTAATCATCGGTCTCACTGACCCTGCTGCCGGTTTCGAGGGGATAGGGGCTTATGAGGGTATCTCCAGCCGTGTTCAGGCGGTTGTTGCGCAGTTTCCGCAAGTTACTTTCGATACGCCGCCCTACAGTAATGCAGAGCAGGCATCCCGTGATCAGTCTCTTCCATCCGATCCAAGCCCGGAGTTACTAAGCCTTCTGAATCTCTACACGTACGTTTCAGCCGACGATCCGCCGTTTATGATATTTCACGGCGATGCAGACCCTGCACTGGATCCAAAGCTGTCCGAGAAACTAAACGCCGAACTTGTCACGGTTGGCGTCACGTCAAGTTTCACACTTGTCCATAACGGCGGCCACGGTTGGCAACCCAAGGATGCGCGTAAAGCCGGTGTCCCATATGGGCCCATACCAAACGCAACTGAGATTCTCGATCAACAGCTGGAATTTTTTGACAAGTACTTAAAATAAATTCTGAAAAATTTGAGAAACCAGTGTTTTTGTTTTCGCGAAGTATTAAACCAGCGCCGATTTTCTTATCGGTTGGCATCATTGTTCAGGTTCCTATGACCCAATCTCATCTGCAAAGCACAATGTGAATGTTTCCATATTCGCAATCAACTTCTTCAGGGCGGAGGGAGTGGAAAGGCAGGTGTGAACTTCGGATGTTTTCTTTGATGATAAAATAAACAGACATCTTTCGTCCAATTTCATCCGAGGATAAAAAAGAATGGCAAAGCCAGTTATCTTCACCATAGATGATGATCCCTCCGTTCTTAATTCGGTCGAGCGCGATCTGCGTGCGCGGTATGGGCAGGACTATCGCATCATTCCCATCAACCTGGGCAAAGCCGCTTTGGAATATTTGAAGAAGATGGAACAGCGCAACGAAACCGTCGCGCTGTTTTTAGTTGACCAGCGCATGCCCGAGATGAGCGGCGTGGAATTTCTAACCGAAGCCATCAAAACATATCCACAGGCCAGGCGCGTTTTGCTCACGGCATATGCAGATACCCAGGCCGCAATTGATTCGATCAATGAAGTGCGATTGGATTATTACTTAATGAAACCCTGGCATCCGCCTGAAGAAAAACTTTATCCTGTTTTAGATGAATTGCTCGAAGATTGGAAAGCCCACATCCGCCTGCCTTATGAAGGCATTCGAGTGGCGGGGACGTTATGGTCACTAACCTGCCATGAAGTGAAAGATTTTCTCACGCGGCATCAGATCCCATATCAATGGCTGGATGTTGAAAAAGATCCCAGCGCACAAAAGATGGTGGAGGATGTTTCCCTCAAAGGGACAAAACTTCCCGTCATCTTTTTCCCCGATGGAAATGTGTTGATCCAACCTGATCTAAAAGTGCTGGCTGAAAAAGTGGGTTTGCAAACCCAGGCCGCGCTTCCATTTTATGATCTCATTATTATCGGCAGCGGTCCTGCCGGTCTCGCCGCCTCGGTCTACGCGGGTTCCGAAGGATTGAAATGTCTCGTGATCGAAAAAGCCGCGCCCGGGGGGCAGGCAGGCAGCAGCCCGAAGATCGAAAATTATCTCGGCTTCCCAGCGGGCATCTCGGGCGATGATCTCACGCGCCGCGCGGTTTCGCAGGCAAAAAGATTCGGCGTGGAAATTTTATCGGCGCAGGAGGCAAGCCAGGTCGCCGTCAAAGATGCGTATCGTATCGTTAAGTTAAAGGACGGGACCGAGTTGTCCTGTCATGCAGTGCTGGTCGCAACCGGCGCATCCTTCCACACCTTGAAGATGCCGGGCGCAGATACGTTGACAGGCGCGGGAATTTATTACGGCGCGGCGTATACCGAGGCAATGAATTACAAGGACATGGACGTGTTCGTGGTGGGCGGCGCAAATTCCGCGGCGCAGGGCGCGATCTATCTCAGTCAGTTTGCGCGCAAGGTCACGGTTTTAATTCGCGGCCATGAACCTACAGCTTCGAAATATCTTGCGGATGCGATGAACGAAAATGCAAAACTTGAAATTTTATTGAACACGGATCTGCTCGAAGTCAAAGGCCGCAATACGCTCGAGCAAATCGTAGTCAAGGATACGAAGAGCGGCAAATTACAAACACTGGATGCTTCGGCCCTGTTTGTTTTTATCGGCGTGCAGCCGCAAAGCAAAATTGTTTCAGATCTGGTGATCTGCAGCGGCAAGGGATATATTTTCACCGGCCCGGATCTGATGGTGGATAAAAAACCGCCTCTGGGCTGGACCCTGGAACGGGACCCGTTTCTGCTGGAGACCAGCATCCCCGGCATTTTTGCGGCAGGCGATGTACGCTATGGAACCAATCATCGCGTTGCATCCGCGGTTGGCGAAGGCGCGATCGCGCACGCCTTGATCAAGGAATATTTGAAGACATTGTGAAATATCAAAATATTTTTGTTGGTTGAGTAGCCCTGAGCGTTCTTTGCGAAGGGCGTATCGAAACCACCCTGTTTCAAGTTATTTTTTCTTTTCATGTAACTTGGTGGTTTCGATACGGGCGAGAAGAACACTCGCCCTACTCAACCACCGGTGAATCCAAAAATGAACATCCAGGACATCCGCAAATCCCCGCTCTTTCAAGGCCTGACCGATGATGAGTTGCAGCAGCTCATGGACATGGCCGAGCCGGTATCCTTGCGCGCGGGAGAGTTGTTGATCCGGCAGGGTGATACGGGGGATTCCGCGTACGTGCTCACAAAGGGCGAATTCGAGATCCAAAAACAATCGGGGCAGTCGATCATCAAAATTGACATGAGGAACGCGGGCGATGTGGTCGGTGAGATGGCATTGCTTGCCCGAACGCCGCGGTCTGCCTCTGTGATATCCAAAACAGACAGCGAAGCGTTACGGATTCCGCAGGAGGCCTTTGAAAAATTACTATCCTCCAGTTCGAAAGCGGCCATGGCGGTTTTGCATTGGGTGATGGCGCGGCTGAATCAAAATGAGGCCCTGCTGCATCAGCAGGAAAAGATGGCGGCGCTTGGCACCCTGAGCGCCGGGCTGGCGCACGAGTTGAACAACCCCGCCGCCGCCGCGCAACGGAGCGCCTCGGAATTAAATAAGAGTCTGCTGAAATGGCAATCGTTGACTCATCAGATCGAATCAGCCGCGTTCAATGCGAATCAAACCGAGTGGTTGAATGATTTTATGCAGGAAGCCGCGCGCCGATTCGAGTCGCCGCTCAAGCTTGAGGCGTTGGAAAAGATAGAGTTGACAGACCAGCTTGAGGCGTGGCTGGAGGCGAACGGGATCGAATCCGCCTGGGAGCTTGCGCCGGTGATGGTCAACTTTGGATGGAATATTGAAACGCTTGAAAAGTTGAAGGGTACAGCTTTCTTCAATCTCACTATTCAATGGCTGGGAACAGGCTGTTTGACGATGGGGCTGTTATCGGAAATCCAATTGACCACTGAAAGGCTTTCGAAAATTGTCCACGCGATGAAATCCTACACCTATCTCGACCAGGCGCCTTTGCTCGAAGTGGATGTGCATGAAGGCTTGGAAAATACTCTGGTTATCATGCAGCACAAGCTGAAACAAGGCGTGATAATAAAAAGGGAATATTCTCCCGACCTCCCGCACATCGAAGCGTATGCCAGCGAACTAAACCAGGTATGGACGAATATTATCGATAACGCCATTGATGCGATGAAGGGCAGAGGCGAGATCACTTTACGAACAAATTTGGAAGACAACCATGTGGCGGTTGAGATCATCGATAACGGCCCCGGCATTCCTGAAAATATTCAAGCCCGAATTTCCGAACCGTTCTTTACCACAAAGCCGCCCGGCAGCGGCACAGGATTGGGGCTTCACATTTCACACGACATAATCGTCAATCGGCATCATGGACAGCTTTTGGTTGAGTCGAAATTCGGTGAAACGAAGTTTAAGGTGATATTGCCGGTGAGGATTACCAAATCGTAGAATCATCATGTCTTTGCGAGAAGGGCTAACGATCATCGCCCCCGCAAAGACATAATGATTAAGGAGCATAAAATGAATAACGACCAAATGATGAAGGAAATACTTTTATCGGCAAAAACGATTGCAAGCGTTGGGCTGTCATCCAATCAGGAGAAGGAGAGTTATTGGATCGTCTCCTACCTGAAGGAACAGGGGTATCGCATCATCCCCGTCAACCCCACCGCAGCGGAGATCCTCGGGGAGAAGGCATACCCGAATCTGTCCGCCATCCCTGATTCGGTGGATGTGGTGCAGGTTTTCCGCAAGCCTGAGGATGTGCCGCCTGTGGTGGCTGAAGCCGTCAAAATCGGCGCAAAAGTGGTGTGGATGCAGGAGGGGATTGTCAATGAGGAAGCCGCAAAGACAGCCCGTGAGGCCGGGTTACAGGTTGTGATGAATGCCTGTATGCGGTCAGCGCATCGAAGGTTGATCGGCGAAAAACCTGTCAGTCTTTAAGTTATGTGGCAGCTCAGCGGAAGAAACGTTGGCAAGAAATTGAAATAGAAATGCAAAAGGCCGGCAAGATTAATGGCCGGCCTTTTGGTTATGTTATATTTTCTTCATGAAGTACTTAAAACCACGCAGCGTTAGTATCGCTGTAATCGCTCTTCTCCTCGTAATCCTAATTCAGGTTCTGTATGACCCGATCTCATCCATCCAGCATTCTTTGAACGTCGTGGGTGTTCGGAATCAACTCCCCCAGTCGCGCGCCAAATGGGATGCGTTGGAAATCACCAGCTATACATTCGAGATCATCGGCGATGCGCGTTCCATCTGCAAGCCTTCTGCGCGGATCGAAGTTCAAAATGATGTCGTAGTCAAAGTGGAAATAATGGATGTAACTCCGCAGACACTCGCGCCAGATCAATGGACGGACCCCGATTGGGGCAATGAAGTTTTCCTGTGCAATTACAATAATTTTACCTTCACAAAAGTATTTGAATTGGTGGAGCAGACTTTTCAAAATTTCCCATCTTCCGTCCTGCAAGCGGAATTTGACGGCCAGTATGGATTCGTCACTTCGTTCGAATACGGGATTTATGTCGGCAAGGGGCTGGCTCAACCACAGGTCAGCAACTGCTGCAATATTTTCAGAATCCAAAATTTTCGGCCAAATACCAGGTAGCCTGCTCGAAGCCCGACCTGCGTTTTCTCCCTTCTGAGTGAGCTTCGTTCATGGATACTCTGCGGCGAAAATATATTTACTCCCGCAGCCAATGACCTGCGCTACAATAGCGTCATGCCATTCACACTACCCATTCTGCGCGCCCGCCGCAAACAGCGGCTTGAAAACCAAACCAAACAATCGGCACGTCTGCGCGGTACACTCATCAGCGGGGGAATTGTCCTTTCCCTTCTGCTTGCTTTGGGAATCATCCTCGGCGCATTTGCATACGCCGATGTCACGCGCGATCTTCCATCCACTGAAATTCTGCCGCGCTTGTTAAACCCGCCCGGCGGCTTGCTGCTGCAGCCCACACGCATCTATGACCGCTCGGGCTTGCAGCCGCTCATCACCTTCGCACCGAACGACTCGGCCCAAACGCGGCGTTACATTCCCGTCAATGAACAGAACCCGCAGCACATTCCAGAGATCCTGGTCAATTCCGTCATTGCGGTTGCCGACCCGCAGTTCCGTTTTCATTCGGGCTATGCCATACAAGGCTACAATGATCCCGAGCTTCATCCCACCATCGCGCAAAAACTCGTCAGCGGGTTGATGTTATACAGCGAGCCGCCCACCTTGCGGCGCGCCATTCGCGAGCGCATTCTTGCCGCGCAGGTCACCGCGCAATTCGGGCGCACACAAATCATCGAATGGTATTTGAACAGCGCGAACTTCGGCAATTATGCCTACGGCGTGGATGCCGCCGCGCAATTATATTTCGGTAAACCTGCCGACCAACTGACCTTGGCTGAATCTGCCATCCTCGCGGCAGTCAGCGAAACGCCCGCGCTCAATCCGCTGGATGCTCCGCAGGTGGCTTTACAGCGCGGACGCGAAGTGATCCATATTTTGAATCAGCTTGGGCTGGCCAGCAATGAAGCGGCAAATCAGGCATTGGCAGAGACTCCAAAAATAATGTCGGCGGCTCAGACTCCGCTGATAACTGCTCCTGCTTTCGTGAACTTGGTCCTCGCTCAATTGGATTCGCGGATTCCGCGTGAGCGGATCGAACGCGGCGGAATGACCATTATCACGACTTTGGATTATGACCTGCAAAAACAGGCCGTTTGCGTCACTGAAGTGTACGCGGCCCGCCTGGCGGGTTTACCTGAACCCCTGTCAGAATGCAATTCGGCAAAGTTGCTGCCGTCCCTGCCGCCTGCCGTCACCTTTGCGGATTCATCCGCCAGTGCATTGATCCTCGACCCGAAGACCGGCCAGGTGCTGGCGATGGTCGGCGAGACCCATCAAGGCGTGGAAACTCCGCTCGTCAGCGCACACCAGCCCGGGTCAAGTTTGGATGCGTTCGTCTATTTGACGGGATTCACCCGGGGCTTAAGTCCAGGCTCGCTGACGTGGGACATTCCTTCGGAAGAGAACATCCAAAATTTCGACGGGGAGTATCACGGGCCGCTGCGTTTGAGGATTGCGTTGGCGAACGATTATCAAGTCCCTGTGGAAACCTTGAAGAAGCAGATGGGCATCGAGAATGTGACGAAGATCGCTTCGTCGTTTGGCATTGAATTGAATTCGGATGTTTCGATGCTTGAACTTGCGGGCGCGTATGGTGTCTTCGGGACGCAGGGCGTTTATTTCGGGCAAAATATTGGCGATGAATTTTCGCCGGTGAGCGTGCTGCATGTGGAAGGCGTGGACCATGCCGTGATGTTGGATTGGTCTTTGCCGCAGGCGCAAACGATCGCGACCGCGGCAATGTCTTATTTGATGACGCATGTGTTGAGCGATGAATCCGCGCGCTGGGATTCGCTTGGAAGATCAAATCCCATGGAGATTGGCAGACCCGCTGGTGTGAAAGTTGGGCAAACCTCCGATGGGAGAGATGCGTGGGTGGTTGGGTTTACGCCATCCATTGTGGTGGCAACATGGACAGGCGTGCGCGGCGAAAGCGATTCGGTTACTCCGCGTTTCCCCGCTGTATTGTGGCATGCCTTGATGCAAACTGTTTCCGAAGGCAAGCCGGCGATTGGCTGGACCATGCCGCAGGGAGTTTCGATGATAACGGTCTGCGATCCTTCGGGGATGCTGCCAACTCGTGAATGCCCGAATTTGACAACGGAAGTTTTTCTGAACGGCAGCGAACCAACTCAGGCCGATACGATGTTCCGCGAGTTTTTCGTCAACCGTGAGACGGGATTGCTGGCAACCGTATTTACGCCGCCTGAGTTGATCGATCAGCGGGTGTATATGCTTGTCCCTGGAGATGCGCGGTTGTGGGCGCAGAGCGCGGGAGTCGAGATTCCCCCAGCCTCGTACGACGCGATTCAGGCGCCGCCGATCAATCCCGTTGCAAACATTTCCTCTCCGCAGTTATTCGCGGACGTGAACGGCGTTGTGCGAATCATCGGCACTGCTTCGGGAGATGGTTTCTCATATTATCGTGTGCAAGTCGGAAAGGGATTGAATCCGCAGGAATGGATTCAACTTGGTGAAGATATGAATACCCCTGTTCAAAATGATGTCCTCGCGGAATGGGATACAAAAGGGTTAAACGGCCTGTATGCTGTGCAGTTGTCCGTTGTGCGGGAAGGTCAGGTGGTGAACACGGCGGTGATTCAGGTGACGGTTAGCGATTAGCAGCTATCTCGCCAGCACCTTCGCCATGTGGAAGTATTCCATGTTGACCCTGCGCTTATTGCTGATCACATCCGCCAGTGGAATGAAATCCACACCCTTGCCTTTGAGACCGGTCATCACACCGTGTGTGCCTTCGATCAATGCCTCCACGGCTTTCACTCCCATGCGGGAAGCAAGCAGGCGGTCGTACGCGGTGGGCGAACCGCCGCGCTGGATGTGACCCAGGATCGTCATGCGCGTTTTGAAGCCGACATCGAGATCGTCGATGCGCTGCGCCAAATCGGTGGTACGGATGCCCGACCCCTCCGCGTTGATGATGATGGCATGAGTCTTGCCGCGTTTGTAGGCTTCCTCCACGGTCGCGGCCACTTCATCCGCTGTGATCGGCACTTCTGGGATCAACGCCACTTCCGCACCGCAAACGATGGCCGCCATCACCGCCAGGTAGCCGCTGTTGCGTCCCATGGTTTCGATCAAAAACGCGCGCTGGTGGGAGGATGCCGTATCACGCAATTTATCCACGGCTTCCATGATGGTGTTCATGGCCGTGTCTGTGCCAATGGCGATGTTCGTGCCCCAAATGTCGTTATCGATGCTGCCGGGAATACCGATCACCTTGATCCCCTGTTTGGAAAGCGCATTCGCGCCGTTCATCGAACCTTCGCCGCCGATCACGATCAGTGCATCCATGCCGGCTTCATTCATCTTGCGAATGGCGTCCCGCTGGCCGGCCTGTTCCATAAAGCGTTTGCTGCGGCTGGTCAACAGCACGGTCCCTCCGCGCTGCAAAATACCACCCACATCCCGCGCGCCCATCGGCCGGAACTCGCCATTCACCAACCCTTCATACCCATGCATCACGCCGATCACATTCATGTTATTCACGAGCGCGGTCCGCACCACAGCGCGGATGGCCGCGTTCATGCCGGGCGCATCTCCGCCCGAAGTAAGCACCCCGATTGTGAATTTATCTGACATCTTAGATTTCTCTCTTGATCTGAAAAGTATCGAAATCGCGCGCCACCACCGTGTTCGGGAAAACGGATTGCGCCTCGGCAAGCACATCCTTTCCGCGATAGCGGCGCGAAATATGCGTAAGAATTAGTTTCTTAACCCCTGCTTTTATGGCAAGTTCCGCGCCCATGCGTGCGGTAAGATGCGAGAACTGCTTCGCCATTTCCTCTTCTTCATCCAAATAAGTGGATTCGATGACTAACGCGTCCGCATCTTTGCAGACCTCGAGCAGGTTGTCTGTCCTGCCGGCGTCCCCCACCACGACGAGTTTACTGCCCTTTTCCCAGTCACCCAGCACATCGTCCGGAGTGATGCGTTTGCCGTTTGGCAGGCTAATCTCCTTGCCGGCGACCAGGTCGCGGCGTTCGGGTCCGAACGGGACGCCTAGTTCATCCGCTTTGTCTGCCAAAAACGGACGGCGCGCCTTTTCCTGAAAAATATATCCCAAGCAATTCGGACCCCTGTGCGTGACAGAAAAAGCAGTCACCGTAAAATCATCCGCTTCGAAGACGAGGCCGGGTTTGATCTCGATCAATTTCAAAGGCATGGGAGGCTGGTTGCCGCGCAGCACCACATCATAAAGAAGGGTGCGTACGCGCTCCAGCGTGGAACGTCCCCCGAATATTTCAAGCTCGTCAATCGCTTCCCATCTCAAAAAGGTGGAAAGCAAACCGCCCAACCCAAGGATGTGATCGAGATGTCCGTGCGTCAGTAAGATGCGCGTGAGGCGTTTGAAGCCAATGCCGGATTGCAGGATCTGCCGCTGCGTGCCTTCTCCGCAATCCACTAGAAACCGATACTCGTTATGGGAGACGATCTGCCCCGAAAGTCCGCGGCCAGCCGATGGCGCGGATGCTGATGTGCCAAGAAAAAGAATTTCGAACAAAGTTAAGTCCTTGCATTGAATGATCGCACAGAAGGAATTCTGCGGAAATATTTATTACCAAACGTCTCGTAATTGTACCTCAAAGAAAACAGACCATTTGTGCTATAATCTTTTTTGAAAAAATAAACATGTACACAAGTAAACAAGTAGACAAGTAAACACGTAGAGAAAACAACACGCAAACTTGCGCTGACAGTTCGTCTTTCGCTCACCGTGCCGAAGCATCTCCAATCTCTAGTCTCCAATCGCCAATCAAAAATCGTAAATCGTCAATCGTAATGCCCCTTCTCAAACCCTCCACTCCCCCCAAAAAAAATACAAAACCCGCGGGCAGGACCCTTCCCCATAAAAAAGGGGAAACACCGCGCGCTAAACATACGCCGCATCACGCCCCGCCGCCTCGGCGCGAACCTTCCTGGTGGGAGAAACTCTCTGCGGAACGCAAACTCGACGTGGTCGGCATCGGCCTGGCGTTCTTCGGCATCATCATCCTATTGGGGTTGATCTCTGCCAACCGTTCCGCCATCGTCGGCGGCGCAATTTTTTTCCTCTCGCAAATTTTCGGCTGGGGCGTGTACATCCTCCCGCTCGGCTTGTTGGTCTTCGGCCTATGGCTGGTCTTTCGCAAAATCGAACGCATTCCCCCCTTGTCCATCGAACGCGCTGCCGGCAGCCTGATCCTTTTTCTCTGGCTTCTCACCGTATTACATTCCTTCGTCGCCACCGCTGAAACCGCCGAGGCCATCGCCCTGACCGGCACTGGCGGCGGCTACCTCGGCGGACTCTTTCAACGCATCCTTTGGGCCGCCCTGGGAAGCGTAGGCGCGTTCATCGCATTACTCGCATGGTTCATCATCGGCATTGCCGTCCTGTTGGATAAACCCGTCTCGGATTTATTCTTCTGGCTCAACCCATTGACGTTGAAACTGCGGCAGTTGCTGAACAAACCCATCGCGCCTCCTCCTTCGCTGATTCCTGCTCCCGGGTCGACAGAGGATTTCACCCCGATCGATTCCTCCGCCATGCCGCAGGTGACAACTACTGAAGTTCCCGTTCAACCCGTGCGGACAACGAGCGGCGCAACCGTCATTCACTGGGTCCTGCCCAACCTCAGCGACATTCTGGATTCGGGCAGTGCACCGGCCATAAACGAAGATTTCATCCAGCAACGTGCTCGTTTAATAGAAGAGACCCTTGCCTCCTTTGGCGCGCCAGCTCAGGTAGTTGCAATCAGCCGCGGACCATCGATCACGCAGTTCGGAGTGGAGCCGCTCTTTCTTGAGTCCAGAGGCGGTATCCGCACGAAAGTCCGCGTCAGCAAGATCGCATCCCTTTCCGACGACCTTGCCCTCGCCCTGGCCGCGCCGCGCATCCGCATTCAAGCGCCGGTGCCCGGGCATAGTTATGTCGGCATCGAAGTGCCAAACGAAGAGATGGCCATGGTGGCCTTGCGCGATATTTTGGAAAGCGAGATTTACAGGAACAATAAAAAACCGCTCAACTTTGGTCTCGGTCGAGATGTGGGAGGGTTGCCCATCATTGCCAGTTTGGAAGGCATGCCCCATCTGTTGATCGCCGGCACCACGGGTTCCGGTAAATCGGTCTGCGTTAATTCCATCCTGACCTGCATGCTGTTGTATAACACCCCTGATGACCTGCGCCTTGTGCTCGTTGACCCGAAGCGCGTGGAGTTGACCGGTTACAACGGCATCCCGCATTTGCTTGGGCCGGTGGTCGTTGAAATGGACCGGGTCATCGGCGCGCTGCAATGGATGACGCGCGAAATGGATAAACGGTATCACCTGTTTGCGCAGGCCGGTTCGCGCAACATCATCGACTACAACGCCAAGATGAAATTAATGGGGCAGAAAAAACTGCCCTACCTCGTCATCGTCATCGACGAGCTGGCAGATTTAATGATGATCGCCCCCGATGAAACGGAAAAGACCATCACCCGCCTCGCCCAACTGGCGCGCGCCACCGGCATTCACATGGTGCTTGCCACCCAGCGCCCTTCCGTGGATGTGGTGACCGGCCTCATCAAAGCCAACTTCCCCGCGCGTATTGCCTTTGCCGTGGCATCCAATACCGACAGCCGCGTCATCCTCGACCAGCCCGGCGCGGAACGTCTGCTTGGCCGCGGTGACATGCTATATCAGGCGCCGGATGCTCCCGCTCCCGCGCGATTGCAGGGTGTCTTTGTTTCAGACCACGAGATTCAAAACCTAGTGGAATATTGGCGCACACAGGCAGGCGGCGGCAGTTCCTACGCAATCGCCGGTACGCCCGCTGATTCCATCCCTGAGAATGTTCCGCTCAAGCAGACTCCCTTATGGGAGGATATGCAAAAAGTGGAGGGTGATCCCCTGTTCGACGAAGCAGTGGCAATCGTCCGCAAAGAGGGACGCGCCTCCGTCTCCATGCTGCAACGCAGGCTTCGCATCGGCTATACCCGCGCCTCACGCATCGTGGATACGATGGAGGATAAAAAGATCGTCGGCCCGCCGGAAGGCGCCACGCAAATGCGCCAGGTGCTGGATTATGGTCCCACCGCACCGCCGAAGGATGATGGATATTAGAAAGAGGATTGCTGCGAGATGCAATCCTCTTTTATTTTCCAACTTTGAAAAGTAAAAATTTCAACTTGTGATGCATAGTATAATCTCAATGTTATTTCTCCGGAGGAAAAATGACCGAAAAGAAAATTCGAGTGCTGGTTGCCAAGCCCGGCCTGGATGGGCATGACCGCGGTGCAAAGGTCGTAGCGCGCGCCTTGCGCGACGCCGGCATGGAAGTGATCTACACCGGCTTGCGTCAGACACCTGAAATGATCGCCGAAGCCGCTCTTCAGGAAGATGTGGATGTGGTTGGTTTGTCCATCCTTTCGGGGGCACACATGGCATTAACCCCGCGTGTGATGGAACTGCTCAAAGCCAACGGCCAGACTCACGTGAAGGTTTTCATAGGGGGCATCATTCCCGATGAAGACCTGCTGCGACTGAAAGAAATGGGAGTGGCTGGCGTCTTCGGTCCTGGTGCATCCACCGAAGATATAATTCATGACGTTCAAACGGCAGTGGCAGGATAACCTGCCATACCCCACACAGAGCGGAGGCTCTGTGTTTTGTTGTTAATTAAGACTCAATGACCTATTCTCAAGCAGTTCTCACCGGTGATCGCCTTGCCTTGGCGCGCCTGCTCACGCAGGTGGAAAACAACACGCCTGATGGCCGCACCGCATTGATCGAGTTGTTTCCGCATACGGGGAGGGCGCATCTCATCGGCGTGACCGGCGCGCCGGGCACGGGCAAATCATCGCTGGTGAATCAGCTTGCGTTGTATTATCGCAAGGTGGAAAATAAACGCGTGGCAATCGTCGCGGTCGATCCATCCAGTCCATTCACAGGCGGCGCGGTGCTCGGCGACCGTGTGCGTATGCGCGACCTTTCGGGTGACCCGAATGTCTTCATCCGCTCTATGGCTACGCGTGGTTCGCTGGGCGGGCTGGCCCAGTCCACTGCCAATATGGTGCAAGTCTTTGACGCGGCTGGGTTTGATATCATCATTATTGAAACCGTCGGGGCAGGCCAAAGCGAAGTGGATGTTGCCCGCCTCGCGCACACCACGCTGGTTGTGGAAGCGCCCGGCCTCGGTGACGATATCCAGGCCATCAAAGCCGGTATTCTGGAAATTGCGGATATTCTTGTCATCAACAAAGCGGACAGGCCCGGCGTGGAAAATACCGAAAAGGCATTAAAGTCCATGCTGGATTTGGCGCACCCAACCGAGCGGGTCTTTCAACATCACGGCTCAGCCATGCGGACGATTGCTCCCAAACAAGATTCATCCGCCACCCTGATGTGGATTCCGCCCATTCAAAAGACGGTTGCGTTGGAAAGCAAGGGAATTGTCGAACTGGCTGAGTCCATTGGGCGGCATGTGAATCATCTCCGTCAGAGTGGGGATTGGGCCGTTCGAGAACGCGCCAGGCTCGAGGTCGAGTTGGAGGCGTTGATCCGTGAGACGCTGGTGAATCAATTCCATGAAGATGTCTCTCAGGAGAAGTATGATGAGACTCTTGAGAACGTCATCCAAAGAAAATTTTCGCCGTGGGAAGCGGTGAAGATGCTGCTGAATGGAAGGTCGAAATGAGTATCATTTTTGGCAAGCGGGTGCGGCTGCGCGCCGTGGAGCGCGGAGATGTGGGGAAATTCCATGAATGGGTAAACGATCCCGAAGTGACTCGCGGGCTGTCCTTGTATCTGCCCATGTCGATGGCGGATGAAGAAAGCTGGTTCAACTCGCTTGCGAACCGAGATCAAAAAGTAAGGCCGCTTGCGATCGAGATACGCAAGGGCAGGAACTGGAAGTTGATCGGCAATTGCGGCGTGTTCGATTTTGATGCAGTGAACCGTTCGGCTGAGCTTGGAATTTTGATCGGCGATAAAAGCGAATGGAACAAAGGCTTCGGTTCCGAAGTCATGAGTCTGCTCGTGCGTCATTGTTTCGAAACGTTGAATTTGAACCGTGCGTTTTTGCGGGTCTATACCGAGAACATCCGCGCGGTGCGTTCGTATGAAAAGGCCGGCTTTGTGCTGGAGGGGCGGTTGCGGGAGGCGGTCTATAAATCTGGAAAATATGACGATGTCCTGATCATGAGCGTACTGCGCTCTGAATGGACAGCGCGAACCAAGGAGAAGTAGTTAATGCATCATGTTCATCACGATTTGAAAGTGTACGGCGGGATCAAACTTTTTGCCGGCAGCGGCGCGCCCGAACTGGCCCAGAAGATATCCGATTATCTCGGCCAGCCTTTGGGCGGGCGCGAAGTGATCGAGTTCCCGAACGAAAATCTCTTTGTAAAATTAAGTGGAAGCGTGCGCGGGCAGGACGTGTATGTGATCCAGACCACGTCATCTCCCGTCCATCGCAACCTGATGGAATTGCTCATCATGATCCAAACCCTGCGTTTGGACTCGGCGGCACGCATCACAGCGGTTGTGCCGTATTTATGTTATGGACGTTCGGATAAAAAGGATCAGCCGCGTGTGCCGATCACAGCGCGGTTGGTGGCGGATATGCTCGAAGTAGCCGGAGCAGACCGCTATATGACCCTGGATCCGCACGCCGGGCAAGTGCAGGGATTCTTCTCCATTCCCGGTGATGTGCTGACCGCCTCGCATTTACTCGTCAGCCATATCAACAACAATATGCGCGCCTCCATGAAAGACCCTGTGGTCGTTTCGGTGGACCTTGGCTTTGCCAAAAAAGGACGCAACTACGCGGCGGATATGGACATGCCCATCGCGTTCATCGAAAAACGCCGCCAGGGGAACGAAGCCAAAGCTGAAGCGCTCACCCTGATTGGGGAGGTGAAAGACCGCGATGTGATCATTGTGGATGATGAAGTGGATACCGGCGGCTCCATTGCCCAAGCCGTGGAGGTGGTGAAGAAGAATGGCGCAAAGGATATTTACCTTGCCTTTGTGCATGCCATTCTTTCACAGGATGGCGCAAAACGACTCGCCTCCCTGCCCATCAAACAGATCATCACAACCGATACCGCCCCGCTTTCGCCCGAAAAAATGGAGCATCTCGAAGGGCGCATCACCGTGTTGTCCGTTGCGGAATTGCTGGGTGAAGTGATCAAACGCGCCCACGAAGGCCGCTCCGTTGGAGAGATGTTCAACGAATAGCTTTTAACGGTTAGCAATTAGCTTTTAGCTAAAAGCCAACCGCCAATAGCTAAAAGCTAACCCATGCCCGAACTCCCCGAAGTTGAAACCATCGCCCGCGCCATAGAACCAGCCGTCCTCGGAAGCACCATCCTTTCCGCCGAGGTGCTCTGGGCGCGGACTCTTGCTACCCCTTCGGTGAAAAAATTCAAAGAACAGGTGCGGGGGAAAAGGATTACAGGCGTTTCCCGCCGCGCAAAATACCTGATCCTCGAGCTTGAAAATTACAATCTCCTAATACATTTGCGCATGAGCGGTGATTTAGTGGTAAGAACAGGTAAAATCAGGCCGGAAAAACATGACCGCCTCGTGCTTTCCCTGCGCTCGAATCGCGGAAAGGAAAGCCAGCTCGCCTTTAACGACACCCGCAAATTTGGCCGCGTGTGGTTCACCGACCAGCCGGAAACGATCCTTGCCAAACTGGGACCGGAGCCGCTGGAAAAAGAATTCACTCCGC
Organism: Anaerolineales bacterium; assembly: GCA_014860745.1. Classification (GTDB taxonomy): domain Bacteria; phylum Chloroflexota; class Anaerolineae; order Anaerolineales; family Villigracilaceae; genus Villigracilis. Next base: position 46,925 of record JACZJC010000060.1, read on the forward strand.
AATGGCTGTTCGATAATTTGCATAAAAAGAAACGTCAATTAAAACCGCTCCTGCTCGACCAGACCTTCCTTGCCGGGCTTGGCAACATCTACACCGACGAATGTCTGCACACGGCGAAGCTGCATCCTCTCGGGTTGTCGAATGCGGTTTCGCGCAAGCAGGCCGGGGCGCTGCACGAAGCGATCCAGTCCGTGCTTAAGGAAGGCATCCGCCGCAACGGCGCCAGCATCGACTGGGTCTATCGCGGCGGTGATTATCAAAATTATTTTCGTGTGTACGATCGTGAAGGCAGGCCTTGTCCCGTTTGCGGCGCTGCAATAGAAAAGTTTACCGTTGGTCAACGCGGCACACATGTTTGCCCAAAGTGCCAGGTTCTTGAAAGGAAATAATCATGGAACTCCAATTCGCAACCGTTACCTGGCCAGTGCCAGCTTTGTGGGGGCTGGGCCTTGTGGTTTTGCTGATCGGTTTCTTCATTGGCTATGTGGATTCCAATATCCGTTCGACGAAAAAAATAGAGACCGCTGAAACAAAGGCAAATGTGGTGCGCGCCGAAGCCGAACAAAAACTGGCGGCTGCGGAAGCGCTCAAGGCATCCGCTCCCACTGCGGTGGACGACCCCGGCATGCTGCGGTTGAAAAACAAAAACGGGACTCCGTCTCTGGAAATGGATGGGGTCATGTTGAATGCAAAAAATATCTCCCCGGAGCAAAAAAGGCGGCTGGTCGAACTGATGACAGCCATGCGTCCGTGGGTGGAAGGCGGACAAACTCCCGCCGCGCCGCCGCCGACTCCGCTCATGCCTGTTTCACCCAAAGAAGCTGCTCCCCGTCCCTTGCAGCCTCTCAAAAAACCAGAACCCGAGAAGCCAATCTCCTCCCTGAGCATTGTTCAGCAAATCGACACCGTCCTGCAAGAGCGCGTGTTGGGCACACCATTTGAAAAGAGCGGCGTACGTTTGCAGGAATCCGCGCAGGGCGATGTGGAAGTGTATGTCGGCCTGCAAAAATTCGATTCCATCGAAGAAGTCCCCGACGAGATCGTCAAAAAAATCATCCGCACTGCCATTGCAGAGTGGGAAGAGAAATACACACCGGGGGGATAATATTTCCATTTAACTTATCCCAACAAGACAAAAAAACTCACCCCAAATTTCAGGGTGAGTTTTGTGTTTTAGAAAAAAAATACATTATTCCCTTTTATACCTCGCCGTCAACACGGGACAGTTAACATTGTCGGCGATCTCAGCGGTGACGTTGGGAGCATAAAGCTGGCGAAGCGCATTCGAGCTGTATGGCGAGCCCATACACAACAGGTCATAATCACCCTCTTTCACTTCAGCTAATATTTCTTCCACAACGTTGCCCTGGCGGGCCTTTACGTTCGCGGTCAATCCATCGCTTTTGGCAATCTCCATCGCCTGGCGCAGACTGCGCCCCACGGGAGTGTTGGTATCGGCAAGATGCTGCCAGTTTTCGCTGACGGTTTTCGCGGTGGGATAGTTCATGTCGATTGGCGGAACGATATGCAGAAGGGTGATCTCTGCGCGGCTTTTCATGGCCATTTGCATGGCGATATGCTCCGCATTCACTTCATAACCCAACCCACCAATACAGATCAGAACCTTATTCAGCGGAAGCCTGGCCGCCGGCACATACAGGATCGGCTGTTGGATCTCTTCCATTAAATAACGAATGGAGCGCCCGGTAAACAAGCGGCGAATTTGCGGCCGCCCCAGCGGGCCAATGACGGTAATGTATTCTCCCTGTTTCACCCGGCGAGGGATGATCTCCTCCGCATTCCCATTGCGGATCTCGAGGTTGTAGCTGACGCCATTTTTCTGGAACAATTCCACCGCGCGCGCGAAGACATCCTCCAACGGGTGGTGATCGTCTATCGCAGCAGGACTCAGGTTCTCGGTTACGCCGAGAAGCGTAATTTTGACGTTGATGGTCGCAGCAAGCCAGGCTCCATATTCGATGGAGGGCCAGGTCCCTTTGAATCCATTTGTGGCTATTAATAAATCAGGCTTCATAAAATATCCATTTTAACGAAATAAAAGTACGCCCAGAATTCCCGCGCCGAGCAGGACGACAGGGGAGGGCACTTCAAGCCACAATGCAATGGCGCTCAATGCCGCAATGGCGAGCGTGCGCTTGCCTAGTTTTTTGGTCTGCCCAACGCGGAAGAGTTCCCACGCCACCATAATGATGAGCGCGGCGACAGCGGGACTCATCCCTTTGACAAAGGCTTGCAGCCAATTCTCCTGCTGAAAGCGCTGCAGGATCGAAGCAACAATGAACATCATGATCGTGGGAGGCAGCACCGCGCCGAGCAATGCGGTAAAAACACCGGGGACTCCGCCCGCGGCATAGCCGACGAACATGGCGAGCTTCAACGCTTCGCTTCCCGGCAGGACGTTCGAGAAGCCGACCGCTTCGACGAAGCGTTCCTCGCTCATGATCTTGCCGACCGCTTCTTTATATAACAAACCAACCGATGCGGGACCGGAAGGGGAAAGCAGGTTTACTTTTAAGAACATCCACAGCAAACGCAGCCAGACGGCAAATGTTGATCGATTCATGATGAAAGAAAAATAACCCCAACGATGCCGGCAATGACGATGACCAGCCGCTCCGGTATTTTGAACCACATGGCGGCAAGGCTGGCAATGCCGAGTGTCCAGCCGATCCAACTGGTTTCGCCGCCTTTTTCAAATATTTTCCATGCGGTGAATACCATCAGCACGGAAATGGCCGGGGCAAGTCCTTCGACAAAATTAGCCACCCACGCCTCGCGCCGCAGGCGGTGAAGAACCATGGTCACGCCGAGGATGATGAGGGTGGGCGGTAAGATGGAAGCGGTTAATGAAACCATGCCGCCGGGAAATCCTCCTGCTGCATACCCGATGTACATGGCAAGCTGAAGTGCGTCGCTGCCAGGCAGCACAGAGGACAACCCCACCGCCTGCACGAATTCACCTTCGGTGACAAATTTTCCCACTGTTTCGTGATAAAGCAGTCCCACCGAGGCCGGGCCCGAGGTGCTGAGTAGATTAACTTTTAGGAATGTCCAGAAGAGTTGAAGAAGTATATTCATATACGGGTATTTTCTCAAGTCTAACATGCTATGAAACGAGTTGTCCAAGTCTCATTTTTCTCTTTTCAGGTGCATTTATTAATTCAATTGAAAATCCATCCTTCATTAGCGTATAATATTTATAACTCATTTACGTCAGTTTCGATGGAGACTGTAACATGGCTATTGGTGGAAAACGAGCCCTGAAAGTGTTTTTATGCCACGCCTCAGGCGACAAACCGCAGGTCCGCGTGCTTTACAAACACCTGGTCGCCGAAGGAGTGGATGCCTGGCTCGACCAGGAAAAATTACTACCCGGACAGGACTGGCGCGTGGAAATTCCGCGCGCGGTACAGGAAGCGGATGTAGTTGTAATTTGCCTGTCGAACAAATCAATTACCAAAGAGGGGTACATTCAAAAAGAGATCAAATTTGCATTGGACAGCGCCGATGAAAAACCTGACGGGACGATCTTTCTCATCCCTGCCCGCATCGAAGATTGTCCCGTGCCCGAAAAGTTAAGCCGCTGGCATTGGGTGGACCTGTTTGAAGAGGATGGCTATGTAAAATTGTTGCGGTCTCTGAAGCTGCGGGCCGACAAGGTGGGCGCGGTAATCACGCCATCCGCCTATGAAGATGAAGACGCTGAAACAGAACGCAGGCTCGACCAGTATTACACAGAAGGGCTGGCGGCATTTTATACGGAAGATTGGGATAAAGCCTGCCGGCGATTTCAGTCGATCCTGAGTGAAAGGCCAAACCACAAGAACGCAATTGAAAAGCTGGAAGAGGCGGAAAAGCGGAGAGACCTGTCAAAACTCTACACGCAGTCCATGGGCGCTTATCAAGCGGAGGATTGGCAGACGGCGATAAAGACTCTGGATGAATTGCTGAAAAAATCTCCGGAGTACAAGGATTCCACCCAGTTATTAAAAAACGCAAAAAAACAAAAGCAACTCAACGATCTGTATATTGAAGCAAAAAAATTACACGCCGCAGGGAAGTGGCAGGCGGTCTTAAAGGTTTTTGACCAGGTATTTGCAATTGAACCCAACCACCCCGACCCTGACAGGCTGCTGCCTTCCGCTCGAGAGGAAGTGGTGAAACTCGATCGGCTTGCCGAGTTGAACGATCTTTACAGCCGGGCTGTCCGTGAAATGGACCTGGGAAATTGGCATGAAACGCGAAAGCTGCTGGAGCAGGTGCACAAAGCGCAGACCGGTTTTCTCGAAACAGAGCGCCTGTTGAGAAAGGTCGAAGATGAACTCCTGAAAATTGAAGAGGCCAATAAGCGGAACGATCAGATCAATACTTTGTATGAACAAGCGCATGGACTTATCCGCTCAAAGAACTGGCGCAAAGCGCTGGATAAGGTGGAAGAGATTCGGAAATTGGACAGCCAGTTTGAAGATAAAGATGGAATTGCTGAAAAAGCCAAAGCCTTTTTGGAACGCGAAGATTTAGAGGCGCAAAAGCAGAATCAAGTAGCCGCCATGTATACGGACGCTGTGCGTTTGGTGAAGGAGGGAAAACACCTGGAGGCTTTGGAGAAATGGAATCAGGTCAGAACCATCGACCCAAAGTATCCAGACCGCCAGCATGTGGAGAATTCGGTCCGCAGGAAGTTGGGGGAGAAAAATATTGTACTTAAAGAATATTTTGGAAAGAACAGAGTGGTTTGGTCGAGACTTACAATCGTTATAGCAGTTGTTATTGTGATAACAGTTGCCGCTTTCCTTTTGAACAATTATACATATTACGATAGATTTGAAGGCAATAAATTTGATGGAAAAATAAATACAAGTCGATGGAATCCGGTTGCTTCACCACCAAGTTATGTTAAACAACAGGATGGTGTTTTAGTGCTTTCTGTTGGTTCTACCCGAGCCATTGCTTCCGCTTTTGCAATTCAGAAATTGAAAGCAGATCAGTATAACTATGTTGAATCAAAAGTTCTATTGAGCAGCAATAGAACCGGAAAAGATGGGGATACTGGCTTGGCTATGATGATCAAAGATAAGAACGGTCAAGACCTTATTTTTTTATGTGTAATTTCTAGATTTCCTCCAATCCAGACGTGGTGTGAAGTTTACGGCAGAACCGAAGGAGCTGAGTATTCATCGAATAAAAAAACAACTAACTATGATGTATGGCATACCTTTCGTATTGAAATTGATCCTGAGATTAATGCGGTTTTTTATATTGATGGTTTGAATGTGGGAACTTATCGCCCAAGTGACGTTGAAGATCTAGGCAGCAATGATTTTACAGTTCGGTTGGAGGCATGGAGTCCTGCAGAAAATAGTATTGAAGCTCATTTTAATGATGTAAAAATTGGCCAATATAAATAGCAATTCCTATCACGCTATCACAGCGCCTTCCATTTTCAACAACCATTCCTTCGTTGGCAGGCCGTCTCCCCCGCCGTAGCCATGCAGTTTTCCGTCCCTGCCAATGACGCGGTGACAGGGAATCACAAGCGGCATGGGATTGGTGGCATTGGCCCGCCCTACGGCGCGATAGGCATGGGGACGCCCGATGCCCGAGGCAATATCTGCATAGGTGATGACCTCCCCGTAGGGGACGGCATAAACGATCTTCAATACCTTTTGCTGAAACGGCCGCAGTGTTGACCAGTCGATGGCGAAGCTGAAATTGCGGCGGTTTCCTTTTATATATTCGCCGATTTCTTTTGCGTAGGGATGGATACGTTTCTGGTTTTCCTCCACGTTCCCTTTCAGGCGATGGAGGAGGTAGGCGATCAGCTCGGGCTGAGAGTCTGCCCATTCAACGGCGAGCAGGCCAAGGTCTGAAGCGGCGAGGCGAAAATCTCCCAGGGGAGTACCATTTAATTCGCCAAGATAGATTTTTTGAGAGGAGAAAGACATTTTGTCGTCCTTTTCGAAATATTCGCTTGCACTCTTGTTAATTGTCGTACAATCGTAGGGTAGTCGTAGGGTTGCCGTCAAGTAGGTTTGAGACAAACATGATAAATTTACTGGCGTAAGGTGATTTCTCTTCTCCTCCTTTCAAAGAGAACCACGGTCGGCGTCCGTGGTTCTCGTCGTTTAAAAGGACATTGGCAGTATAATCCCGTCATCAAACTCCTGCGAGGGCAGAATGACTGTACAAATCACAATTATTGGTCTTGGGCAAATTGGCGCATCACTTGGTTTGGCATTTGGGGCGCATAAAGACAAGGTTGCAACAGTGGGGCACGATAAGGATTTCGGTATCGAGCGGCTGGCACAAAAAAATGGCGTAGTGGATAAAACCAATCATAATCTTCCGAGTTCGGTGGAAAATGCGAACGTGGTTATCCTCGCCATTCCGGTGCACCAGGTTCGCGATACACTGCGGTACATTGCGCGCGATCTAAAAAAAGGCGCCGTGGTGGTGGATACGACTCCGGTCAAGGCTGAGGTTTCAAAGTGGGCGCAGGAAATTCTTCCCGAGGGTGTGCACTACGTGGGACTTGTCCCCGCCATTGGGCCTGACTTTCTGCACGAGACAGGTACGGGTCTGGACTCAGCCAGAGCTGACCTGTTTTCGAGGAGCATTTTCCTTCTTTCGGCGCCGCAGGGCATCCCCAGCGATGCCTTGAATTTGGTTTCAGGGCTTGTCGGTTTAACCGGCGGAACCGTGATGATCACCGACTTCGTGGAATCGGATGGGTTGATTTCTTCGGCGCAATTGCTCCCTCAATTGGTATCCGCATCCCTGTTGAACGCAACCATAAGCCAGCCTGGCTGGCAGGAAGTCCGTAAAGTTGCAAGCCGCGCCTATTATTCCGCCACTTCCGCATTTACAGGGCAGGATGATGCGGATGCTCTGCATATGTTCGTCTTGCAAAACCGTGAGAATGTTTTACGGAAACTGGATGCAATGATCACCGCCCTGGTGGAATTACGATATGACATTGAAGATGCCAATGAAAAGTCCCTGCGGGATCGTCTCAAAAAAGCGCAGGAGGGACGCCAGGACTGGCTGAAGGAACGTTCCGCCGCAAGCTGGATGGAAATGAAGCGCGAGCCGGTAGAAAAGATTTCCATGTCGGAACGGCTATTAGGCACATTTTTCAGCAAACCCAAAAAAGACAAACAGGAAAAATGACCTGCTTTTGCTACATCCTTGAATGCGCGGATGGAACCTACTACACCGGCTGGACAACCGACCCTGAAAGGCGCTTAATACAGCACAATAAAGGAATTGGCGCGAGTTATACAAAAACGCGCCGTCCTGTGAAATTGGTTTATTTGGAGGTGCAGCCAGATAAATTAACAGCAATGAAACGCGAGAGAGCCATAAAGACTCTCTCGCGGAAAAAGAAAATGGAATTATTCATGTAGGGACGGGATTAGCCCGCCCCTATATTTTTTAATCAGTAAACAACGGCAAATGCCCCAGCGAATGGATGTGCATCCATTGCGCGCGGTCGCCTTCGGTGAGGATGGCCGCCTCGCCCGCCACACTCGCGCCTGCCTTATCCAGGATCATGTGCATGCCCTGCAGCGTGGAGCCTGTGCTGATGACATCGTCCACGATCAAGGCTTTTTTACCTTTCATCGTTTCGATGTCCTTTTCATCCAAAATCAAAAGTTGCGGCTGGCCGGTGGTAATGGAGAGAGTCTCCGCTTTTAGCGCATCGCCCATATACGGTTTGTATAGCTTGCGGAGAATGATATAGGGCTTTTTCGTTTCCACGGAAAGCGCGTACGCCAGTGGGATGGATTTGGCCTCCGCCGTAACAATCAGGTCGTACTCCACATCCTTTATTTTTTTTGCGAGCTCACGCGCGCAGGCCTGCACCAATTCCGTATCTCCCAGAATATTCAGGATCGCGATCCGCAGGCCGGGTTTGATCTCAAAAAGTCGCAGGTCACGTTTGATGCCTGCGATCTCTATCGAATAGGTCTCTCGTTTGGACATTCCAAACCTCCAACAAAAATTTTGCATCGGTAGTTTATCACGAAATATCTTGTCATTGTGAGGCTGATGCTCTTCCCGACGACATCGTACCCGTAAGGGTAGGCAATCCCAGATACGGTTGGAGATTGCTTCGGGCTGTCGCCCTCGCATCGACATTGGTTTATGATATAGAAAATTTGTGCTATACTCTGCAAATGCGCCCGATCCGTTCCTCCGAAATCGGAACCTACCTTTACTGCCGCCGCTCGTGGTGGTACCGCAAGAACGGGACTCCCTCCGAGAATCAGGCGGAACTTGCGGCTGGGACAGACCTGCACAAACGGCATGGGCGCCAGGTCGTTGCTTCGGCTCTCTCGCGGACCGTTGGCCTGGTGCTGCTTCTGGCGGCGATTCTGCTGCTCGTGGCATATTGCTCGGCGCAACTATGATTCAGTCTGAAGAAAAGGCCAACCCATGTCTGATCTACTAAACCGCCTCGCCTACTTACAAACCCGCCGAGACAGAACACCCAATCTGGACTTAGCGCGTGACCTTGCTGCGCGAAATGACAAGGCGAGCATTCGTGAAATTGCCCAAAATATGTGGAATGAAAACAAAAACATCCACTGGGATTGCATCCACGTGATGTATGAAATCGGCAGCATTGAACCGAAACTCATTGAACCCTACGGCGAAGATTTTATAAAGCTATTAAAAAGCAGGCACAACAACATGGTCTGGGGCGCAATGACTGCACTCGCGGAAATCGCCAGGGTGAGACCTGAGCTTATTTTCAAGCATTTGGACGAGGTCAAGAAGGCCAAGGAGGCGGGATCAGTCATCACCATTGATAATTCCATTTCCGCTCTGGCGCATACTGGTGCCGCGAATGAGAAGTACAACCGGACCATCCTTCCATATCTGCTCAAACACTTATCAACCTGCCGCCCAAAGGAAGTTCCGCAGCACGCAGAAAGAACGCTGCCTGCCATCAACGAATCCAATAAGGATGAGTTCATCAAAGTTCTGAAAAAAAGAAACAATGACCTTTCCGGTGCAGCCTTTACACGGCTTGGCAGAATCATCAGGCTGGCCGAAAAATTATAGTCACCAACCACCGTTATGCTTTACATTACTCTTCTACTTTTCATCCTTGCGATCATCTTTTTCTGGCAATCCAACCGCCAGCAAAAGGCGGCTGGCCTGCCCGGCGGACAGGTCATCTACACGGACACGCGCGGATGGGGAAAAGTAGAGAAACCGCTTTATTATCCCGCTCTCGCGTTGACGGGCAAGCCGGATTATCTGATAGAAAAGAATGGGCAGATCATTCCTGTGGAGGTAAAGTCCGGGCGGGCACCGGAAGCCCCGTATGATTCGCATATTTATCAACTGGCTTCGTATTGCCTGCTGGTGGAGAAGACTTATGGCAAACGGCCTCCGTATGGCATCATCCATTACGAGAACCGCGATTTCGCCATCGAGTACACACGGGAACTGGAAACCGCACTGATCGAACTGCTGGCCGATATGCGAGTCGATGAAGCGAAGAAAGATGTCCCCCGCTCGCACGAGCAGGCGTCCCGTTGTAAAAGATGCGGGTTTCGCAATGTCTGCGATCAGAGCCTGGTGTAGCAGTCATCGCACCCCGACAAAGGTATAATTTCGCTATGACTGCGTCATTCCTACCCAAACGACCGGTTGTTGTGGCATATCCGAAAATGCCGGAAGCCTTTGCAGAAGCGGAAGCAATGACCGCGTTCTTAAAGGAAAAGGGCATTGAAGCACCTTTCGGTTCCCTGTATGACGAGGAACTTCGCAAGGCCGTCAAGAAGGGGAAGTTCGACATGCTCATTGTCGTCGGCGGGGATGGCAGTGTTCTGCGCGCGGGACATCTATGTGCGCCTTCCGGAGTGCCTATTTTGGGTGTTAACCTGGGCAGGCTTGGGTTCCTCATTCAGATCGACCGCAAGGAATGGCGCGGGTACTTTGAAAAATTATTCAACGGCGAGGCATGGATCGAAAACCGCATGATGCTGCGGGCGGAACTTGTCCGCGCGGGCGAGAGTATTGGAATTTCGAACGCGCTGAATGAAGTGGTGGTTGCCCGCGGGCAAAACTTGCGCCCTGTGCGGCTGATCGCCTTCGTGGATACCCGCCAGCTGACAAGTTATGTTGCGGATGGGTTGATCGCATCCACGGCCACAGGCTCAACGGCTTATGCGCTTGCAGCGGGCGGACCCATCCTTCCACCGGAATTACGGAATATTTTGCTTGTGCCGATTGCGCCCCATCTCTCCGTAGACCGTGCGGTTGTCTTATCGGAAGGTTCTTCTGTAAACATTGCCATCAAGAGCGAGAATGCAGTCCTGAGTGTGGACGGCCAGCCGCCATCCCCATTAATGGAGGATGATGTGGTCAACGTGACCGCCGCCGATGTCACCGCTCAATTTGTACGATTTGGAGACCCGGGATATTTCTATCGGAATATCACCGCTCATATGAACGAAAACTCTTTAGGATTTCCTCGATGACCGACACGACTGCCACTTATTGTTATGCCCATCCCACCCGTGAAACCAGCCTGCGATGCAAACGCTGTGAACGGCCCATGTGCGCCTCCTGTGCAGTGCGAACCCCGACCGGCTATTTATGCAAGGATTGTGTCCGCTCACAACAGAAGGCTTTTGATACCGCTGAATGGTACGATTACCTGACCGGAACCGGCGTCACCATTGTATTGTCACTGGTCACCAGTATTCTGGTTGCCTTTATCGGGTCGTTCATCGGCTTTTTCATGTTCTTTCTTGCGGCTGGCATTGGCAGCGGAGCAGGGACTTTCATTTCAAACATCACATTGCGCGTGCTCAACAAACGCCGTTCAAAAGCATTGTTCATTGCCTGCGCAGCAGGTGTGATACTTGGTGCACTGCCTGCTGCGATCGTTCTGCTCCTCACAGGAAACATCTATGGTGTCATTGGGGTCGTCATTTACCTGGTCATTGCAACTCCCACCGTTTATTCACGCATTTCCGGAATTCAACTTACAAGATAACCCATGCTTACCGAACTTCACATCCAAAACTTTGCAATCATAGATAAACTTGACTTGCGTTTCGGTCCGGGGCTCATCATCCTCACCGGCGAGACGGGGGCCGGCAAATCCATCATTCTCGATGCGGTGGTCATGCTTATCGGCGGCAAGGCGGATACAACCTTCGTCCGCACGGATTCAGAGGCGGCATTTGTCGAGGGGGTGTTCCAGCTCAAAGGTCCGGAAAAAGAGGCGGTGCACGAGGTCCTCAACCGTGAAGAATTGATGGATGATCCCAATTATGTGGTGCTGATGCGCGAAGTTCGCAAGGAAGGGCGCAGTGTGGCGCGGGTGAACGGCCGTACGGTGAATGTTGGTTTGTTGAAGGAACTTGGCGCACTGCTGGTTGATATCCACGGGCAGGCGGAACATTTATCCCTGCTCGATCCTCGCGCGCACCTCGGCCTGCTCGACCGTTTCGCGGAAGTTGCCAAGCCGCTGACAGAATACCGCCAGACCTACCATGCCTTGTTGAATCTCCGCCGCGAGTTGGGGGATTTACGCAAAGCACAGGCCGACGCAGACCGTCGCACTGAAATTCTCACTTACCAGGCCGAGGAAATCGAAGACGCACAATTAAAGGCAGGCGAAGAAGAAGAGCTTCGCAAGGAACGCGACAGGCTGGCGAATGCCGAGTCGCTGGCACAGAATGCGCAAGAGGCGCTGGCCGTTTTGGAGGAAGGCTCCCCTGAAACCCCCGCCGCAACCGACCTGGTCGGTCAGGCCGCGCAGGCTTTGGCTGCTCTTGCAAAAATAGACGCAGGCCAGGCTGAACTGGCGAACCAGGCCGAGGTCATGCTGGATGCGATGTCCGACATCATCCATGGCTTGCGCAATTATCTTGAGGAGATCGAGTTCAATCCAAAAAGACTCGAAGATGTGGAAGAACGGCTGGACCTGATCCACTCGCTCACCCGCAAGTATGGCGGCAACATTCCCGCAGTCATCGCGTACGGCGCGGATGCGCGCAAGCAGCTCGAAACCATTACCGGCGCGGCAGACCGCATCGATGAACTGGAAATGCAAGAGGCCAAGCTGCTCGAAAAACTTGGTAAACAAGGCAATACGCTGACCGAAAAACGTAAAGCCGCCGCTGTGGAAATGGGCAAGGGAATTGAGACTGAACTCGATGATTTGAAAATGGCTTCCGCAAAATTCGGCGTGGACTTCCAGACCAAACCCGACCCGAACGGCGCTCCGCTGGCTGATGGGACCCGCATCGCCTTCGACCAAAACGGATTCGACCGCGTGGAATTTCTCGTGGCCCCCAACCCGGGCGAAGGACTCAAACCCCTGGCGAAGATCGCCTCCGGCGGTGAAACATCCCGCCTCATGCTTGGACTGAAAAACGTCATGGCGCGCGCCGATGAAGTCCCTTCTTTGATCTTCGATGAAATCGATCAGGGCATTGGCGGGCGCGTGGGCATGGTGGTCGGTCAGAAATTGTGGAATCTTTCGCGCACACATCAGGTATTTTGCGTGACGCATCTCCCCCAGCTTGCGGTCTTTGGCGACCAGCATTATCAGGTTCAAAAACTTGTGGACAAAGGCCGCACCCTCACCCGCGTGGAGCCGCTGGAAGGCGAACCACGCCTGCTCGAACTTTCGCAAATGCTTGGCGAGGTGGGCGAAGGCACGCTCCGTTCGGCACATGAATTACTGCAAACTGCCCGTCAAATGATAAAAGGTTCAAAAAAATAGAATCAAAAAAGCGGACGTTTGCAAACGTCCGCTTTTTTGTTGGGT
>JACZJC010000061.1 GCA_014860745.1 Anaerolineales bacterium
CGGTTTTTTGCTTGACATCTGGCAGTTTCAGAACAACAATAGACATGGATGAGTTCCTTATAAGCTTGGTGTCGATAACCTTATCTTACAAGAAACTCATCCTTTTTTCGCCTCAAACCCACCGCTTGTGTTACAGACTCAATCAGGGAGTTTTGACACTAGGGACCGGAAGGTTGGGTAGCTATACTGACAGAAAATTACAGCCTAAGGAGAGCCTGCCATGTGTGAATTCTGTACCCAGCACGGAGAAGGGGAGAAGTGGTATTTGACGATGGAGAATTATTCGAAGGAGTTGTTGAACCAAAACCAGCGCCGCAAATACGCCGCGGACTTCCTGAACGGGTTCGACAAGCGGGTGCCGAAGAGCGTCAAACAGTTGGATAAGATCCGCAAGACGCCATTGATGAAGCTCGCCAAGCCTGTGCTGACCCACATGCAAAAAGAGGATCACTATGGGCAGGTGGTGCCGATGGAAGATGTGGAGAAAATCTTCGACATGGTGCAGGGCGCAGTGCGACTGCCTTGTGTGTGTCGGCGCGTGACGACGGGCAATATGAACGCCCGTTATTGCTACGGCCTGACCATGGATAAGGAATTGATGGACTCGCTCGATGATTCTTTCAGCCTGGAAACTTTATCGAAGGAAGAAGCGCTGGAATCCATTCGCAAACTGGACAAAGAGGGACTGGTCCATTCGGTGTGGACGTTCAAGACTCCATTCATCGGCGGACTGTGCAATTGCGACCAGGACTGCATGGCCTACCGCATGACGCATGCCCGCAAGGATTACCCGGTGATGTTCCGCGCGGAATGGGTGGCGGAAGTCTCAATGGACGCGTGCAACGGCTGCCGCCTGTGCATGAGACAATGTCAATATGGCGCGATACGATATTCCTCGAACAACAAGAAGGTGAGCATCGACCCGACGGCTTGTTATGGCTGCGGCGTCTGCCGCGCGAGCTGTAAAAAGGATGCAATCACCTTAGCACCGCGGGAAATGGTCCCTGCCGCGGCGGGAGTGTTCTAGCGGATTTAGCTTTTCTTTTGTACACGGAAAACACGGATGCTTTGCTTGCGGACAAACATCATTAATAAATCCGCGCTTGTCTATTCCGTGAAATCCGTCAAGTCCGTGTACAAAAAGCTCGGTAAAAAATTTTGCTGGTGATATAATTTTATGGACGAATGGGTTGCAGGTTTCTTTGCCCATCGCGAAGACAAATCATTTTTATTCAAGGATCAACATTCCGTTGGTTTTTGGAAAGGAGATAATGATGGCAAACAAAGAGCAGAAGGGTAAGAACAAGGAAAAGAAAAAGAAGAAGAAAGAAAAGCCGAAGAAGTGAACGGCTGATCGCTGTTTGAAACGTAAGATTCGTATCCCATCCCCCAAGTCACGTTTGATTGGGGGATGGTTGTTTTAAAAATGGGTCCAGCAGGGGGATTACAGGCTTTCGAGATTTCCGCGCACAACCTGGATACTTGGGTGATCCGGCGGCAGGAATTTCTCGAAAATTTTTAGGGCGCGCTCGAAGGCCGCTTTCGCCCCCGCCAGGTCGCCCAGGGCTTTCAGAACATTGCCCAGGTTGTTGACGCCAGTGGCAACTTGCGGATGATCCGAACCAAGATTTGCTTCCCATATTTTTAGGGCGCGCTCGAAGGCCGCTTTCGCCCCCGCATAGTCTGCTACAGTGTTTATATGATAACCCAGGCTGTTCCATAACTGGCCGGCAGGCGCCAAGGCCGCCTTTTCAGCATATTCCGCAACTGACCGGACATGCGGAAGGAAGGGTGTGTATAAATTATAGTTCCCCATACGGTCTTCGGTGTGGTTCGTCTGGTTCGCAAGCCCAGCAAGTGCTTCTGCAAAGGACCCCAGCAGGCTGTGATCTGAATCCAAGCCGCGGGCAAATTGGGCCAATAGTGGGTGGATGATAGGCCCCTGCTTGAGCAAGCCGAAGCCCATCAGGTCGGTCAGACACTCGTCACAAGCATCCTTTGCATCGCCCAAGGCCGCGTCCAGAATTTCTGCGGGAACAAGTGTGTTGGGCGCACAATAGCCGAATAAGATGAATAATTTTTGCGTCGCGGCGTCTGCCACTTGCCCCCAGGATTTGGCAAAGGTTTGCAGGAGGCTCAGGTCATGCCCGGTCAGGCTCTTCCGCTCCGCCTTCCAGTTCTGCATGGATTTGTGCTCGAGCGCCTTTTCAAGCTGGTTAATATAATTTTCGACCTTCAGCCGCGCCTGTTTTTCCAGATAGCGCCCGGCGAGCTCCAGGGCCAGGGGCAGCTGCCCAAGGTGAACGGCGAGTTTGTCGAGTTCTTCGTCCCCGCCGCGGTCTGGGGAGATGTAGTTCCGAAGAAAATCACGGCTTTCCTGCGGATCGAATTCATCCAATGGCAGCCGCTTTAACCCAAGCGCGGAGTTCCAGTCTGTGCGGCGGGAGGTGATCAAAAGACGCAAGCCGGAGTGCCTTAAACGCGCCAGCACTTCGTTGGCTGATTCGATCTCCTCAAAGTTATCCAATATGAGCAGGCGCGGGTTGTTCTGCAGCCATTCCCGCAAGGTGGCAGTGACCTGCTCCGGGAGGGTCTGAGGCCAGGAGTTAAGTCCCATTTTTTCACCACAGAGGGCAATCTGGGTTTCGAGAGTCTGCGCCTCGTGAAGATCCAGCCAGTGCACACCTTGAAAGCGATACCCGTACTGAAAGGCGAATTCAACCGCCAGCTGTGTCTTGCCGAGTCCACCCATGCCGGTCAACGCCTGGTTGATGACGACACTGTTTGGATGGTCATCGAGCAGGGCCTGGGATAATTTTTCAAGATCTGTAACGCGGCCTGTGAAAAATTCATTGCGCGGAAAAGGCAAATGAGAACCAGGCGGCAGGTCGCCGGGCAGGGTGGGGGAGGGGGCAGGTGCGGCATTCACTCTCCCTTGAAGAAGAAGGATAACCTGATCAAGTTTTTCATTATGCAGGTATTGCCCCTTTTTCAAGTCCAGGGCAGTTTGCAAGAGGATGGGGGAGACGAATTGTTCGAGTGTGCCGACAGCCCGGAGCAAAGCATCGGTGTACAAGCGCGCCGCTTCGCTGTGTTGTTTGGATGATAAATTCGGTACATCACGGGTGAACGAGGCCAGCAAGACCCGCTCTAATTTTCCTGAGTCCATCACCTGCGGAAGTTTGGTCAACGCGGTTTGGATAGAGGGCAGATCACCAAAGTTGATGTCACGAAATAGATAACGCAAATCTGCGTCAGGACAGTTGTGCTGGTCTTGAAGATAGAGCTGAGCTTGTTCGGAAGCTTTGAGCAGCTTCCTGGCTGTTTCATCCGATTTCAACCAGTCATCGAGCCGCTTTTGCAGGTCTTCGTCGATCAAGGAATCCGCGGCAATTCCAGCCGCATCTTCGCCAAGCCATAATTTGGCCTGGTGCTTCAGTAGTGCGGAAAGAAACTTGACAGTTGTTTTCGCTGGATCAGGCGGCATATAGCCCCTCGCAGATGATGGTTTCAACCAGTATAGAGGCAATCCATGCAAATTGCAAGAATAGAGAGGTAATGCAGCAGGGCAGGGGAGGGGAAGTGCAAAAATGAAAGTTGAATGATGAAGGCGGGATAAAACCAACCGTCCCGTAAATAGGAAGCGGTTCTGCTTGAACTGTCTGGAGTCCATTGTCAACGGTCAAAGCGACAAGTGGGGGAGCACGTCCAAAAGGTGAATTTCAGATTTACTCTAATGGTTTCGATAAGTATTATTATCAAAAACATTGACAAACCCGTGAATATTCGTATAATGACCCCTATGGCAACCAAAGAATCCAAACCGGTAACGATCGCGGACGCGATAAAGAGCTATCTAGACACGGTGAAGCTCTCCCGCAGCATCCACACAATGTTTGCGTATAAGAATGCGCTCAACGTTTTCGGCGATGTGCTGATGGAAAAAAATCTCAACCCGCAATCCACCCCCATTGGAAAACTCACAGAAGACCTGGTCTCACCAATGGCCGGCTATCTCAAAACCTATTCCCCGACCACCGAACAATTGTATTTGCAGGCGGTTAAAGGCTTTTATGAATATGTGGATTCAGAACGCCTGACGGAGATCAATTTGTCCCGCGTGCGTGTGCTTATACGACAACGTTCGCGCCGGCCCGGGTTGCGCCTTCCCCAGTTCCCCGCCGAGGATATCGAGCATATTTTGGAGTATGTGGATACGATTGAAAACATGGATTTACCCAGCGGCGACGAAGACCTCCCCAACATTCGGTTACGCGCATACCGTGACCGGGCGTTTTTGCTCACTTTAGCCGATACCGGCCTGCGCGTCCATGAGGCATGCAATCTGCGCCGCGGTGATGTGGATTGGAACGAAAGCCGCGCGGTGATCATCGGCAAAGGCGACAAGCAGGCCGTGGTGCGATTCTCCACCCGCAGCACGAAAGCCATCAAGGATTATCTCTCGCTTCGCGCCTCACTCGACGGCGGGTCGGGAAAACAATTGGCATCCCTGCCCCTCTTCGCCCGCCACGACAAAGGCGCGGGCAAAAAAATAAAACCCATCACCCCCACCACGGGCAGAAATATCGTCAAAGAACGTGTAACTCAAATACTAGGAAAAGAATCCGTCGGCAAGATCACACCCCACTCCTTCCGCCATTATTTCGTCACCACTGTGTTACGCGGCTCGGGTAATTTGAAATTAGCTCAGGAGCTTGCGCGTCACAGCAACATCCAGGTGACACAGCGTTACGCCCATTTATCCGACGATGAATTGGATAAGGGCTATTACGACATTTTCGAAAAAAGTCCAAAACAAAAGACGGGATAACCCGGCGGGCTTGTAATTTGCCACCTGTTGTTGTAGATTGAAAACGACAGGAGGTGCGGCATGAAAAACGATCGGGATCTCTCCCATTCCGTTGTAGACCTTGCAGACCACATGCTGATGCTCGCAGGGCTGGTGCGGGGACTCGTGGATGCACTTGCATTCGACCGCAGCCGAAAACTGACCCAGGCAGGCATTATCTGGAACCTGGCATTGAACTCAGCTCATACGCATGAAATTCGAATGAAGATATTTGGTTCTCAGGGCCAGCCAGTCACCGACGACCCTGAAAAGCTGGAGGAATATCTTCGCGAGATCCAGCTGTATATTTTTGGCGAATTGATCAACACGTTCCCGCAGAGTTCCTGCAAAAAATGCGGGGCCGATTTACGAGTTTATACCCATCGGGAAAGCCACAATGTTTCCTTCTGCAACCTGTGCGACGATTTCTACTGCACCAATTGCATGATCGAGCACGAAAAAGATCCCTGGGCTCACCCGGATTCCTGAACGATTCTTTCGCTTCTTTCCTGAACGTAAGCCTGATACGCCTGCGAAAGAGTTTTCGTCCACGCCCCCACCGCTTCGACAGGCTCAGCGCGGCGCCTCCCCTCCCCCACTGGGACATCGTCTATCGAAACGATCGGGACGATACCGCGGGAACTGGAAGTGAGAAATGCTTCATCGAATTTTTCATTGATGAGCGGCGGACGATATTCAATGGACAGCCCCTGCCCTCTTGCAATCCGCAGCACGGCACGGCGCGTAACGCCAAGCAGGATCCCGCTGCGGGCGGTGATCAATTTAACAACGGGAGCTTGCTTCGCCTGTCGGCTCGCAACGACATACTCAACAGCATAAAAATTCGAGGTCATCCCTTCGAGAATCTTTCCGTTATGTGTTAATAAAACCTCGAATATCCCTCCATCCACCAACTTCCTTTGTTCCGCACTCTTTGTGATGAAGTCGGTACCTTTGGTACGCGGGTCACTTCGTTCCATCGTGGAGGTGACCACGTGTACTCCATTCTCGTACACCTCCTTCGCCAAGGGTGTAAAAGGCTGCGAAAGGATGAACATCTCGCCATGTTCCTTCGCCAAGATCAGGCGCACCCTGGACTCTCGCGGGAGATTCTTCAGTGCAAGTTCGGCAATCCGTTGGCGCAGAGCAGTCTCCTCCACAACGGGTTTCAGCTTTAATTCCCGCGCAGGCAAATAGAGCCGGTCCAGATGAGCTTGAAGGCCAAGCACCTTTGTCCCTTGCGCGAGAGTGCTGAAGGTGGTGTAAAAACCCGGGTCAAGCGAAGCAGTTACCCCGTCGAAAGATGAGGCGGGATTCTGGAGCGGAAAAATTCCATTGGGGCGGACCTGTACGGTTGTGAGCGTCATTCCTTCATTATACTTATGAGATGGCCCGCAGCTCGGCCATGCGAAATTAATATTCCTCTCATCCTTGACATATCGCACAAGCAAGGTGTAAACTCGGCACACAGAACGAAAAATCTAAAAGAAAGGAGCGCGCTCTTGATGTCCACTGTTATCTTTATCCTCCCCTTTGCAGTTGGGAATTTCCCTTCTCGGAGTGCGCCTATTGACCGAACCTAGGTCTTTTTCAGTCCCCTGTTTGTTTTGGGCTGTGGCGCATTCGCCGCAGCCTTTTTATTTCCCCTCACCCCCTGCCCCTCTCCCATTTTGGGAGAGGGGGGAGAATTTGAAATGACCACACTACAACCCACTCACGAGCCTGCGCTCACCTTCGACTTCCGCCCCACCCTTCAGGAAAACCGCCTCAAGGGTCTCTGGCAGATGATGTCCGATTACCGCATGTCTTACATCGCGGCGACGGTCGCGCTTGCCATCTCTGCGCTTTCCAAGACCTTTACCTACCTGCTCCTGCGTTTCTTCGCGGATGACGTCCTGGTGGAAGGCAGGTTTATTGGAAATTCGTTTGGCGCTTCCCTGATTTGGATCGCGATGGGATTCGTCGGCCTCGCCGTGGTTGAAGGAAGTTTCGCGTTTCTTTCCGGACGGTTGGCTGCCTACACCGCCGAGGGCATTACCCGCCGCCTAAGAGACTTTCTCTTCGACCACATCCAGCGTTTGAATTTCTCGTATCACGCCACCACCCCGACGGGTGATCTGATCGAACGCGTCACCTCGGATGTGGATGCGCTGCGCCGCTTTTTCAGCGAACAGGCCATCGGCGTGGGACGCATCATCCTGCTTTTCGTGATCAACTTCATTGCCATTCTAAATCTCAACGCAGAGCTTGCATGGGTTTCGATCATCGTCATCCCGTTGATTCTGCTTGTCTCGCTTTGGTTCTTCAAGAAAGTGACCAAGGCCTATGAAGAATATCAGGCACAGGAGGCCGTGTTATCCACAACCTTACAGGAGAATTTAACCGGTGTGCGCGTGGTGAAAGCCTTTGCACGACAGGATTATGAAAAGACAAAGTTCGAGAAGGACAACTGGGGCAAGTATTTGAAGGGCAAGATTTTGCTCTTTATGCATTCCATGTTCTGGCCACTCTCGGACATTGTGCTGGGATTTCAGATGCTGTTTGGTTTTGTTTATGGCGCGATGATGGCAATTGACGGTGAAATTTCCGTCGGCACCTACGTAGCGTACCTTGGGCTCGTCGTCTGGCTCATCTGGCCCATCCGCAATCTGGGCCGCATCATCGTGCAAACGTCCACGGGCATGGTCTCGTATGCGCGTCTCATGGAAGTGGTTAAGCAGCAGCGGGAACCGCTGTTCGATGGACGGTACCAGCCCGAAGGCGCGGCAAGGGGCGATCTCGTCTTCGAGGATGTCTCGTTCATGTATTCGGACGGCAAATCGGATGTGTTGAAAAGCGTCTCGTTCCATGCCAGGCCCGGGCAGGCAATCGCATTGCTTGGGTCCACGGGGTCGGGTAAAACATCCCTCGTGAATCTGCTGCCGCGCTTCCATGAATACACGGGTGGACGCATTCTGCTCGACGGCGTGGAATTGAAGGACTACTCGCGGTCGTTCTTGCGAAAGCAGATCGGTATCGTGGAGCAGGAACCGTTCCTGTTCAGCCGCTCGATCCGTGAGAATATTTCCTACGGTGTGGGGCGTGACGTTTCACAGGAAGAGATCGAGCGCGCCGCCAAAGCCGCCGCTGTGCATGATGTGATCGTCGGCTTCCCTGACGGGTATGATACTCTGGTCGGCGAGAAGGGTGTAACCCTCTCCGGCGGACAGAAACAGCGCGTGGCGATTG
Source organism: Anaerolineales bacterium (assembly GCA_014860745.1). Classification (GTDB taxonomy): domain Bacteria; phylum Chloroflexota; class Anaerolineae; order Anaerolineales; family Villigracilaceae; genus Villigracilis. The sequence continues at coordinate 8,078 of JACZJC010000061.1, forward strand.
CGCGGACTCTGCTGAAGAACCCGAGGATCCTGATCTTCGATGACTCCACCTCCGCAGTGGACACGGAGACCGAAGCCGAGATCCGCGACGCGTTGAATGAGTTGATGCAGAACCGCACCACGTTTATCATCGCGCACCGAATTCAATCGGTGATGATCGCCGACCTGATCCTTGTTTTGGATAAAGGCGAGGTTGTGCAAATGGGAACTCACGACGAACTATTGAAAGATCAGGATGGCATGTATCGAAGAATTTATGATATTCAGACGAAGATCGACACGGAACTGGAAATCGAGATTGCAAGAGTAAATTAAAAGAATATCACTCCTGGTGGTTGAGTAGCCCTCAGCGTACTTCGCGGAGGGCGTATCGAAACCACCGATGGCAAGTAAACAGGAAATGAAAAGCGTACTATCATGTGTGGTTTCGGTACGGCGGTGGAGAGCATCGCCGCCTACTCAACCACCGGAGTATGTGTGAACATAACGGAGATTTATTATGAGTGACGACCTTATCGAACTCGAAGAAGAAGAGTTTACTTCACAACTGACCACCCCCGTGCTAAAACGCATTGGCGGGTTGCTGCTCCCCCACTGGAAATGGGTCGTGGGATTTTTCATCACGATCGCCATTGTCTCCGGGCTGGATGCGTACTTTACCTACGTCAACAAGCAATTCATTGACCAGGGTATTTTGCTGGGCGACAAAGCGCGCCTGATGGAACTGGCCACGGTCTATGGCGGGTTCATCCTTGTGCAGGCCGCGGCGGTATTCACGTTCATTTATCTCGCGGGCGTGCTGGGCGAGCGCATTCAGTATGACCTGCGCAAGATGCTCTTCAATCACCTGCAGGACCTGTCGCTTTCGTACTATGCCCAAAACGCGGTGGGACGTCTCATCGCGCGTGTGACCTCGGATACAGGCCGCGTCTCTGACCTGTTGACCTGGGGCATCGTGGATACGACCTGGGCGGTGATGAACATCATCTCGTCCACGATCTTCATGGCCATCATCAACTGGCGGCTGGCGCTGATCGTGCTGACCATCATCCCGATCATGGCGTATGTGGCCATCGAGTTCCGCAAGAAGATTCTGGCGGAGTTCCGCGTTTCACGGCGCGCCAACAGCAAGATCACAGGCGCGTTCAACGAGAGCTTTCAAGGCGTGCGCGTGACCAAGGCTTTAGGACGCGAAGATGCCAACACCCAGGACTTTCAGGGTCTGACGACCAAGATGTACAACGCATCCTACCGCGCGGCCTGGCTTTCGGCGCTCTTCCTGCCGACCGTGCAGATCATTGCGGCGCTGGCGCTGGGCGTCATCGTGGGCTATGGCGGCAATCAAATTTCCGTTGGGTTGATGACCATTGGCGGTATTCAAGCCTTCGTCTCGTACCTCACGTTCATGATGTGGCCCATTCAAGACCTTGCGCGCGTGTATGCAGAAATGCAGCACAGCATCGCGTCAGCGGAGCGAATTTTCAAGTTGGTGGATACCCCGCCCGAGGTCCATAACAGAGGCGATGCTATCGAAGCGAAGACTCTGCTCGGTGAGATCGAATTCGATCACGTGGATTTTTTCTACGAGGACCGTAAATCCGTTTTGACAGATTTCACGCTGAAGGTGAATCCTGGCGAGATGATCGCTCTGGTCGGCCCGACAGGCGGCGGCAAAAGCACGATCGTGAATCTACTCTGCCGCTTTTACGAGCCGAGCAAGGGCGTGATCCGCATCAACGGCGTGGACTACATGGATTACAAGCTGGAGTCGATCCATAACAAGATCGGCATCGTGTTGCAGACTCCGCACCTGTTCTCAGGAACCGTGCGGGATAACATCCGCTACGGGCGTTTGGAAGCGAGCGACGCCGAAGTGGAGGAAGCCGCGAAGATCGCGGGCGCGCATGATTTCATTGTGACGCTGGAAAAGGGCTACGAGCAAAACGTGGGCGAGAGCGGCAACCTGCTTTCGGTGGGACAGAAGCAGTTGATCAGCCTCGCGCGCGCGGTGCTGGCCAAGCCTGAGCTGTTCATCATGGACGAAGCGACTTCGTCGGTGGATACCTTGACCGAGTCACTGATCCAGCGCGGCATGGAAGCCCTGATGAAGGGACGCACTTCCTTTGTGATCGCGCATCGTCTCTCCACCATTCGCCGTGCGAACCGCATCCTTGTGATCGAGGACGGAAATATCGCCGAAGGTGGCACGCACGCCGAGTTGTTAAAGTTACGCGGACATTACTACCGCCTGTACACCCAGCAGTTCCGTCATCAGTTGGAAGTGGCTTATGGCGTGGCGGAGGAAATTGAGGGGAACGAGCGCGAGGGCGTGACCGCAGACTCGATCATGGTCAGGCGCGAGAAATCGAATGAGGAAGCAGTAGCGGCAGATTAATAAGATAAATAATGGAATAACTAAACGGCTTCCGGGTTCTTTGAATATCCGGAAGCCGTTCGACCGATTCTCTCTTACTTCTTTTTCCTGACAACCTTCCTCGCGGCAGGGGCTGCGCCTTCCGCTTCACCTCTGAGTCGTTCGCCCTCATCCTTCTTATTGTCCTTGGCATAGCCCAAATATTTCATGATGGAATTGATGCCCTCCGTGCCGGCGCTGACGATAAGGGCAGTGATCAGCGCATCCCACAGGTCGAAGCCGGCATAACCGAGAGGGGCCAGGACGCGAATACCGGCGCCGAACGCAAGGATCAACCCGAAGGTAAGGGAGACCAGCCCAAGGAAAATCTTCTTCCAGTCTTTTGCAAACTTTTCGATGAGCGGGTCTAAGATCTCCAGCAATTGCTGGATGGCAAAGCCTGCCGCAAAGGCGGGTCCCAAAGCCGTGACTAATTTATCCATGACTTTCTCCTTTTTATCGTTGAAGGTTCTTTCATGGATACTGTACAACGCCTGAGAGTGAATTTCAAGCCCTTCATTGCCGATTTCAAACCGGCATGCGTTCCTGGCTTATAATCCCACCATGTCGTATCAGCCCATTAAACATACATACTTCGGGATCGCCGCTTTCATTACCGGGATCCTGGCCGTGCTGGCTCTGGGATTAAATATCGGGGTTTCCTATCTGAACATTCCGCCAGCTGTATTCAGCCAGTTGAACGTCACTACCGCCCTGTTTTATTGTGTGCTGACCCCATTGGCATTCACGCTGGGTTTTGCAGGGGTTATTTTCAAGAATGATTTCAAAGCCATTTCGTGGATCGCGATGGCAATGGTGACGATTCCCTTTTTGGTGATATTTGCCCAGCTGGTTATTTCTTTTATAAACCAAAATTAGAGAGTTGGTTAAACGATTTTCCTGCCTAGGTTAATGATTCCCCACCAGCACCTTCAACACCCCTGGCTGGGCGGCTTTTTCAAAAGCTTTGAGCGCATCCTTCAAGTTATATTCTTCCGCGATCAATACAGTGGGGTCTACCTCGCGTTTTTCCATTAACCGCAGGGCAGGCTCGAATGGACCGCAGCGCGAACCGATGATTTGAATTTCATCCACAACAATCGACGAAAAATTGACGTTCATATCGCCCTTGTACGTAGACTTCATTACCAGCGTGCCGCGCGGGCGAATGGCTTTTCGAGCAAGGTTGAATCCTTCAGGAGAACCTGTCACTTCGACGACGATGTCCCATTTGTGGGGCTGTATCTCCGCTTCGGAAGTGATGCGGATCCCTCGCGCGGTAAGCAGGTTCTGTTGCAAAGAGTGACGCGCCACTACATGCAAGTCACAGCCAGTGAGCGCCAGAGTCTGCGCGATCAATTGTCCCAGCCGTCCCGCGCCAACAACTAAAACTCTATCAGTTGGTTTGATGCGGATCTGCTCCTGGATTTCCAGTGCGGCGGCGAGCGGCTCGGTGAATACAGCCATTTCATCGGAAACGGAATTCGGAACGCGATGAAGGTTGGCAGGCGGCAGGGTGGTGTATTCCGCAAATATACCGTCACGATTGACGATGCCCAGCACCGTGCGGTTTTCGCAATGGGTGGAGCGTCCATTCAGGCAGGCTTCGCATTTTCCACAGACCACATTGATCTCCCCCACTACGCGCGCACCAACCCAGGTTTTATCGGGCGCATCCACCACCTCCCCCACAAATTCGTGGCCGAGTATTCCCGTGTATGGATAATACCCCTTTACCAATTCAAGATCGGTGCTGCAAATCCCCGCCTTGCGGATTTTGATCAGCGCCTCGTCCGCTTTCCTCGGCGCCGGCACATCTTGCAGTGAAATTTGATTGTTCTCGAGCCAAAGTGCCTGCATGGTTATTGTCCATTCCTCCAAACACTGATCTGATTTCGTCCCTTATTTTTTACGGAATACATCGCCCGATCGGCGTGGTCCATCAACACATCGATATTTTTACACGAATCGTCGCAAGCCGCCACCCCAATGCTGACAGTGATCTTTACCGAATCCTTTTCGGGCTTTTCACCGGTTGCCATCTCGAAGAGATTTTCCGCCTCGTTGAGAACCGCCTCTTTAACCAGCCTGGACAGGCGTTCCGCCACCTGCACAGCCCGTTCCAGATCCGTATTAGGCAGGGCTACCGAAAATTCCTCACCGCCCAGCCTGCCAAAGATATCCACTTCGCGCAGGGATAATTTACACTGCAGGACGACCAGCTTCAATACCAGGTCCCCCACGTGATGCCCAAAGCGGTCATTGAACTTCTTGAATTCGTCCACATCCAGCATCATCACCGAAAGCGGCCTTGTATATCGTTTGGCATGGTTGAATTCGCGTTCGGCAAGTTCATAGAACTTTCTGCGCGTAAGGATCCCCGTCAATGGGTCTGTATCAGCGAGGTATTGTATGGTTGTAAACAAGCGGGAATTTTCCATTGCAATTGCGGCGTGAGAAGCAAGCAATTCAAGCAAATACTGGTCGTCTTTTGTGTAGGCATCCGGCTTGTACGATTGGGCCGAGATCATACCGCCTACTTTTCCGTGAAGAAGCATCGGAACCGCCACTATGGATTGGGAAGCCTCTTTACCGTTGCTTCCATAAAATTCAAACGTGATCCCGCTCTTGTCCATCTCCTCCAGGCTGTTAAATAACACGGGCTTCCGCGAATGGACGATCCTGCCCGCCAAACCGTGGTCGGCAAAGTATTTTTCCGTTGCAACCCGTTTGCGCGGAAATTCGATGGCGTAGATCGGCACGATCTCATTCGTTTCCGCATTGTACCCGTCGATCACAAAATCCTCACAGGGCATCACTTTTTCAACAGTGCAGTGAATTGCGTCACATAATTCTTCCATATCCAGGCTGGCGCTTACCGCATGTGCCGCCTGGTACAACACTTTTAACCTTTCCGCCATCAAGGTCAGAGCTTCCTGCGCCCAGATCCGTTCCAGGGCGCCGGCGCAATGGTTGGCAAGCGTCTTCAGCGTTTCGAGCGAGCTTTCCGTATAAGCATGTTTTCTATAGCTTTGTATGGAAAGCACGCCGATAGTCCTTTCTCCGCTGCGGACTGGGACGAATAATTGCGACAATGTCCTCTGCTTGCGATTGCCAAAGGAAAGCGAAGGGGCGATTTCAAAGGTCCCTTCATATAAGGAGAGGAACCCATCCTCGCGGATCGCCCGCAGCATATTTTCGCTGGGTTTTTCGGGAACCACATCATATTCAACAACCCGTTGGCTATTAATTGTGTCCATTGCGAGCAGCGGGCGGGGTCTGCCGCCCTGTTGCGGGTCGTACAAGATAAGATAACAAGCATCCCAACCGATCAATTCGTTGGCGGCATCTAATATAATTTCAGCAGCCGCGACTGCTCTTGCCGTGGCGCTTAATTCTTTTCCTAAACGGGCGAATACCAATTCAGAATGTGGGACAAACGTACTGGATTTCATTTTCAACCAATTCTAACCCCTGGATTGTAAAAAACTACTTACGGTTTCTTTGCCTGACAGATTCGTAGGTTATCAACGCCGCCGCGATGGAGACATTCAGGGAATTAACCCTGCCAAGCATGGGGATCTTCACCTGCATGTCCGCATTTTTCATCCAAAAATCTGACAATCCTTCATCTTCCGTGCCGACGGCAATTGCAAGCGGGCCGGTCAGGTCGACATCGGTATAAAGCTCGTTTGCAGATGGAGCAGCTGCCAATACCCGCATCTTCCTGGACCTGAGCCATGCCAGCGCATTCGGCGACTCAACTTCGACAGTGGGTTCGGCAAAAACCGCCCCCCGGCTGGCACGGATCACGTTGGGATTCCACAAATCCACCCGCGGGTCGCAGACGAGGACAACATCCACGCCGGCGGCATCGGCGGTGCGTAAAATTGCACCGAGGTTGCCGGGTTTCTCAACAGACTCTGCCACAAGTACCAGCGGAGAGGCGGATAATTTCAAATCCTCCAACGAGGTTTTGGGGGAAGGAAAAATTCCAAGCCAGCCATCGGGGTTTTCGCGATAGGAAATCTTTTCAAAGACGGCCCGGCTGACGGTGGTTGTTTCGGCGGCGGGAAAGTCGATAGTACGGCTGGCAAGCTCGGGCGCGGTAAGAAGCGATTGCGGTTGGAACCCCGACATGAGGGCGAGAGTCAGCTCATCATATCCTTCCACAAGAAATAATCCATCGCGCTGGCGCTGGCGTTTATCCTCGCGCAGTTTGACGATGTATTTAATTTTTGGGTTTTGCAGGCTGATGATATCCACGATTACTTTACCAGAAGCAGGCAGGCGGCCTGATGGGTTCTACTGATCGTCACCATGGGCGGGTCGCTGACTTTACAGGCTGCAAATGCCACCGGACAGCGCGGATGAAAACGGCAGCCACTGGGGATGTCTATTGGGTTGGGAGTTTCACCCTGCAAAATAATTCGTTCGCGCCTCAAGCGCGGATTTGGAACAGGGATGACGGAGAGCAGCGCCTTTGTATACGGGTGCTGCGGCTTTTCCAAGACTTCGAGCATCGTTCCAATTTCAACTATGCGGCCAAGGTACATGACAGCCACGCGGTCGGCAAAAAAACCGACGGAACCGAGATCGTGGGTTATAAAGATAACGGCGATCTGGCGCGTGATGCGCAGTTCCGCCAGCAGGTTGATGATCTCAGCGCGGATGGATACATCCAGCATGGAGACGGGTTCATCCGCGAGGATGATCTCAGGCTCCAGCACAAGCGCTGCGGCGATGACCACGCGCTGGCGCTGTCCGCCGGAAAGTTCGTGTGGGTAACGCTTCAAATAAATTTCGGCAGGTTTTAGGCCTGCATCTTCCATGGCTTTTTTTACACGGTCATCCCGTTCGGCGGAATTCGTAATTCCATGCACGGCCAGCGGTTCGGTGACGATCTCTTCGATGGTTTGTGTGGGGTTAAGGGATTCGTACGGGTCCTGAAATACCATTTGAATCTTGCGGCGCAAGTCCTTGCGTTCGTGGTCGTTCAAATGAGTAATATCACGGCCTTCCAAAATGACTTTTCCGTCTGTCGGATCCTCCAATCCCATGAGCAATAGCGCCAGAGTGGATTTCCCACAACCGCTCTCCCCCACCAGCGCAATCACTTCACTGCGGTGCAGGGTGAAATCCACACCATCCACCGCGTGCAGGTTGCGAGGCGCGCGCGAGAAAAGTGTCGGGCTTCCCACGTCGAAGTCTTTTTTCAATCCGCGGACTTCCAAAAAGTTATCTGCGCTCATTTCAAAGCCTCAACGAGATGGCAACTGACTTTATGTTCGTCCGCCAGAATATGAAGGGCTGGCTGCTCGGTATGGCAGCGGTCGAACACGGATGGACAGCGCGGCGCGAAGCGGCAGCCGGCGGGTAATGCTTCGAGTCGCGGCGGATAGCCGGGGATGGAGGATAATTTTTTCTTCGGTTTTGTCAGGTCCGGGAAGGCTTTCAGCAATTCCTGGGTGTAGGGATGTTTCGGATCGTTATAGATCACATCCACGCTGGCATATTCAGCTATTACACCGCCGTACATCACCAGAACCCGATCACACATTTCCGCAACAACGCCGAGATCGTGGGTGACGAAGATTACCGCCAGACCCAGTTTTTTTCGAAGGCTATCCAGTAATTCCAGGATCTGCGCCTGAATCATCACATCCAGGGCGGTGGTCGGTTCATCCGCAATGACTACCTGAGGATTGCACGCCAGCGCCATCGCGATCATCGCCCGCTGGCGCATCCCACCGGAATATTGGTGGGGATAATGATCTTTGTGGTCGGCGGCAATGCCCACAAGCTCCAGAAGCTCGATCACACGCCCCTGCATCCTTTCCTTTGGAAAGGATGGCAGGTGTTTGATGATCACTTCGCTTATTTGCTCGTCTACCGGCCGCACAGGGTTCAGCGCGTTCATCGCGCCTTGAAAAATTATCGAGATCCCGCTCCAGCGGATGTCGTTTAATTCATCGTCGCTGAGCGAGACAAGGTCCTTCCCGCCGAAGAAAACGTTTCCATTTACGATCTGCCCCGCTGCAGGCAATAGCCGCAAAAGCGCAAGCATGAGCGTTGTTTTTCCACATCCGCTTTCGCCAACCAGGCCGACCAATTCGCCTTCCTTCAATGTGAAACTGATATTTTCGACGGCGCGCGCAGGAGGCTGTCCATCATTGACATAATTGATGGATAGATTTTGGACTTCAAGTAACGCGCCTTTTCCGGGAACATCCAAATCCGCTTCGTTCTGGACCGGGGACCTGCCCGGCATCAAGTGGTGTGTTTCAAGCCTTGGGTTAAGGACCTTCTCCAGGCCCTGCCCAAGCAGGGTTAATCCGAGTACCACCCAAACGATGCCAAAGCCCGGAACCACCAATGCCCACCATGCCCCCGTGGACATGGCTCCACGCCCAAATGCGTAATTAAGCATTTGTCCCCAGGAGAGTGCGGTTGGGTCGCCAAGCCCAAGAAAAGACAGCGCGCTCTCATTCAGGATCGCCAGCGAAACAACAAGCACAGCTTGCACAACCAGAATGGGCATCACCAATGGCAGGATATGCCGGGTAACGATGTGGCCTTTTCCCGCACCAATTGCCCGCGCGCGGAGAACGAACTTTTTCGATTTAACTGCCAGAGTCTGCGAGCGTACAACGCGGGCGGTTGTCGTCCAGCCGAGCAGGCCGATCACGAAAATAATGTTGAGGAGGGAGGGTTTTGTCAGCGCTACAATGACGACCATCAGCGGAAGGTCGGGAATGACAAGGAATATATCCGTAAAGCGCATGAGAAAATTTTCCCAGCGCCCGCCGAAGAACCCAGCCACAAGGCCGAAAACTCCGCCGATGATGATGGAAATGAATGCTGCGAAGAAACCAACTGTCAGCGAGACCCGAGCGCCGAAAATAAAATTCGAGAACACGTCCTGTCCGGCGTCATCCGTACCGAGCCAGTGTTCCGCGCTCGGAGGATTGTAGATATCGCTAATTCCTGCCGAACTGGTGGATGAAGAATCATAGGGAGCAATGACCGGCGCAAAAATCGCTGTAAATAAGATGGTGGCAAGCATGCCCAGGCCTATAAGGCCCGTGCGATTTTTCCTGAATACATGCCAAAATCCCTGCAAACGGGAAGCTGTTTTGGCCGTTTTCGCCTGCGGCGTGGATGGGGATAATGTGGTTTGCATCGGCTACTCCGTTTGCACGCGCGGGTCGAGGAAATTGTAGGTAAGGTCCGCGATCAGGTTGGCAAGGATCACCGCAACTGCGATCAATAAGAACGCGCCCTGCAAAATGGGAAAATCCCTACGCACAACAGCTTCGTAAATGGCGCTCCCCAATCCGGGCCACGAGAAGACTGCCTCGATCTGTATCGCACCCGCTACGGTAAAACCCAAATTGATGGCAATCACCGTCACCAATGGCAGCATGGCATTCTTAAGGGCATGGTCTTTCAAAATCTGGAAGGTGCTCAGTCCTTTTGCTTTGGCCGTAAGGATGTAATCTTCAGAAAGCACATCCATCAGGCTGGAGCGCATGATCAAGGTGTACTCGCCCATGTAGACGATGGTGTACGTCAACGTCGGGAGGAACATATGCCGGGCAATATCTCCCCACTGCTGTAACAGCGGCATCGAGCTCATCCCGGGGGTGGCTTTGCCGGCCAGGGGAAACCCATGTGTGCTTCCCCAAAAGAGCAGAATAATGCCCAGCCAGAATGTCGGTAAACTCCACGCGATCAGGCTGGTTGTCACTGCCGCATAATCCACGGATGTACGTGCCTTCCATGCTGCAAAAATGCCGAATACCACACCAAAGACAATGGAAAGAATCTGCCCGGCGCCGATCAACAGCACCGTATTCCATAACCGCTCAGCAAGAATATCTGCAACGGGACGGTTGGTGTGATAACTGATTCCCAACTCTCCCTGCATGAGATTGCGGACATAAATAAAGAATTGCGTATCCAGGGGATTAATGGCGCAACTTCCCACTTCGATCGGATTCAAGGACTCAAAGCAATTGATGACCGGTTTATCCAGCCCAAAACGGACTCGCAGCATTTCAATCGCTTCTTTTTTTAGGCGGGGATCACGAATGCCGGCCCGGGCAGGGTCGCCCGGCAGGACTCGGAACAGAAAAAAATTCAAGATAATGACAAAAATAATGGTAAAAAGTGACCAGGCGGTTTTCTTTAGAAAGGCGCGGGTGCGGTTCAAGGCTTGCTCCTTGAATATCGGAAATCGGGTGCGGAGATCTCTCCGCACCCGATTGGTTTAATTATTTTTTTTACTTGACCGGTTCGATCACAATCAAGGAAGTTACATCTGAAAGTTCAACCTTGGCCTGGTCAGTGATCCAGCCCGTGAAGCGGTCGGTGCGATAGGCCTGCACATTGGCATCGTAGAACGGGATGATATACACCACATCATCATGGACGATCTTCTGCATTTCCCAAACGATATCCTTGCGGGCATCAAAGTCCAGGGTGGTTTGCTGCTCGGCATAGAGTTCATCGTATGCAGGATTGGAATAGCCCGTTTCACTTGAACCGGAGGGGATGGCCTCGGTGGTGTACACGTACAACAAGGCGCTTGGATCCGGGTCGGATGCCCAGCCCCAGATCATGATATCGAAATCAAAAGCGGGGCAGCATTGAGCGGTCAGGGCGTCCGGGTCTACTGCCTGAAGTTCCAGCGTTATTCCGATTTTCGCCCACATCTCGCTCAACAGCTCAGCCATGCGGGGGGCATTGATGCTGTCGCTTGGCCAGTTCAGGCGGAAGTTTAACGGCTGGGTTCCATCGGGCATTTCGCGCACGCCGTCATTATCTGTATCCTTGTAACCAGCGTCATCAAGAATTTGGTTCGCAGTGGCAACATCGAACTCGTAATCCTTCAATGCATCGTTATACCAGACCCCAAGTCCGTCCGGAATGAGCGTCAAACCAGAATTCCCCAAACCGAGCAGGATCAGGTCGATCAGCTTTTGTTTGTCGGTGGCGTGCGCCATTGCCAGGCGGACGTCCCGATCCCGCAGGGCCGGATGGCCAGTGCAAAGACCACCGGCATCCGTCGGGCAATTTTCCGGGGCGACCTGGTTGAAAATAATATCAGTCACCCCCGGGGCGAGCGGTGCACCGACCACCACCTCGATGTTATCCTCAGCGCGCAGAGTCTCGGCTGCCGTATTCGGCATTTCCGTCACCATGTCCAGTTGGCCGGTCTTAATGGCCTGCACAAGAGCATCCTGATTTTCAAAGGTTTGGAAGACCACTTCGTCCACCTTTGGAGGCGAAGAGAAATGGTCCTTGTTTGCCGTCAAGCGCACAAATTCATTTTGAACATATTCCGCCATCTTGAACGGCCCCGATCCGACCATTTCAAAGTTTTCGAACTCGAGTTTGTCCACCTTTTCCCAAATATGTTTGGGGAGAACATAAAGGAATACCAACTGGCTCTCGATATTCGGAATTGCCTCGGTCAAAGTCAGAATGACATTATTTCCATCCGCTTTGATCGAATCAAAATAAGGAGTGTAATAGCCATTCAGGTATGGATACTCAGGTGTATCCTTGTAAAGGTTATATGTGAAGGCAATATCCTCGGCAGTCAGCGGCTTGCCGTCGTGCCACTTGATGCCGTCTCGAATCTTGTAGGTGTAGACCAAGCCGTCATCCGAGACTTCGACGCTTTCGGCGAGAGTCAGGGTAAAGGAGCCGTCGAGGTTGAGTTCGTACATCGAGTCATAGACCAACTCGAAGATGGTGTACGCTTCGACCAGGATTGCCATACCCGGGTTAAGCGTGTCCGGGCTGCCCGCCCAGCCAACGCGAACAGTCGCGGCCCCTCCTCCCCCGCCGCCACAGGCCGACAGGATCAGTGAAACCGTTACTATGATGATGAACAAAAATCTGGTTTTCATATTCTCTCCTCTATTAATTTGTGAGCGTTTGAAATAACCCGCGCCTAGTGCAGAAACCTGCCCTGCCGCGGGTTTTGATTCACTCCAGAATGGTGTTAAAGTTGCCCGAATGGTTCAAGAGGTTATCCTGTTAAAAATTGTACTGTAATTCCAATTATTTTGCTATACTTGTCATCAAAACCGAAAGGGATAACTCATGGAAAACCCCATCAAACTCACAGAAAAATACGAACGCAACGGCTGGCCTGCGCTCAAACGAATAGACCTCAAGGACCCGCCAGGATTAAACCTCTCGCTTCTCACCTCCCTTGAGCGGATTCGGTCTCATTCGCTTTCATCACAGGGACAGATCGCCTGCATCAAGGATGGCGAATCACTATCCGATGTATTCACCCTGCCTTCAAGCGGAGGCTGGCTCTCTCGAGTTACAACAGACCGTCCCCTGGCTCCCTACTGGGACGACGAAACCCCGGAATGGTCGCCCGACGGGAAGTGGCTTGCCTTTACTATCAAAAGCCATGTTTACATCGTGCCGAAAGATGGCGGCCTGCCCAAAAAAATTTCCGACTTTACGACATCTGCGAGCAGCCCGCGTTGGATGCCCGACTCTAATGGCTTAATCGTAACCGTGGAACGAAACGACGCAGACCAGCTTCTGCTCACAGATCATGAAGGTTCCTGGCCCCGCGCGCTTACCACCGACGCCATGGGCGACCACTGGGATGCCCGCCCCTCCCCCGACGGCAAATTCATCCTCTTCAACCTGCGCCGCTTCGACGACTTGAATCGACTTGATATCGTATTGCTTGAAATTTCAACAGGCAAGCAAATCACCCTGTACGGTAAGCCCTCTGTGCGAGCCATGTTACCCAAATGGTCTCCCGATGGACAATGGATATCCTTCCTTGCCCAGGAGACTCAACGTGAAGAGCTTTATCTCATCAAACCAAGTGGGGAGGGATTGCACCAGCTCACCAAAACTGGACAGGATATTTTTCAATATGAATGGTCGCCTTCGGGAAAACAGATCCTCGCAGTTGTGAATAACAATGGCTCGTTTGAATTAATGTTGATCGCCGTGACTCCGCAGGGGGAGACAGAATCAGGTTCACCGTCTGTGTTAAGAGGCGATGTCGGGATTCACTCCAATCCAAACTGGTCGAAAGACGAATCCTTCATCACCTTTGAGTTTGAAGGTCCTGTCACACCCCCTGAGATTTACCGCATGGATTTGAAAACAAAACAAATATCCCAGCTCACGTTTTCAAACCCGCCTGCCATGCAAAAAAATAAGTTTATCGTACCCGATGTTGTCTCCTACAAAAGTTTTGACGGCCTGGAGATCCCCGCCTTTCTATACCGGCCAAAAAAATCGAACGGCGCGGCAATCGTCTACCCGCATGGCGGGCCGAAGGATCAATATGTTTACGGGTGGGACGAGATAGCACAATATTTTGTAGCAAAAGGATATACCTACCTCGCTCCAAATTATCGCGGTTCCACCGGCTATGGCAAGGATTTTGAACGCTTGAACTACAACGACTGGGGCGTGGGCGATACAAAAGACTGCCTGCACGGCGCAAAATATTTGCGGACCATGAAAGAGCTTAAACCAGATCGAATTGGAATTGCCGGCGGAAGTTATGGCGGCTATATGACCGTTTGTTCCCTCTCCCGCGACCCCGAATATTTATTCGCATGCGGCATCGCAAAGTATGGCGACTCCAATCTGGTAAGTTCGTGGGCGCAATGTGAAAAACGGCTAAGGCTTTATACAGAAATTTTTTTAGGCCATCCCGCAGAAAACCTGCAAACCTACCTCAAAGGTTCACCGATCACCGAAGCAAAAAATATTCAAAAGCCCGTTCTGATTTTACATGGCCTGCTTGATACCATCGTCCCGCCTGAAGCCAGCGAAGAATGGGTGGAAGCCCTGCGCCGGGAAGGAAAAACCTTCGAATATAAAACCTATGACGATGAACCTCACGGCTTTTTACGGCGCGAAAATCTTAACGATGTGTACGAGCGTATGGAAAGATATTTGGACTGGTACTTACTTCCAAAATGACCATAACCATCCGCCCTGAAACCCAGCAAGATCATCAGGCTGTTGAATCGATTTTACTTTCTGCGTTTCCAACAGACGCCGAAAGTAAAGTGGTGAACGCCATCCGTGAAAATGGCAATGCTGTTATTTCACTTGTCGCCGTTTTGGACGAAAAAGTGATCGGGCATATTTTATTCAGCCCCGTCACGACTCACCCACCCACGCCTGAAAAGGGATTGGGGCTTGCGCCTGTTGCAGTGGACCCGGTACATCAATCCCAAGGGGTCGGGTCAAAATTGATCCGCGCAGGTTTACAAATCTGCATTGCCCTGCAATACGATTACGCCGTCGTCCTCGGCAGCCCAAATTACTATATGCGCTTTGGGTTTCAGAAGGCGAACAGCTTCGGTCTGCAAAATGAATACGGTGTGGATGCCGAGTTCATGGTTATAAAATTTAAATCGTTGCCTGGTAGCGGCTTGGTGAAATTTTCCGATGAGTTTTCTTTGTTTTCAGTGTGAGTAAGAAAAAAAAGAAAAAGTGAGGTGATAAATTGGCTACACGAAATTCAACTTTTTTCAAATTCGATGAGATGACCTGGGATGAAGTTGCAAAACTTCCACGAGATGTTCCTCTTGTACTCCCACTCGGCTCAGGATATAACCTCGGTCTGCTCGCTGACCAACTGAGCAACCCTCCCCGAATCGGACTCCTGCCATCCTTCCCCTTCGGTTGGCGCAACAGCAGATTGGAACTTCCGGAGCCAATATTTCTTCAATATATAGTCAACCTGTTGGACAGCCTGCGGGATGATGGTTTTACCCGTGTCTATTGCCTCGCTCCACAGGGATTCGATCCACAGTCCACCTTTATAGGCAGCCATTCGGCATTCATTCTTCGACAGCCAAATCCATCACAAAATATACAACCGACATTTTTACCGCCTGACAGCGAGCGCGGAAAAGTAATTCTCATCCCAATTGGGCACACCGAACAGCATGGCTACCACCTCCCTCTCCTGGTTGATACAGCCATCATAGAAGCCATAGCCCAAGGCACGGCCTCCTTATTGCCTACACGCAATTGGGCGTTTCCAGTTATGCCATATGGAGTCAGCACGCATCGCTCCTCATTTGCAGCAACAATGAACGCAGGCGGGCGCGCCTTCGAGGATTTCTGGCTTGCGGTTATCGACCTCCTGGTTTCCCGCGGGTTTGATCGTTTTTATTTAATGAGCGGCCATGGCGGGAATTCATCCTTTCTTGTGAACATCGTAAAATTTGCCGGCGAACGCCATCGCAGAATATTTTGTGCAACCGCCTGGCTGCATACTTCCGGCAGAATCGGTGCGGAGGCGTTGGAAAAATACCGGACAATGAAAATCGGCGGCATGGGTCATGCCGGTGAATTGGAGACATCCTATCTCCTGCATCTCCGCCCTGACCTCTGCCACATGGAGCGTGTCGTGGATGAAACAGATTTCGTCAGCACACCGGATTATTATATGGACTGGATCGAAGGCGGCTCTTTGATTGCCAATCCACCCTGGGACGATGATACAAAAACAGGCGCTTACGGGGCGGGAAGTCACGCCACAGCAGAGAAAGGCAAATTATGGCTTGAAGCTGCAATCAAGGAAAAGGCAGACCACGTTGAACAAATCCATGAGCAGCACGAGCGGCGTGAGCAACGAAGAAATGCAGGGTATGGTCTTTGGGGAAAATTCAAATAAAAAAAGGACTTCCGAAATTTTCGGAAGTCCTTTTCGAATTCTTTTCAAGGGATTTCAAAGGTCATCTTCATCCCACAAAAACGATTGTTGCCAACTTTTAATGTCCAGGTCGCGGTGTAAACTCCCGAGAATTTCGGAGCCTTATACAACACATTGAGGACGATTTTCCCTCCCGGACCCACAGTTGAGGAAAGATCCTGAATAAGCTTGCCCTCATGCCGATATCCGCTCTTGTAAACAAAGTCAATGGTGTTGCTGGTCCAGGATTTGGTGCCGGTGTTTACCACCGTCCAGGAAGCATAAAACACTGCTTTTGGTTGCATCAACGTACCCTTCGGAGAGGATGAACGGACTGCACATGTCCACGGCTTGCCTGTAAAAACAACTTCATCGCCGCCTGGAGTGGTATTTCCCAAAGCCAGGGCGGTTGCAGTGACCCCATACGCCGGGTCTGTTGTTTCGAGCGGAATTCCCAGCGGTGTGGAGGAGGGTCGTAAAAGAGAGAAAAAGGTGGGAGTGGCAGGTGCAAATATAAGCGTGGAGGTGGGCGGGCGTGTTTGTGTGGGGGTTAGCGTTGGAGGCAGGGCAACAGCAGTTCTCGTTTGTGCGGCAACAGCAGTCTCCACAATCAACGTGTTCAGGCTTTCCGGGGCAAAGACATCTGCTGTTTGAGTCGAAACAGGGACGGCCGCTGATGGGATTGCACAGGCAAGTATGAAAAAGAGCAAAGCAATACCACCCCCAATAGTATGAAAATACCGAGATCTCACAATTTCTCCTTGATCAAGAGAAGTATAACATGCGTCAGGAAGTATATTTCTGGATGTATTCTTCACCTCTTCCGATAAAATCTGCATAATCATCCGGGGCTGGGGCAGAGGCCATGAGATCCTGCGTTTTTTGACGCAGCACCTGGCGGGCAGGCGGGGCTCCGGCTTCCAGCCATTTTTCCATGCTGAAGTGCGGATAAATGCCGCTGGTGTAATATCCATTTTTATAGTTTCGCATGGTGGAAGGCTGGCTCAGGAAATTCTTGCCCGGACCCACCCTGGCAATTTCATCCACAGCAGACTGAACATCGTCCAATTGAAACCCGGCATGGAGGCGCAAGGATTGGTCGATGATCTCGTGGCAGTGGACAAAGGTAGTTGGCGAGATGGACTTCGAGCCGAGGGAATCTCCAATGAACGGAGCCAAATGTCCGTTTGAGAGAAGAAGCGCAAGGGTGTTCATCCAGTAGGTGTCGGCGGCGATCAAATCCATGCCCCAGCCGGTCCCGCTTCCCGAGGTGGAACAATGCGGAATACCATAATGCTTCATCATTTCAGAACAGGCAACGCTGATGAGGATGCTTTGCGGGTCGTAAAAGTTAAGCATGGTGCGCATGTCGAAATAGACGGGCAGCATGCCAAGCAGGATCTGCGCTCCTTTTTTGATCGTCTGGCTGATGACCAGCCCTGCGAGCAATTCGGCCATGAGCAGGGTGAGCGTGCCCGCGGGTGTGAGCGGCGTGGACGCGCCGGCCATGCTGTAATTGGAGAAGATGATCGGCAGACCGCGCTCGATGGCAACTTTCATCTTATCCACTGTGCCGGCATTCATCACCAGCGGGCTGACAGGGTTGAAATAGGGAATGACAAACGGTTTGTCGCCCAATTCCCTGCTATGCAGTAATTCGAACATGCCCAGCACATCGGGGAATTTATTTTCATCCGAAACCAATAAGACGAGCGGCTTGGTGGTGTTGGCGATATGTTCGAGCGAACCATACAGGTCACCCAACTCTTCTGGGACATCGCGAACGATGCCGACGGTGGAAACGACATCATAGTGTTTCAAACTCGAACCCAGGCGGACCAGATCGCGAAAGTTCTCGCGCTTGAAAATATCAAGGGTTTCATCGAATGGATTTTGATAGAACAAAGCCGTCACTCCCACACCGAATCGAAGCCGATCATCTCCAAGCTTTAACTTGTGCTCCCCGCGGCGGTCGTAAACATCGATGGTTTTCGGCGCGGATCGAATCGCCTCTTCTATAATTTCGGGAGGGAATTTAATAATGCGGTCTTGTGATTTCAACCCCAGTTTCCGTTCAAGCATTTGTAATATTTCGGGCGAATCCACGCGCACACCGGTTTCGCCCAACACTTTCAAAACATTTCTGTGCGCCTCCTGAATTTGTTCCTCGTTCATTAATGTCAAATGCGGGCGGACGTTATTCATAAAGTCAATCTCCTCACCCACAATTTTATCCTACCTGTATATGTATATGTCATTGCGAGCCGATAGGCGAAGCAATCTCCAAATCACACGGGAGATTGCTTCGTTGCTTCGCAACTCGCAATGACATGCAACTACTTCTCCTTCTCCCAGCGCCTACGGTCCTCGGGCTTTTCGGGATCCAAATATTTCGGATCCACTTTTTCAAAAACTCTGTGACCATGTGAAGTCCACAGGTCAGCGGCGAGTTTACGCGCATCCCCGCGCATACCCTGTGCGGAAAAATACTGACAGATGCGAATCACATCCCGCTGGAAAATTCCCCATGAGGCGGGGTTTGATTCGGGCAGGACTACTTGCGGAAAGTCAATCAACTTGATCTCTCCATCCCAGTACAGGATGTTATACGCCGAGAGGTCACCGTGGATCCGGTCTTTCGATAGCATGATATCGATGTTGTGAATCACTTTGTCGAACAGAGGTTTCACTTCGTCCCTCTCCAGGGAGATGCGGCTAAGCGGCGGCGCGGCAGTTCCAGCATCCCCAATAAACTCCATCAAGATGGCGTTCTTCTCTTTCGCATATGGTTTTGGGACATCGGCACCTGCTTCAAAAAGATTTTCCAATGTGACATACTCATACGATATCCAGGATTGATGCCGCACTTCCTCGCCATAACTGGTACGCTTCGCAATCGCATTGACATCCGCCTCCTTCCATAACGCTGTGCCGTCCTCATCCAAATCCACGCGGCCGACACGATATTGCTGGTCGTTCTTCAAATTCCGAAGCGAGCGCGGGCGATACACCTTCGCGGCAAGAAGCGGCGCATCCACCTCCGCCCCGGGCTGGCACAGATAAACGGATGCCTCTTTTCCGCCCTTGACTCTGCGCATAACATCCGAGATCCACTTGTGCTCATAAAAACTGCCAAGCGAATCCAACAGCCACCACTCTTCAAAGCGCGCCGCCTTGTAGGTAAATTTGAATTCCTTCGATACATCCTGCGCGCGGAGGAAGAGCTTTGCCTCCATCTCGCGCTTTTTCGACTCGCGTTTTTGGGTCACACGCTTTTGAAGAAACTGCGTTCCTCCTTCACCTTCATTCAAATCATCGAGCTCTTCGAACATTTCATATAAATCGTTCATGTTCATTTTTGTATACATTGCTGTTAATTCCCTTTTTGCTCTCACTCTGTAACGGGGAGTTGCCTGTTCAAGGAGCGAATCTCCTTGAATACCATGCAGGGCTTCCATTACAAGTGTGCAATCAGAATACTTAAAACAAAAACCACAGGTTACAACAACCCTGCGGTCAGGTGCTGCGAGATCAACTCGCTTTGGAAAATAAAAACCGCAGGCGGAGCGCGCCTGCGGTTGATGGTCACCTAATTGGAATTACACCAACTCACGCACAGGAGGCGCGCTGAACAATGTGTGGGCAGATACCAAGATAGCTTGCATGTTTTCGAGCCTCCTTTCGTGGAATAAGATAGTGGCGGTATTTTACATCCCGACTGCGTGACACGTCAAGCCCCGGATGTACCGAAAAACGCGCCGATCCAAACCCCCGCTATGACGATTGTAGCGCCCGCCAGGAATAAGGGTGTAACTGTCTCCTTCACCAGCCAGGAGGCTAGCAAAGTCGCCACGAGTGGGAAAAATAAAACTGCGTACGATGTGGCGGACGCAGTCCAGCGGGACAGGACATAGACGAATAAATAGAACATCACCACCGAGCCGCCCAGGATGAGATAAGTCAATGCCGCCCAGACCTGCGGCGTGGACGGCAAAACCCAGGCATTTCCCGCGATCAGGGAAGTTCCCAGAAGAAATAACGCCCCGCTGGAAATCGAAAGCGCATTGATCACCACCGAATCAGCTTTGAGGGAATAGATTTTGAAGATCACATTGCCCTCCGCAGCCACCAATGCGCCCGCGGCCAAAGCCAAAAGAGACGGCAATAATTCGACTCCGCCGGGCTGGGCATTGACCGCGATAGCCATACCGATCAAAGCGACGCCTCCCCCGACCAGCGCCTGGATGCGGAAAGACTCAATGCGATGCAAAACCGCCAAAAGAAAAGTAAATAATGGACTGGTGGCAATCACGATTGTGGCAAGGCTGACGGGCACTTTCAACAAGCCCCAATACAAAAGAGCAAAACTGATTCCGATGGTCAGAAAACCGTTCAAAGCGATAATGGAGGAATCCTTTAAATTCGGCAATGGAAGTTTCCGCCACCACAGGATTATCCAAAAGGCTGCGGCTGCAAACACAAAGCGGAGGGCGGCTCCCCAAAACGGAGCCAGTTCCTGGTTGCTGTAACGAATGGCGACGGAATTCGATCCACCCAACAAAACAACAAGGAGGAAGGCAGCAAGGATTAGACGGTCGGGACGGGAGGATTCGGACATAAAGTTCCTATATCGAGATATTATTTTTTGAGATAAAGGTCGAAAAATTTCTGGGTGCGTGCCATGAACACAAACCATGGATCGCCGATGAAGGAATGTTTTTCGCCCGCATATGCGAAGATTTCCGCATCCACACCTGCTTCGAGGAATGCCTCGTAGATCTTCGTGGACCATTCAGGCGGAGTACCGGAGGATATTTTCCCATCCTCGGTGCCGTAGGCAATTTGAACCGGAATGGTGATCTCATCGAAATGATACAGCGGAGAAACAGCTTTCAGCATTACCGGATCAGCTATCCCATTAAAGTAAGCGGCGGTCAGGTCGGCTGGCAGGTCGAGGGGAAGAATATCCGATGAATTGCAGCCAAAGGCCAGCTCGCCTTCAAAAACATCGCCAACACAACCGGGCCCCCAGCGGTTGACGATATCCGCAAAACCCCCGCTGACAGATGAATAAATCACCGCAGCCTTCACCCGCGAATCAATTGCCAAAACTTTCAATGTCACTCCCCCGCCCATGCTGTGACCCCACATGCCGATACGTTTCGAGTCGGCTTGCGGAAAAGAGGGAAGGGCATTCATCAGATTTATCACGTCGATGGCAAGGCCGGAATAAAACAAACTCTCCCCCGTTTCCGAACCGCCCCAGCTGCGATAATCGGAAGAGACCGTGAGATAACCGCGGCGATTCAGGAAATCTGCTGCGCGGTCGGTGCCGTCGCCAGAGTTGTAAATCGTGCGCGAAAAAAACCCATGATTCATAACGATGACAGGGTAAGGCGGCTCGCCAACTGTTGGCACTTGCAGGATGCCTGTGATCGTTAATCCATCGCTTGGATATTCGATCAGGTAACGGGTAAAGTTGGGGGTTTCCAGCAATGTTTCGCGGATAGTGATCCGTCCGCTCTCGAAATCATGGTCGCGCAAACCTGCGATCGTAAACGGTGCAAGCGCCTGCTCCGTGGTTTGAGTTACGGTTGGGATCGGCGTGTTCGCTGGCGTCGATGTGGCTGGGATTATGGTCACATTTGGGGGAGGAAGGGTTGAGTTAATCTCAACGGGGTGGCATGCTGATAGCATAAGAATCAGCGCAATGATGCGAAATTTAAATTTCATATATTTACTTTAACTGCTCATCGAAGAATTCAACGGCGCGCGTCATGAACAACTGCCAGGCCTCGCCTGAGAAGGAATGTCCCTGCCCTTGATACACAAATAATTCCACAGCCTTACCCGCATTCAACAAAGCCTCATTTAATTTATATGACCACTGCGGCGGTGTCGACCCGATATAATCGCCATCCGCCGACCCGATATGAATCTGAATTGGAATGGAGACATTTTGCAGATGATAAATCGGAGCAATCTCCCGCATCCTCTCCGCGCTCGTGGCTGATTCTACATAAGCAGAAACGACCTCCACTGGCAGCGATTCGGGTATGACGTCCGCTGAGTTGCAGGTCTCCAACAATTCGCCTGCGGCGACATCTCCAATGCAGCCATAGCCCCATCTTGCAATCAAGTCGGCGTCATCTGCAGAGTTTGGCGCATACAACACAGCTGCACGGACGGTAGACTCAAGCGTGAGAATCTTGGTCGTAATACCGCCGCCCATGCTGTGACCCCACATTCCGACCCGCGTCACATCGGCTTGTGGTATTGAATCCAATGAGGCTAATAAATTCATCACATCGGCAACCAAGCCCGTATGAAAAAACGAAACGCCAAAATCCGAGCCGCCCCAGGTTCGATAGTCCGATGAAATGGTGACATATCCCCGCTCGACAAGATATTTTGCCGCGCGGTCCGAGCCGTCACCCGAGGAATAATCACTGCGCGGATAATAGCCGTGATTCATCACGATCACCGGGAAGGGACCATTCCCTGCCGGGATATAAAGCATACCTGTAATCCGCAAGCCATCCGATGGATAGGAGATCAAATAAGCGCTGTACACGTCATTGAATGCCAGGCGCACATCGAGGGATATCTCCCCTCCCTCAAACTCCCGTTCGCGCAAACCTGAAATGCTGTATGGATACATCGAATGCGGCAAAGGTGTGGCAGTTGGCGTCGCTGCAGGGGATGGGACCGGCGCAAGTGTTTCAGTTGAATGAACAATCGTAACAATCGGCGGCGGCAAAGCGGCGTTTGAAGTGAGGGGAGCGGAAGAACATGCTGTGAGATAAATTAAAAAGAACAGACCAAAGCGCTGTTTCATTTAACGATTGTATCAAACACGCCGCGTTTAATACTCGCAGACGACATCCATCATCCCTTGATTGACCGCCTCTTCCGCCCTGTTCAATAATTGGATGGCTGCCTCTTCATCTACGATTGCCTCTCCGCAGTGAGGACAGATCTTTGCCGGTACACTCCTTATCAGAATTTGAAATTCTTCCCGCTTAAAATAAATTGAAGTAAATCCTTCCATAGGGTCGGCCTGCCTGCAAATCAAACATTTCATTTGCGACTCCGAAGATCCTTGCTCCACTTATCCTTTTCCGGCCGATACACCGTGATCACCGTGATTTCATTTTCAGCGGGGTTTTCCGAAGTCACCACATGAAAAAGACGCCTTCCTTGAGCGCCCATTATTAAACGACTGGGTTCCGGCATTTCAGCGGAATAATCCTCGATGATATCCCCCGCCTCCAATGCGCGGCGGACTTTGCTCACGGAAATCCCGCGTTCGAACATTCTTTGCACCGCATGAACTCGGAAATTTAAGGTCAAAGATTTCTTTGCGAAAGTACTCAGAGGGGGAGTCATTTGATTAATTTCTGCCCTTACAAAGGAATCGTAAAAAAGAACGAGCTCCCCTGCCCTGCCTTGCTCTCGAACCAGGTCTCGCCATCGTGCAGGTCAATGATGTGTTCGGTGATCTTCAAACCAAGCCCAAAGCCGAGGCGCGGATCGTCCTTATCTTCGAGAATGGTCTCGAACGGTTCGAAGACCAGTTCCTGATCGGCTTGCGCGATTCCAATGCCTGTGTCGCGTACTTCAAACAAAATATTATTCGCCTCCCGCTCGACCCGAACGGTGATACGGCCTTTGTCGGTAAACTTCACTGCATTGTGAATGTAATTCAGCAAAGCCTGTGAGAGACGGGTCGCATCCGCTTCGATGGACGGCAGGTTTTTCGCAACTTCCTCCTCCAGTGTCACGCCGCCCTTTTGCCCGACCAATTGCTCGGCTATTGTCAAGACACCATCCAACATTGCATAGATATCCACCTCTTCCAGTTCCAATTCCATCCTGTTCGTGACGGTTTCCGCATAATCCTGAATTTCATTTACCTGCACAACCAATGGCGCCAGCGCTGCCTGGATGTGTTCTATTGGTGAATCTTTTACATCAACGTAATCCTCCAATTCCTCCACGCGGTACAAGTCATTGACCCTGGCTTGCACCTCCGCCAATCCGCTACGCAAATGGCTTGATATTCTATATAAGAATTCGTTTTGAAAATCGGTCATCTTTTACTCCTGGAATCCCGTCTTATATAATTCGTAGTAACGGCCTCTTGACCCAAGCAATTCCTCGTGTCTGCCCTGCTCGATAATATTTCCCCCGTCTATAACAATAATTCTATCCGCATTCGTGATCGTGGACAAACGATGAGCGATCACAAAGGATGTGCGTCCCTTTAAAAGCCTCGCCAGCGCACGTTGAATGACCTGTTCGGTTTGAATATCCACCGACGAGGTGGCTTCATCCAAAATCAGGATCCGCGGATTGGCAAGCAGCGCGCGCGCAAATGAAATCAACTGACGCTGTCCCACGCTCAAGGTTGCACCACCTTCTTCAACCAAAGTCTCGTATCCATCCTTCAAGCCAAGTATAAAATCATGCGCGCCAACCGCCTGCGCGGCAGAAATCACATCTTCGTGGCTCGCATCCAAACGACCGAATAAAATATTCTCTTTCACTGTGCCATTGAACAAAAACGGGTCTTGCAGCACCATACCCATTTGGGCGCGCAGCGATTGCTGAGTCACCATCCGCAGGTCCACGCCGTCCACGAGCACACAGCCATCGGTTGGGTCATGGAAGCGTGCGAGCAATTTGACGATGGTGGTTTTCCCCGCTCCCGTCTCGCCTACCAAGGCCACAGTTTCGCCCGCTTTTACATCCAGATTGATTTGATCGAGAACCAAAGTTGGGTCATCGGAATAATGAAAGCTGACGTTTTCGAATCGCACCCCGCCGACGATTACTCCCAGTTCTTTGGCATTTTCCGCATCCTGCACATCCACCTCGGTATTGAGCAGCTCCAGGATTCTCTCCCCGCCCGCCATCGTGGATTGGAGCGTATCGAAACGGCGGCTCAGATCACGGATGGGTTCGAAGAATCGGTCAACATAAAGAACAAAGGCGATCAATACGCCAGGGGTTATCGATTCGCCCAACACAGCCGTGCCGCCAACATATACTACCAAGGCGGTTGCCACTGCGCCCAGCACATCCACAACCGGCGTGTATACCGATGCAACCCTGGCTGCGTCGAGACTGGTTTCATAGAAATAGCGGTTCACATATTCCTTGAAGGTTTTGTAATTCCGCTCCTGTCGGGAAAACGCCTGCACCACCCGTACTCCGTTCACATTTTCTGCCAGCACGGAATTCGTCCACGAAACGGCGGCGCGTACTTTGCGATAATTCTTTCGAGCAACCGAGCGGAACGCCATAGTAGCCAGGACCATAAAAGGCAGGACAGCAAAGGTAAGCATGGAAAGTTTCAAGTTCAAAGCGAGCATTGCGATCAAGGTGCCGACGATCCCCAGTAAATTGCGGACGATGGCCAGCACAGCCCACGTGATGAATTCGCGCAATGTACCCACATCATTGATCACGCGGGTAATAACCCGCCCCACGCTGTAGCGGTTGTAAAAACTCAAGGAAAGTTTTTGAAGATGCCCGAACATTGCCATACGAACATCGTACAAAACATGCTGCCCGACGCGGGACATGATGCGAACGCGGAGGTAGTTAAACCCTAATTGAAAAATCGAAACTGCAAGAAAAATCAATACAATCCTGCGCAGTGACACCGGGTCGTTCGCCGCAATGCCATCATCGATTGCCAGTTTTACAAAATACGGCCCGGATACCGAAGCAGCCGTTACCAGAATCATAAAAAGCAAGGCGACGGACATTTGCCGGGCATACGGCTTTACAAACCGCAGCAGCCCGCGCGCCACTCTGGGGTCGTACATCTTGTCGAGGATTTCCTCCGACTGGGTGATGAAAGCTGGAGGGGAGATTCTGGTTGTCATGGTTAGTTATCCGACCTTCTTTGCATCAGCGTATTCTCATGCATTTCGCCTTCCGCTGCGGCACCGAGAAGATCCTCCACCATTTCCATTTCATCGGAAAACCGTACCTGCCCCACCAATTGCAAATCGTGGATTTCCTTATACAAGCCGCCCTCCTTCAACAACGCATCGTGTGTGCCGCGTTGGATAATACGTCCCTTATCCATCACCAAAATCATATCCGCCCGCTTCACGGTGGACAGGCGATGTGCGATCACAAAGGTTGTGCGGCCTTCCATCAATTTATCAAGCGCAATCTGAATCAATTTCTCGGTCTGCGTATCCACACTGGAAAGGGAATCGTCCAAAATTAAAATACGCGGATTCATCAGGAGAGCGCGGGCAATCGCCACCCGCTGGCGTTGCCCGCCTGAAAGGGTCACACCGCGCTCGCCAACAACGGTTTCGTATCCATTCGGGAATCCTTCGATGAATTCATGAGCCTGTGCCGCTTTCGCCGCCGCAAGCACATCCTCTATCGCCGCCTCAGGTCTGCCGTACGCAATGTTATTCTTAATCGAATCCGAGAACAACAACGAGGTTTGCAGCACGATCCCAATCTGCTTTCTCAAAGCCGCCAGATCGATACCGCGGACATCGTGCCCGTCTACCAATACTGCCCCTTCGCTGACATCATAAAAACGTGGAATGAGATTTACAAAGGATGTCTTACCCGAACCGGTGGGACCGATCAATGCAACCAAACGGTTCGGTTCGACCTTCAAGTTGATCCCGTCCAACGAGGCATTTTTCTCGTTTTGATATTTCAGACCCACCTCGCGGAATTCGATCTCGCCGCGCAAATTCTCCAATTTAATGGCACCATCTTTTGATCGAATCGCTGGAGCTACGTCCAACACCTCCAGCACACGCTGCGCGCCGGCAGCGGCCTCTCCCCCAGCATTGACGAGTCCGGTCAGGGCTTGTGCGGGCTCGGCCATCATTAAAATATAGGCGTTGAAGGCCACGATCGCACCGATGGTAAGCGTTCCATCCATCACCATCCCTCCGCCAAACCAAAGGATGAGCATCGTGCTGAGCAATGTCAACCAGTTGGTGGTCGGCATGATCTTCGCCCATTCATCGATCACCTTCACCCAGGTCGTAAAAACAGCCTTATTGGCCTTTTCAAAACGGTTAGTTTCATATTCTTCACGCGCAAAAGCTCGTACAACCTGAACACCGGTTACATTTTCCTGCAAACGGTTCGACACTTCTCCAACAGCCGAATCCACGGCAAAGAACAATTTCCCGATCTTCGTCCCAAAGCTGGAGGTCATGAGGATCAACGGGATGATCGGCAGCAGCGAAATAACCGCAAGGGACTGATTCACACTGAACATCACGAACAGGATGCCAAAGGAGAGAAAAACAAACCGCACCAGTTCCGCAATGGACGACCCAGCAAACCGCTCGATCGAACGAACGTCCTCGATACAGCGCGAGATCAATTGTCCGCTTTGGGCGTGGTCGTGATAGGAAAACGGGAGATATTGAATATGGTCATATAACCGATTGCGTAAATCATAGCCGACATTGATCGCGATCCACTCGGAAATGTATCGGTGAGATAAGTTCAAAAATGCCGAACCAAGCCCAAGGCCGAATAACAAAAGCGCGGAGCGGGCCAGGCTCATGGTCTGGCCGCCCACCAACCCATCATCGATCACAGACTGGATGATACGCGGCACGAATAGGTTTAATCCGGTTAAGGTCAGCAGGATGACGAGTGAAGCAAGCACCTGCCAGGTGTAAGGCTTGAGAAATGTGGAGATGCGAATCAAATGCTTCATAATCGGGATATTCAGGATACCACATGGTCAGGCTGGAAATCAAATCGGGCTGACCTGGGTCAGCCCGATTCACCAAGACAATGAGTTGGGTTACATGTCGACAGCAAGGCAGGTGAGAGTTTGCTCCACGCCAGGAATCGGCTGAATTTCCAAAGCTGTGACGGCACCCAGGTTTGCAATGTCGGACGCCTCCACGACAGCAACCGCGTCATACGGGCCGAACGTCATATGAGCCTCGACAACGCCTTTGATCTTGCGGAGATGGTCGATCACGCCTCCCACATCACCCGCACGAATCTTGATCATGATATATGCTTTCATATCTTCTCCTTTTCGGTTAATCTTTTTTATTGCGCAGGAATACGACCCAATAGATGGCGGCCACAAGAATGGCTCCACCAATGATATTGCCTATGGTAACAGGAATCAGGTTGTTTATGAAAAATGCCTCCCAGGTCAGCGCTTCAAGGTTCGGGACCTTTTCCCCAACCCTGGAGATATATTCGGGGTCAAATCCTTTCACCAACAAAGCGTATGGAATAAAGTACATATTCGCCACGCTATGTTCGAACCCCGCCGCTACAAAGGCTGTAATCGGGAAAATGATGGAGAGAATTTTATCGAGGGTAGTGCGGGCACTGTACGTCAACCAGACTGCAAGGCAAACCAGCGCGTTACATAAAACGCCCAATGCAACTGCTTGCAGAAATTCAAGATCACATTTTCCAACGGCGATCTTCAAGGCGGTAATACCCACAGAATCGGAACCGAAGGTGTATTGGCGGGTGAAGAACATCATGACAGCAGTCGCAACGGACCCGATGAAGTTGCCCGTATACACAATGAGCCAATTCCGCAGGAGAGCCCGCCCGGTGACCTTGCCGCTCGCCCAAGCCATGACAATGAGATTATTGCCGGTGAATAATTCCGCGCCGCCCACAACAACAAGAATCAGGCCAAGGCAAAATACAAGTCCGGTAAGCAGGCGGGTGACACCATATGGCAAGCCCGTAGAAAATGCCACCGTTCCATCCGTTGCCGTAACAGACATGCCCCCCGCCGCAACGGTTGTGGCAAAGATAGCCCCCAATGCGATGAACGCACCCGCCAGGATCGAGAGCATGAGCATTGTAAATAAGGGCATCTCCGCTTTGCGGACACCAAGATATTCAGCGCGGGTGGCCATTTCGGCGGGCAGAAGAGAATCGATTCGAATCTCACTCATAAAATCATCCTTTCATTACTTATTATTTTATTTGTGATTTTTTTCACAACATAAGTATATCAAAAGTGTCCAAAAGTGAAAAGCAGAGAAGTAATCAAAAACGGGTGATTAAAGTCCATCTCATCTTGAATTATTTCCTACCGAGCCAGGCGCCAATCCCAGCTGCAAGTAAGGCAACCAGAACTATGATCCCAACCGCCACCTCCCCACGTTGACGGGATGTCGGGGCCACAGGCAATGGTGTTGCCGTTGAAGCTAAGGTCGGTGTAACCAATATTGTGGCTGTGGAAGTTGGTATTCCAAGAGTGGCTGTGACAACCGGGGAAGGTGTGGCAGTATTAGGGACGGGTCTGAAAACCAACAGGCTCTGACCTTCGAAAATTGCATCGGTTGCAAGGCCGTTCAGAGATTTTAACTGCTCTACAGACGTACCATACGCCAGCGCAATCGACCACAATCCTTCGTTCTTTTTGACAATGTGGAAAATTTCTCCATTTGCTAACGGTGTGCTCAAAGAAACAATAATGGCCGGCGTACCGAATCCCCCGGCAGTGGCCACTACAAATTCAGAGGAGGATACGGTTGGGGTCAGTGTGGGGATGGCAACATCGCTCTCCTTTCCCGCATTAAGGACAATGTACGTAATCCCCTTCGAAGAAGCCATGCCCACGCCGACATCTTCATAAATCGAAGAGAGCATGGCATTGGAATTCGCTGTATCGCCCTGCCAGAAGGTCACTACACCAGGGGCAGATAAGTTCGCGCCGGAATGGATGGCTTCTGCAAAGAAGCCGCCGACATCGAGATCGCCTGCCACTGAGTAGCCCGCTGCGAGCGCTCGCTGATAAGGACGGTTACCATTTTCGCTAAAATGAGTCTCCACGTTGATCCTTGCAAGATACTCGGCATGGCTTTGGGCAATTTCCGTTAGAACGGGGTTTACTTGATACTCTGGGAGTCCACTGGAATTGCGCAGCTTGTTAACTTCGTCAACGATTTCCAGGGATGACGGGGCGGGAGAAAAATAACCAGGTTGGGCAGAAACCCGCTCGGACATGGTCAGGCCGGAGATTAATACAAGAAGCGGAATAAACATCCAAAATTCGAATCGTTTCATCATCCCAAAATTATACCCACTCGAGCCTTTTGCTCCTTTCCAAAAAAAAGGAGTCTGGGTAAAATTATATATAATATATAATTTCAGGAGTCTGTCCCATGCCCGGCTTTACTCCAGGTCGCCGCTACCAACCGCCTTTCATGCCGTTCAAACGACAACCTTTAAAAAAACGCGTGCTTGCCAAAATTGAGCTCGCCGTCAAAGGTCCGCTCTTTGGCTGCCGCATGTGCGGAAATTGCCTCCTGCAAGAAACGGCTTTTATTTGCCCGATGGAATGCCCAAAAGGGCTGCGCAACGGCCCCTGCGGTGGGTCGATGCCTGAAAAATGTTATGTGGACGAATCGCGTCCGTGCATATGGTACAAAATTTATGAACGATCATTCAAGCTTGACCGCGAAGCATTGCTGTTAGAAGTTCTCCCGCCTTTGGATTGGGAAAAAGCAGGAACGGACGCATGGAGTGATGTGTTCGTTCAGGCAAAAAAAGTGGGCGTGAAAAATATCGCGGCGGGTCTTTCTTCGGGGAAAGCTGGTTCTGTTTCGAAGACGATGGATTCCATCTTTCGGCCGGTCCGCCAGCCCGATTGGTGGCAGGGCGACTCGTTGTATCACGCTCCTAAATATTTCGAGCCCGCCTCCGAGCTGGAACGCAGACTCAAAGCGGGTGAATTTGTGGTCACCGCAGAAGTGACACCTCCCAGCTCGACCGACACCGAAAAATTAAGACAAAACATCCAGATGCTTAAACCCCATCTCGCGGCAATAAATTTTACAGATAATTCTTCGGCGGTCCCACGCATGTCTTCGTGGGCTTGCAGCAAAATCGCACTGGATCTCGGCGCGGATGCGGTGATGCAGGTAACAGGACGCGACCACACTCGCGTCAGCCTGCAATCCAGCGTGATAGGCGCATCGGCATTGGGCGTGCGAAATATTCTTTGCCTGACCGGCGACAGCACCATGCTCGGCCCTGCCCCGCACGGACGCATGGACATTGTCGATCTCGACGGGATTCAGATATTATGGATCCTAAGGCGAATGCGCGACGAGGGCAAATACCTGGATGGACGCGAGATCAAAGTACCCCCGCAATACTTCCTCGGCGCTGCGGCTTCCCCTTTCGCCTCCAACATGAAATTTCAGGCATTGCGTGAAGAAAAAAAGGTCAATGCCGGGGCGCAGTTCTTTCAGACCAATGTGATTTTCGACGCGGACGCCATTGACGACTGGCTCAACGAACTGGCAAAACGAAACGTGCTCGACAAGGTTTATATTTTGGCAGGCCTCACACCTTTAAAGAGTTACAAAACAGCCCTTTATATGCACAAGAAAATCCCGGGCATCCATGTCCCTGAAAAAATCCTCAAGCGCATGGAAGCCGCCCGGGAAAAAGGCGGCGAAAAAGAGGAAGGCGTGAAGATCACACTCGAATTGATCGAAAAGATCAAGAGAAAGCAGGTCGTGCACGGCCTGCACCTGATGGCGGTCGGCTGGGAGGAAATCGTGCCCCGCATTGTAAGAGATGCGCTGGGATTTACTGCCCCTTCCATGCTTTTTGGGAACGATTTTCAAACGAAGGTTTATTGACAATAAATCACTCGAACTTAGTTGGGGATTGGTTGTCATAGATTTGTCATTTCACAAACCTACCGGGCATAAAAAAATGAAGTATATTATGTTGAAGGAAGTTCCCGCAAAATGCGCGGATTCTTCACGTCCCCATTATTTATACCGGCCTAAAGGATCAATCCATGAAGCAGTTCTTACTCATTACACTCTTAAGCCTCATTCTCAGCGGCTGCCTGATTAATGCCCAAGAGCCCACAATTAACCCAATAGAACTCCAGGAAATATCAATCCAAGCGACAGGAATCTATTTAACCCAAGCAGCTAACGCCACTGCTATAACAGCACCTCCAACAACCGACACGCCCCAGGCAGAGGGAATCACGCCTTTTTTCCGTGATGATTTCGATACCGAACTCCAACCCGGATGGATTTGGGTTAATGAAGACAAAAAAAACTGGAACCTAAGCACGAGGCCCGGTACCCTCATGATAAATATCCAGGGTGGTTATGTGAGCCTCGGCAATGCCGCGAACCTTTTGCTGCGATCTGCGCCGGAAGGAGATTTCATGATCGAAACCGCTGTGAGCGCGCTCCCGGAGGATAATAACCAATTTGCCGGGCTGATCCTTTATGAATCGGATAAAAACTATATTCAAATGGGAAACTCTTTTTGCAGTCCCGTCAATGGTTGTACGGGGCAGGGAATTTATATCGACACCTATCGCGACGGCGGGTTAATGCTCCCACGAATTGTCAACAAGGCAAACCTAGCATATGCAGCTTTTCGGGTGATCCGCCATGGAAGTGTTTATAGTTTTTATATGAGTTCGGATGGAAAATTGTGGTATCTCGTGCACCAAACCCAAATTGCCCTAAACGTATTCCGGGTGGGCCTCGTAACGGGACAAAATGTTGACGACTTGATTCCCTCTGCCTATTATGACTATTTTATTATTGAAAAAGTCAAGTAATATTATCGGACGGGATTTGAATCCACCACCCAGTTTTTGCCTGCCGGCACAACCTAATGCCAGTTTCAGCATTTGAAATACACGTTTGCACATCCTGCGGATTACGTTATCCCCTCACCGAAGAGAATTCTTTCGGCAACCGCTGCCCGCACTGTCTGGGTGAAACACAAACAGTACTCGTCAAGAGGGTTGGCAGGGAATCAATATCTGCGAAAAAGTCCAGGCGAGTTGGTCATCAGCAGAGAGCGGTGCTACTCGATAACATCCGCTCTGGGTGGAATGTCGGCTCGATCCTGCGCAGCGCAGACGGCTTCGGGTTTGACCATGCCTATTTATGCGGGATCACGCCCACGCCGGAGAAAGAAGCGGTGGCAAAGACCTCCCTAGGCGCCGAGAACTTTATCACATGGTCATATCACAAGAATGCTGTAGAATTGATCAAAGGCTTAAAATCGGAGGGGTGGAATATTTATGCGTTGGAAGAGGGGAAGAACGCGGTTGATATCAGGCAGACAACTCTACACCCCAAGGATAAAATTGTATTGATGCTCGGCAGTGAAATCACCGGGGTGGACCCTGGTCTGCTCGAACTGGCAGATCAAACGATCACTATTCCGATGAGGGGCGGGAAACGCTCACTCAACGTTTCAGTTGCCTTTGCGGTTGCGGCCTATGCCGTGAGTGGTGAAAAGCGCGAGGCGGGCAAGCCGACTACTTCAAAAGCGTCGACAAAACTTCGAAAAACTTCAAAGCGATAAGGTCGTAACCTGCCTGGTTGGGATGATTTCCATCGTCGGATAATGTGGCAGAGTTGGTGAAAATGTCTGTGGAATATAGATCAACCGTCAATGCGCCATAGCGATCCGCTTTTTCTGCGATGAACTCATTGTATCGTTGAACTTGAACCGACATGCGAGTCAACTCATCGGGCGTAATTGATGGGAAGGCCTCACCCTTCAAGGCAATAGGCCGTTTGGATTGATCGTCCAGCAATGCAATAATTACCTGCGCGCCTTCGCCGCGCAAACCAGCCAATATGAGATCGAGATTGGCGGAGAAATGTTCCGCATCAAGCGCTTCTGCACCCTCAGTGACATCCCCGCCATATTCATATAAATACCATAGGTCGTTGCTGCCGATCCAGACGAATACGACTGCGCCCCGGCCCTGGGCGGCAGCTGCCTGCACCTCCGCTATAGCTCGGAGCAACTGGCTGGGCAGTCCCTGTTCCCCATTGATCAAAGCATCCGAGTTCCAGCCGGAGGCACCAAAATTAGTGATTGCAGAGCCGGGCCGAAGAGTGTCGACCATTTCCAAAATGCGGCCGGGATATCCGCGCGCAGTTTCATCTCCCTCGCCGAAGGTTAAGCTGTCGCCGATGGCGATCATGTTGATCGGACCGGGCAGGAGCGGGGACGGAGGTGGATAATCGACAAACGGGGTTGGTGTCGGAAGCGTGGGGGTGGAGGTTGGCTGCGGGGTTTCGGTCACAACCGGTGTCGGTATGATGATCGATACCGGTTGGGGAGTCCAACCGGCAGGGATTTCCTGCAAACAAGCAGACAGTAAAATTGCGGCCAGGATCATTGCGCGTTTCATGATCTTATAATACCCCATCGGTCAGGATCTTTGGCTGAACCTGTCTTCGATAAATCCCCTGGTTTAATTCAAACCCCATCCGTTTTAAATATGATTCATGGCGCAGATCGCCCGCGGCCGAGGTGAGCTGCCTGATGCCCTTTTGCAAAAAATATTCAGCACTTTCCTCAAAAAGGAATCTCCCGGCCCGAAAATCCCGATAGCCGGGGATGACAAAATCGAGAAATATTTCAGCCTGCCCGCCCTGCGGACGGACGATCAGCACCCCGGCAGGGACCATGTTGCGCAAAACGAAGACAACCAGCTGGCCGCTCTTCGGTTTGAACATATAGCCCGGGAAAAATTCACGGATCTCTTTTTGGTAAAAATCGATAAAGTTCCCCAGATAACGGCTGTCGAAATTGACCTCCATTAGTTTGAAATAATCTTTTTGTTTCCACATTTGCGCCAGGTAAACGACATTCACGCCAACGATAAGCAAGTTCAGCACGATCACCGGCAGAGCATGAATCAAAAATCCGTAGCAGACAAAAAACAGCGCACCCCCCAAATTGATCACCCGCAGCCGAAGCAGGGATTTCATCGTCAGCGACAAGGCAACCAATACGGACCCAACGTACCCCACCAGCTCATAAAGAAAAGGATTATCCATTTACTTCCTTCGTTTAAAGATTTTCCGCAAGTTTACTTCATACGGTTGGGTTTTGCTACTTTTTGAAATCATCCCCGTATACCTCCTTGAATTAGAAAAGGAGATACCATGACAACACAAAAACAAACTTTAAGAAGGTCGAAGAACAATCGAATGGTGGCCGGGGTATGCAGCGGGCTGGCAGAGTTCTTCGGAATCAGTTCATTCTGGTTCCGCCTGGCCTTCCTGATCGCCTTGATACCGGGCGGGGTGCCGGGAATATTGATCTATCTGATCGCCATGATCATGATCCCTTCGGAATGAACAGCGACAAGGTTGATAAACAAACAGACCCTCGTGAGAGGGTCTGTTTTGATTCCAGGTTCGGGTAATGTCATCTGACCCGAATGACCTGGCCGGCATAGATCCAATTTGCATCATACACCAGGGGATTGAGCAGTTGTAAACCATATACGGATGTGCCATAGTAGCCGGCGATGATGCGGAGAGTTTCACCGCTTTGGACTGTGTGATAAACAGGGGCGGCAGCCGGCAGGTTGATGACCTGCCCGCCATAGATAAGGCTGGGATTCCAGATCTGCGGGTTGACAGCCAGGATATCGTAATAACTGACCCCCATCCGCGCGGCAATACTGCCAAGAGTATCACCCCACTGCACCACATAGGTACCGCCCGAAGGAGCATAATATACGGGAGCAGGGGCATAATACCCGGTTGGTATATATAAGACCTGACCGGCATACACCCAGGAACCAAGCCCAGGATTGGCGGCTTGAATGGCATAGGTGGTTGTACCGCAGAGCGCAGCGATGCCGCTGAGAGTATCCCCCCACTGGACGGTTACATAGGAACTGCAATAATATGCTTTGGCGGAGCCGGTAAAACCAAGCGATGAAACCAGGATGGCAAGCAGGACAAAGAGCTGGGCACTTCTCTTAAACGACATGGGGATCCTCCTTTGAATCCAATTGAACAAATGTGTCGGCGACAAAGGACTAAACCCTTCGGCGAGGGTTGAGGTACGGCCGGTGAAGCCGAAAGACTCTGGAATGGCCGCCCAGCTCAAAGGTCGGGATGGAGGCGGGAATCTTGTCCCAAGGAAATGGAGAGCTACGGCTGCGGGGTCATGACTGGCAGCCAGGATAAATCCATGGCGGGATCTACGTTCACATGGGCGGCCTGGATCCAGCAAATGTTATAAAAGTACGGGTCGCGAATCACATACCAGCCTTCCACACTGCCAATACCGATGATATCTACTTTTCTTTTTTCGTCGATGTTTGTGACGTGCTGATATTCGGGGCCAGGTCCGCGCCAACAAGTTGTAAACTGATTGACACGGGGCGGCTTGGGAGGTTCGCTGCTGGTCGGGGGAGGTATGGGAGTCTCTGTGAAACTGGGAGTCAGTGTAATCGTGGGAGGAAGAAGCGTGGGCGTGGCAGCACCAGCGGTCTGGGTGAGCATGACGGCTGCAAGCTGGGCCGCGGTGGTACCGACGATGTCTACTGGTGTTGGGGTGGCCTGTGGCGCGCAGGCAGATGCAATCAGAATCCCTGCCAGTACGACAAGGGTCAACTTTATGAGTCGCATGTTGTATCAATCCGATCTATATTTGATTTGAAAATCCCTGGTAATTATACCGATTTTTATTGAAATCAAAATCAGACCCGCCCGCCATCAATGCGCCGCATCACCCGATGATCTTCCAGGGTTAATATCCGCAAGAAAACGAATCAAAATAAGCGTCTTTGCAGTGTGCTATTAATCCTTTTTCCCACGGATCGATTCACCGAATTTTTCACCCCTTGTGCGTTCATCGATGATATTTTTCAGGTCTTCGGCGAAACTTGGATTTTCATTCCGTCCGCCCTTCGGGAAGATATTGAAGACCTTATATGGAATGTAAAACACGCTAATCAACCCGCCCAATGGCCCCATGAGCGGGCCAAGCGTTGTTGCGGAAATGAGGGTGAGGGAGACCACAATAAACAGCACCGTGCCAGATGCCGATATGATCACCATTGCGTCTGCCCACCGAAAATGAGAGTTTCGATTGCGCGCGACCAAGTATCCGTAACCGAGATTTAGAAATGGCTGGAGGATTATCCCCACTTCAGCCAGCCCCAACGAAAGCGAAAGCAAAACAAACAACCCAGTGACAAGGCACATATCCGCCTCCCAGCCAGCTGATCGGTTTGCAGCGGCTATGTTTTCATTGTACAGAAGTTGGGAGGAAAGTCAATCAGGAATGTTGGATGACCAGATGATATCCATCGGGGCCGCGCAGGATAAATTCAGGGTTGCACCCCGCCCTGCGCAACCCCGTTCGCTCGATCATCGTATGTCTTCCTGAACACAAGATCACGAAAGGAAAATAAAATGAGCACAGAATCAAGATCGAATGAACAGGTAGATCAAAAGAAAAAGGCGATCTACAGAGGCACGTCTTCCGATGCGGTGTATGGATTCGGCCTGATCGGCGCGTGGATCTATTACATCAGCCACGCCACCAGCTTGTGGTTTGGCGTATTGGGATTCTTCAAGGGCATCGTCTGGCCCGCAATGCTGGTCTATGAATTGTTGAAATACCTGGAAATGTAGCTCGTAAAGATAAAGACATAAAGGATCCGGGCGGAGGGACTCCTGCCCTCCTCTGCCCGGCATTTGTGTATCCTGTTTTCACATCATAGAAAGAACTGGCCCAGGATAAAAGCAAGCATCCCGACCAACGCGCCAAGATAAATCCCCCGCATGGACTTGACACCCTCGGCAGATGTTTTGCTTTTCAAGAGTCGAACGGTAAATACGACCGTCAGCGTATCGGTAATAATAATCAGCAGAAGATAACCCGCTCCCAGCCAATGAAAAACAACCGGAATAAAACTGATCAATACAACCAGTCCAAAAAATGAAGCGGAAAGGGTAAGGGCAACGCTTCGCCCATACACCAGCGCAATGGATTTTGAACCCCGCTGTTTATCCCCTTCCATATCCATGGCATCCCCCGCTATTTCTTCACCAAGGTCAAGAAAGAAACCAATCAGCGCAAAACACCATACGATCTTATTCCACGGCCCGCCCACGATCATTCCACCGAGGATGAACGTGATCGCCACGGAAGCACTGACCATCAAATTACCGAGCAAACCAGCTGCTTTGAATTTCCAGTTATACAGAAAACCTATTCCCCAAAAAACAATACAAAGAATAAAGGCGGGAAGGCTGATCGCGAAGGCGGCCGCCCAACCGATGAAGGCAGCGACCCCTGCCAGTAGTATTGCCTCGAACGGGGAAAGAATCCCCGACGGCAACGGTCGATTGGGAGCATTGATCCTGTCCACTTCAAGATCAAAATAATCATTCAAAACAATCGCTGACCCTGAAATGAAAAATCCGCATATAAACCCCAGAGTCATTTCCGACCAGGATGGGAATTTTCCGAGCGCGATAATTTCCCCCAAGAGAACGCAAATCCCAGCGGCAAAAGGAAGCTCTGGCCGAAAGATTTGGACGACCCCTTTCACTTTCTTATGGTACATAAAGCGCTCCACAATGGTCATTCTTCCTGATATCTACATGCAATGTATTAAATGATCCCCAAAGGTCTCTTTTATATGATGTTGATCTTCGCCATTTGAAAAACTCGTTTTGGTCTTAAATGATCAAAGCGGATCGAACATCCCTGCCTAGGAAACAAAGAGAATGAGAATGATGACGATCACCGTATAAAGCAGCCCAAAATAAAACAATAACCATGATGCAGAAAAAGCGGCTCTTAATTTCGAGTACATAAACCTGCGGGCATCAGATTGAAATGAAAAACTGACCAATTTTTGTTCTTCCATTTCCCTCAAGCGGCTTCGCAGGAAATTCGTATACCGATTGAATTGGAGGAATAGGGCGTATCCAAACCAATAAATGAAGCAGCCAATCACCCGTTGGGCATCTGGAAGCGACAGACCCAATACACTTAAGCCTGCCTGACCATCCTTAATATCAAACGAAAGACCCAAGACCGCAAAGCTGATACTAAGGAAAAATGTGGTAACTGTCCAGCGGGTGCGACCCTGGTCCTGTTCAATCTTCCAGATCTCCAGATAAGCCCCATCTTGCGGTAACGGATTTTTATTCTTCATTGGCATGGATCGGTTTTCCTTTCTTAGCAAATA
Organism: Anaerolineales bacterium; assembly: GCA_014860745.1. Taxonomy (GTDB): domain Bacteria; phylum Chloroflexota; class Anaerolineae; order Anaerolineales; family Villigracilaceae; genus Villigracilis. The sequence goes on from JACZJC010000061.1 coordinate 47,236, forward strand.
TACCGCAGTCATTGGGTCACAATTTAGCTGCCTCACACTTTGATTCCAGGGGAGGTTACCGCCTCAAGCTGGCGACAACCCGCCTGGGGTTTTCGAACAATTCCAACGCGGAGAGGATGTGCGGTGCGACCAGATCGGCAGCAAGCAGGGATTCCCTGGCAACGCCTTCCGTAGACATGACGCAAATACCAAGCTGCGCCGCTGTGAGCATTTCCGCATCGTTCGCCCCTTGCCCAATGGCTGCGACCTTTTCACTGCCCAGCCCGCGGACGTATTCCGCCTTTTGCGATGCCTCGCCACCTGCCCTGATTCGCACCGCAGTTAAACCAAGCTGCTGATCGATTAACGACTGCCCGCCGTATGTATCCGCGGTAAGCAAGTGGATGGTCAGCTCACTGCGCAGGGACGTAACCTTTTCCGCCACGCCTTCGATGAGCCGACCATCCACCGCCAACGTGCCGTTTACATCCATGACAAGATGCTCAATGGCATAATTACCAACTCCAGGAATGTTAAATCTGATCATATTGCACCTATCAGTATGCCTGTGCTCCTATCCATGAATCGCCTCCGCCAGCCCTTCGACACGCCCTATCGGGCAGTCAGGACAAGCAAACTCTCAAACAACCCGTTCAACCCTTCCCCAACCCTACCACTCGCCGCGCTTCGGGTACGATGTCCCCGAACGGGGAGGGAACAGACTCTCCTCTCCTTCAGGAGAAAGGCTGGGGGTGAGGTCGCACCGACCCGCGCCACCACGCCCGTATCATCCCCGAAGGGGGCAAACTCCGGTGATTGTTTTCTTTATCCAGTAATTTCCACAAGTATTTCCCCGCTTTCAAGAAGTTCAACCGCTTGTTGCAAACTTGTCGCAAGAATCTCTCTCAACCTTGCATTAGAAGTATTTCCGCAAGTGACCCAGATAATCTCCGGCGGCGCGCCAAGTCTTCGTTGCAATTCAAGAAAGTCACTGTCTTTTGTCATAACTGTTACATCTGCTTCACGAGCAGAAAAAAAAATGATCTGGTCTTCCGCGTCGCGCAAGCCCAGATCACGTACAGCAACCGCTTCGATAGTGGCAAAGTTATCATTAATCCATTTTGCCAATACGGGGGACAATTGGGCGTCGATCCAAAGTTTCATCTATGCCGCCACCGCCAGCACGGGATGGTCAAGCCTGCGGACAGCGTAACGAGCCACAGCCTGCAAATCTTTCATTTCCAGATCTGGCATTTCTTCCAATATTTGAGCAGGCGTTAATCCATTGGCTTGCAGCTCCAATACATCAATCACGCGGATTCTCATGCCACGAATGCACGGACGCCCGCCACACTGTTTCGGGTTAACAGTAATTCTCTCATCAAGGTTTACAGTTGCCATTTTTACCTCTCAATTTACCTGGTTAGCTTAATTATAAACCATCGTTCCCAAAACTCTTCGCCAGCCCTTCGACACGCCCTATCGGGTAGTCGACCCAACGCCTGCCGCGCGGACTCGCGAGGCTCAAACGCCGAGATCCGCCCCCGCAGCGACTCGATGTCTCGACTGGGCTCGACAACCGCCCGCGCCACCACGCCTGCAAACTCTTCTTGCGGGCTCACAAGAAAATCAAGGTGAAATTTATTCTGTACTGGTTTCATCTTCCATCGCATGAAGTATGGCGAGTATAACGCCACCAATATTATTCGTCACTTCGTTGTTCCAAAAGCGGATGACTTTATAACCAAGCGAGTTCAGATATTTTGTTCTTTCTTCGTCGTACTCTTCCTGTTCCAAGTGCTGACTTCCATCCAGTTCGATGATGAGTTTCTTTTGGACACAGATGAAGTCGGGAATGTATTTACCAATGGCATGTTGCCTTCTAAAGTTGACTCCCAATTGGTCGTTGCGGATGAGTGCCCAAAGTTTGCGTTCGGCGGGCGTGAGTTCTTTGCGGAGTTCGATGGCATGGGTTCTGGTTTTTGGATTGCTTCTGGGTGGGCGTGGCAATTTGTCCCCTCCCTAGCCCTCCCCAAATGTGACCCGCGAAGAGCGGCGGCTCGAATTTGGGGAGGGGACTGTTGCGTCTGAAATTAAAATTTTAGAAACACTCTCAGTTTTCATAAAAAATCTCAATGCCAAGTTCTCCCCCAAATTCGACAGCACTATCGTCGTATTTGGGGGAGATGTCCAACGGACAGAGGGGGCTAAGCCCCAAAACTCTCCGCCAGCAGACTCTCAAACAGCCCCTCCAGGTCTCGACAGGCTCGACCCAGCGCCTGCCGCGTGGACTCGCGAGGCTCAAACGCCGAGTATCCGCCCTCGCACGAAGTCCCCGAGCGAAGCGAGTGGGAGCGACTCGACTCGCGCCACCACGCCCGCAAACTCTTCTTGCATAGTTGCTATTTCACTTTATGCCAGAATGCGACTTCATTAGCAAACCCAAAAATGTTCTTACTGGAGCGATCACGAACATGTTTTACCAAGTCAACTCTCTTTTTTAATCTCTTTCCAATAGCCTTATGAACTGTTTCGAATGGTTTCTTCTTATCTTTTTGTTCAAATAGAGCCTGGATATATAGCTTTTGATACTTATGAGCTAACTCCAGGATGAATTCATGAGAGTCAAATTTCTCTGGCATTAATTTTACAATCTTGGGAAAGACATCTTCCAATGCTTTGTATACATCTGTGTTCATGGGATCTCCTTTGTGAACTAACCTGAAAATGATTCACTCAACAATGACTCAAACAGCCCCTCCACCTGCCGCGCGGACTCCCCCATCCGCCCACGCAGACCCTCGACCCGCGCCACCACGCCCGCAATGCAGACCGTGGACGATAGACCGTTGACCGTGGTTTTCATATCGTCCATCGTCTATAGCATCCCCTTTGGGGACCGTCCACCGTCAAAAGATTGCGCCAGCAGACTCTCAAACAACCCCTCCATCCCAGCGTGGACTCGCCCATCCGCCCACGCAGAGACTCGACCCTCGTCACCACACGCCCGTCGAAGATCCCCGAAGCGCATCGTAGGGGGCAAACTCTTCTTGCAGGCTCAGCGGAGAGCACGATACATTACGCGTTTGATTGATATGCTTCATAGTATTCAATCAAGTTTTTTACTTCTGCTCTTGTGATAGATTCCCAATCTGCATACTTAAGTTCACTACCGAAAAACAGCTCAAAATAAATCGTCATTATCCCAATCAGATCTTGATAAAATCTTTCAACTTGGGATAAGTCAAGTTGGATTTGGTTTTTTCTCCAATCTGGATCATTGACATGACGACGATCCAAATGAGCAAGGTTTTGATCTCGTTGATCTTTGAGAATTGAAATGAGCGGCTTATATCTCTCAAACACCTGCGCTTGCTTTTCGAGCAAATTCTTAATCTCGCCAGGTCTTGCGTATTTAAACTTTGATTGATTGTTTTCTGCTTGGTTAGCAAGATATCGTAGATTGATAGACACGTCATCTTCTGAATCTTCTTTAGCAAGTACTATTCTGGACAGAATCAATGCCGATTGATCCAAGCAAGAAAAATAGAATGTGTCGAATATTGTTGGAGTGAGTCTCAACTCGGTTCCAAAAATTATTTTTGCGGCGTAAAAACTACGAAGTCCCCAATACAGCTCGTCGCACAATGCTTCAATGGTTTGCTCAAGGCGTTTGTTGTTTTTGACCATTCACTGTCCTCCAAAACCCTCATTCAACATTGACTCAAACAACCCGTTGACCTGCCTCTCACTCTCGCCCATCCTCCCCGGCAAACCATCAACCCGTGCTACCGCACCTGCAAACTCATCTTCCAAATTAGCAAGTCTCCCCGTCCAGAACTTATACCAGAGGGCATCTACTTGCGAACGGAGTTTAGGGTCGGTGAGCATTAATTACCGTTCCTCTGGCTTTGTTGTATCATGGATTTTGGCACGTACTTCTTCTAATGTTTGTAAATCCGCCTTCACATTTGGATGGTTTATCTTCTTTTCAAATTCAACAGTGATTTGCATATACCTATAAGCCATATCATATTGTTCTTTTTCGTGATAAATAGTGGCGATATTCCATGCAATATTGGCTTCCATGGAAATATCGCCAACTTCTTTTGAGATATCCAGAGCATTCCTGTACGCAATAAGAGCGTTTTCATACTCGCCTTTATCCGCATACACATTAGCAAGATTATCCCAATCTGCTCCTTCACCATGGCGGTCACTTATTTCTTTTGAAATTTCTAACGCTTTATTATGATATTCCAGTGCAGAATCCAAATCACCGAGAATCCTATATGCCCCCCCTAAATTTCCGTAAATGTTTCCCTTTCCATACGTATCACCAATTTCCTGTGCCTTGGATAAGGCTTGTTTATAGTATTCAATAGCCTTGTCAAAGTTCCCAAGAGCAGAGTACGCTCCGCCCAGATTTCCTAGAGAAATTTCCTCTGATCTCTTATCGCCAATCTCGCGAGTTATTTCAAGCACCTGCTCATAAAACTCAACTGCTTTTTGTGGTTCTGCCATTTGGATGAATGTTGACCCCAGATTGCCCAAAGGCAATAGTAACGAAACATTGTCGCCGATATCACGATAAATCGTCAATGCTTTCTCAAGATATCCACGTGCTTGTTCTGTGTCTCCTCGCAGAATATAAGCTGCGCCAATATAATTTAAATGCCACGCTTCACGTGCTAAGTTATTCAAGATCCGTGATGATTCCAAACCTCGCTTAACAAAGGGGTAATATTCATTTATCGAAACAGCAACATTTAGAATGTAGGGTATTCGGAAAGTTGATTCTATTAACCATAAATCTGCATTCAAAGGTTTCTTCCATGGAGATTGTTCCTTTGAGGCTAATCTCTGGGAGGCAATGCTAAGATGTAACCAAATATGCCTAAAACCAGAAAGTGCTGGTAATACAAAATTATCACCTTTTCGATAATCAGCTTCAGCCTGTTCTGCTAGGTTCAAGTAATAGTCAGCATATCTCCCAAGAATTTCACCAGCGTGTGGGTCTAGGCGGCATTTTCCCTCAAGAAAAAGGAGTGTCAAATCGTGGAAAATATATTTATTGGTATTCTTGTCATATTGCAACAAGCCAGTTTGTAACAATAACCCCAATAATTCATCCGTTTTATCTATTGAAGCATCTACCCAAATGGCGCTTGCTGCATGCTTTTCAAATGGGGCTGCAAAGACTCCAAGCTGTCGTAAACGACTCTGTAAATTGTCATCAAGCGAATCGTAACTTAGTCTTAATGAACTTTCAACTAGACTTAGTCTTGCTCTGTTGTCACCTAACCGTTTTATCAACTCGGCAGGAGACCAATCAGGTCTTCTTTGCAAAACACTCACCGCCGCCCGAATCGCCAATGGTAAGAAACCGCATCGTTTAGCAAGCGTTTCGGCGTCTTTATTATTGACTCTTGATGAAATTTCCTGTATCAATTCAATCGCGTCTTTTGGGGCTAGTGTATCCAAGTCAATTGCTACAAGCCCAGGCAAGGTAAAGTATTGGCGTGAAGTGACGAACAAGGTACAACTTTTGGGCGGCAATAAAGAATCTAGCTGTTTTTCGTCACGGGCATTATCGTAGAAAAGCAATAATTTCTTGCCGTTTAGCACGGAACGATACATTGCGCCTAATTCCCCAAAATCAAGTGGTAAAGCGGTCTCAGGATGAAAACTTCGAATCACGTGCACCATGATTTGTTCAGGCATTAGTGGCGTTTGTTCATGCGCACCGCGTAAGTCAAGATATATTTGCCCATCTGGGTAATTAGGCGCAATTTGCTCGGCAAGTTTTAAGCCAAGCGCGGTTTTCCCAATACCACCCATTCCTTGAACGCCTGAAATCACTACTCCTTTTTCAATATTCTGACGAAGTTGAACCAACTCTTTTTCCCGCCCAATGAAATCTAATGGCGGTGCAGGTAATTGGTTTAAGGATTTTGGCGTTTTGGGTTCTGACGGCTGTTGAACGGTCTGGTTTTCTATGTAAGTTTGTGTTTGAATATTGCGTGCATGATCACCCGTTGAAATCTGCGGACTACCTTTTTCAACAGTAAATTGTGTAGTTGGCGGTGTTGGTTTGTCTGGCTTGAATAAATCCATCCAACCTTTAATACTTGCTCCAATTCCTAAAATAAGAGTTATCCAATCACGCAAAGATTTTCCAAAACTTTCTGGTTCAGGGGATGTACTCGAATCAATCCAAAAAACAACAGCCGTTATCAATAACGCTGCGCCTATTAGAACAAGGATTATAGGCAAGGCTTTTTTCATAGTCGCTATTTATACCGCCATCCGATTTGCAAACTCAACCACTTCAGTTACTTCCTTCTCCGTAAACCAGCGCTCCACCGCATCCGCGCCAAACATATCTAGTGGCGGCTCATACAAGTCAGCGGTTTCGAGATGACGCTTCTGCAAGAACACTCTTTGCATGGCGCGCAAAAAGCAAATCTGATCGGCATTGGATTAATCAAGATTTCTCATTAGGAAACAATGATAACTGTAAATCCTTCTTACTTTTTTTCTTAATCAAAGGTATTTTACCTATTGATTTATCATCATCGACTTTCGGCTGAAATGTGAAATCCTGGGAAGTCAACAGTTCTTCTTCAAGGATGAAACCTGTCCTTCTAACGTTAGTATCCTTTTGCCAGAAAATAATCTCCTCAAATTCCTTTTTCTTCCGTATCTCTGAATATGCACTTACATCTAGAACATAAGCTTCGAAATATTTTCCTACTCGTTTACTGACCGTGACATGCGAATTCACCTTATGAATCAGTCTTAAATCCATAAGTTCTTGCAGGGTGGCCAGCCCTTTTTCTTTTGCCGATTCGTATAAAAATAAATTTGACTTTGCATAATTTATGCAAAACGTTTTAATTCTTTTGAATGTATCTTCAAGACTGATGTGTTCTTCGTCGCTAATCGTATCAATTTTGAATTCATCCATTTTGGTGTTTGAATATTTACCTGCAGCTCGATTTACATCCTCGCGTCCAACTCTTTCAGTACGAAACCTATCACCGCTCGCAATTCTCTCCTTTGCTACTGTTATTGATTGATCGAATATTCCTAGGAAATCCCTCGCTACACCACCGCTCGCTAAGACAAGTCTATCAATGGCATCGTCAACAAATATTTTTTAAGATCAGCGAGTTGCGATTCTTCTACAAATGCTTGCAGAATTGCTAACAAGAACTTCTTCGTTGTAGAATAATTCTCAAGAGTTAGATCTAGATTTATCTCATGGGCATCATCGCCAAGCTTTAATCCATAAGTTGGGTCACCCTTTACATACCATGTACTTCGGTGTCGCACTGTCCCAATCTTAAGCCAAAGATTATTTCCCTTTGCTATTCTGTGAAAATAATCCACTAATTTTGCTTGGTCGGATCGCTTAATATAGTAAAGGTCATCGAGAAATAAATAGGAATCGCCATCGGAAATTCTTGACATTTCTTTGAAAATATCTTGGTATTCTAGAATGTGCCTGTAAAGAAAGTCTATTTTATTTGCTTGAAAAACCTCTTGGATTTCCTCAGTATTGGTCTGGCTTTCTCCTGCACTCGCCCCTGATTTTATTTGTGCTATCGGGGAGCTCAATGATCCAATTGCTTTCGCTTCAACTTTGCTTTGAAGTTCGTTTTTATGAACTCTTTGAATGTTAATCTGATCGGATGAGTTTAATACAATTGTGAGTTCTTCAATTTTTTCTTTGAGTCCGTTTGCCAGATTATCTGCTTCCTTTTTATTAAATGCGGCGCGCTTTGGAATTCTTCCGAATAAATTCTTCCAAAAAGTAGTTTTTGTGGAAGGGTTCACAGCTGCTGTTCTAAGCCATAGTTCAAACTCTTGAAATGTTTGTATAAGTACACTAAGTAGAACATCAGGATAAGCATGTCCTTTAAATGATTCCAAATCAATAAAAGCAATGGGTCTTCTGTCAACGGTCAAATCAGCAGCAGCTTTTCTGAGCAGACTCGATTTCCCAGAGCCCCTTCGTCCAAAAACAATATTATGTACCCTGCTCGTTGCTTGATTAAGTGTTCCTACTGCTGGTTCTATGAAATATTTCACACCCCTTTTTGTCGATCTGTAACTTTCTTTAACAAGGACAATGAGTTTTGAAACTTCTTCGGAATTTAGCGTATTATTTTTCATTTTTCCTCGAAAATCAGTTGATCAGCTTGTATCACATCAAATTGACTAACGATTTGTGGATGTTTGAGTCCACCACCGCCAACCCTTCGACAAAGCTCAGGCCAGGCACTTCCCCATTTTCGCAGTACAACGTGTAATCAGAAACTCCGTTCCACGGTTCTTTATCGTAACCGTCCACGGGGATTTCGATCTTTACCTTGGAATGGTCGCGCAAATACCAATCCGCCTTCTCCAACTGCGGGTCTATCATTTCCTTGCGGGTGCGTTCTTCGGATATTTTACGGGGCATGGTCCCCTTCGGAAAATATCAAATCTGGCTTCGGGGTGGATTAATTATATCCAAGCATACAGCGAAATTCACCTGCGCGCAAGGAAAGAAAATCAGAGAATCTTGCGCAGCGCTCCTCCCGCAGGGATACCGAGATCCATTTTTGCCGCCTGTACGATTGTTGAACCGCACGATAAATAATGTACAATAAATTCATCGTATCCATCAATTGGACATGGAGGTGTCTTATGCTAAACGTTGAAAGTTCAGTTGTCATCAACAAGCCGCTCGAAGAGGTGTTCGCCTTTGCTTCGAATGGCGAAAATACCACCAAGTGGCAGGGCGGCGTGGAAGAGGTCATCCCGGATGGCCCCCCGAACGTTGTCGGCTCCAGATATACCGAAGTGCGTAAATTCATGGGTCAGGAGATGAAATCCATCATGGAAGTCACCGCCTTCGAGCCGAACGTAAAATGGGCGGCAAAAGTGATCAAAGGGCCGGTGCCATTCGAGGTGACGGTCACGTATGAGAAGGTGGGTTCCGCGACAAAAATGTCCACCCGCGTCGAAGGCGAACCAAAAGGATTCTTCAAAATTGCGGAAGGCATGCTCGCAGGCCAATTGGAGAAATCGCTTCAAGAGGACGGTGAACGCCTGAAAAAACTTTTGGAAGGCGGTTAGTCACGGGGATGTGCAGGGGAATCTTTTGGAATGAAAAGCATATTAATGAATACCTCTCACGGAGTGATTCGTGAGAGGTATTTCGATTAACGGTGCGAACTTATGGGTAAAACCATCCAATATTCGATTGTTACTTCCGCATCCGCCGCCACAGCGCCAGCACCAAGCCGATGACAAGAATCACAAAACTTCCGTTCACAAAGAACCATTTCACAGATGTAAATATGGGGGCTAATGAATCTATAATCGGCGTCGAGGCGGGATACCGTCCCATCACCAGCGAGGCTGAGATGTTTTCAAGATAGTCGAATAAAAATCCAGCCAGCGGAAAGAGGTTGAGCAAACGCCAGCGGTCCGCTGCGGGGATGGCGCGGGCCAGCGCCCAGCTCACTGTCAGCGTGAGGAAAAGCAGATAGGCCAGCGGCCAGACCAGGTCAAATGTGAAGCGCGCGCGGATGTAGGCGCTGCGTCCCTCTACGCCGTAGGATTCCGCCATGCGGTACAAGTCCGCTGCCGAATAGAAAAAAGAAGTATCGGGCGAGCCAGCTTCAGCGCTGTAGGCCTGCGCTTTTTGCGCCTGCTGCGGCAAAACGAAACCGATGAAAAACGCGAAGACGACCAGCCCGAACAAGACCGCCCAGCCTGTGGAAACCGCATAAAAATATTTCGAGATACGAGTCAACATAAACGCCTCATTGTGTTAATGTATTCAACTTTCTGAAACTCCGCTTTTAAAATTTTCAAACTGGTCAATGTATCAAGAATCCAGCCAGAAACCAGGGCGGGTGGATTTGGCGTACATAGGATTATCTTCAAAAACCCCCGCTGCAAATTCAATTCATTCCCTACTCGGAAGGAATCTTTGAAAGCAGCATATCCCTGTAATTTTGATGCGGCAATTCATACTCACGCAAAGCACGCTCCAGGCCCATGATACTTGCGATGGTGCGCACCTGCACCTCGTCTCGAGGATCGAAGGGGATCTGGATCAGGTTCTCTTTGAAACGATCACACGCCTCCTTCTGCAAATGTCCAAAATATGTATTCAAGGAGATCGGGTCAAGTTTGGCAAAATAACCAGGGCGGCGCGTCGTGACGACCATGTGCAGGCGATGAACCTTGCTCGTCCATTGGGGCAGGTAGCCGTATCGGAATGCGCCCTTATTTCCCAGGGCTTCATTGAATTGATCGCAAGAGTAGGAAATTAATTTCCCCAGAGGCGATAAAACAAAAATATCGTCCGCCACTTCGAGCATTTTACTCTTCACCAGTAAGTGGTCTTCGTCCCTTGCTAGGATTCCATCAACAATACTAATGTAATTCCCGGTGGTAACACTGATCACCTGAATTTTTTTCCGTTTTAGTTTTTCCTGATTAATGAGGGTGCGGTAATTATCAATGGCTAGTTCCAGGTCGCTGATGGTCTCAGCGCTTAGAACGGCTTCATATTGCGAGTTGGCGAAACCCCTTAGTATCCGGCAGCGAAAGAGGGTACGCATCATATTATGGTCGCTGATGCGGCCATGCCGAATCAAATCGGACACCCCCGGCAGATTATTTGTGATGATTTTAAGTCTGCGAGCCTTGGTACGGTCGAACTGGAAAGAGGGGTGGTTGCACAACTTGCTGAACATGGGATATACAGTCGAGCCGGCATCCAGGATAAGGATGATGTGCAGGTTCTCGTTCTTATCGATCAGGTCCGCAACATGCTTCACAACAGATTCGGCCAATATTTCTTTTTCGGGCGAAAAATGCGCCTTGCGACGGTCAAAAAGGGACGCATCAGTAAATGACGGCGTAGGCATCATCTGCTGGTAAGGCATGAACGCGTATTGTGGAGTGACCTTGAGGGTTTGGGTAATAATGGAGCGGCTGAATTCAGACATCTCATTCAGCATTTGAGCTTGTTTTTCCTGGATGGCTTTTGCGTTCCCTTCAAATTGGATTTTCATTCGGTGTAAACGCAGGGCATACCAGGATGTGATAGCCGTTGCAATGGTCGCCACGACGGTTAGAACGGTCTGAAATAGAGTCATAAAACCCTTCCTTTCGCGGTTGAAGATCGTTGGAGTCCTTCGATCAGTTTACAACCTTTATCAACCCCGTGTCAACTGGATAATCCCGACTATTTGGAATTTTTCGCGTTCGATTTCAAAACTTCCCTTACCAAAATCAGTGGATGCTTCGCCTCCACCCCGGCCCCGTGTTGAATTTGCATGCGGCAGGCCGCGCCGGATGAGAGCATTTCCGATTCCCGGTCATCGATCATCGATCGACGGATCTTCGGCAGCACGCCCAACTCCCCCACCTGCATCGAAAGTTCGTAATGCTCCGCATCATAACCAAACGTCCCTGCCATGCCGCAGCAGCCCGCGTCGATCACGTCCACATCGCAGCCGAAAATCTTCAACATTTCAACGGTGGCGGATACACCCGAGGGCAGGCCGTCATCGGCAAGCCCTTCCGCGCGCTGATGGCAATGTGGATGGAAAGTGACTATGTCATTGCGAGGAGGGTATTCGTCCCGACGAAGCAATCTCTCCTTGAAACCACCACTCCGCACGATAAATTCATCCAGCAGCCAGGTCCGCTTCGAAAGGGATTGAATTTCCGCGCGGCGGCCCGGTAAAAGGGATGCATATTCATGCTTGAGGCAATACACTTCGGGAGGTTCGCATCCCACCACGCCGACGACTGATTCTGGGTCGAGTGCATGGATCGCAGCCAAAACTTTTCCCGCATGCCGCCGCGCCGCTTCGATGAATCCCTTCGAGAGCAGCGACGCCCCCGCCCCAATCACGGGCAGGACCTGGGCTTCATACCCAAGCACATTCAATATTTCAATCGCCGCATCCTCCACTACGGGCTCGATGTAATGCGAGAACACATCCGAAAGGAAGATCACTTTCTTTTCAAAACGGCGGCTGCGCAGTTTGTGCGGTCTGCGTTTAAAGACAGGGAAAGCTCTCTGTTCCGCAATCCCCAACGAGCGGGCGATCAACTTACGCGACCAATCCATCTTCATGAATGCATTGGCAAAGGGGGCCATGGGCGTGAGCCATTTTGCTGCGACGTGAAAGTAACCGAAGAGATAGTCACGCAAGGGGCGGCGATGGGATTTGTAATATTGGCGCATGAACTCATACTTCAGCTTCGGCATATCCACTCCGCTGGGGCATTCCGAAGTACAACCCTTGCATGCGAGACAAAGATCAAGCGCCTGAAAAGTGGCGGCCTCGAGTTCCGCATGTCGAATATTCGAAGGATCGAACTTCGAAGTCATCATCGCCCTCAACAGATTTGCCCTGCCCCTTGTCGAATTCGCTTCATCCCGTGTCGCCTGAAATGAAGGGCACATCACTCCCGTTGTCCCTTCGACTCCGCTCGGTGCAAGTTTGCGGCATACGCCCTGCCCGTTGCAATGCTCGATGGCGCCAGCCAATCCGCGCTCGTGCTCGAAATGCAAAGCAGACGTCCATGCCTGCGTCTGATATGTCTCGCCATAGCGCAAGTGCGTATCCATCGGCGGCGCATCCAGCATCTTTTTGGGGTTCAATAAGTCATACGGATCGGCAGCGTGTTTCAGCATCCGCATGGCTTCGGTCACTTCCGCGCCGTAGGTTTTTTCGATCCATTCCCCGGCCACAATGCCATCCCCGTGCTCGCTGCTCATCGAGCCGCCAAGGCTCATCACCAGGGCAAAGACCTGCCCGCCGATGCTTCGCAGAGCACGCACACCTTCCCCCTTTTGCAGGTCCAAAATCGGGCGGATGTGCAAGCACCCGGCCGACGCATGGGCATATATGCCGCCCTCCGTTCCATGGTCTGCCAAAATCCTTTCGACCTCACGTACAAAATCGCCCAACCGCTCCACAGGCACGGCGCAATCTTCGATGAAAGCCGCAGGCCTCGCCGATCGCGGACGAGAATCCAAAATCCCCAACCCCATCTTGCGGATGTTCCAGACGCGACTCTGCTCTTCATTGGACTCCGCAATCGTCAGCACGTCTCCAAGGCGGCGCACCGCATCCCTCAAAGCCGACGGCTGGTCGCCGCTAAATTCAATTACCAACACTGCGGCAGGGCTTGTCCTGAGCCCAGTCGAAGGATCACCGCTTATCCAGCTCATCTGACGGGCATACGCAGGGACGCTCCTTGCAAGCTGTAAAATCATCCGCGGAATCAATTCAATCGCGCTGGGTTGATACTCCAGTAATCGCGGTACATCGTCGCAGGCGGCTGCGATGCTTTCGTAGGCCAGCACCCCTAAAATCGTATGCTTCGGCTTGCGGACGAGGTTAACTTTCATGCGGCGGATGACAGCCAGAGTCCCTTCGGAGCCGGCAAGCAATGGCGCCAGGTTCAAGGTTTCAGGGGTCAGGCTGGCAGGATACACATTCCTGATCCATTGTGATGGTATGGATGGACTCCAGGGCAGGAGATAATTCAAGCGATATCCCGCGGAATTACGCCATGATTTGGGATAACTTTTCTTTATGGCATCTGCATATTGCTCGCGGATCTTAAAAGCAGTAGAAACGATATTTGATATTCGAGAATCGGAAATAGAAGACCGAGTATCCACTATCGAATCGTCGAGTGTCGCCAAACTCCCATCGCTCAATATCACATCGGCCGCGAGCAAATGGTCCGCGCTCATGCCGTACAAGATGGAATGCGCGCCGGTGGCGTTGTTTCCGATCACACCGCCCATGGTGGCGCGTTCCGCCGAAGCCGGGTCGGGACCGTACATCAGCCCATGCTGTGCAGCGGCGCGATTCAAGTTCGCTAGAATCACCCCGGGTTCCACCACCGCGGAATGCGTTTCGGGGTCTATTTCGAGAATGGAATCAAGATATCGCGAGCAATCGAGGATCAACGCCTCGCCGATGGCCTGTCCGCCCAACGAAGACCCCGATCCGCGCGGCAGGATGGGGATTTGATATTTCGCGGCCAGTTCCACTGCCGCCTGCAAATCGTCCTGGATCTTGGGGATTGCAACTCCAAGCGGCTTGATCTGGTACATCGAGGCGTCGGTGGAATACAAAATCTTCGCAGCGGAATCAAGCCGCAGGTCGCCGGTGAAGCGTTTTCTTAATTCATGCAAAAAATCGGGAGACAGGGTCATGACGTGACCGATTCATCAAAAGCATGAGATTTGAAATGCATCCGCATCGAATAAATTAAATAACCAAACAAAAACAAATGAAACGCGCCGAGCGCCCGCAAAACGAACACGCTGTACGTGCGGACGAGCAGGGTCAAATAAGCGTACAAGAACGCGCCATATATCAACGCACCAATAAGCAAAACGGCAAGCATGACGCGGTTGAAATATGGGGAGCGGTCTTTCAGGCCGAGGCAGGCGATAAGGACGAAAGGATAAAAATGATAAAGATAACGTTCATGAGTACCGGTCAGGGTCAGGTTGAAACTTAGATTCACTAATGCGAGATAAAGGAAGAACAGCAGGATGGTATCCGTTGTGAACGCCCGCAACTTCTGCGAGCGCTGCTGCCAGATATGTTTTGCGAAACAATAAAATAAAACAGCGTTGACCAACAGAAATAAGATAATTCCCAGCGAATATGGAACGATGGAAAACAAAGTCATCGAGCCTACCTGAATTGGAATCGCCGCATGAGATGAACCGAGCAGGTCTTTTACGAAGAAGACCCAGACATTGAAACCCACCGACGAGATGGTATCACCGTGTTTGCTTCCTGTGGCAAGGACATACTGCAAGTGCGAGAAATAGGGCTCTTTCAAATTGAGGTTCAAATCAAGGACGAGAACAGGAAGAACAATGGAAATGGCGGCGACCAAAACGGAAAGACCCGCTTTTCCGATGGTGCGGGAATATAAAACGATACTTGCCAGCAAGACCAGGCCCAGTGCGAACAAGCTGAAGTAGATCAATTGCTTGGTCAGCAGCATGAACGAAAGCAGCACTCCGGCCAGCATCAGGAAAAGATAATATTGTTTTTCCGACCTTTCTTTTGAATTGAACCAGATGAGTAAAATGAAAAAAGCGAGGATAAGCAATTGCCCGATTCCGTCGATCTGTCCCCACACCGAAGAGCCAAGCCACGAGGAAGGAAGCAGGCCGATCAATCCCGCCCAAAGCGGGGTATTCCTCACCCGCATCTTCATAAGGATGAACCAAATGACGAGAATGTTCAGGGCGTCCACAAGGGCAAGATAATATCGGAATCGGCTGGCAAGATGCAGAAAGTTTTCAATATCGATCCAGCTCATCACACCGCCGGAGAGGAGCGTGCCGAGGAAAGGATAATTACACCTCTCGCAATTGATATACACGCTCTGCCAGCCGGCTGCCCACCCCTGCGACCAGCGCCAGAAATCATCCACATCGCTGCCGTGAAAAAATTTGGGAAACGAGCGGATGATCAAAAACGGCAGAAGCATGGCCAGCAGGACAACCAGCCATTGAGCATAGGGAGAAAATTTTTTATATAAATTCATAATGGAATTACGAAAGTCAGGCATGGGAAGTCAGGCCAGTGAATAGGAGAATGGATTTGTTATTTTCCACGTCAGATGGGAAGTGGAACGAATCACAAGGACAAGAAGAATTGTCAGATTGACGAGGTGCACGGGCAATAGCAGCAAGGGCATCCAATCGTAGACAATCGGAAAACCGACATAGGTCAGCGTCCCATAGAGAGTGATCAAGATCATATCCAGGGTACTTTCCACAAAGAGGAGCAGAAAAGGCAATATCCAGAGAATCCATTGCGGGGAATAGATCTTCGAGAAAAGGATAAAGATTCCCACAATTAGAATCCACCATCTGCCCAGCTTATCAAAAGTGTCAATGCGAAAGAAAAACGACAGAACAGAAGCCGCCAATTGCAGGCACAAAAAGATAAAAGCGATTGGTTTCTCTACAGATGGATTAAAGGCTGAAATGATCAAATTCGGCAGGGAAGCCGTTTCGGATGCGCGATTCAAATGAAATGTATAGGGCAGAAGCAGGGCATCCATCCCGCCGGTTAGATAGGTGGGCAGGGCGATAAAGAACAAAGTCAAGGCAAAGACAAGCGCGGGTTTCCAGGGAATTTTCCCATCGACCGACCATGCATACACAATGAGGGAAGGCATCAATAGTACGGCATACCATTTTGTCATTGCGGCAACGGCCAGCAGAAACGCCGAGAGCGACCATTTCTTCCGGCTGACAAAATAAAGCGTCAGCAGGCAGAAGAAGGCAGGCAAAATATCGAAGCGGTTGAATAAATAATACAAGGGGCCGGGCAGGAAAAGAAGCAGGGCAGGCCATTTTTTCTCCCGCTTCATGAATTCCAGCAAAAGAAAAGCGGCATATCCGGTGAGGAGCATGACGAACCGGAAGGCTCGAAAGTAGATCTCCCTGGCCACGCCTGCACGGGGTTCATCGGAGCCAAACGCATGAACCCAGCCGAAAATGTAGGTTGCCACCTGCGGATATTCGCTCGGCACATCCACATAGGGCTGCGTCTGTGTGGGAAACCATTTGCCGTTATTGTAGTAGGTCCGTAAATCCCAAATATCCACGAAAAAGCGGATTTGTGAGCCAAAATTCTCCTCGCCGAATTTCCATACAAACCCCCAAAAAAAGATGAGGAAACCCGCAACCAGAACCTTCCGCCAATGCCGCATGCCGGTTATTTACTTTGACTTGCCCTGATTCGCCACCGCGGCGGCCTTCTTGGCCGCCTCCTGGGGGTCGCCAAGGTAGTAATTCCTGATCGGTTTCAAATCCGAATCGAGCTCGTAGATGAGCGGCAGGCCTGTAGGTATGTTCAACTCGATGATATCGGCTTCGGACATATTATCGAGATACTTAACCAACGCGCGGATGGAATTTCCGTGGGCAACGACCAGCACGCGCCTGCCAGATTTGATCTCAGGCGCAAGGGTTGCATGCCAATACGGCAGGACCCGCCCCAGTGTAATCTTAAGCGATTCGGTGGCCGGCAGCTGTTCGGGAGTCAGGGAGGCGTATCGGCGGTCGAATTTCGGGTGACGTTCATCTGTCAATTCCAGGGCCGGAGGCGGCACATCGTAGGAACGACGCCAAATTTTTACCTGATCTTCGCCGAACTTTTCGGCGGTTTCCGCTTTGTTCAGTCCCTGCAGGGAACCATAGTGTCTCTCATTCAACTGCCAGGCGCGGATGACGGGTAGCCAATCGAGACTCATCACACCTTGAAGGATGCCAAGCGTTTTTATGGCGCGTTTCAAAACCGAAGTATAGGCAATGTCGAAATCAAACCTGCCTTCGAGCAAAAGTTTGCCTGCTTCGGCGGCTTCGGCGCGGCCCAGGTCGGTTAGGTCCACATCCGTCCAGCCGGTAAAACGATTTTCGAGATTCCACGTGCTTTGTCCATGACGGACCAAGACAAGCTTATACATGAAAGATTTCTCCTGAAAAGTGATGCGATCGCCGAAATTATAGCCCAAGTCACATCATCATAGTAAAATCAAGCCCATGGCAAATAACGACGATGTCACCCCTGTCCGTCAGCAATATCTGGATATCAAACGCGAATATCCCGACACGATCGTTTTTTTTCGGCTTGGTGATTTTTACGAAACCTTCGATGAAGATGCGGAAATCACCGCCCGCGAACTCGACATCGTTCTCACCTCGCGCCCGGTTGGCGGCGGTGTGCGTGTTCCGCTGGCAGGTATTCCCTATCATGCTGTTGAAAATTATCTCGCGCGCCTGATCGAAAAGGGCTATCACGTTGCCATCTGCGAGCAGGTCGGCGACCAGCCAACAAAGGGAATTTTTCCACGCAAGGTCGTCCGCGTGGTGACTCCGGGAACGGTGACTGAGCCCGGCCTGCTGCCCGGGGATGCGAATAATTATCTCGTTTCGATCTTTTTGGATTCATCCGCCTCTTCCATCGGGACAACTGCTTCTGTTTCCTACACAGATGTCACCACCGGCGAATTCGCCGTCACCGAACTTCCGCTCGAAGCCCTGCGCGCCGAATTGACCAGATTGCACCCCGCTGAAATCATTCATCCGGATAACCAGACCTTGCCGGATGGAATCACGGGACACTTAACAGCAATCCCTGCGTGGAAATTCGAAACGGGCAAATGCCATGACACCCTGCTGACCCAATTCAAATCATCCACGTTGGACGGGTTCGGTTTGAAACCGAACAGCCTTGCCGTCCGTGCGGCGGGGGCAATCGTGTTGTATCTGAAGGAAACCCAGCCGGACGCCTTGATCCTGCTCAATTCCCTGCGCTCCT
Organism: Anaerolineales bacterium; assembly: GCA_014860745.1. Classification (GTDB taxonomy): domain Bacteria; phylum Chloroflexota; class Anaerolineae; order Anaerolineales; family Villigracilaceae; genus Villigracilis. Next base: position 65,619 of record JACZJC010000061.1, read on the forward strand.
ACAGCCTGAACGAATTCATGACCCTGGACGCCCCCACCCGCAGGAATTTGGAACTGGACGAAACCCTGCGCGGCGAACGCAAGGGTTCATTGCTTGGCACTCTCGATCTCACCATCACTCCCATGGGCAGACGACTCATTCACCAATGGGTCAGCCAGCCCTTACTTCACGTTGAAAAGATTCAGGCAAGGCAAAACGGGGTGGAATATTTTGTAAAACAGGGCATGGTCCGCGCCGAATTAAGAGACGCGCTCAAACCTCTTGCGGATTTGGAACGCCTTGTCAACCGGGTCATTGCCGGGCAGGCGCAGCCGCGGGATCTGGCAGCGATGAGGGACACGCTTGGGAAATTGCCAAAGGTAAAAGAAGTAATTAGTAAATGGTTATTGGCAGGCGGCGGCCAATGGTCGGTATGCGAAAGTGAATTGTTGTTGTTACAAAACGCAATTGACGACGACCCGCCCGCCACGCTGCAAAACACAGGTATCATCCGCGCGGGCTACTCGCAGGAATTGGATTCGGTCATCGAAGCCTCCAAACACGCCCGGGATTGGATCGCCAATCTTGAAGCGGTTGAAAGAGAAAAGACCGGCATCAAGACTCTCAAAGTCGGCTACAACAAGGTCTTCGGCTATTACATTGAAATTTCACGCGGCGCAGCAGAGAAGGCGCCCGAACATTACATCCGCAAGCAGACGTTGGTCAATGCCGAGCGGTTTATCACACCAGAGATGAAAGAATATGAAACGCTGGTGCTGAATGCTGAAGAACGCATCCGCGAGATCGAACTGAGACTGTTCAAGGAAATCTGCGCGGAACTTGCGAAAGGCGCGAACAAAATTCTTACGACAGCAAGAGCCATCGCGGAACTGGATGTGCTGTCTGCCCTGGGCGAAGTATCAGCCTTGAATGGGTATACCAGGCCCGAGGTCCATGAAGGAAGCGGGTTGGAAATCCACGAAGGGAGACACCCCGTTGTTGAACAATTATTGAAATCGGACCGATACATCCCCAATGACGTTATTTTTGAAAATGGGGAGATCGTACGCGTCATCACCGGCCCGAATATGTCCGGCAAATCGACATATTTACGGCAAACGGCTCTTATCGTTTTGATGGCGCAAATGGGTTCGTTTGTGCCCGCCGCTTCTGCAAAGATCGGCCTCGTTGACCGCATCTTCACGCGCATCGGCGCGCAGGATGAAATCCACGCGGGGCAATCCACCTTTATGGTCGAGATGGTGGAAGCGGCGAATATTTTGCATCACGCCACTTCACGTTCGCTGTTGATCCTGGATGAGATTGGCCGCGGCACTTCCACGTACGACGGACTTTCGATCGCTTGGGGCATCATCGAATACATTCACAACCATCCGCATCTGCGGGCCAAGACCTTATTTGCCACTCATTACCATGAACTGACCCAGCTCGCAGAACTCCTGCCCGGCATTCGCAATTACAACGTGGCGGTCAGCGAGGCGGACAACAGGGTGGTTTTCCTGCACAAGATCATCCCCGGCGGCGCGGACCGTTCATACGGAATCCATGTGGCACAACTTGCCGGCCTGCCTGCTCCCGTGATTCAACGCGCCAACGAGATCATGGCCGAGCTTGAAAAATCATCGGGCCGCGCGGTGAAGATCAACCCCAATGCGGCACAGCAGGCTGCACTATTCCCCGAAACAAACCCCCTCCTGGATGAAATCCACGAACTGGATGTGAATTCCCTCTCCCCCATCGAAGCCTTGAACAAGTTGTTCGAATGGCAGAAGAAGTTCACAAAATAAGTCATGTCCAAGAGAAAATTAAGTACCGACGATACCGCGGTCCTCATTCTTATTTCCGCCGTCATTTTCGGCGCATGGCTGCGCATCATGCCAGCCTGGCTTGCGGGGTTTCCCGTCAACGATGGCGGCATGTTCTACATCATGATCCAAGACCTGCAGGCCAATCATTACACGCTCCCGCTTTACACAACATACAATCACTTAAACATTCCCTATGTTTACCCGCCTTTGGGGTTTTACATCGGCGCAGCCCTCACCGATCTATTGAACCTTTCCACACCGCTGGCAGTGATCCAATGGCTGCCCGGCATCCTGAACGCGCTTTGTATTCCCCCGTTTTATTTGCTTGCAAAGGAAATTACGGGCAATAAATTCCAGAGCGCCGTCTCAACCCTTGTATTTGCCCTCATCCCACACATGACTGCCTGGTTTTCCATGGGCGGCGGACTCACCCGGTCCCTTGGCGCAATTTTTATGCTGCTCGCGCTCACGCATATCCACCGCGTATTCGCAAATGAAAGCAAAAGAGATATTTGGGGGGCGATCCTTTTCAGCGGCCTGGCGGTATTAAGCCACACCGAGGCGCCGATCTACACCGTTGCAATTGCCATCTACATTTGGCTGGTTAAATCCCGCTCGCGAAAAGGATTGACAAGCGGAATTCTGATCGCCCTTGGCGTGCTCGCTCTCACTTCCCCCTGGCTTGCATCAATTATCAGCAGGCATGGGCTTGTGCCCCTGCTCTCAGCAGGCCAAACGAGTTTCCGTTCCACATGGTCGGTTTTAAAATTAATAAATATTGATCTCATGACAGAAGAAACCTATCTCGATCTCTTTGGGGTTTTTGGAATCCTTGGGATGGCAATTCTCCTTTCGAGAAAAGATTATTTCATACCAGGCATGTTTGCGGTAATTTTTCTGTCGCAACCACGCAGCGCACATACCATCGGAAATATTCCTTTAGCCATGGCCGCTGGGTTCCTGATTATGGAAATAATACTCCCGGCAGTATCAATAAAGCGTGCTGATCTAGAAAACCAGAGTAAACCATCACGGATTGGGATTTTTATCTTCCTTGCGGTTTTAATTCCATACATCTTGAGCAATTCCCTGTATTATGGATTTACGTTCTCCCAAAACCATGTTTCAGAATCTGGAAGAAACACCATGAGCTGGATTCAAGAAAATACGCCAATAAACAGCGGATTTCTTTTAATTACTGGTGAACCATTGTGGTATTGCGATTCTACGAGCGAATGGTTTCCCGCACTCACGAACAGGCATAATTCTACAACCTTGCAAGGTAATGAATGGCTGAAAGGGAGTTATTTCGAAGAGCTTGCCAGTGATATACAAAAGCTACAGGCATGTATCGATGATGGCGTCGCCTGCATTCTCGAAGAAGTAGATCGACTCTCCCTGGAGATAGACTACCTTTATATATCCCTCACTCCTCCCAAATCTGATTGCAAGCTCGTAAACGCTTCCAGCTTGACCCGGAATTTGATTCTCGAACTCGATCATTCGGCCCAGTTCCAATCAGTTTACCATTCTGCGGACGCAGTCATTTACAGGAAACGATGATCGAGTCACTGCCTTTTCATTGAGAACGCCCTGCCTGCCAGAGCGGCAAACATAAGGATAACTACGATCCAGTAGCGGTAAGAAATATTCCCCCCAACGAACAAGCTGGCAAGAATCAAGCAATTCATAATCCATTTTGCCCAAGCCAGCCCCGGCTTTTCGGAGAAGCCTGCATTAATGTAGAACAACGTCAGCGTAAGGGAAGGGTAATCATAAAACAAAGCATATGGAACCAAGGCAAAATTTACCCAAACTGCGACAGCCATTAATTGAATGACACTTCGCGACTTAAATACTGTCCACCCTAAAAGCATAATGCCTGCGAGTGCAAAAACCGTATAGATTGCTGTTGCTGCCTTTCCATTTAGCCCATAAGCAGACAGCCAATCCATCAAAGTAGTGGTATATCTCTGTACCTCAACCGCCCCGGTTTCATTCAAGGTGAAGGAAAGACCCGTCACCTTGTCAGGCTTCAATAATTCAAGATACCATCCGGGGGAAACCAGAAGCGAAATCGAAACCATCACCAAAAGCATGGCACTCATGCTCACGACTGGTATCCACCCTCTACGAAGAAGAAGCCACAAGGAAAGCGCCAGGAGCGGAATGGTTGTAATGTTGGGCTTGAATAGCAAGAGAGCCATCCAAATCCCCATGGAAAGCCACTTCCCTTTCTTGTACGAAAGCATGACCAAGGTCAAAATAAAAAAGATCAAGACCCCCACCTGTTCTGAACCCCAGGTCGCCCAGGCGAAAACGAATGTGACAAAAAGATACATTCCCCATCGCCGCCAGCCCGGTAAAGGCCATGCAATCAGCCTAGAAAGGTTGAATAAGCTCCAAAACCATAATCCGAAATTAAACAAGGCCCAAGTGACTCGCGCCGCTTTGTAAGGGAAGATCGCCAAAAGTGACATCATCCAGGTAAACCAGGGTGCATAATAATATGGGTTGTTAGTTTTTCCGGTTGATGAAACAATCTCTCCGGCCAACTGGCTATAGTTATAGGGATTGCCGCCTCTCAAGAAAACCCTCCCCGCTGCATAATACACTCCAAAATCCACACCCCCGAAGGAATAAACAAGGACAGCAAGGGAGATGCTCACCACGATTAAAAGGGAGAGCATTACAAAGTCAGGTTTTGAAATTGCAAAGGTGGTTTTATTCTCGGTCAATACTCATCTCCCAGGAGGCCCACAAATTCCCTGCGAAATCATCAAAAGACCTCTTGCAAAAGTCAAATTGAGTTGAGTTCGAGGTTGTAAATAGCAGCGATCAGGTTGAAGCGCAAAGCAAACCTCTTTCTACGATTACGATACCTCTCGCTCAAAATACGAAACACTTTCAACTTACGGAA
>JACZJC010000062.1 GCA_014860745.1 Anaerolineales bacterium
TGAGAGACGCTTCGCGGTCCGCTGTTTTGGGGAAGATTCGCAAATTGGTTATCGTTGTATAATAACAAACAAGGAGCGCCATGCAAACCTTTCCGTGTCCTTACTTGAAAAGCGAGGTTGAATTAACAGATGAGCGTGAAGCGCATATTGCTGAAACGCATCCAGACCTGTTGCCAGAATATCTTCCACAGGTAAAGCAAACACTGGCTGACCCCGATCAAGTGCGGCGCAGTATTCGCATGAGCGGGGCTCGAATTTTTTATCGTTGGTTCGATGATGTTCGTCAAGGGAAGTACGTAGTGGTGGTAGTTGTGAGCGAAGCCGCTCCCACCGAGCGAAACTGGATCATCACCGCCTATGTCACCCGCCGTTTGATTAATGGAGAAATAGAATGGCAGAAAAGCTAACTTTCCAATATGACCGTGAGGCAGACATCCTGTATATCAACACCGTCGTGCCCTACGCTGAACAGGAATCCGAAGAGTTGGAGGATGAGATCATTGTGCGTCTCAACCCGAAAACAGGCAAGATCGAGAATTTTGAAGTGTTGTTCTTTACCAGCCGCCTGCTGAGAAGGGAACTATTCTCCCTGCCTGTCATTGCAGATTTACGCCAGGTTACGAGAGCGAAAACGACCTCCGCCGAGAAAACTGCGTAGCGTCTGGCAGGAACTGCGCGCGAATAAGTTGGGAGTCCATTTTAGGAGGCAGCAAGTCATCGCAGGATTCATCGTTGATTTTTACTGTCACAAGGCAGGGTTGGTTGTTGAAGTGGATGGAGATATCCATGATTTACAGCAGGAAGAGGATGCGAGACGGAAGAAGGTTTTGAGGGAGATGGGATTGAGGACTTGTCCGCTTTGGGAATGATGAGGTTGTGAAGAGTTCGTCCGCTGTTTTGGGGAAGATACGCGAGTTGGTTGGGGACTCGCGCAATTAGCCTGTGGGCGGTCCAAGTGTTGAGGGAAGAGTTTAATCTGCGCGAACCATGTGTAGTAAAATACCAGCAACAAACAAAGAGAGATTATGACTACAGTAACCGTCTCAGACAAATTTACCGAAATCCTTGTGTCGTTTGGCGATCTGCAAGATTCTGTCAACGCGGCTCTACAACGCTATACCATTGACCAGCTCACGACCAAGATCAATGAATTGCGCCGCAAAGATGAGGACTTTCAAAAGAAATACGGGCTTGAGTATTCTGCTTTTTCCAAGCGTACAAGCAATGATGAGGATTTCGTAAAAAACGTAGAATCCAATATCAGTAAAACCTGGGAAGCGGATTTGGCTGACTGGGAATTTTGCCATAAGGGGATTGAAGATTGGACGAAAAAACTTCAAGACATTTTGCTGAAATAATCGAGCTTGCCGAGTCTGTTTTCGAGAACGTCGCTTATGAGGTTGATGCGACACCAGACCGATCTATTTTGCGTATTAATGCGGAATACGGGAAGTATGTAATTCTTGTCACTGAATTATTCAGCGACGGGTTGAGAAAATATCGTTATTATGTTCTGCACGGCAAGTGGGTTGAAGCAGGGTTTGATAATGCTCCTGACCCGCGCGCCATTCGACTGAAATATGGACAAATCGGGGAAGAACACGCTGGGGAGAATATCCCGCATTTGCATCGGGAAGATAAAACGCAATTGTACTTAACAGAAGAAATGACCTTTGCAGGTTTTGTGGATTGGTTGAAGATCAATTTATTGTAAGCAAAATTTGAGGCAAAGAATGGGGAGGAGATGAGCAAGGGACCATGCCGATTAAAAACATTATCCCAGGTCAAACCGTCAAAAAAGAAAAACTTCAAAGGGCGAAAGAACTTCGGCGTGATATGACTCCCGCCGAGAAAATCCTTTGGCAGGAATTACGCGGGAATAAATTGGGAGTTCATTTCAGGAGACAGCAGGTCATCGCAGGTTTCATCGTTGATTTTTACTGTCACAAGGCGACGTTGGTTGTTGAAGTGGATGGAGATATCCATGATTTACAACAGGATGAAGATGCGAGACGGGAGAAGGTTTTGAGAGAGATGGGGCTGCGGACTTGTGCTGAGCCTGTCGAAGCATTGTCCGCTGTGGTGGGGAAGATACACGATGCAGTTTAAATGCAGAATTCGGAAGTCTTGGAGACTTCCGAATTCGTTGTTACGCTAATTCCACTTTCAACTTCTTCCCCAAAGCAGATGCGGCGCGTTCCAGAGTAAATAAAGTAATCGAAGCATTATCAGGGTCAAGCAAACGCTCCAGTGCAGCACGGCTGGTCTTCATGCGGCTTGCCATTTCGGTCTTTGTTAGTTTCTTGAGTTTCATCTCTTGCTCAATTTGAAATGCAATCACGCGCTTGATCGCGGCGGCTTGTACCTGCTCCAAAAGATTTTCTTCTTTCAGGAAATCATCAAACTTGCTACCGATATGTTTTTTATTCATGGTTTAATCCTCCTCTAAATTATTCAATCGATGGCGCTCAGAATCCAATTCGTTTGGCGGAGTTTTCTGTGATTTCTTCACAAAACCGTGCAAGAGAATCATCACCGCACCTTTGACAGTGAATAGCACTCTTGCAATTCCTGTACTGATGTTGGAACGCACTTCCCAAAGTCCGCGCTCCATTTTGCGGATCAAGGGCATTCCCAATGGCCAGCCATACTGAGCAGTCTTAATATCTTCGCCGATAGCTCTGCGGTCTTCACGCGGCAGACTCTTAAGCCATTCGCGCACAGGTTCATTTCCTGCTTCGGTTTTGTAGAAAACTACATCCAGAATTGGTTCGTTGTCATTGTCTTCGCTCATGGGACTAGTGTACCATAATTGATACATGCGTCAAGATAGGGTTGGAAAAGAGATTGTGGAGGAGATGAGCGTGGGACCTATCCCCCCCTTCCCAAATCCCCATACGGGGATTTGGGAAGGGGGCTGGGCGCGTGATGGCTATGGTGATTGTCCATAGCAAAGCAACTTTTGTTTCAGGTGGTATTAGCTTCTCCCCCTTGGGGACATCGTACCCGAAGCGTAGCGAGTGGTAGACGGGAGAGGGGTTTCCCTGTTTTGCATTACAATCCCCGCCATGCCAATCAAAAACATCATCCCAGGTCAAACCGTCACAAAAGAAAAACTTCAACGCGCAAAAGAACTGCGGCGTGACATGACTCCCGCCGAGAAAATTCTCTGGCAGGAACTACGCGCGAATAAGTTGGGAGTCCATTTTAGGAGGCAGCAAGTCATTGCAAGCTTCATCGTTGACTTTTACTGTCACAAGGTGGGGTTGGTTGTTGAAGTGGATGGAGATATCCATGATCTACAGCAGGAAGAAGATGCAAGACGGGCAAAGGCTTTGCGTGAGATGGGGCTGAGGATTGTCCGCTTTGGGAATGAAGAGGTTGAGAAGAACCTGTCCGCTGTGGTGGGGAAGATATGCGAGTGGGTTGAGAGTCGCTCGATCAACCCGTGAGAAGAGATTGCAGAGGAGGTCAAGAACTGACAGGCGGCATATTGACGATGCTGTTAGGCTCAAGTTGATCTGCAATTGAATATCTGATTGAATGGGTTATCGGGTGAGTTTGTATACATGTTCGTGAAAAAATGCAGACCCTTAAAATGAGCAAGGTGTATAATCATTTTATCTGAACAATAGGTATGTTATTGATTGAACTGGAAGTTGAAATTTAACGCGCTTATCGTTGATTTTTATTGTTATTTAGGAGATTGTGATGCCAAAAAATATAGTGGTTCTTTCAGATGGAACAGGACAGGATGGCGGAGCAGGCCATGACAGCAATGTCTACAAGCTGTTTAGAATGCTTGAAGACCGCACTGAGAATCAGATCGTTTATTACGATCAAGGGGTGGGCACTGACCGAAGGAAAGTCAGCGGGAATGCCTTCGGAGTGGGTTTCACTGAAAATATTGTTCAATGTTATCGTTTCATCTTTGAAAACTATGAAGCCGGGGATAAAATATTTTTATTTGGCTTCAGCCGCGGGGCAGCAACTGTAAGAAGCTTGGCCAGTTTTATTCATTATTTTGGCATCCTCCCCAAATCACGCTTGGCATTGATCAAACAGGCGTTCAAATTGTATGAGGCGGGGCTCCAGCCTATAACACAGGATAAAGAAACGAAACTCGAAGAAGATTCGCGTAAATTTATTGAGAGATTAACGAAGCGTGGAAATGATCTCATCACTGATACATCCTATCAAATTTATAAAGCCTTACGCAAAGACCTGAAGGACAAGGCAAATCAATTTACAACCGCGCATCCAAACATGTGGGTTGAAGTTGAATTCCTGGGTGTTTGGGATACAGTCCCTGCTTTGGGAGTTGTCGCTCTGGCAGGTTTGAGTCTGGTTGTAGACCGCCTGCCCTGGTGGAGGTTTAGCTTTCACGATTTCGCACTGCATCGCAGCGTGAAGAATGCCTACCAGGTTTTGTCAATTGATGACGACCGCGAATGGTTTTGGCCGACAATTTGGAATCAGTATGTTGACGAAAACAAGCAGAAGATCAAGCAGGTCTGGTTCAGCGGGGCGCATACTGATGTTGGCGGAGGTTTTGCGGAGGCGGGGCTTTCTGATGTCACTCTGGAGTGGATGGTCCAAAAAGCATTAATGCATGGGCTCAGGTTCTATCTAGGCTCCAGAAAATATTGGAATTTCTGTGTCGCTCCAGATGCAACGGATATTGATCATCCGCCGCGGGCAGGTTGGGGCAAAGTTTATAAAGCTGGGGAGAGGGATAAAGTATGGGATAAAAAAGCAGTGGACACCTTTGGTCCGCCAGTTATCCATGCAAGTGTTCTTGAGCGCGCCAGACGGGATCCGAACTATCGCCCTTGGATCTTGAAAAACTACGGAAATTATCCCGACCCTGAGAAGTGGCTTCAAGAAAACCAGGAGAAGGTCCTACACTCCAAGTATGACGCAGAAGTTAATAGACGCTATCAGGATTGGTGCATGGATAAATGGAAGGCTGGAGAACAGAACCTGCCCGAATTTGAAGCGTGGATGGCTGATCATCCGTTTTCATATGAGCAATGGCTGATGGAAAACGATGTGGAAAAACAGAAATGGATGGAGAAAAATGATACTTCGCTCCAGGAATTTGAAGGCAGAAAGTTTCTGGTGGAGTGCGATGAAGCAACCCCTTTGCGTGATTACGATAAAAACACCCTCCACGAAAAGATCGAACAGGTATATTTTGATCAGCGAGCCTGTGATAATTTATGGGAGAGAGCGATGAATACCAATAGGATCAATTATGATCGAAACCGTTGGCCCAAAACAAATAAGAAGCCAGTTTGATTAAAAACCTCATTAATTAGGTCAAGATGGGGTTGGGAAAGAGAAAGAGAGGAGATGAGGAAGGGACCTCTCCCTGATAGTGATGATTTTTCGGCGGGACGGTTTGCCCCTCTCCCTTGGGAGAGGGTATGGAGTTGAGTCCTATCTTGTCCGCTGGCGCGGACTCAATCTCAAGCAACATTTCGTGTTCGGAAGGGTATTAGCTTCTCCCCCTCGGGGGACATCGTACCCGAGCACAGCGAGTGGTAGACGGGAGAGGGGTAAAATGAGCCAACCATGCCAGTCAAAAACCCTTCGACAGGCTCAGGGCAGGCATCATCCCAGGTCAAACCGTCACCAAAGAAAAACTCCAACGCGACCCCTCTGTCCTTCGGACATCTCCCCATTTTCACCCCGCAAAGAACAGCGGGGCAAGCAAAACGAAAATGGAGAGAGTCGCCGCGATATGACTCCCGCCGAGAAAATTCTTTGGCAAGAACTGCGTGCGAATAAGTTGGGAGTCCATTTTAGGAGGCAACAAGTCATTGAAGGTTTCATCGTTGACTTTTATTGTCACAAAGCGGCATTGGTCATTGAAGTGGATGGAGACATCCATGATTTACAAAAGGAAGAAGATGCAAGACGTGAAAAGGTTTTGAGTGAGATGGGGCTGAGGACTTGTGCTGAGCCTATCGAAGCATTGTCCGCTTTGGGAATGAAGAGGTTATGAAAAACTTGTCCGCTGTGGTGGGGAGCCTCCACAAATTGGTTGAAAGTTACAATAGCAGTTGATGATAAAATTACGCTACGATTATTGATAACGCCTATCAGTTCGTTTTTGAAAAGGAGAATCCATGTTTACAGTTGAAGCAGTGATTGACGAAGAGGGGAACGTAAAAATTCTCCAGCCTGTTCCGCTTCAAGGAGCGCGGCGCGCTTTGCTCGTAATTCTTGATGAGCCCGCATTGCTTGTCGCTGAAACGGCTTTGCTGAGCGAAGCCGCACTTGCAGAAGACTGGATGAGACCAGAGGAGGATGAAGCATGGTCATACCTAAATCGGGCGACGTCGTAGTTCTGCCCTTCCCATTTTCTGATCTTTCAGAAAGCAAAGTCCGTCCTGCGGTGGTCTTGGCGCGCGCGCCAATAAAAGCGACTGGATACTATGCCAGATTACAAGCAATCCTTATGGCGATGCCCAGGCGGTCGTCATTGCTCAGACTGATTTTGAGTCAGGGATGTTGCGGCTTCAAAGTTATGCGCGTCCTTCCAAACTATTTACGGCAAACGAAGGCTTGATCATTTCCATTGAGGGGACTCTAAAACCAGAAAAATTGAACGAGATTCGGAAAGCAATCATCAACATATTGGAGAAATAGAATGGCAGAAAAGCTAACTTTCCAATATGACCGTGAGGCAGACATCCTGTATATTAACACCGTCGCGCCCTACGCTGAACAGGAATCTGAAGAGTTGGAGGATGAGATCATTGTGCGTCTCAACCCGAAAACAGGCAAGATCGAGAATTTTGAGGTGCTGTTCTTTACCAGCCGCCTGCTGAGAAGGGAACTGTTCTCCCTGCCCGTCATTGCCGACTTGCGTCAGGTTACGACAGCGTAAAAGAACCTCCGCCGAAAAGTTTCTCTGTCGGGAATTGCGCGCGAATAAGTTGGGAGTTCATTTCAGGAGACAGCAGGTCACACCTGCACTTGCATGCTGGTGCAAGTGTCGCGGGATTCATCGTTGATTTTACTTTCACAAAGCGGGGTTGGTCCTTGAAGTGGATGGAGACATCCACGATTTACAGCAGGAAGAAGATGCGAGACGTGAGAAGGTTTTGAGAGAGATGGGGCTGAGGGTGGTCCGCTTTGGGAATGAAGAGGTTGTGAAGAACTTGTCCGCGGTGGTGGGGAAAATGCGTTCGCTTGTTGCATGATGGGTTTGTTAATTTCCATTCAGAGACAGCATTTTTCGGCTTCCATCTCTGTGCTATACTTTGACCAGACATGACTGACATTGAACCAATTCATGAATTTATTTTCACTGACCATGCCCTGAGCGAAATGGCACGGAGGCAAATTACTGAGAACGATGTGAAAGCGGTATTGGCAAAGCCTGAACAAACAGAAATGGTTCGAGAAGGTCGGGCTGTATATCAGTCAAGACTTGAAATGGGCGAGCCGCCAAAAACGTATCTGTTGCGTGTCTTTGTGGATATTGATCCCAGCCCGCCTTATGTTGTCACTGTTTATCGAACAAGCAAGATCGAAAAGTATTGGAGATAAACCATGAAAGTAAATTACGATAGCAAAACCGATATCCTTACCATCATCTTTACTGAAACACTCGTTGCCGAAAGCGATGAGGATAAACCCGGTGTGATTCTGGATTATGATGATAAAGGTAACCTTGTGTCGCTTGAAATTCTGGATGCGTCGCGGCGAGTCAATGTGCCAAGCAAGATTGAATATCAAGTCTCGCCTGTAGCGGGATAAACAAAAACGAACTCCGAGGAAACTCGGAGTTTTATTTTGAAAGCGTTATGTCAAGGCGAGGGAGGAAAACATCATCTCAGGTCAAACCGTCACCAAAGAAAAACTTCAGCGCGACCCCTCTGTCCTTCGGACATCTCCCCATTTTCAAAAACCGAAAATGGAGAGAGTCGCCGCGACATGACTCCCGCTGAGAAAACTGCGTAGCGTGTGGCAGGAATTGCGTGGGGATAAGTTGGGAGTCCATTTTAGGAGACAACAGGTCACACCTGCACTTGCATGTGATTTGCTTGGCAAATCATGCAAGTGTCGCTGGGTTCATCGTTGATTTTTATTGTCACAAGGCAGAGTTGGTCATTGAAGTGGATGGAGACATCCATGATCTGCAACAGGAAGAAGATGCCCGACGGGAAAAGGTTTTGAGTGAGATGGGGCTGAGGACTTGTGCTGAGCCTATCGAAGCATTGTCCGCTTTGGAAATGAAGAGGTTGTGAAGAACTTGTCCGCGGTGGTGGGGAAGATACGCGATGCAGTTTAAATGCAGAATTCGGAAGTCTTGGAGACTTCCGAATTCGTTGTTACGCTAATTCCACCTTCAACTTCTTTCCCAAAGCAGATGCGGCGCGCTCCAGTGTGAATAGAGTAATCGACGCGTTATCAGGGTCAAGCAGACGTTCCAGTGCGGCACGGCTGGTCTTCATGCGGCTTGCCATTTCGGTTTTTGTCAGTTTCTTGAGTTTCATCTCTTGCTCAATTTGATATGCAACCACACGCTTGATCGCGACGGCTTGCACTTGCTCCAAGAGATTATCCTCTTTGAGGAATTCATCAAATTTGCTTCCAATGTGTTTTTTGTTCATGGTTTAGTCCTTCTCTAAATTACTTAATCGACGACGCGCAGTGTCCAATTCCGTTTGGCGGAGTTTTCTGTGATTTCTTCACAAAACCGTGCAGGAGAATCATCACCGCACCTTTGACAGTGAACAGCACTCTTGCAATTCCTGTACTGATGTTGGAACGCACTTCCCAAAGTCCACGCTCCATGTTGCGGATCAAGGGCATTCCCAATGGCCAGCCATATTGCGCGGTCTTAATATCTTCGCCGATAGCTCTGCGGTCTTCACGCGGCAGACTCTAAGCCATTCGCGCACAGGTTCATTTCCTGCTTCGGTTTTGTAGAAAACTACATCCAGAATTGGTTCGTTGTCATTGTCTTCGCTCATGGAAATAGTGTACCATAATTGATACATACGTCAAGCTAGGGCTGGGAAAGAGAATGGGGACATCGTACCCGAGCGTAGCGAGTGGTAGGAGATGAGGCTGGGACCTCTCCCTGATAGTGATGATTTTTCGGCGGGACGGTTTTCCCCTTTGCGAAGCACCCTGGGGGCTCCCAAGGGAGAGGGTATGGAGTTGAGTCTTATCTTGTCCGCTGGCGCGGAAGAATTGCGGAAGATATATCCATTTCACATAAGCGGGGAATTCAGATATTGCTTGTTGACAAGCGCTTTTTTCTGAGTATTCTTTAGTTGTATCAGACAAAACATGTCGGAATACAAATCAAGCAGGATCGGAGAATGCTATGAAAAAGAGAAGGCTGTTCCAATTGATCGTGGTTATCGCAATTCTTTTTACGTCATTCGCCTCAACGCGCAGCGCATTGGCCTGGTACAACTGCGCCAGCTACATCACCGTTCAATGGGGGGATACATTGAGCGGGATCGCAGCGTATTGCGGTACCACGGTTAACGCCATCCGCGCCGCCAACCCCGGGCTTGGCTGGTGGGTATACGCCGGGCAGGTGCTCTACATCCCAAGCGGGTACACATATTACCAAACCTATCCCGTGAACTATTCATCCACTGGAAGTACATACACTGTCCGCTGGGGAGATACGCTTGGAAAAATTGCGGCACGTTACGGGGTCAGGCTCAGCGCCCTCCTGGCCGCCAACCCGCAGATCTGGAATGCAAGTTTGATCTACGCCGGGCAGGTTATCAATATCCCCGTAATATCATATGTCCCTGTGTATATTCCGCCGCCCACCTACACCCCCGCTCCTCCCACCAATGTCCCCAATTTTGACGGTTACTTAACCGTGACCGCTGGCAAAGGGGTAAACATCCGCAACCAACCCAATTACGATGGAAAAATCCTATTGGCAGACGATTACACAAAAGGCGTATCCTTTGCCTATAGAACGAACTCCGTCACTAGGGACGATGTACATCGACGGACATGGGTGGAGGTGGTGATCTCCCAATCATCAACTGGATATACCACCGGATGGCTGCCTGTCAGCGGCCCACAGGATTATCTCAAACACACCGGCCCGATCGAAGATTGGGTCACGCCGCATATCGAATAGATTCCGTCCGCGAATTAAGATCAAAGGAGAAGAAATCACAAACAGGAACCATATCCCCTTACCCTCTGTAGGGAGGATAAGGGGATAGAATGGGTATTAATGTGTCAACTGAGGAAATAGGGGAGTTGCCCGTAATACATGGGCAAGGCAGGTTGGGATCGGCAAGAAAAGAGACGGCCGCTTTCTCTACGGCTGCCTCTTTTGATTCTAAAGTTCGTGCGAGTGCGTGGAATGCCTGGCTTCGTGCGCCGCGGCTTCCATGCCCTCGAACATCTCTTGTGCGGCTTCGGGTGTCAGGCGCTGATTTGCAAAGAGTATGATAATATAAATTATAGTGCCAACCCCAGCCGGGCGGCCGGGGTTAGAGGCGAAAGGAGAACTTTATCATGACTCTCATCTCACATAATGTCGCCAGAATTTTTTATACAGAATACAAAGTGAAAGCCAGTGAGACCTTGAAGCAGATCGCCAGGGACCAATTGCATGACGAAAAATTCGCCGCGGAGATCAAGTTTAAGTGGGACCCCGCCGCCAAGAATACGGTCATGATCCAGGGGGCCGTCAAAGCGGGTGAAATTCTATTAATTCCGCCTGTTCCCACCTCTCTTTTAAACAAACACCCCAAAGCCATCAGTCCGCTTAATGAGCTCAAAGCAAAAGCAGAAAAAGGGACCATTACGGTAGATCAATATTACGAACAGCGCAAGATGCTTTTATCGGTATTATGATATTGAATTAGCCGGCTAAAATTCTATTCCTCATAAAATGAGCGTCAAAGGGAAGCAGACCTCAAGGCATCACATTAGTCGATCTTCCATGAGGAAACGAGGTCCCCGGTTGTTGGAGCCTGGAAATTGCCGGCTGGGATATGGATCATACAGATTGAGTACCCGGAACATTCGATTCGGAATACGGGTTGATGAGGATTCCTGGAGGAGCTGGACATGAGCAAGTTAATTCGCGCTTTAAGTATTTCGGTCATCGTCATGCTGTTGACGGCATCGTGCGGCATCGGATCGACCTCCGAGCCCACGGATACCGATGTTGCACTCGCGTTGCTGCAGGCAACCCCGTCGGCCATCCAGCTGGAACTCACAGTTCAAGTGGACACCTCCATTCAGTACACTACTGTGAACCAGGTGATTAAATTCAACTATACACTCAAGAATACCGGCTCTGCAGGTGCGCCCGGTGTCGTGAGCATTCCGGGCGCAATCTGCCCGGCCATCACCACCATCGGCAACCAGAACGATTCCCTCGATCCCGACGAGGTCATCAATTGCACGGCAGATTATCCCATCACACAAGCCGATCTCGATAAAGGCTCTGTTACGAACCTGGCTACCGCCACAATAAATGGGATCAACTCAAACCAGACCAGCGCAACTGTGAACGTAGGGCAGCCAAAGGTTCTCACCATAACCGCTACCGCCAGCCCCACATCCTACAGCCAGGCAGGCCAGCAGATCATCTTCACCTATACGCTCAGAAATGGCGGCAGTACGGCTCTTGGTCCCACTCAATTCACGGTAACCGATAATCTGATCGGCAGCACGCCTTTCACCTGCGGCAATGCGAATATATCGCTCGCCCCAAACGAGATTGTATCTTGTACAGCTCCATACACGATCACGCAAGAGGATATGAATGCCGCCTCTATCGCGAACCTGGCATCTGCTTCGGGCGGCGGAGCCAGCTCTTCGCAACCGGCCAGCACCACGGTCAATAAAGGGGCGGGTTCTTCATCCAATTCTGCAAACTTAACAGCGGGCACTACCATCACCCACACCGTCATCAACGGAGAATGGCTTTGGCAGATCGCGCGTTGTTATGGCGCCGATCCCAACAAGATGATTCAGGCAAATCCACAACTGGCCAACCCCAGCCAGATCAAACGCGACATGGTCCTGACTGTGCCGAATATTGGGAGCAATGGGAAGATCTACGGCCCCCCATGTGTCGTGACTCACAAGGTGGCAGCCGGGGATACCTGGAATTCCATTGCCCTACTTTACAATGCGGACCCGAACATCCTGCAAATGGTCAAATCAAATTCATTGACCGTGGGGAGCGATGTTATTGTGCCGCGGAATTCTGCCGGCAGTACCGCCACAACACCCTCAGGCAACAAGGTTCTTTCGATCACCGCTTCGGCAAACCCAGTCAGTTATGGGCAAACCGGGCAGCAGATCACTTTTACATATGTGATCAAAAATACCGGCAACACCACGCTTGGCCCGGACCAATTCAAAGTGACTGACAATTTGATCGCCAACCAGCCCTTTAATTGCGGCGTGGCAAACACCTCTCTTGCTCCAAACACAACCACAACCTGTTCCGCCATCTACACGATTGCAAGCGCTGATTTGAATGCGAATTCAATTACCAGCGTCGCCTCCGCTTCGGGTGGAGGTGCGGGGACATCTCAAGCCGTCAACACCACGGTGACCAAGAATGCCCAAACGCTGACGTTGACCACTTCCGCCAACCCGACCGGGTATGAGCAGGCCGGGCAGCAGATCACATTTACGTATGTCATAAAAAATAGCGGAACTACAAACCTGGGTCCTGCCCAGTTTACCGTGAGCGACGGCTTGATCGGATCAACTCCATTCAATTGCGGCGTTGCAAATACAACGCTTGCCCCAAATGCAACCGCGACCTGCTCCGCCATTTACACGACCACTGCATCGGATATGAATGCTGCCAGTATTGCCAATAACGCAACCGCCTCAGGCGGCGGTGCAGGGCCGTCCGCACCGGCATTCGCTACCGTAAACAAGGTGGTCAAATTGCTGACCTTGTCGATCACAGCCAATCCGGTAACGTATAACCAGGCCGGGCAAAAAATCACCTTCACCTATTTGATAAAAAACAGCGGCACAACCACGCTGGGGCCTGCTCAATTTACCATTAGCGATATGTTGATCGGCCCCACCTCTTTCAACTGCGGTAATGCTGATACCATCCTCACCCCGAATGCGACAGTATCCTGCACTTCCACTTATACAATTTCACAAGCCGACATGAACGTCGCTTCCGTGACGAACCTGGCGATTGCTTCCGGTGGCGGGGCGCCGCCCTCACAATCGGCGAACACCACGGTCACCAAACAATAACCTCCGCCCATGAAGATTGCTTAAGCCCGTTAATCAAAGTTTTATAAATGGAACTCCGGGATGTTTGCCGATGAATTGGCACACACCCGGGGTTCTTTTATTTGCCATATCAGCCACGCGAGTGCGATCATGGAAAGGTTTTATAATTAGTTCGTAAATCTCACTCAAAGGAAGGTTCCCATGACCACTCCCCTGCTCCGCTCCAAAGTGAAAAAGAGTCAAACCTGGAATAACGAAAGCGTATTTGCATCTCCCGAAGAATTTGACGTCGAAGTGAACAGCCTGGTCGAGAGTCTCGCAACCATCAAGAACTTCCAGGGGCGTCTCGGGGATGGCCCCGACACATTCTTCAAAGCCATGAACATTGTGGATGGGATTTCACAGCGGGTCGCCAAAGTGCAGGTGTATGCCACCATGTCCAGCGCGGTGGACACAGGCAACCAGCAAGGCGCGGCAATGAATGGAAAAGCCATGTCGGCGCTGGCTCAGGTGGCTGCAGCTACCTCTTTCGTAGATCCCGAATTGTTATCCATTGGTGAAGAGAAGCTGCGTCAATGGATTAAGGATGAGCCGCGCATGAGCCTGTATGAGCATTACTTGAACGACCTCTTCCGCAAGCAGGCGCATGTCCGCAATGCCGAGGTGGAGGAACTGCTGGGCATGCTGCGCGACCCGTTCAACAGCACGCGCAATACCACGAATATGCTGGCCAATGCGGATTTCAAATTCAAATCTGCGCGGGACAGCAAAGGCAGTAAAGTGGAATTGACCCAAAGCACCTTCGATGCCATCCTCAACGGGTCCGATCGCAAGGCGCGCCAGACCGCGTGGGAAAACTACAACGATCAATATCTTGAACACAAGAATACGCTTGCGAACAACCTCGCCACCTCCATCAAACAAAATGTTTTCAACATGAAAGTGCGGAACTTCAACTCCTCGCTCGAAGCCACCTTGTTCAACGGCGACGTTCCCGTGGAAATGTTCCACAACCTGCTCGCCATTTTCAAGAAGAACCTGCCGCTTTGGCACAAATATTGGAAAATAAGACGCAAAGCTCTGGGTGTCAGGACCTTACATCCATACGACGTGTGGGCTCCGCTCACAACAAGAAAGCATAAAGTTCCGTTTGAAAAAGCCGTGGAGTGGATCTGTGAAGGGCTCGAGCCGATGGGCGCGGAATATGTCAATGCAATGCGAAAGGGTTGTTTGCAGGATCGCTGGGTGGACTGGTCTCCCAACGCAGGGAAACGCCAGGGCGCATTTTCGACGCGCGTTCCGAGCGATACCCATCCCTTTATTTTGATGAGCTACACCGACGACATCGGCAGCATGAGCACCCTTTCTCATGAGCTGGGACATTCCATGCACGCGTATTATGCCAGCCGTTCGCAGCCCATGATCTATTACACATATCCATCCATTATTTCGGAAACCGCCTCGAACTTCAATCAGGCCATGACGCGCGCCCATCTGCTGAAAGCCAACCCGGACAGGTGTTTTCAGACCGCCCTGCTCGAAGAAGCCATGGATAACTTCCACCGCTATTTCTTCATCATGCCTACCCTCGCCCGCTTCGAGCTCGAAACGCACCAGCGCATCGAAAAGGGACAGCCCCTCACCGCCGACTCGATGATCGAATTAATGGCGGACCTGTTCAGCGAAGGTTTCGGCGGCGAAATGAATTTGGATCGCGAACGGGTCGGCATCACCTGGGGCACATTCACCACGCATCTTTATATCGACTATTACTCGTTCCAGTATGCGATCGGCATTTCCGCCGCGAATGCCATCGCCAAACGGGTTTTGGAAGGCACGCCCAACGCCGCGCAGGATCACATCAACTTCCTCAAAGCGGGTTCGTCCAAATCGCCGATGGAAGTCTACAAAATCGCAGACATCGACATGACCAGTACAAAACCAATCGAGGACGCCTTCGAAGTATTGGAAAGCTACATCGACCGCCTCGGAACATTGACGGGCAAATTGTGATCGTGTCAGCCTGGGGCAGCGACTCGCGTTCTGGGTTAATACCTTGATCAGGGATTTCAATATCGATTCCTATGCAGCGG
>JACZJC010000063.1 GCA_014860745.1 Anaerolineales bacterium
TTCCGTAAGTTGAAAGTGTTTCGTATTTTGAGCGAGAGGTATCGTAATCGTAGAAAGAGGTTTGCTTTGCGCTTCAACCTGATCGCTGCTATTTACAACCTCGAACTCAACTCAATTTGACTTTTGCAAGAGGTCTTTTGAATACATCCATATATGTTATAGCATTTACATTTCCGATAATGATAAATTTCTTGTCATATTCCACTAACTGTGCAACATATTCACGGAACAGCGAAAAGGGAGGATTCGTTACCACAATGTCGGCTTCTTTTAGCAATTCGATACATTCAGTCGAGCGAAAATCACCGCCTTCATTCAGCAACGTTAAAGCGTTTTTCCCGTTTTTGAGTAGATACTCAACGTCTGCCAGGTCAACTGCGCCATCAGCGTTTTCATCCTTGACTTCGGTAATTTCAATTTTATACGGATGCTTGGCATCGGCGCTTTTTACAGCCAAATCCTTTACATCAAACAATGACAATTGCTTCGTGGCAACAGGGGATTCGGAATAACAGGTTGCAATCAATTTTTTGAGACCTAAAAAATTGAAATTCATCGCAAAGTATTTGAAGAAATTGCTCTCATACGGGTCGTCGCAGTTACAGAAAATGACCTTGCCGCGAAACTGTTCTTGATAATGGCGCATTTCTGCCTCTATATCTGGCAGTTGCGTATAAAATTCGTCCGCTTTATTCTTTTTTGCCTTATCGAACGTTGTCGCCATGAAAAAAGTCCTTTTACGACTTGCTATATTTTCCCAGCATTATAAAAGAAATACTTTACGCCTTCCTGACCCAACCACCTAACGGTTTGCGATATCATCCCCGCAGCGAAGCGGAGTGGGACATCGTCCCCGAAGGAGATACCTGCGTGTGGGCGGGCACTTCGACACACTTCGTGTCTGCATTATACTGGCGTTCGTCCAGGGCGCTTTGTTGGGTGGCGCTTTAGGCAGTTATAAATGCTCGGGATAGTGAGGTGTAGGTTGCCAAATTATTGTATCTCCTATCAAATACCCTGCTTGTCCACCTATTATCTCACCAGAACGCGATATTCTTTTAATGATTTCATCTGCTGTCACCGCTATAATATTTGGGTTTTTCCCAACCTCATCAAAGAGTCTTTCGGTTAGGCGGTCACATTTAGAATTCCCAGCGCACAAACTATATACTCCAAAATATCGAAATTGGAGGTAATCCATACCCTGCACTTCACTTAATCCTTCAATTATTGTTTTATTTAGGTCATATTGTAGATCAGAGATGCTGTCAGGTTTTATGCTTAATTGAATTTCTTGAAGTTCTTCCTTTATTTCCCTGGACAACGACTCTATTTCACGATTTTTGCCAGAAAAAAACCACTCCAAAAAAGAAGGTAGATTTTTCCCAAGCAAAAAACCGCGGAGATCATTCTGCATATCTTGATCTCGAATTTGCGGTTGAAATCCGCATTTGTCTAAATGCTCAATAGCAGAAGGATAATATTTGTAAACTCCACCAATAGGACCAAATGTTTGAGGACGATGATGATTCCTTACCAAAATAAAGAAGTTTTCTCGCCTTATACTTAATATTGACGCCATAGACACACGAATCTTCTTGTTTCGAGAAAAAGTGAAACAATTTATGGCGATTTTAAGATAATTTCTATATCTGAAAGCTGTACCCACTATAGCTAAAACTAGTGCTGCGATAGTGCCAACTATTATATCCTTTAGCATCAATACCTCTAGCATCAATACCTCCTTTGACTGCCACCCAATTAGTGTTTAGACGGTCAATTCCAACTACATCGTCCCCGTAGGGGAATGCCTAATTCAATTAAGCCGTTGGGCGGTCAAAAATGAATCGAACATGATATTTTTCAATTTTAGCATACGCGGGAGAGGAATCACAATGTGCCAAGCCATCTTCTGCCCTGCAAACCCAAAATTTGCCATATTGCTTTTGCACTCCGCCAGTCACTACCTTCTCTCCAGCAGATCCCACTTGTTCCCATACAGGTCCCGAAAAACCGCCACTGTCCCATATTCCTCGCTCCTCGGCTCCTCCAAAAACTCCACCCCGCGTGAGCGCATTTCATTGTAATCCCGCCAGAAATCGTCTGTGTGCAAGAGGAGAAACACCCGTCCGCCCGCCTGATTCCCAACGGCTTTATCCTGTTCGGGTGTGGCCGCTTTGGCAAGCAGCAGGGCGGTTCCATTTTCCGCTTTCGGCCTCACCAGCACCCAGCGTTTGCCCCCGCCGAGGTCCGTATCCTCTGCCAGTTCGAATGACAGCTTCTTCGTGAAGTATGCGATCGCTTCATCATATTCGCGGACGAGAAATGCCACGGAATGGATCGATTGCTGCATGGCGGGAATACCTTTCGAGGAATAGAGTCGATAATTTTTAGTGAATGCTCATCGAAGCAGAATCAGGATTCGGTTAAAGCGGGAAGCGCCGCCTGCGGTTTGTAAAATCTATTTAGCAGAAAAAGCCCCAAGGCGCTGGCAAGGCCGATCAACAGGCCTCCGATCCAGATCGCCCGCGGGAAGAGATTATCGTTCAGGAAACCGCCGATCAGCGGCGACAGCGTGCGCGCCACGCCCCACCCGAACCAATACACGCTCATGTAACGGCCGCGCAGGTCCGCCGGGGCGCAATCGGCCACATATTTGCTCGCCGTGGGAACAAGGGCGAGTTCGCCGAAGGTCAGGATGACCATGCTCAGCCAGAACCCCCAGAAGCCGTTCATCAGCGCCACACTGCCCGCACCGACGGCATAAATGAGCATGCCCGCCGCGGCCACCGGCAGGGTGTTGTATTTTCTCGTCACCTGCGTCACTGAATATTGGAGGAACACGCACATCATGGCATTGGTGGTGGGAATCCAGCCATATTGCGCCTCGGGCAAACCGAAATTTGTTTTGGCGTAAACGGGCATGAGGATCCACAACAACGTGGGCGCCATCAACCCGATGCCGACCAGCCCGACAAAAGCCATGTAACTGCTATCCTGAAAGACACGGCCATAGCCTCCCAGACGGTCCGCCTCCGCCTCCGCCCCGGCCTGCCCAATCGACGAATTATTTTTTATTCCGCCCGCGGTTTTGTCGAGGGTCTCGCGCGCAAGGAAGAATAACAGGAGGCTGTAAATGACGAACCCCGCAGACGCCCCATAAAAGGCCAGGTGATACGATGTGGAAGCCAGAAAACCTCCCACTGCCGGCCCGACTCCGAAGGCGGCATTGTTGGCGATGCGGTTGATGGCGTAGGCATCGGTGCGCTGCTCGGGCGGAATCATATCCGCCAGCATGGCATCCGCTCCCACCTGGTACATCGGGTTGGAGAATCCGATCAACAGCATCAAGATCACAAAATGCGCATACGTCTCCGCTTGAAATAAAAAGAAATAAGCCACCCCATTTACCGCCAGGCTGAAGACCATCACGGCTTTGCGCCCGACCTGATCCGCCAGGCTGCCTGCCAAAAACGAAGCGAACAACCCCGTCCCCGCGTTGATCGAAATCAGGGTGGCCACTGTGCTGAGCGGCAGGTTCAATTTTCCGCTGGCATAGATCAACAGGAAAGGCCAGATCATGCTCCCGCCTGCCGTGCTGATGACAATGCCCGCGATCATCAGCCAGTACTGGCGCGGATATTGGTTGTACAGGTACTTGATCTTGTGGATGAGTCCCATAGAGGGGGAAGTTTAACATGAAAGGCGGCGGCCGTTCATGCTCATGTCTCCGCCTCGAAAGTTAAATTGAATAATTATTGACGGGCAGGAAGAGGTCGTGCTTGCCGTCCTGTTCCCGCAAAAGGCTGTCGATGCGGTCTGCGGATACCGGCGTGTGGATGCCAAACCCCTGCCCGCTGTCGCAGTTCAGCGATTTGAGCGTCTCCTCCTGTTTTTTAGACTCGATGCCCTCGGCTATCGTTTTGAGTTCCAACGCCCTGGCCAGTTGAATGATTCCGTTCACCAGCCCATACTCGCGCTTCTTATCGATTAGGGCAACGAACGAGCGGTCGATTTTTATTTCGGATAAGGGGTACTTTTGAAGATGGCTAAGCGACGACTGCCCGGTGCCGAAATCATCCAATTGAAGGTTTAACCCAAGTTTGGCGAGTTCCATAAGCGAGTTGTGGGTCTCGGGGTTATCCTCCAAGATGGAGGTTTCGGTGATCTCCAGGTTCACCCGCCGGGGTTCAAGCTTCACATCTTCCAGCAATTCGGCCACGGTTTTGTAAAATCGGGCATGGTTTAATTGCTTGCCCGAAACATTGATGCTGATCGTCAGGGCCTTTGTGGAAGGATATTTCTCCTCCCATGCCTTCATCTGCCGGCAGGCCGTTTCGAACACCCATTCCCCGATCGGGAGGATTAAACCAGTCTGCTCTGCAATGGGGATGAACTCGCCGGGCAGAATCAACCCCCGCCTTGGGTGATTCCAGCGCACCAGGGCTTCGAACCCCAGTAATTTTGTCGTGTTGAGGTCGGTGATCGGCTGGTACTCGACTAGGAATTCCTTGTTTTGGATCGCCTGCCTCAGTTCCCGCTCGAGGTTCAATCGGTTCAGGATTTGCTCGCGCATGTTGATGTTGAAGATTTCGAAGGTGTTCTTGCCCAGGCTTTTCGCATGATACATGGCGATATCCGCATCGCGCATGATCTCATCGGAGGATGAATATTCCTGCGCGCCGATCACAACCCCGGTGCTCACCGTGAGATAGATATTGCTGTCGTGGATGAAGAAGGGCTTGTTCAAGGTCTCCTGGATGCGTTGAACGACTTCGAGCGGGCGCTGCGGTGAATCCAATGATTCCAGCAGGATGACGAACTCATCGCCGCCGAGTCGCGCCAGGGTATCCACCTCGAACAATACGGAAAGGATACGCAAGGAAAAATGTTTCAAGACCTCATCCCCGGCCTCGTGCCCCATACTGTCGTTGATATCCTTGAAATCGTCCAGGTCCAGAAAGAGCACGGCATAGAGAAGCGAACTGTCTTTTTTGGCGAGTTTTATGACCTGGTTGAGTTTCTCGTTGAATAACGCGCGGTTCGATAAACCGGTCAGATGATCGTGCAGCGCGTCGAAGGAAAGCTTCTCCTCCGCCTCCTTTCGGGTGGTGATGTCGGTGTGGGAACCGATGGTGCGCAGGAGTGTTCCGTGGGCATCGTAATTTGACCGTCCGCGGGTGAGCACCCAGATGTATGTTCCGTTCTTATGCCTGAACCGATATTCCATTTCGAAAGGCTCTTCAAGGCTCGCTGCGCCAGGTTGGTTTAAATGGCGGCTGATATCCTCTTTATCGTCTGGGTGTATGCGCGATAACCACTCTTCCAGCGCGTCGGTGATTTCATCCGGTTTATAGCCGATCATTTCCTTCCAGCGCGAGGAATAATAGACCCGGTTATTTACATGGTCCCAATCCCAGAGTCCGTCGTTCACCGCGTCTGCGGAGAGGGAATAGCGCAGTTCGCTCGCAACGATCTTATCGTTTCGGACGGCTTCGAGATAATCCCGATGCAGGCGGGAAATAATGGTCAGAACGATCCCCAGGACCAGCATGGGCAGGGCGAATTTAATGATCGTTTCGGTGTAGATCTCGGGGAAAACGAAGGGCAATAAAACAGTCCCCCCGAGGTAGAACATACTGAGTAGTACCATGCGCCTGATGGATAAAAAGAGGCTGGCAATGATCATCGGAAGAACGAGGAAGGCCAGGTCTCCCATGTCCCGGTCGATCACGGCTTCAAGGAGAATTGCCAGCCCGCCAATGAATAGAGTCACCATGATCGCCGCATCGAAGTATCCCATGCGGTTCACCCAATAAATCCCCGCCATGATCACCATCAACGTACCGAAGATCAAGAAATCGGGGCTTAACGTTTGGTCGGTTGGGCCAAACCCAATCGATAATGCGGCCAAAAACACACATGCTGTGGGTAATAAGAGCACAAGCAGAATCGAAAGCAGGCGGGAGCTGATTCGAATCTCATCATCCCTGATCCTCGGGTGAGGAAGGATGAGTGCATTCCAGGATGTCTTGATCCATTTCATGAATTTAACACTTTTTGTTCCCGCGGCGGTTGGTTGTATAAAATACCCGGTTATTTGTTGAGATTCCTGAAATTATTATACTTATGAAACCAGCCTTTATCGTTGCAGTTTTGTTGATTAAGTGGGGCTGTTAAATTGAGCTAGTCAACTTCTGGCGCGGGAGAATCCAATCCTTCGTGAAAATGCCCCGAAAATATCCTGCAAAAAAGCGGACGAAGGAAATCTCCGTCCGCTTTTTATCTATGTGTTTATTTGCCTATCTTCGATTGCGATCCCCGCCGCCGCTGCGTCCGCGATCGCCACCATTGCCGCCGCGTCCGCCGCGGTCACCATTGCGTCCGCCGCGATCTCCGCCGCGTCCACCGCCGCCACTGCGTCCGCCTTTGTCTTTCTCACGGGCTTCTTCAGCAGACCAGCCTTCGAGCACGGCCTGACGTGACAGGCGGATCTTGCCCTGCGGGTCGATGTCCGTGACCATCACGGTCAGTTCGTCGCCGAGTACGCACACGTCTTCAACGGAGTTCACACGTTCGCTGGCTAACTGGGAAATATGAACGAGGCCATCGATGCCAGGCATGATGTTTACGAATGCGCCAAAGGCTTCGATGCGGACCACTTTACCGGTATAAATATTGCCGATCACCGCGCTTTCGCTCAACCCTTCGATGCGTTCCCTGGCGATCTGCGCGCCGGCACCATCGACAGAGGCAATGTAAACTGTGCCGTCCTCTTCGATGTCGATCTTGACTCCGGTCTCTTCCTGCAAGGCGCGGATGTTCTTGCCGCCGGGCCCGATCAATGCGCCGATTTTGTCGATGGGAATCTTCACAATGATGATGCGGGGAGCGTGAGGCTTCAACTCTGTGCGCGGCTCGGCCAATGCGGCCAGCATCTTTTCCATAATGGACATGCGTGCCGTGTACGCCTGGGTGAGGGCTTCCTTCATCATTTGCGCGCTCAAGCCGGAGATCTTAATGTCCATCTGCAAAGCGGTGATGCCTGCCGCAGTTCCAGCCACCTTGAAATCCATGTCGCCGAGGTGGTCTTCGGTTCCCTGAATGTCAGTCAAAATTTGATAACGGCCAGTCGCATCAGTGATGAGTCCCATTGCCACGCCGGAGACAGGCGCCTTGATCGGCACGCCCGCATCCATCAACGCCAGGGTCGATCCGCAGACCGAACCCATGGATGTGGAACCGTTGGATGACAACGCTTCGGATACCACGCGGATCGCATACGGGAATGATTCTGATGCCGGGATGACCGGTTCCAATGCGCGCTCTGCCAGCGCCCCATGCCCAACCTCGCGCCTGCTCTGTCCACGAAGCATTTTGACCTCGCCTGTGGAAAACGGCGGGAAGTTATAGTGGTGCATGTAACGTTTGGTCTTGACCGGGGAAAGGTTGTCCAGCTCCTGCGCCTCGCCTAATGTGGCCAGAGTCGCAAAAGATAAAATTTGTGTTTCGCCGCGCGTGAAGAGACCGGTTCCGTGGGCTCGGGGCGAGATGCCTACGTCACACCAGATCGGTCGGATTTCAGTCGGGGTGCGGCCATCGGGTCGCTTGCCCATGCTCAAAATTCGTTCACGGACGATATTCTGTTCGGCGAGTTCAAATGCTTCTCGGAAGGAAGCAACTGTCAGGTAGGCGGATGCGTCTGCGCCTTCAGGGACTGTGCAAAGCTCGGCTTCAGCTTCTTCCTTGATCTTGGTCATGCCGGAATAAAATTCCACTTTGGAAAGCGGCTGGTCGAGCAGTTGGTTCATCGGTCCGCTGACGCGGTCGAAGACTTTCTTTTTCACTTCGTCGGTGGGGACAAAAAGTTTGACCTCGCGTTTTGGCTTGCCGATTTCAGCGGCGATCTTAAGTTGAAGATCAACAAGCGGTTGAATGGATTGATGGCCGAGGTCAAGCGCTTGGGCCATTACGTCTTCGGGGATTTCGTTCGCGCCGCATTCCACCATAAGGATGGCATCTTTTGTGCCTGCCAGCCTCAAATCGAGGTCGGAAGCTTCGATCTCTGCAAAGGTCGGGTTGACCACGAACTCGCCGTTCACCCGGCCAATCCGTACCGCGCCGACCGGTCCGCCCCAGGGAATGTCCGAGATCATGATCGCGGTGGATGCCGCGTTGATCGCGAGAATGTCCAACGGGTTGATGCCGTCAGACGAGAACGAATACATGATGACCTGCACTTCGTTGCGCATTCCGTCCTGAAAGAGCGGGCGCAGCGGTCGGTCGGTGAGACGTGCTGTGAGAATTGATTCTGTGGAAGCGCGGCCTTCGCGCCGGAAGAACGAGCCGGGGATCTTTCCGCCTGCGTACAACCTCTCTTCGTAATCGACGGAAAGAGGGAAGAAATCAATGCCTTCGCGCACGCCGCCCATGGTGGCGGATGCAAACACGATGGCATCCTCGATGCCGAGCGTCAAGGCGCCGCCGGCCTGGCCGGCCAGGCGGCCGGTTTCAATGGTGACCGTTTTGTTGCCCACAACGGTCGAATACTTTTTACCTTCGTAATTCATTTTGTCTCCTATTTTTGGAGCGCAAAAGCTTGCTTTCGAAGGAGCAAACTTCTATGCTCCATGACATGCCCGCCTCTGGGTCAGGGACTGAAGAGTGGGAACAACAAGGTTGTTCGCGCTATTCAATTCCTGACTGCGGGTTTTAACAAAGACCCTAAAGGTCTCCAAGACCTTTAGGGTCTAACACGGACGTACTACTTGCGGCGCAGATTCAAGCGCTCGGTAACGCTCAGGTAGCTTTTGTAATTGCTTTGGCGCAAGTACATGAGCAAACGGCGGCGGGAACCTACCATTTTGAGCAAACCACGACGGCAGGATTGATCCTGCTTGTTGTTCCGCAAATGCTCAGTGAGCTGGGTAATGCGGTTGGTCAGGATGGCGATTTGCACTTCGGGCGAACCGGTATCCTTCTCGTGGCGATGAAAACTTTCGATCGCCTTCGTCTTGACTTCCTTTTGTAAAGGCATGACGTATGCTTCCTTTCTATAAAAATTTTGCAGGTCTCCATGCCCACAGCGTATACCGTTGGGCAGGACCAGTCACGGGCGGAAATTATACCATCAGATGTTATTGCGGGGGTGATTTTCCGAAGCACGCCCCAGCTGTCCTGCGTGCGCCTCAAAATGCCCTTTTACATACCGAAAAAGACGTTCCACGGTCACTTCTCCAGCCAAATCGGCGACAAATTCAGCGGGATATACAACCGACCGGGTGAGATCCTCCTCCCGGGTCCGCCTCAGTCTCGACCTGATAACTGCATGAGCATTCCCGTATGCCATGAGCAATCCCTGACGGCTGACTCGTTTTCCCTGCCGCCCAAACAGCGCATTGACCCGGTTGAACATCCGCGAGGGGAAATGCTGCATACCAAACTGAAACAATCCCCGCGCATGCAGAATCATCCAAATCTCCAACGCCAACGCCCGCGGACCCAGCGTGATGTGAAAAAGGAGATCGCCCACTTTCCAGCCTGGGGTATCGGTTGGAAGCGCATAATCGGATTCTGGGATGGATTCCACAAGCATAACGAAGCGCTCGTACGTTCGCTCCAATTCATCTTCGAGTTCCAGTTTTTTCATGCTTCCTCAAATGCTTGCATGTCATTTTTGAATATGATAAACTTCTCCTAATTCTAATCGGAAAGGAGGTAGCTCACATGACGAATGCCGTTGACAACAATCGATTCATTTGCGTACCTCCCAGCCGGCCGGTCGGTTAGATTTATTATCCGTGAACCGCTGCCGCAGGTGCGCTCTTGCCCTGCGGTTTTTTATTACCCCAACGACCCGAAAGGTTTTCCCCAGGCAGGATATATCCGCGAAAAAACTTTTGGGTCTCAACTTTTAATTTTATGGAGAAACACATGCATTCTGTCATTTCGATCTCGAAACTGGCAAAACACTACCAGGTCCCGGAGCGGGAGGCAGGATTGAAAGCCGCCGCCATGGGATTGATCAAACGCCGCTACAAGCTGGTAAAAGCGGTGGATGAAATTTCCTTCGACATTCAGCCCGGTGAAGTAGTCGGCTTTTTGGGGCCGAACGGCGCGGGGAAGACCACCACCCTCAAAATGCTCAGCGGACTTTTGCACCCGACTTCGGGCAGCACTTCCGTGTTGGGGTTCGAGCCCGCCAAACGTTCGCATGACTATCTGCGTCAGATCACGTTGGTGATGGGCAACCGCAACCAGCTTTCATGGGATCTGCCCGCGCTGGATTCCTTCGACTTACAGCGCGCCATCTACAGCCTGCCCATCGATGATTTCAAACGCACGCGGGATGAATTCATTGAATTGCTGGAAGTGAGTGACCTGGTTCAAAAACCGGTCCGTAACCTTTCCCTTGGCGAACGCATGAAAATGGAGATTATCGGCGCGCTGCTGCATAAACCCAGAATTCTCTTCCTCGATGAGCCCACCCTCGGCCTAGACGTGACCATGCAGAAACGCATCCGTTCATTTATAGCGGAGTACAACAAACGCTATGACGCTACCGTGCTGCTCACGAGTCACTACATGGCGGATGTGGAAGCCTTGTGCAAACGTGTCGTTGTCATTCACCACGGAAAACTCTTGTTTGACGGCGACCTTTCCGCGCTTGTGGAAAAGTTCTCCGCCTTCAAAACGGTGGGTTTCACGCTGGATAACCATGCCGCAGACTTGAGTCAGTACGGGGACGTGGTATCCGTGGACGGCGCGCGCGTGACGCTGCGTGTCCCGAAGGAAAAGACATCGGCAGTGACATCCCGCCTGTTGAACGACTTGTCTGTCGAAGATCTAACCGTCGAGGCGGCGCCGATTGAAGATGTGATCGAATCTGTTTTTGCGGTGAGCAGGGAGGCGGTGGAATGAAGCGATACTTCGAGTTTTACCGCGCAATGATGAAGCTGTCCGTGCTGGAGCAATGGCAGTATCCCATCGCCAATTATTTTTACATGATCGGCATGATCGCCGAGCCTGTCATCTACATGGTGGTGTGGTCGGCGGTGGCGGTGCAACAGGGCGGCATGGTGGGCGGATACACGCCCGGTGCGTTTGCCGCGTATTACATTGTGTGGACTCTTGTCCGCAATATGAATATCGTGTTCACCCCCTATGGCTGGGAGTGGCGCATCCGTCAGGGACAGCTTTCGATGAGCCTGCTGCGACCCATCCATCCCCTGCACGGCGATGTGGCCTATTTCGCGGGCTGGAAAATCGTTGTGATCATTTTATGGCTGCCCCTCGCTTTTGTACTTTCGCTCATCTTCAAGCCCGAATTGAATCCGACCTTGCTCGAAGGCGTTGTATTCTTCTTTGCGATTTGGATGGCATACCTCATCCGCACGATGACCTTGTCCCTGCTGGGCATGGTCACATTTTGGACGACCCGCGTCAGTGCGCTCTTCGAGTTGTATTTTGCCGCCGAGCTGATTCTTTCGGGACGGCTGGTTCCGCTTTCGCTCATGCCGGATTGGGTGCAGAGACTGGCATGGTTTTTTCCGTTCCGCTGGGCGTTCGGTTTTCCAATCGAGGCGCTGGTGGGGGATATGTCCACAAACGAATTGCTCGCCGGCCTGGGTATGCAGCTCGCATGGATAATATTCGGCGCGGTTTCGGTCAGCCTGATCTGGAAGGTTGCCATCCGCAGGTTTTCAGCGGTGGGAGGTTAAGATGCGTGGACTTCGCCTTGCAATAAATTATTTGCGCATCGGTGTGCTGAACGAGTTTCAGTACCGTG
This sequence comes from Anaerolineales bacterium, assembly GCA_014860745.1. GTDB lineage: Bacteria > Chloroflexota > Anaerolineae > Anaerolineales > Villigracilaceae > Villigracilis. The sequence goes on from JACZJC010000063.1 coordinate 11,789, forward strand.
CCAATTTTTACATTCAAATTCTGCAAACCTTCATTGCGCTCGCCACCGGGCTGATCGGCCTGAATCTTGTCTTTAGCCAAACAAACGAATTGGGTGGCTGGAATAAATCCGAATTACTGGCGGTGATGGGTGTTTTCATCATGATGGGCGGTGTGATACGTTCCGCCATTCAACCCAACATGGAACGACTCATGGAAGAAATTCGCGAAGGCAACCTGGACTTCGCCCTCACCAAACCCGCTGATTCGCAATTGCTGGTGAGCGTACGCGAGTTCCGTTTTTGGCAGGTTGTGGATGTGCTCACAGGCATGATCGTAATGGGCGTTGCTCTTTCTCAAATGAACCGGTTCATCAGCCTTTGGTCTGTGCTTGGTTTTTTCTCCGCCATTGTGATGGGCGCGGTGATGATCTACTGTTTCTGGCTGGTCATCACCTCCACCGCGTTTTGGTTCGTGCGCGTGCATGAGATTGCAAACCTCTTCGAAGGCCTTTATGCGGCTGGCCGCTGGCCTGTGGACATCTACCCAAACTGGCTGCGCTACGGCCTGACCTTTCTTGTGCCGGTGGCGTTCGCAGTCACTGTCCCTGCCCAGGCGTTGACAGGCCGCCTCACGCTTCAAACCTGGCTGGGTGCGCTTGCGCTGACCATATTGCTTTTCACTGTGGCGCGGGCATTCTGGAAGTTCGGCTTGCGGAGTTATTCGGGGGCTTCGGCGTAAAACGAATGACCTGTGCTGCCGAGGCGCAGGTCATTTTTCTTTATTGCGATTCAGTTGTCGGTTAAGGAGGAGGCGGAACCTGTTGTAAAATCAGGCAAGTGATTCCATAGTATCATAGCTTCATGAGGCAAAATATGCGCAGGTTCCATCTCATCATGGCGGCGGTTGTTTTTTTACAGGCTTGTTCGCTGAACGACATTTCATCGCTTTTGATTCCGCCCACCAGCACGAACATCCCAACCGCCACTGAATTAGTGACCTATACACCCTTGCCGACCTGGACGCCTTCGATAACGCCGTCCATCACGCCTTCGCCGACGATTGTCCGTATTCCCACCTGGGACCCGAACGTTCCCACTTCCACGTTTGCGCCCATCCCGATCTTCATCGGCGAATATACAGCCACCCCGGTCATCCCGCCGACACCGGTGCGACCGGGTCCTGGCTTTCTTTCTTTAACCGTTTCCGAACCGCGCATCTTTTGGGGGGAATGCACGCCCAATAAATCAATTGTTGTTGTAAAAGTGGTTGATCCCGAAGAGGTATTTAGTGTCGTGATCTTTGTGCAGGTAAAAGCATTTGACAAGGAAGATTACACCCCCTGGACGTCGGGCGATGTGATGTTCAATTACAACGATGGGACCTTCTCCTATGAGTTGCAGGCCACTGAGATCAATGGACACAATCACTATAAAAAATCCTGGGTTCGGATGCAGTTGGTGGCGACGAATATCGAAGGCGAGGAGGTGGGCCGTACGAAGATATTTCCTGAGGTGACCACCTTGGAACCCTGCATGTGCTATGAGCCCCTAAAAGGTTGTCCCATTGTAACGCCGGTGATCCCATGAAAAAAGCAGTTATCCTTCTCCTTGGTGTTGTTTTATCCATCTCTTGTTCGTTGGGAGGAGTCTCGTTAAATCTGGATGCAACGCCGACCCCGCAATTCACATCTACAAATACTTACACGCCGATTCCAACCGCCACGCCGGTCACACCGACGCTTACTTTTACGAATACGCCCACGTTGGTCGGTTTGAAATCCCCGACCCCCACGCAGGAGAATACGGCCACACCCACGGTCAGCATCACTCCTGTATTTAAGATCATCACTCCATTTACCGCGACCGCTACAGTTCAGATGGTGGGATTTGTTTCCGTGAGAGCATCTGCCTTTGAATTTTACAAAGGCAGAAAATGCGAGCCCTCGTCTGTGAAATTAACCGCGCAGGTGCTGGATCAAAACCAGGTGGCTTATGTTTTGCTTTTTGTCCGCTTTCGTGGTCTTATATCGGGAACTCCCAGTGAATGGACGAGCATCCCCATGGATACGATCGGCGCGGGCACATACATCCATGACCTGTTTTCCGATGAAATAAAAAACGACGGGTTTTATACCACTGCCTGGGTCGAATATCAATTCGTCGCCACCACTTCCAATGCGACCGAAGTAGGCCGCACCGCCATCTTCCGGGAAAAGCTCAAAATGCTCGAATGTACCGCGACTCCAACAGCGGGGACACCGACGCCTTAATGGACTATCCATCCGGGTTGATTCAACTCCTGAAAAAAGCCGAGCGCGTCGCTGTTTTAACCGGGGCTGGAGTTTCGCAGGAGAGCGGACTCCGCACGTTTAGAGATGCCCAGACTGGCCTATGGGCACAATACAAGCCCCAAGACCTGGCCTCACCCGAAGCCTTTGCCCGCGACCCTCAACTCGTCTGGGATTGGTATGCCTGGCGGCGGGAAGCCATCAAGGGGGTGCGCCCCAATGCGGGGCATTATGCCCTGGTTGAAATGGAAAACAAGATTCCCACATTCACGCTCATCACCCAAAATGTAGACGGGCTGCATCGCTTTGCCGGCAGCAAGAACGTGCTTGAATTACACGGTAATATTTTGCGCGTACGCTGTGCCGATTGTGGAACTTTCGCCGAAAGCTGGGGCGATGATTCCGAGTCAGTGCCGAGGTGTGAACAATGCAATGGGTTGTTGCGCCCGGATGTGGTCTGGTTTGGGGAGTCGCTCCCGCGCGGGGAATTGGAATCCGCAGTGGAGGCGGCGCGAGAGGCGCAAGTCTTCTTTTCGATCGGCACATCCGGCGTGGTTCAACCTGCCGCAGCGCTGGCTCATGCCGCCCGCAATAGGGGATCTGTGGTGGTGGAGATCAATGCCGAGCCCACGCCGCTCACCCCAAAAACGGATTTTGCTTTTCACGGAAAGTCGGGGGAAATTCTGCCGGAGTTGGTAAGGACCGTGTGGTGAAAGTCAGATTCTATTTTCTGCCAGCAAGCCACCGTCCACCTTCTGAAGCTATGCTTTCCATTCGCCGATCTTCTCACTCAATTTCGATATTCTCTCCCGCAGCAGGACTGCCAGAACGCCGAACATCAGCAGGAGAATGCCTGTGCAGCCAATGACGAAAATGGCAGCTCCTTCCAGCGCGTTGATCACTACCGTTAACACACCAAGCACCACGAACCCGATCGGGAAGAAAGTGAGACTGCGCGAACGAATGACAATTCCGTACGCCAGCACTGCCAGCGACTGGAAGAAAAGGACAAGGAAGTAGGTAAAAATCAAATCGTTTTTGTTCAGCATCTCAATGTAGGTCGTGCCAAGCAAAACGAATTGCGAAACCATGCCCATGATGAAAGCCCCCGCCTTGCTCTCCGCCCGTACCAGCAGATAATGCTGGATCAATCCCAGCAGTGCCGCGCCCATCGAGAAGAATTGCGGCTCACTCACATTCAACTCAAAGAGGATGATGAAATACGCCAGTAGGTATAACCCGTTTGCGGGGAAAGCCAGCCAGGCGTTTTTCTTCGCGAAGGCTTCCACTGCCCATAGTGTGGCGGCAATGGCGACGGGAATCGCCGCGTCCAACCCGCCGAGAGCTGGTGCGGCCAACGAGACGAAGACTCCCAGCCCCAGCCCGCTGTTGAGCAGGGACAGATCCCAGCCGGGGGCATTCTTCTTCGCTCGCAGGAAATATCCTGCCGCATAATACAGCACAGCAAGGATAATGACAGGATGAATCCATTTTGTCACATCGAATTCACGGAAGAGGAAGGTGACAAAAAGCGGCAAGGATAATGTAAAGGCGTAGAAAAGATTCGGTTGGCGATAGAGCAGGCTGATCGTTAAGAAAAGAAGCGTGTAAATTCCGAATCCAATTACTGTAATCGTCGTGTCGCTTTCCGCAAAGAGAAACCCGTAATTCGTAATTGCCAGCAATGCACCGACGCCGCGGACGATCCAGGCCAGCGGACGTGTGTTGGCAAAGGTGAGATGGGCAAGCAGGTCTGCGATGAGCCAGACGAGGCTGTACGCCAGCAGGTGATAAGCGGGTTCGTCCACGTTGAAGTCGCGCAGGATCAGAAACATGCCGATGTTGAACAGCGCAGGCGCGCCGATCTCGAACCAACCGCTGCGGCTGAAATACATTTCAGTGATGAAGAGCAGGCCGATGACGAGCGCGTACCACCCGCCAAATTCTTTGAGCAGAAGGAGTGCGATGAATGAAATGATCGTGCCAAGCGTCAACGCGCAGTTGCGGAACATGATCGCCCATTCTTCTTTTGAGCGAATCGCAATCCCGACGACGAAATACAAAACCGCCAAAGCGGTGAGAGACGGGAGCCACAGGTCCAATTCTAGAAAGTCTAGCGCGAACAGGATGGCAAGCGGCAGGTACGCGGCGGGAATATAGCCCAAGATGGCTCTGTGATAGCGATATGCGTACGCGGCAAAGAACAGGGTGTAGATCGCGAAGCAAATGGCAGCGTGATTGCTTTCGTTTTGGAAAAGAAGTGCAGCGGAAGTATAAAACGCAAACAGCGCGCCATAAATGCGCGGCGGCAGGCGCCATTCCAGGTTTACTTTCAAATCCTTTTTCAGGAAGAGGTCCGGCAGCAGGAAGAGAATGCTGATGAGCAGGAGTTGATAACCGAAAAAGATATTAAGTTTTTGAATGAAATCGAGATTGAAAAAAGCGAAGTACCCAATGATGAAGTTGAGCAAGGCCAGCGTCCACAACCACCAGCGGATTCGGAGCAGATGCAGGGCGGCGTAAAGAATCGCAATGCCGAACGCGGCGGCCATGCCGAGGGCTGTGTTGTAGCTGAAGCCAGTGATGATCGCGATGGCGAAGGTCGGCATGGCCGCAAGCAGGAAAGGCAGGCCGTATTTGCGGGTCAATTCAAATCGATGTGCAAATTCACTAATTACAGAAAGCAACGCTCCCCAAACAAATAAAACGAATGTTGAGCCGAGGCTTTCCAGATCGAAGGCGGCAGCGAGAAACCAGGGCATGGGGATGAGAGTCCCTGCCGCAAGCCAGGGGAAGAAGAGAAACGGGTTTAAGGAATTTGAGAAAATATAAAACCCAAAAGCCAGCGCCCAGGTGAAAAATGAGCCCAGGTGCCAGAGGGATGCGTACGATGGGTCAAAGACATGCACGCCAAAAGCGGAAATGGAAACAGCCAGGACGACGGCTTGCAGGAACTGCGCCGAAAGAAACAGGGGAAGCGCGAATTTTGCATCCTTCCATTTTTTCAAAAGCCATACACCTGCCAACCCCGCAAGAGCGGCAAGGCCGGATGCGCTGGTATAGAATTCCGCTTCGGCATTGAACACATCGCCCATGCGTACGAACGCAAGTGCGAGCGAAGCAAACGCGGTGATGCTGAACAGGCGCGATTCATAAAACCATGTGCTGCCGCTCCAAATAAGCGCCATGACCAAATAAACAAACACCCAATACCCCGCGCTGAATCTTGCTGAAAGCCCGATGGTCTCTTCGATGGTATTCGCGGTGATCGGCAGGAGGAAGGAGAAAACAATAAAGAGGGCAAAGCTTGGCTGCGGGAGTCTCTTTTTTATCGCAATCGATAGTCCGCCAAAAATGAGAGTGCTTACGATCAGAATCGGCAGGCGTAGTTCAGGAACTGCCGCGCCAACGATTGCCGCAGAGGCGATCACAAAGAACGCGCCAAGATATAGGTAGATTTTGATGCTCGCCTCGCTCACGAGAGTCTGCAAGAGAGTTGGACGCGGTCCTTCAGGTTCGCTTCTTTTCAAAGGGGGGGCTGTTTGCGTGCCTTCGGCAGGGACATTTGCTTCGGGTTGGGGGGCTGCCGCTCGGACGGGTGCAACTGTTGGCGCGGGGGGAGGCGCTAAATCGAAATCGTATCGGCGGCGAAGCACTTCTGCATTTTCACTGGCGAGCAAACCGCTGTTCACCCAATCGCCAATTTCATGCAGGAGATTCATGCGGTCGCTGCGTTGAAGTTTGTTCAGGCGGCTCCGCACATTCCGCTGAGCAGGCAGGCTAAGGGCCGCAAGGGCATCCTTTCGGATGTCCTTGTTATCACTCTGCACGGAAAGTATTTCAAGCCGGCGCCAAACCGCCTCGCTGCTGAAGTTGATCGTGGCAAGCGTTGAAATGGCTTGCAGGACGGTGACATCGTCATCACTTTGCAGGTTCAGGTAAATCTCGTTGAGAATTTCTTCGGGAGTGTGGGGATCATTTTCAGACATGGCATATTCCTCCAGGATGACCAAATTTGAAGGTTCAGGTATTGGGAGTTCCACTGGCTGAGGGGCAGTGTTGGATGAAAATAATCTCAGCTCTTTTTCGATTTCTTCCAATCCGATCTTTGTATTTCCACCCCAAAGCATAACGAGCAGGGCGACAGCGAAGAAGGAAAAAACACCGTTCACTCCCGCAAAATAATCCAGGAGCACGGCGCCCAATGCAATGGCTGTTCGTATCCCTGCAAAGGTGAGCGCCTTCTTGCCATGCCTGCGCACGAACTTACTCTCAGGGTCATTCACAAATCGCAGAAGGTTAAGATGCCAAAGCGCAGAGATGAGGATTCCCCCGATGATATCCAAATGAGTGAAAATATTGTATTGGCATAGGCCGGTCAGTTTCGCGCAAAGGTTGGAGGGGAGGTTATACCCCGCGATCAGGATGAGAGTACCCAGCGTTACGAGTGGAGAGACCCTCAGCCAGGTGTAAGCGGATTTTGCGCGTTGTTCTTCAGTCCGTTTTTCCAAAATTTTCCTCATACTAAAGTAAGTAAATTATGACTCAAATCTGGAAGATTAACTGCCAAAAACATTCACTTTTTACATCTCGTTCTCTTAAATGAAAAGGCCAGCTCGTCAGTCTGACCTTCATTATTTACTTTATCACAATCCCGCTGCGCGGGGAAATCTTTATTTTGTTGCCGGTAATTGCAGGGTTGCCGAATAGTATCTGCGACCGTTTTCCGAGATTAAGTTCCAGTGACTTTTCCTCGTTCGATACATTGAAAGCAATATGGATGGTTTCATTTTTGTAGGAACGTGAATATGCCAGCAAATCATCTTCGGCGTGGGTGAGGTTGAGTTCGCCGCGCCGTAGGGCGGCATGCTCCGTTCGCAGGGCGGTGCAGGCTTTGGCGTACTCGAGCAGGTCTGTGTCCCATTTGTTCTTTTCCCACGGAAAGGATTTGCGGCAATCCGGGTCGTGTCCGCCATCCACACCGATCTCGTCGCCATAATAAATGCAAGGCGCGCCGGGTATGGTGAACATGAACAGCCAGGCAAGTTTCAGGGCATTTTTATCGCCGTTCACGCAGGAGAGGAAACGCGGCATATCGTGGCTGTCCAGCAGGTTGAGTTGGGCATATGTGATCTCGCGTGGATACAGGTTGAGAATCCGCTCCAGCTCATTTGCGCAGTCCCTGGCATTCATTGGGCGAATGCGGTCTTTCAAACCGCCTGCCTGCTGGATGACATGCAGGTTCAGATGATCTGCTGCAAAAAAATTCAGGGAAACCGCTGTGACAAGATAGTTCATCACCGCATCGAACTGGTCGCCCTGCAGCCAGCGCTGCGCTTCGTGCCAGATCTCGCCGACGATATATGCCTCCGCGTTGACGGCGCGCACACGGCGGCGGAACTCCCGCCAGAATTCATCGTCATCGATTTCGGCGGGTACATCCAGCCGCCAGCCGTCGATACCGAATTTCACCCAGTACTCGGCCACGTCAAAAATAAATTCGCGAACGGCAGCCGTATTGGTGTTGAATTTTGGCAATGCGGGTAAATTCCACCAGGCTCGATACCCGATGACGTTGAGACTGTCCTCGTGTTTCAAGAGCTGCTCTTCATGATGGGTTGGGTAGGCACCCCAATGCTTTTTTCCGTTTAACCGCTCCTCGTCGAAATGGAACCAGTCCCGATACGGGGAAGCGGCGCCTGTCTCGAGTACATGGTTGAATTGCCAGAATCCGCGTGAAGCATGGTTAAAGACCCCATCCAAAACGATCCGAATATCTTTTTTGTGCGCTTTTTTGGTCAATTCCTTGAGCGCATCGTTGCCGCCGAGCAGGGGATCCACATTATAGTAATCGAAGGTGTGATAGCGGTGATTGGAGGCTGAGGAAAAGACGGGGTTGAAATAAATCGCTGTGATGCCGAGTTCTTTTAAGTAATCCAGTTTTTCAATTACGCCGAAGAGGTCGCCGCCTTTGAAGCCGTGCGGCGTGGGCGCGGAGTCCCAGGGTTCAAAAGGAAGGTCTCTCGCGGGGTTACGGTCGCTTTTTGCGAATCGGTCTGGAAATATTTGGTAAAAAATTGCATCTTGTACCCAGGCAGGTGTCGGCATTAATTTCCTCATAACGTTTTTTCCTTCTTTTCGGCCTTTGGCTTGAAAAGAAGCAGGATTTTACTCTGGTGTATTGATCGGAATAAAGTACATTATCTTCCACGAAATATTCCCTTCCTGTTCAAGAAAGGGAATATTTCGGAGGGCATGATCTTTTGCGCGTTCCGTATAATTGGAAACGGCTTTATATTGTTTTTATCGAATTGCTTCTTCTGTGCCGGCGTCGAAAATATGGAACTTATCCATATCGAAGATCACCTGGGTGGTATCGTTCAACCGCAGTTTGGAGCGCGGGTCCACACGGCCAACGAATGTGTTCCTGCCGCTGACCAGATAAACCAGGGTCTCATTGCCCATTAATTCGGTCACGTCGACCTTTGCAGTGACCTTTTCCCCCCTGATGTCTTGCGGGGCAAAATCTGCATCGTGGATGTTCTCAGGGCGAATGCCAAAGATCACGCTGCGGCCATCCATGCTTTTATATGGCGCGGAATGGGAATCGGGGATCGTGACCTGGAAGTCGCCAGAATCCACCAATATTTTCTCACCCTGTTTAACCAATTTCGCAGGGAAGAAGTTCATGGCGGGTGAGCCGATAAACCCTGCCACGAAAAGATTATTTGGATGGTCGTATAGGTTTTGGGGGGTATCCAGCTGCTGCAGGTTGCCTTTAGTGATCACGGCAATGCGGCTGGCCATGGTCATGGCTTCAGTTTGGTCGTGCGTCACATAGATGAAGGTGGTTTGCAGGCGCTGGTGCAGTTTGCTGATCTCGGCCCGCATTTGCACGCGCAGTTTTGCATCCAGGTTCGAGAGAGGCTCGTCGAACAAAAAGACCTTCGGTTCGCGCACAATGGCGCGCCCCACGGCCACACGCTGCCGCTGGCCGCCGGAAAGCTGGCGGGGCTTGCGCTGGAGCAAGTCGGTGATCCCAAGAATTTCCGCCGCCTCATTAACGCGGCGCTTGATCTCGTCTTTCGGTGTCTTGCGTAATTTGAGTCCGAACGCCATATTGTCGTACACCGAAAGATGGGGGTACAACGCATACGACTGGAAGACCATGGCAATATCCCTGTCTTTGGGAGCCACATCATTTACAACACGGTCATCAATGACGATCTCCCCATCCGTGATCTCTTCCAGCCCTGCAAGCAGGCGCAGTGCGGTGGTCTTGCCGCACCCGGACGGACCGACCAGCACCAGAAACTCTTTATCTTCAACCACAATATTTAGATTCTTGATGATCGTCAGGTCGCCAAACTTTTTAACTACGTTTTTATAGGTAACGCTTGCCATGGAAATCCTCCAGTCTTAAGAATATAGTGACCTTATTATAACCACAAGCTCAAAATTGTCATATGGTTGTTCCAGGCGGGTTGGTTTCAAGAAATGACAAATCCCCGTTTTTATATGGAAATAGGCGTTCTTCGGCGTGCCGATTCGATAAAAGCAAGGATTGCTGCGATATTCCCGCGGCTGTCTTGCAAGGAAACCCGGGATGGTTTTCCGAACAAAATTGCATCGCAAAGATCCTCCACTTCACCCAGGTACAGCTCCGTACCGCCAACTTTCAGCAGTTTTTCAGAGCCGCCATGCAATAAAACCAATTCATTTTTGATGCCCGGTTTAAATGGATTTGGAATTTTCAAAACCGCGTCGGTACCGACGATTTCCACAAACGATCGCGAAGGGGATTTGAAACCCGAATCGAATTGGGCGTGGACTCCGTTCGCGAACCGCATTTGGCCGATGAAAGACTCGTCGCCTCCGCCCGGACCCTCAACCTGCCAGCCAAAAACTTCAATGGGCTCCTCCCCGACGATCATCCGCGAAAAGCTGATGGGATAACATCCCACATCCCAGATACTGCCGCCGCCCATCTCCTTTACAAATCGGAAGTTCCCTTCACGGGTGAGGGTAAAGGTGAATGCGCTTTTGATGAGTTGAAGCCTTCCAAGGATGCCGCTATCCACAATCTCCTTCACCTTTAATGTTTGCGCGTGATGACGATACATGAACGCTTCAGCCAGAACCTTTCCAGTTTCATTTGCGGCCGCGGCCATTGCATCCACTTCAGAGATGGAGAGCGCGAGGGGTTTTTCGCATAAGACATGCTTGCCCGCACGCAGGGCTTTGATCGTCCATTCGGCGTGGAGATGGTTGGGGAGGGAGTTGTAGACCACGTCGATATCAGAGTCGGCGAGCAGGGCTTCATAGCTTCCGTAGGCGCGGGGAATCTTCCACTCGCGCGCGTAGCGGTCAGCGGAGGATTGGCTTCTCGAAGCAACGGCCAGCAGGCGGGTCCGTTTTGAGGCGTTAAGCGGTTTGATCAATGCGTGGTTGATCTTTGCCGTAGACAGGAGTCCCCAATTAAATTTTGATTCCATGACGGTCTCCTTTCACCAATCCCAACGTGGAAATGAAAATCAACGCTGTGAAACCTACGCTGAGTCCAAAACCGAAATTTAAGCCCAGCAGGTCGCTTGCCCAGGCAATTAGCCAGGGGCCAAAGACACCGCCCAATCCTGCAAAGGTAAATAACACACCCAGGATGGTGTTCGTATTTTCTTTTTGGGTTTCGGATACTGCGGCGGTAAAAGTGGGAAAGATGATCGAAAAGAAGAAACCCGTGAATGGAAGAAATAGAAAGAGGTTGGTGAATGTTCCCAAGGTGACGCAGACCAGGCCTGCGAATGATGCGAACAAAATCGAACGCAAGTACCCGAGACGATGGACGATGAATCCGCCCCCGAGCCGACCGAGCATGAGGAAACCAAAAAATAGCGAGAGATATTGATTGCTGGCCAATACGCTTTGCTCGCGGATTTCCTGAAGAAAAGCCACCAGCCACGAGGCGATCCCAATCTCTGCGGCCACATAAAATGCGATGGCGCAATAAAACCAGGGAAGATTGTCTTTGAAAGCAAACCTGGGTATTTTATGAAAGTCGAGGGTGTTGGTTTGCTCCTGAGTTTTTGGGAAGTGGATAAGTGAAAATAACAAGATAAACAAGGCGATCAGCAGAATGTCCCAGCGGTAGATTATGCGCCATGAGATGTTCAACCCCAGCAGCCAGCCTGCGAAGAGCGGCGCAATCAATGAACCAAGCCCGTGCATTACAGCCATCAAATTAAGGAATAGGCCCTTTTGTTGTGGATGAATTTGAACGATGGTGGCATTCGCCCCCAGTTCTATCGCTCCCAACCCCAGCCCGATGAGAAAAAGCGAGCCCGCCAATACTACAGTGCTTTGAAAGGAACTGTACCCGCTAACGCCAATTGCCAGCAATACACCTGCAATGAGAAGGACGGTTTTCAGTCCATACCGGTCAGCAAGAAGCCCTGCGATAAAAGAAGTGATCAAAAAACCGAAATATTGGCCGAAGAAAATATTTCCGCTCGTGCCATAGGAAATGTTTAACTCTTTGACCATTTCAGGCAGGGTCGGGCCTTTCAGATTATCAGTAAACCCGAAGACAAAAAAGGACAGGAAGCATCCTGCTGTGATGAGAAGCGCGATGAAATCTTGATTCTTGTTTTTCATGGGATTATAAAAGAACAAGGCTGATTTCATATGAAATCAGCCTTGGGCGGAAAGGTTGATCAGCCTTTAAGGGAGCCTGCCAAAAGTCCGCGCAGGAAGTAGCGGCCAAGAAAGATATAAACGAGCAGAGTTGGCAGCGCAGCGAGCAGCGAGCCAGCCATTTGCACGTTCCAGGCAATGATCTGGCTGCCTGCCATATTATTAAGAGCAACCGTAATGGGCCATTCTTTGTTGCCCGTCAGGATCACGGCAAAGAGAAAATCATTCCATGCGGAGGTGAATTGCCAGATGAGCACAACCACGAAACTGGGCAAAGAAATAGGAAGCAGGATGTGGCGGTAGATCCCCAGCATGTCGGCGCCGTCAATTTTTGCGGCTTCGAGCAGTTCCTGCGGCAGGCTGGCGTAGTAATTTCGAAAAGTCAATGTGGTGATGGGAATTCCATAAATGATATGTGCCAGCGCCAGCCCGGGCAGGCCGGAAACACCGATCCCTTTCATAAATTGCACAAGCGGGATCATGATGCTTTGGTAGGGGATGAACATTCCGAAAAGGATGAATGGGAAGATGGTGTCTGAACCTCGAAATTTCCATTTGGCGAGAACATACCCGTTCAGGGAGCCTATTGCAGAAGATATCAATGAGGCCGGGATTACCATTACAAAGCTGTTTCGCAGGGATGGCGAGAGTTTTGCCCAGGCTTCGATGTAATTATCGAAGGCAATTCCTTTGGGAAGATCCCACATGGTTTTCAGATCGATCTCTGCAAAACTCTTAAAGCCAGTCACAAGAATGACATACATTGGCAATAAATAGAAGATTGCCATCATGACTAATGGGAGATAAAGCCAGTTTTTACCAAGGTGGAGTTTAGTTTTCATTTTCTTCACGCTCCATCCTCAGGGTGTAACGGATATACGGAATGATCAACACAGCCACGCTGATAAGCAGCAGGATGCCGATGGCGGCGCCCTTCCCGTAGAATAAGCCGTCAAATGTGATCTGCCACATATAAATGGCGGGCACATCCAAAGGCAATTGCTTGCCCGCGATGGCCACGATCAAATCAAATACCTTGAGCGACATATGACCAAGAATGATGAGTGCGGAAAGTGTAACAGGCGACAAAAGCGGAAGCATGATGTGGCGATAGATTTGAAGTTCGCTGGCCCCATCGATTTGTGCTGCTTCTTTTAATTCCTGTGGAATGGCGCGCAAGCCAGCCAGATAAAGGGCCATGGTATAGCCAGACATCTGCCAGATGGCGGCGAGTGCAATGGCCGCTATGCCCCAGGTTGGCGTTGTGTGCCATTCATTCACAAGCGAATCCAGACCGAGGTTTGTGAACAACAGGTTTAAACCGCTGGTGCGAGTGCCTGTTGCCGGGTTCATAAGCCAGCGCCAGACCACGCCAGTCACGATATATGAAATTGCCATCGGGAAAAGAAACAAGCTTCGAAAGAAACCTTCGCCCTTCAACCCTTGATCCAGCATGACTGCGAGAATGAAGCCTAGAAGAATGCTGCCGAAAACGAATACCCCTGTAAAGATCAGTGTGTTGCGGATATCCACATGGAAACGCGGATCTGCGAAGAGCTCAAGGTAATTTTTTATGCCATTCCATGTGTAATCCGCGGTCAACCCCTTCCATTTGCTTAACGACACGCGCACAGACCACCCGATGAACAGATAAATAAATATGAAAACGGCCAGAATGGATGGCGAGATAAGAAGTATGTTCAGGAAGCGGTCTTTATCTCTGGACATGGAATGCCTCTTTTAATAAAACAATGGTTGAGGCCCTGTATTCGAGAGCCTCAACCATTCTAACACTAAGCTTTATTTGCAAGGACCAGAGCTTGCACAAGCCGCGACGAGTGCGGATTGGAAGGTATCCACATTGCTGTCGGCAACGAACAAGCCCAGAGCAGTGTCGATTTCGGTCTTCCAGGAGTCGTTGGCAACCACGCCGTGTGTCAGGGAACCGACAACGACATTGCTTGCCCAGTCATCCATGGCGGATTGGAGATACACACCGAAGAGGGACTTGTCGCAGTCGGTGCGGGCGCAGATGGAGCCCTTAACGGGATTGAACGCTTCCTGACCTGCCTTCGAGCCTGCCACTGTCAACCAGGCAGTTGCCGCCTCTGGATCCGGGGCACCCACTGCAAGGACGAAGGAGTCCGAGAGGAATTGGAAGACACCGCCGCTGCCGGGTGTGGCTGCCCAACCGTAGTCGGTGTTGGGGGCTTTGCCCAGTTCGCGGAAGTAGCCTTCAGCCCAATCACCCATCACGTTGAATGCGGCATCGCCATTAATGACGAGTTGGGCGGCATCCTGCCATGAGAGGGAGGCGGAGTCGCTGTTGGCATAGGTTAGGGCCTTGGCATAGTTTTCCAATGCGGCTGTAACATCAGCGCTGGCCCAGTCGGTTGTGCCATCCCAAAGGCCGTTGTAGGCGTCGGCGCCAAGGGTGCCAAGCAGAACGGTTTCCAGCAGGTGCAATTTCGTCCACTGTTCACCGACGGCAAGGGGGGTCACGCCGGCAGCTTTCAGGGTATCCATCGCGGCGAACCATTCATCCATGGTCGCGGGGACTTCCACGCCATTGTCAGCAAGTACGGTGGGGTTGTACCAAAGCACATTGGCGCGGTGGATGTTGACTGGCACGGAGTAAATGTTGCCATTATCTGAGATCAGCGGAATCAAGGTCTCGGGCATTACTTCGAGCCAGCCTTGAGCTTCGTAGAGATCGTTCAAGGGTTCGATCTGACCGCCGGCAACATAGGTGCCGATCAATTCCTGTCCCGCATGGCCCTGCCAGCTATCGGGCGGGTCGCCAGCCTGGAGGCGCGTTGCGAGTACAGCGCGCGCATTGGTTCCCGCGCCGCCGGCCACTGCCGCGTTCACAAACTCAACATCGGGGTATTCAGCATTGAACACCTTGATCATGGCTTCGAGGCCGGCTGCTTCACCGCCGCCGGTCCACCATGAAAATACTTCAACGGAATTTCCGCCGGCTGCAGGAGCCCCTGTGGGCGCCGCTCCGCCACAAGCCGTAATCGCAATGGATGCGATGACGAGGATGCTCATCAGAGCAAAAATCTTTTTGTTCATTCTTCTCTCCTTATTGGAAATATTGATGGGAATTACAAACATTTTTGGGTTTATTAGGGTAACTATGATTTGCGATAATCACCTCCTCTCAACGTGTATGGGTTTTGACAATACATCGTCTACAACGATGGCAATGGCTCCGATCAGGCTCGCATCGGCCCCAAAGGGAGATAAAAGTACCTCGGCCTGCTGATCAATTTCCGGCAGGGAATGACGCGCCACCGTTTCTTTGATCCCAGGTAAAAGGTATTCACCGGCTATGCTAAGGGGTCCGCCGAGGATGATTTTTTCGGGATTAAAGATGTTGATGAGGCCGGCGAAACCTTGTCCCATCGCATGACCTGCCTCGGTAAAGGAATCGATCGCCTCTCGGTCACCCGCATCGGCGGCTTGTTTGATAATGGCAATGGTGATGGGAGAATTCTGCTCCGCTATAAGTTTTGGGATTATGCTGGTGCGTTTGACTTCGAGGCGTGCCTGCACCCGTTGAATGATGGAATATTGGTTGGCATAAGTTTCCCAGCAGCCGCGGTTGCCGCAATGACATACTGTCTGCGACGGCTCTGCCATGATGGGGGAGTGGCCGATCTCGCCTGCGTAGCCGTTCTTTCCGCGATATAGCCTCCCGTTCAGGAACAGTCCGCCGCCAATACCAACCCCGGCAAAGACAAAAAGAAAATCCTGGCAATGACGGGCCGTGCCGAATAAGTGTTCTGCGATCGCGGCGGCGTTCGCGTCATTTTCTACAAAAACTCTGAGTTTCGTATGCTCAGTGAAAATTTTTCCAAAGGGCACGTTGCGCCAGTGCAGGTTCGGAGCGAAGATCAAAACCCCTTCTTTTAAGTCAACCGTTCCGGGCGTTGCAAGCCCCAACCCAATGAACCGGGTGTTTTTCTGTTTTCCCGCGGTCATCGCCTCTTTGACGATGCGCAGAGTCTGGTTGATCATCTTATCCTGGTCTTCATTCGGGTTGGCATCCTCACGCCTGCGCCAGAGGATATTGCCGAGGAAATCAGTCACTGCAACGGAGACAAAATCGACGCCGAGTTCCACGCCAATGATCAGGCCGGCTTGAGGATTCATTTCAAGTAATGTGGCTGGCCGGCCCGCCCCTCCGGAGTTGCTGCCAGTTTCATGGACAAGTTTTCGGGAGAGCAGTTCATCCACCAGGCTTGAAACGGTGGATTTATTCAGACCAGTGATGACTGCCAGTTTCGCGCGTGATATTGGCGACTGGGTATGGATCAACCTCAGTACAGATGATAAATTATGTTCTCGAACGAAAACTTGATCTGCTGTTTTCTTGGGCATATATAATTAGTATGTTGGGGCAACAAACTAATTATACTCACGATATATTTTTTGTCAATATAAATAATTAATGGCACAAGGCTCGCTTCAAACTCAGCCCGAGCCTGTCATAACTCAATTGGCATTGTAACTATTTTTGCTTTTTCTACTTAGGCAAGCGAAACGCCTATCAGCCTGCCGACACCAAAGGTGAGTGCCGCGGCAATCAGCCCGACCAAAACCTGCCTTGTTCCGGAAAACAATACTCCGCGCCCGGTCATCAATGTGATTCCAGCGCCAATGATAAACAACCCGACCCCGCTGACCGCCAGGCTCAGGTAGATTGCTGTTGCACCCGTCCAGAAAAAATACGGGAAAATGGGGAAAATGGCTCCAACTGCGAAGAGAATGAATGATGTATACGCTGCTTCGTATGCGGAGCCGCCGAGTTCTTCCGGGTCTATGCCGAGTTCTTCACGGGCAAGGGTGTCAAGGATGCTTCCTTTATCAGCCATCATGTGAGAGGCAAGTTCTCTTGCGCGGACTTCGGGCAACCCTTTTGATTGATAGATTAAGGTAAGCTCTTCTTGTTCTTCCTCGGGACTTTCCGCAATTTCCTCGGCCTCAATTTTTAGCTGGTTTTCATACAGCTCGCGCGAGCTTTGTACGGATAACCATTCGCCTAATGCCATAGACCCTGCTCCAGCAAGCAGCCCAGCCATCCCTGCAATCAGAACATCACTATTTGAGTTGGTCGCGCCGGCCACACCCATTGCAAGACTCAATATGGAGACCAGCCCATCGTTTGCACCAAGAACAGCGGCCCGCAGGGCATTGCCACCGCCCGCGCGGTGACGTCCCTCCAGCTGTGCCACAGATGCACCTGGTAACCCCGCCGATGATTTGGATGCCAAGCTCAATAACCGCGCATGTGACTTTTCGTCTTTTGCGAATTTTGAAGCTTCGGCTTCAGGTTGTCCATCATACGCCCGACTGTCGGCGTTTTCATTCCCTGCGATCGTCGGCAATACGAATTGCGGACCAAACTTTTTAGCAAGCCAAATCAGCACTCTGGCGCGCCAGCTTGGCTTACGAGGCAGTATGTTTGCCTTTAGTTCGACCAGTTTCTTTTCCCAGAGCACAGCATGTTTTTCCTCGCTCGCGGCGAGGCGGGTGTAGATCACCTTCATTTGCGGCTGCGCTTCGGTTTGTGCGAGCACTCGATACAATGCCGCTCCGTCAACTTCCTTTTGACGGTTATTTAAATATCGTTCAATATCTTTTTTCGACATTTGTTCCTCATGAAAATAAAGGGCAGAGAAATCATTTCTCTGCCCTGATTTAACTTATTTTGATTTCAAGGCATCCCAGCCTGCGTACCTTGCTTCCGTTCCCAACTCGGCTTCGATGCGAAGGAGTTGGTTGTACTTTGCCACCCGGTCGGAGCGGGCAGGGGCTCCAGTTTTGATCTGCCCGGTGTTGAGAGCAACTGCAAGGTCCGCGATGGTGGCGTCTTCCGTCTCGCCGGAGCGATGAGAAGTTACCGCTCTCCAGCCTGAGCGTTGGCACAGGTCAACCGCTTCGATGGTCTCGCTCAACGAACCGATCTGGTTCACTTTCACGAGCAGGGCATTCGCCGCGTTTTCAGCAATCGCCTTGCGGACGCGCTCGGGGTTGGTCACCAAAAGATCATCGCCAACGATTTGGATTTTGTCACCTAATTGCTTGGTCATCAAACTCCATGAACTCCAGTCATCCTGAGCGAGACCGTCTTCGATGGAAACGATGGGATAGTCCTTGACCCACTTGGCCCAGAATTCAACCATTTGCTCGCCAGTTAATTCCCTGCCTTCCTTGCGGAGGTTGTACTTTTTAGTCTTCTCATCATAAAGTTCGGAGGCGGCAGGGTCAAGCGCAATGGCGACCTGCTCTCCGCGGCCTGCTTTGAAGCCAGCTTTTTCAATCGCGGCGAGGATTAACTCAATGGCTTCGTTGTTTGCCTTGAGCGGGGGAGCATAACCGCCCTCGTCGCCAACGAGAGCGCCATAGCCTTTTTCTTTTAATACAGACTTTAGCGCGTGATAGATTTCCGCGCCCCAGCGCAACCCTTCAGAGAAAGATGGCGCGCCGAAGGGCATGACCATGAATTCCTGCATATCGGTGCTTTGCCAGCCTGTGTGAGCGCCGCCGTTCATGATGTTCATCATCGGGACGGGAAGAACGTGCGCATACACGCCGCCGAGATAACGATACAAAGGCATACCGAATGAATTTGCCGCCGCTTTGGCAACTGCAAGACTGACGCCTAAAATGGCGTTCGCGCCAAACTTGGATTTGTTTGGTGTGCCGTCCATCGAGAGCAGTTCGTTGTCAATTGCTTTTTGTTCAGAGGCATCCCAGCCGAAGAGGGATTCCGCGATCACACCGTTGACGTTCGCCACAGCCTTCAAGACCCCCTTGCCGAGATAGCGTTTTTTGTCGCCGTCACGCATTTCCAAGGCTTCATGCTCGCCTGTGGATGCGCCAGAGGGAACGGCTGCGCGTCCCCATGCGCCGTCCATTAAAACCACTTCCACTTCTACTGTGGGGTTGCCGCGCGAGTCTAGAATTTCCAGCGCGGAGATACTTTCAATTGTTGTGTCCATTTTGAACTCCTGGGGTTGT
Source organism: Anaerolineales bacterium (assembly GCA_014860745.1). Taxonomy (GTDB): domain Bacteria; phylum Chloroflexota; class Anaerolineae; order Anaerolineales; family Villigracilaceae; genus Villigracilis. The sequence continues at coordinate 30,779 of JACZJC010000063.1, forward strand.
TATCTAAAACCAGACCCTAAAGATCTTTGCATTTAATATAAATCTGCTAAAGCTATTAAGGTTGGCTTTGAATTTATTGTTTCAAGACTGAGGACCTTGAGAGTTTAGTTCTTTGGGGTCTCACTACGTGCTTCAAGTATAATCCCAAACATGGGAGACGAAACCTTGATCGAAAAAACACAACCCTTGACTCTCTCAAAGACTCCGGCGATGGACTGTCACTAGTCCGGGACGGGACTTCCCTGAAAATTTTAACAGAGGCTTTATTTAAATGTTCTCAAAAAGGAAAACCAAGAATGTACATTCCAAAACTTTACCGTAAAGAAGACCATAAAAAGATTATCGGATTCCTAAAACAGAACAATTTCCCTGCTTTGGTGAGCCATGATGGGGAAAAATTGGTTGCAACTCATTTGCCTGTGGAAGTCATCGAAGGTAAGGAGGGCACGCTCACAATCTTGGGACACATGTCGCGTGCAAATCCACAGTGGAAGAGCTTTGGCGAGCAGGAAGTGCTGCTCGTTTTTCAGGGAGCACATACGTATATCTCCCCGCGCTGGTATAACCACATCAATGTGCCGACCTGGAATTATATGATGGTGCATGTTTATGGAAAGGTCTGTGCTGTAGAGGGGGAGAAATTGTATTCGTTATTAAGCAGCCTGGTTGGGCATCACGAGGCGGGTACTTCGTATAGCCTTGAGGGTTTACCAGAGGACTTTGTCAAAAAGGAAATGAAAGGCGTCTTTGGGTTTACGTTGGATGTGACCCGGATCGACGCAAGCTACAAACTCAGCCAAAACCGAAATAATGAAGACCACGAGAACATCGTCCGCGAATTGGAAAAGCGCAAGGATGAGAATTCCCTGGGCGTGGCGAAGGAGATGGGGAAAACACGCGCTGACAATGGACGATAGCTATGAATAACCGTTTAATGGTCTAATTTCCCGCTGTTCGTTGCCCACGGTCTTCTCCTTGACGAAACCCCCACCAGCGTATAAAATCCAAGCCGTTGTCAAAGTTGCGCCTCCGCAAATGGAGGCGCGTTTTCTGCGCGGTACGCAAACGCGGAAAAAATAGTTGAATGTTAAGCGGCGCGGCCGCTTTGCAGAAAATCATTTCATAGGGTGAAGGTAACCGCGATTCGCGCGGTGAGAGGCGCCCGAGGAGTAAAGATAAAGATGGATAAAGTTGTATTAAAAGCTGTTAAGCGTGATGTGACTGGCAAGCAGGTGAGTGCCCTGCGCCGCGCAGGAAAACTGCCCGCTGTGATTTACGGCCGTCATGTGGAGCCGATTGCAATTTCTTTGGATGCTCATTCGACGAGCCTGGCAATGGCCAAGTTGACATCCTCCAGCCTTGTCACCATCGAGTTGGATGGCAGGGAATACCCGTCGCTAGTCCGTGAACGACAGCGTAATTACATCAAGGGTAATCTCACCCATGTGGATTTTCTAGCCGTTGATCTCAATGAAAAGATCCGCGCGACGGTCCGTCTGGAATTCGTGGGGATTTCCGCCGCTGTGAAGGATTTCAACGGTGTATTAGTGAAGAACCTCGAAAAGTTGGAAGTGGAATGTTTGCCGACGGACCTGCCAGAACGTATCACGGTGGATATTTCCGCGTTGAAGCAAATCGGTAACGGCATTCGCGTCCGCGATATGGCGATTTCCGATAACGTCCGTATCTTGAATGATGAAGATGAAATGATTGCTGTGGCCACCGCTGCCAAGGAAGAAGCCGTTGTAGAAGCCGCTGTCGCTGTTGTTCCGGGCGCTGAAACTTCAGCTCCTGAGTTGAGTGTTGAACGCGGCAAGAAGGAAGAAGAAGCAGAAAAAGAGAAAAAGTAAGCTTCTCTTGCATACAAAAAATCCGCCATCATCGCATGGCGGATTTTTTTATGTGATCAGGGTGATCGTTTTTAGAAAAGTTACGGTCATTCTGGCGGTGGCTCCCCAAAGTAATTCACCGTCGTAGGGGTGATAGGCGATCAGAGACCTTTCCGATTCGCGCAGAGAGAACTCCCAGTAGTTATTTCGATTTGCGAGCCATAGAAGCGGGATAGTGAAAACCCGCGCCACTTCGACTCCTGCCACGCGAAAGGCATACGGCCAGGGGATGACTCCCACGATCGGACTTACACGAAAACTGCTGATGGTTATCATTTGGCTGAGTCTTCCGAGAACTTTGACATCGGCAGGGTTCATGCCGATCTCTTCCTCGGCTTCACGCAAGGCGGTTTGTTCGGGGGTCGTTTCGCCATCGTCGCAGGTGCCGCCGGGGAATGAGACTTGTCCCTTGTGGGATTCAACTCTGTCGGTGCGGCGGGTATAAAGGATGTGCCATTCATCCTGATGATAAGTCAAAGGCACGAGCACAGCCGCGCATTTCAAGCGTGCATCCGCATGAAGGGGAATTTCGGAATAACCGTCAGTGTCAGCGCTGTTTTGCCCGGCTTCGTATAATTTTTGAGAAATGAATTCCTCGGTAATTCGGTTCATTTCTTCAAGTTTCATGACGTAAGGGACTTCCGCAATAGGCGCACTCGGCTGTCACTTCGTCGAGCCATTCCACTTCATCTGGTTTTACAGCCGCCCCGCACGAGGGACAGTGAGTAGGAAGAGTGGGTCGTTTATGAAAAGCGGCGGATTGGGCAGAAACATCATCACGCGGAAGATTCCCTTTCAACAGGTCTTCGATCTCTTGCGCTTCCGAATATAAGTTCCTTTCCTGAAGCTCGTGGACGATCCGCCCGCCGAGCAATTGCATCCGCGGAAATCGTCTTTGATCTGCGAACAGGGTCAATCCGCGGCGGAGATGTGTAACGCCTATTTTGACCTGCCCGCCGAGGATGGCGGCTCGTCCCGCTTCGATGTATAAAGATGGAGCACGCTGCGGAATGCGCTCCTCGGCGTCCTGCGCAAGATCATGGAATGTGCTTGCTGCTTTTGCATAATCGCCGAGTTCCATCATTTTATTGGCTTGCACGAGGATGGGCGGTACCTCGTGCCTGATTGCTCTGCGGAGCAAACGTTGTGCGCGGCGTCTAAACATTTTACGCCTCCTGGTCCGAATCCACGCCTGCTTCATTTGCCAATTCCACGGCGCGGGGATCTAGCGTGGATTCTATTTTCCGGGCAAATACCAAAAAGCCGGTGTGAGCCACCATGCGGTCGGTGGGGCGGATGCGGTTTGGGTCCGGTTTGTAATAACGGAGAAGTAGTTCGCAGGCTTCGATAAATGCAAATTTATTTTTCCTTAAAGCAATCAATGTTTTTTCAACCTGGTTGAAAGTGGGCAGGATCGTCCCGAAGAAACCGCCGGGCTTGAGCGCATTGCGTACCTGAGAGATGTAGTCATACGGATTTTGCACATCAAGAAAGAAGGCGTCTGCGTCGGTTTCGTCGAAACCTTCTTGAATGTCGCGCAGCTTGAAGGTCACGCGCGAAGCGAGGCCGATGCGTTCTACGTTTTTGCGCGCGAGATTCTGCACATCGGGTTTCTGTTCATAGGAGATGACTTTGCCCTCTGCGCCGACAGCTGTCGCCAGTGCAATGGTCATCGAGCCTGAGCCTGTGCCGGCTTCCATCACGGTCTGGCCGGGCGCTACGCCCATTTGAATCAGAATGTAGCCGATGTCTTTGGGGTAAAGGATTTGCGTGGTGCGCGGGAGTTCGTTGAGAATATCAGAGAGGGAGGGCTGCAACAAAAAGAAAGGCGCGCCGGTATGGCTAAAAACCTGCGAGCCCCAGGGCTTGCCGATAAGGTCATCGTGCATAAGGACGCCGCGATGACTTTGAAAATCCTTGCCCGATACGAGGGTGAAAATGAAATGCTTGTGGGTGAGGCCTACTAATTGCGCCAGGTCGCCGTCGCGTGCTGTGGATGAATAATTCATGAGGGATATTTTACTTCCTCTTCCTTTTTAACTTCGATTTGGGGCGGCGGGACCGGATTCGTTCTCAATTTTCGGTTGGACGCGAACATCACTGCCAGCATTCCAAGCCCCATGACGAGCAATCCGCAAAGAAACGCCGGTATGTAGTTGAAGATCCATTCGGGCTTGCCGATCGATTCGCCAATGGCTGAAAGGCCGGTTCCTGCGGCAGCGGCATTCCAAACCCCGTGGACTAAAACTGCGGAGGAGAAGGCCGCGATTAACCGCCCGATGCGTTTTTCCTTAAACGCGAATGCGATACCCCAGCCGACCAATCCAGAAGTTGTCATGTGCAGAATACTCGTCCCAGCCCGCACGGTGACGATAACCGGCCAGCCCACCGAGCCATCCGCGCTGGCGTTCAAGCTTTCGATGATCGCAAAGCCCGCCCCGCTTACCATGCCCAGCACAAATCCCTGCGCGGGGGATTCAAGCTTGAGCGCAAACAACCAGACGCCAATCGGCTTTAGCAATTCTTCGATAATCGGCACAAGAATGGCGATGTATCCAATTCCCACCGTAATGATCATCGGATTGGAAATATAAGGAGCGAGCATGTCCAGAATGACTTCCTGATTTGTTTCCACTTGAAGGATTTCGGCGATTTGCAGGAAATCTTTAAACATTGGCGGTTCGATAACGGCAAGGATGACTAATCCAAAGACGATAATCCCAAAAAGTAGAATCACCTCAAGCAGGATCATGATCAAAGGGCCGACGGTCATGCTCAAACCAAAGACAGCAAAAACGCGCCAGCGCGGACCCGCCTCCAGACCGCGTGAGCCGTAACCAAACAGGAGCCAGATGGGCGGAACGATGACAAGCAGGGTCAATATCGGGAGGGTCAACCAGCCCAACCATGCGATTTCAGCATATGCGATGAGGCCGCCAGCCAAAACAGCGAAAACAACCAGACCGGTAACAACCAGCAATTGCCAGTCGGCGAACGGGAAGCGAAAAGGCAGGTCAGCCGGTTCCCGTCCCATGGCCTTTTGCAAGACAAAACGACCGCATATAAACAGGAGGATGATCTCAAAGCTAAATCCAGCGGCTCCGATCAGTTTGGCTGCGGGGTCGCCTTCTCCATTGATGAGATCGATCAAGGAGCTAATGCCCAAAATCAGTACGACTACGATGAGGAATAAAATGCTTATTCCGAAAGCCAGCACTGTTAATGAGGAGGATAAGTGGTTTTTATTCGGCACCATTACTTTTCCACAATCGTAACACTGAGAATCTTATCTCCCGGCGGGAGCAGAATACCTTGAGCCGGATCGCGCGGGGTCAGGTTTTCGGCAACGTCCAGTCCGCTAAGGACAAAACCAAAAATAGTATATGACCCATCCAAGTGGGGAGCTGGTGAATATGTAATAAAGAATTGGCTGCCGTTCGTGTCCGGTCCGGAGTTTGCCATGCCCACCATGCCGGGCCTGTCGAACAGCAGGTTGCTGATTTCGTTGTCGAAGAAATATCCGGGTGTACCGCGCCCCGTGCCGCTGGGGTCGCCAGCCTGTGCGGCAAAGCCGGGAATTACACGGTGAAAGGTAACGCCGTTAAACCAGCCTTCTTGTGCTAGAAAAACGAATGAATTCACGGCCAGCGGCGCTTTGTCCGGGTATAACTCGATCACAATATCGCCCTTTTCCGTCTTGATCGTGGCGATGTATTGTTTCGAAGGGTCAATGTTAAAATGGGGGCATTCCGTGAATTGTTTCGCCCCAAGCGCGATCAAGCCAATGGTGTCGCTCATGTTTTGGTAATCGAGCAGGAAGAATTGCCCGCCGTTCATCAGGACGAGGGGCACGGCGGCGATATTTAATTGCTTCGCCGCATCATACATGGACATCATTCTGGTCGTCGTTTCAGGAGCATTCATCGCCGCTGTGAATTTGTCCCCGTCCATACCAAGGGTGGAGGCTTCTTTTACAACCCAGGCATTGAATTTGCCGGGGTCCAAATTCACCCATTGTTCATGTTTCTCGAACAGCAGATCGTGCATTGCCCAAAATTGGCCCTGCTCATCCGCAGCCAGCGCTGCGAGGATGGCTTTATCCGATTTATCGAGGATGTCTATCAGTGGCAGCGGTCGGAAGACGAATCGAAGATCGTCGTGATTTTTTATCAACTCGTTGATCACTGCCGCCATGCTTTTACACCCCGCAGATTGGAAATCACAATACTCCACAAGGGTCACTGATGCGTCTGCAGGACCGATGGAAAAATCCGCGCTGCTGACGGGGGGGAAAAGCGAGCCTGCACCCGGGGCGGGAGTGGGCTCGGCGGAGATACTCGAGCAACCGATCACAGGAGTCGGCGTGTTGAAGTTGATTGGCGTTGAATTGATTTCAGTCGGCGTCGGTGGAATTTCCGTTTCTGCGGAGCATGCACTGATGATTAATAGGTGCGCGGCCAACAAAGACGAAATGAGAAGAATTCGTTTCATTTCCTAATGTACTTCCTTCTGCAGCTGCTCGAAACTCCACATCCATGAAATCTTTTTGACGAAGCTTGCAAGCGATTCGCTTTGCTCGCGCAGTTTGCGTACTGCGGGTCCAACGGGGTCTTCCCCGGCCGCGCCGCCGGGGGTATCGGCATAGGCTCCATAAAATGCAAAATAGGCCTGATTGATCTTGCGGAGTAAATATCCATTTTGCAGGAAGATGAGGCGGCGTTCTTCCATATAGGCTTCGGCTTCCTCTATTTTCCCTTCTGCAAGCATCGCGTCTACATTGATGCGGGTTTCGTGCATTTGGGCGCGGAAATCAAATAGTGGGCGGGGTAAATCTCGAGGGTCGGGATGCTCTGTCGGAGCAGAGACCAGGCTCAAGGTTAAGAAAGAGGCGGTTTGTCGTTCAGGATAAAAGCGTTCCAGGACGAGCGCTCCAATCTCATCCCCTGCGATGGATGCGGTGGTTTCGTTCATGGTGCGGAGTTCGGGTGTCTCATCATATAAAAATCCGAGCGGGCGAAGCGTGAGATAGTTATGAATCCATTCGTGTGCGATGGTGCTGAGCATCCAATTCAAGTCTGTGGTGCGCATGACCATGGTTGGGTACACGCCGACACCGCCGATGTTGACGACGAGAGTGGATGTTGCCAATCGGTCTTCCACGTTGTTCTCGAGTTCCACTTGCTGATCCACAGTCAGATCCGTGTTGACGGATATATTTGCGATTTGCTCGATCCGCTCACGGGGAGAGACAATGAGCGCCATCGGCAGCGGTGTGGAGTGATACCAGACATTCGGCACAGGCTGGCCGACGATGGTCAACCCGATCTCGGCAAGCACTTCACTGACTTGTTCCTGCAGGATGGCTTCTGCAAGTGGGGCAAGCTTAATTTGCCGGGTATAGAGTTCGTCGAGTTCTGCGCGTAAATTTTCCGAAGCAAACTCTTTGTCCGCAATGGCTGCGTCCGCGTAGATTTGTGCAAGCTGATATTCTTTTTCGAGAATATTCTGGGTGATCCGCAGGTATTTGTTGACGATTTCCTTCTGTGCTTCATGCTCCAGTGTATATGGGATTCCTGCTGATGCGGCGCGGATTTTGACAATTGCAGCGTTCGACATCCATTCGATATAATCGAATTCGATCTGGCGCGTGAAGGCGCGTACCTTTTCGATGGGATTGGTTAGGGATGGGTTGCTGTAACCGGCGATAAACCCGAGGATGAGGAGGGCGAGAGTGATCTCCAGCCCGCGAAGGATGCGTTGAATCATGGGTGGGATTATACCCAGCGCAGACATAAATTGCTCTTTTTCACCACCCGGGAAATTCTATGATGACTGTGGGTGTTAAACAACAAAGGTGAAGGGCGAGGCATAAGGCCTCGCCCTTCTTTACAGCCTGCCCTCACAACAGGTATTTTCTGATTCAGTAATACCGACTTAAGTCGGTATTACATTTCTCAAATATTCATCAATTGCGTCGCCAGCTTTTCTTCCAGCTACCATCGCAGTGACGACGAGGTCGGGTCCAGTCACGCAGTCCCCGCCGGAGAACACGCCTTCCCTGGAGGTTTGTCCTGTGGTTTTATTTTTTACGGTGACCAGACCCCAATCATGTGTTTCGAGGTCAGGAGTGGTTTTGCTGATGATGGGGTCGGGCCAGTAACCGAGAGCCAGGACGGCTGTATCCGCCGCCACACTGAAGTTTGAATTTTCCACTGGCACCGGTTTGCGGCGGCCTTTTGCATCAGGTTCGCCGAGTTTCATTTCGATACATTCCACGGCGGCGAGTTTACCGTCTGCGCCTGGGATGAATTTTACAGGTTGGGTGAGGAAGCGATACTTTGCGCCTTCCTCACGCGCCATCTGGCGGTCTTTCTTTCCGCCGGGCATTTCTTTTTCTGTACGGCGATACAGGCAGGTGACATCTTCTGCACCCAGGCGGAGCGCTGTCCGCAGGCAGTCGGAGGCCGTATCACCGCCGCCGATAACCACAATACGCTTCCCGATTTCCAGCGGCTTACGCATATTTTCAGGCAATTGCTCCGCTTCCACATTCCCGCGGATGAGGAAGTCTGTGGCTTCGTACACGCCTGGCAAGTCGGTGCCGGGTGTATCCTCCATTTTTGCGTCAATTTCAGAACCAACACCGATGAAGACGGCTTCAAAGCCTTCCTCAAATAAGCCGTCGATGGTTTTGTCTTTTCCAATATAAGTGTTTGGTACGAACTTTACTCCAGCATTTTCAAACTCTTCCCATTTTTCCTGCCACACATCTTTGGGCAGTTTGAAATTTGGGATTCCATACACGAGAAGTCCGCCAGGGGCTGGCTTGGACTCGAAAATCGTCACATCGTACCCTTTTTGGATGAGGATATCCGCACAGCCAAGGCCGGCCGGTCCTGCGCCGATGATGGCCACCTTTTTGCCGATAGGCGTGCCGACCGGGATGATATATCCCTGGGTGCGGCGTTCATAATCCACAGCAAAGGCCTCCAGTTCACCGCAAAGCACGGGCTGTTGATGTTTATTCAAAACACACGAACCCTGGCAAAGCGCTTCATGCGGGCATACTCTTCCGCATACTTCAGGAAGGGAACTGGTTTTATGGTAAATGCCTGCAGCTTCTGCAAAACGTCCCTGCTCGATCAGCCACATGGCTGAGGGAATGTCATTGGAGGTTGGGCAAGCCGTCATGCAGGGGGCAGGGTCAGGGCAGTGAATGCAGCGCGACGCTTCCACCATGGCGCGTTCCGGGTCGAACTCGATCACCACATCCTCGAAATCGCATGTGCGGACTTCGGGTGGGCGGAGGTCAAGATCGAAGAATGGGCGGTTGGCGCGTTCTTTTCTATCGATTGCTAAAAATTCACTGGGTACTGCCTGCATAATGCCTCCGAATCGATTTATCTCCGTACATATAATGTCTGAGTGTGATGATACCCAAACTATTTGGACAGACATAGGCGTAAATGTCACAAAACCAAACGACAATCGTCACAAGTTTCTATTAGATAATCATTAATCCTGTTCGACAAAGTAGAATAAATCCACTCACCTGAATTAAAATAGCCCTACACATTTTCCACATATTCATCTGATAAACTGGTTTGGTAAACCTGTAAGATTGATAGCCTGCAGGCCGACCGTATTCTGGAGGAACCCCTTTGATGAAAAAATTCTTTTCGAGATTTTCCCGCCGCACGTGGATCATTGCGGGAGTTGTAGCTGTTGTTTTGCTTATCATAATTATTGCCAACTCTGGCGGAGAAGAAGTCGTTCAATTTCAAACCGTGCCGGTCGAGCGTGGGAACCTGGTGGCATCTGTCGGTGCAACTGGAAGTGTACGAGCAAGGCAAAGTGCAACCCTTATCTGGCAGACAAATGGGATCGTGGAGATCGTCAATGGGGAGGTTGGAAGCCGCGTTTCTCGTGACGATGTGCTGGCCAGCCTCGATAAGGCTTCTCTCAACCAGAACATTATCCTCGCCGAAGCGGACCTGGTCAGTGCCCAAAAAGCGCTGGAGGATTTGCTTAAATCAGACACCGCGCGGTTGGAAGCCCAGAAGGCTGTAGACAAGGCTGAAAAGGCATATGAAAAAGCCTACAATTGGCGGATGAAGCTCAACGGTAAGATCGAAATCATCGACTACTATTATGATTTCGGTGTATTGAAATCGAGGCAATACAAAGGCTATGCCAGCGAAGATACCATCGCCCAGGCTGATAAAGACCTGGCTCTGGCAGAAGCCCGCCTTGACGACTCCCGCCGTGCCTACGAACGCCTGCTCAGCGGCTCGGATTCAGCTGAAGTGGCCGCCGCAGAAGCACGCGTTGCAGCCGCACAGTCCACGCTGAATATGGCGTATTTGATCGCTCCGTTCGATGGAACTATTACACAGGCCAACCCGGCCATCGGGGATCAGGTTTCAACAGGAACTGTCGGCTACCGCATCGATGACCTTTCGCACTTGCTTGTGGATGTTCAGGTTTCAGAAGTGGACATCAACAGCGTAACTGTTGGCCAGGCATCCACGCTTACCTTCGATGCCATCCTTGGGAGGGAATATCATGGGGAGGTGGTACAAGTGGGTCAGGCGGGCGACACAGTGCAGGGTGTGGTCAGTTTTACTGTGACCATCGAATTGACCGATACCGATGAACTGGTGAAACCCGGCATGACCGCCGCTGTAAATATTGTGGTGGAAGAAGTAAAAGATGTGGTGCTGATTCCAAATCGCGCTGTCCGTTTGGTGGATGGGAATCGGGTGGTGTACAAGCTTGTTGACGGGCAGCCAGTTCAGGTAAAAGTGCGACTCGGCTCTTCATCCGATATATCCAGTGTGATCATCGACGGTGATATCAAGGAAGGCGACCTGATCATCCTGAACCCGCCTTCCCTGAATGGCGGACCGTTTGGAGGCTGAAATGGATTGGGTGATCGAAGCGCATAACATCACAAAGACTTATATGATGGGCGAGTTCGAGGTGCGGGCGCTGCGTGATGTATCCTTTACCATCGAACGAGGCGAGATGGTCTCCATTATGGGACCTTCCGGTTCCGGGAAATCCACCATGATGAACACACTCGGCTGTTTGGACAGGCCCACCTCCGGAGAATACATTCTTGACGGGGAATCCGTTGCGGATATGGACGATGACCAGCTGGCCAGTGTCCGCAACCGTAAAGTGGGTTTTGTATTTCAAAGTTTTAATTTACTATCCCGCCTGACGGCTTTGGGGAATGTGGAACTTCCCTTGCGCTATGCGGGATTGACCGAAGGCCGGCGCGAACGCGCCAGGGCCGCGCTCGAAGCCGTGGGTTTGCAAGACCGTATGACTCACCGCCCTTACGAGCTTTCCGGCGGACAGCAGCAGCGCGTGGCAGTGGCTCGCGCTCTCGTCAATGACCCTGCCATCATCATGGCCGATGAGCCAACGGGCAACCTTGATTCAAAAGTGGGCAAGGAGATTATGAACCTTTTGCTCACCCTGAACAAGGAGCGAGGCACGACACTCATCATCGTGACGCATGACCCGAATATTGCCGAACAGACCCAGCGCGTCATCCGTTTGCGCGATGGCGAGCTGGATCTCTCCATGGAAGATAAAGGCAGGAAGAAATGAGTTTTACACAAGCCATTCTTGAAGCCCTTGAAAGCTTGAATGGAAACAAGATGCGTTCGGGTCTCACTGTGCTGGGCATCGTTATTGGTGTGGCAGCGGTCATCGCCATGCTGGCTGTGGGGAATGGGGCGCAGGCTTCCATAACCGGTTCCATTTCCAGCATAGGCACAAATCTTTTGTTCGTATTTAGCGGCAGCCCGGAAGGTCCCCCTGGCGGACCCGGCAGCGGCAGGAGCGGCAACAATGATCGCCCATTAACACTGGCGGATGCTGAGGCCATTGCTGACCCCTTCGCCGCGCCATCTGTGGAATTGGTTGCGCCTGCCATTCAAGGCAACGGCACGTTGACATTTGCCGGTGAAAATTCCACAACCACTATATCAGGCGTCACTCCCGAATATGCCGCAGTCCGCAACATGGAACTGGCCGAAGGCGAATTCATCAATGATGAACATAACTTCGGACGAATGTCTGTTGTGGTGCTGGGGCCTGAAACTGCTGAAGCGATCTTTGGCCATGTGGATGGGGTGGTGGGCGAAACGATCCGTATTGAAGGCCAGCCGTTCCGAGTGATCGGGGTATTGGTTGCAAAAGGCGGCGGCGCTTTCGGCAGTGAAGATAATGCCGCATATATTCCTTTCACAACGGCACAGGCGCGCCTCATCAAACGCGGTTCGCGGGACGAAGTGGATGTGATCTTCGTGCAAGCCGCGTCTGCTGAATCAGTTCCACAGGCATCAGATGAAATCTCGAACATCATCCGCCAACGCCACCGCACTCCCATTGGCGTGGACGATTTCACGGTATTTACCCAGCAGGATTTCCTTTCCACATTTGAAACCATCACAGGCGTGCTCACTATCTTCCTGGGCGGCATCGCAGGAATTTCCCTGCTCGTCGGCGGCATCGGCATCATGAACATCATGCTGGTTTCCGTCACCGAACGCACGCGCGAGATCGGTTTGCGAAAAGCCCTGGGCGCACGCAAGCGCGATATCCTCCTTCAATTTCTCACTGAATCCTCGCTGCTGAGTTTAATCGGCGGCATCATCGGCATTATGTTCGGTTGGTTGATTGCCTTCGTTGTGGGCAAGGTGGCTACTGCAACAGGAAATAATTTCACGCCGATCGTCGGTACAGATGCGATCATTCTCTCCACAAGTTTCTCCGCCATCATTGGTCTGTTTTTTGGAATTTACCCCGCCAGCCGCGCGGCAAACCTGGAGCCTGTGGAAGCTCTTCGATACGAGTAATCATGCCCGCATTTAGAAAGTTAACCTCCATCCTGCTGATCGCTTTATTTTTGCAAGGATGTCTATTTAGGCCGCGCGCTGCAGAACGTGGACAGGAGACAATTAATTCTGTTCTGTCAACAGCGACCGCTACTCCCCTGGTAACTATTGTCCGAACCCCCACGCCTCTTTCTCCGCCGGTAGCTGCTCCTGCCGCCACGGATATTTCGCCCACCCCTTTGCCTTCCGTCACCATCATCGCGGCAAGCGGAAATATCTACATCCGCCGCGGACCGGGCATGGAGTACAACCCGATTGGTGTCTTACACAAAGGCGCCAGCGCCCAGATTATCGCGCAGGATGTCCTTTCTGACTGGGTGCAGATTCAGGTTCCAGAAACGGATTTGACCGGCTGGGTTTCCATTCAAACCATGTTTTCCAGAATCGATGGTGACCTGAGTCAGTTGCCCAATTTCACCTTTACCGAATGGCCCGAGCCTGCCTATATCAAGAATTGCACCGAGCACGACATGATGATCGCGCCCGGTGAAATCTACCTGCCATCGTTGTATACGAATGCCCAGTACCTGAATGAAATTCAGGTCAACCCCGGCACCTACATTGCCTATGATTTATTCATTCCCGGCGAACCCGAAGCCCAGGAATTTGAGATCCGCGAAGGCACACAGGCTTACATCACTTTTAACGGCCTGGGCGTGGAACACAAGTGCCCGTAGTGTGCAATCCATTCGAGAGAGGGATGCAAAGAAGGCACTGTTACGATACAATCCGTCCGCTGGACGCTGATTGCCCAAGCAAAGAGAATGCCGGAGAATACAGAAGCAGGCATCCGCTGGGCGGGAGGCGTTTTGTTGCGTCGCATCCGCGGCGGTAGTTAATTCCATAATCCCTGGAGGTATTCATGTCCGAAAAGTTGAATCAACTTAAGCAGATCCTTGGCGAAATTTCCGATTTGAACCATGCAGCAAGCGTGCTGGGCTGGGACGAGCAGGTAAACATGCCGCCCGGCGGAAGCGAGGCGCGCGGCCAACAGCTTGCGACCCTCGGCAAGATTGTTCAAGAAAAATTCACTTCGAATGAAGTTGGCATGCTGCTGGAGGATCTAAAAAAAGAATACTCCGACCCGCAGACGGATGACGGCGCAATGATCCGGGTTGCATCTCGTGATTATGAAAAAGCCAAACTTGTACCGCCGTCTTTTGTTGCGGAGCAGGCCATTGTTGCATCGAAGGCGTTCGAGGCATGGGTTGAAGCAAAATCGAAATCGGATTTTTCCATCTTCAAGCCGCATCTTGAAAAAGTTGTGGAATTGGTCAAAAAATATATTTCCTTCTTTCCATCCGCCGACCATCCCTATGATATTTTGCTGGATGATTTCGAACCCGGCATGAAGACCGCCGAAGTGCGCGAGATCTTTGGAAACCTGCGTCCCAAACAGGTGGAATTGATCAAGGCGATCGCGTCAGCAAAACAGGTGAAGGCTGACTTCCTGCATAAAAAATATAACGAAAAGAAAATGTGGGATTTCAGCGAAAAGATCATTTCCAAATTCGGCTATGACTTCAGCCGCGGCAGGCAGGATAAAGCCCCGCACCCGTTTGAAACATCGTTCAGCGTGAATGACGTCCGCATTACGAATCGTTTCGAGGAAGCCAGCCCGATTGCGACAATTTTCAGCGCCATGCACGAGTCGGGACATGCCATGTATGAACAGGGTATCAACCCCGCCTACGAACGCACTCCTCTTGCGAACGGCACATCGCTGGCGGTGCACGAGTCGCAGTCCCGCATGTGGGAAAATCTTGTCGGACGTTCCCTTCCTTTCTGTGAGCATTTCTTCCCCGAATTGAAGAAGGCCTTCCCGTCGCAATTGGACGGCGTGACAGCCAAATCTTTTTACAAGGGCATCAACAAGGTTGAACCTTCCCTGATCCGCGTGAACGCCGATGAAGCAACCTACAACCTGCACATTATGCTCCGCCTCGAGATCGAGATCGGCCTGGTGGACGGAAGCATCGTGGTCAAGGACCTTCCTGAAATTTGGAATGCAAAGATGAAGGATTATCTTGGCATTGTCCCGCCGAATGATGCGAAGGGCGTTTTGCAGGATGTACATTGGTCGGGCGGGATGATCGGCTACTTCTCTACCTATGCGCTGGGCAATATTGTGTCCGCCCAGTTATGGGAGGCCATCAACAAAGACATCCACGACCTTGAGGAGCAGATCCGCAAAGGCGAGTTTGACCAACTGCTCGGCTGGTTGCGTGAAAAGATTCATGTCCACGGCCATAAATATGACCCCCAGGACCTTGTGCAAAAGGCCACTGGCTCGAGGATCGACTCCGCCGCTTACGTCCGCTATTTGACGAAAAAGTATAGCGGCATTTACGGGCTGTAATTTTGGATGTAACAATAAAGACGCCCTGAAGAACAGGGCGTCTCTTTATTCCTATGAAAAATAAAATTCTGGTTCTCGCCGCTCTTCTTGGACTTTTATCTGCCTGCTCGCAAAGCATCGAGTCCTCGCCGACGCCTTTTCCTCCCGATCACCTCCCGACGGTGGTTGCCCTCACTGGCCAGGCCGCCTTCGCCACAGCCGATGCGCTGACCCAAAGTGTTACTCCCACTATAGTTTCTACATCGACCGAACCGCCGATACCATTAACTGAAATTCCCAGCCCAACGCCAACTTTTGCGGCGGGTTTTACCGATTTTGCGCAAATCCGATTCCTGACACCCGGCCCAGCCTCCAGCCTGATTTCCCCGATCAATTTGCAAATGGAGCTTGTCTCCGGCGAAAGCGAAGTTGTCCAGGTGGACTTGCTTGGTGAGGACGGCCGCGTCCTTTACCGTGACCTTGAAAAGGTTACCAGAAATGTAAAAGGTATCTTCCGCAGGTTTGACCTGAAGTTCGAGATTCGCGCCGTCTCCGAAGCGGGTTACATCCGCGTCAGCAGCAAGGATGATTTCGGTCGTTTACAGGCGCTGAATACGATGCCTGTCCTTTTATACTCTGTCGGTTCGGCTCAAATTAATCCGCCTGGCAATATGATCTACGAAAGGGTGATGGTGGAGGGGTTGAAGGAAAAGGCAGATTTTTACGCGGGCGAAGTTAATCTCAAAGGCCGAATCTGGCCTTTCAATGACCAGCCCATGATCGTGGAATTGGTTCTGCCCAATGGCTCTCCGATCTCCACCCGCATTTTGGATTTCAACGGAATCGACACTCAACCCTTCGAGACTTCCCTTCCATACAAGGTGACCGAGCCTGCCATGGCCCGCTTGACCTTCCGCCAAGACAACCCCCTTCTGAGCGTAACCGATTCAGAGCTTCAAAAGTACATTTACGTCTACAGCATCGAAATCATGCTAAACCCATAATCGCCTTGCCAAAAAAAATCTCAATGGTATAATTCGCAGGCTGTTACGGGGTGTGGCTCAGACCGGTAGAGCGCACGGTTCGGGTCCGTGAGGTCGAGAGTTCAAATCTCTCCACCCCGACAGAACAAGCAAGTGAGACTCCCAACCCGAGGGAGTCTTTTTTTTATTTTTTTCTTTTTAATGAGAGCAGGGTGATGTCGTCGAATTGTTCCGCTTCACCAATGAATTGACCCAGGCTTGCCTCGATTTTATTTGTTAGATCAGAAGGGTTTTCGCATTGGGGGAACAAATCTACAAGGCGCTGCCTGCCAAAGGTATCCCTGTGGACGTTCAGCGTGTCTGGGATGCCGTCCGTAAATGCGATCAGCAGGTCATCATCGGCCAGGTTAAACTCATAGGCGGTATATTGCGTGTTCGGGATGACGCCGATGGCCGGGCCGCTCTTCGTCAACTCAGCGCGGATTTTGCCCCCCCTGTCCACAATTAAAGCAGGTTCATTCCCGCCATTGATATAAGTGAGTTTTCCACTTTTAAGGTCGAGGATGCCGATGAAGATCGTTGCAAACATGCAGGCGGCCTCATGCGTATCGGCGACATAATTATTGGTGAGGGAAACAACATGCTGGAGGCGCTTTGCAGGAGTGAAGGACTGAAGAATTTGCCCAGGGGAGAATTGATCTGTGGTGGAGGCCGCATGGATCAGGCTGCGGAAAAGGGTCATGAACAAGGCTGCGCCAATCCCTTTTCCGCACACATCCGCCACAAGGAAGGTGAACGAACCGTCTGGAAGGAGGAAGGCATCGTAAAAATCGCCCGCCACTTCCTTCGCCGCTTTGAAGTAATAGGAAACATCCCAACCTTCGAGTTCTGGCAGCCGGGCGGGCAGAAATTCCCGTTGAATTTCGCGGGCAATATTCAATTCGTGTTCGAGGCTTTTAAGATAAAGTCCCTGCAAATCGTGTAAGCGCTTCTTTTCGAGGCTGGATTGAATCCGCGCCTTCAACAGCGCCGGCTCGAAAGGTTTGGGAAGGTAATCTTCCGCACCGAGTTGAATCCCCTTCACCACCATTGCCAGGTCGTTGTTCGCAGAGATGACGATGATGGGAATATCCCTCAAATCGGGGTTTGCCTTTACATTTTGGAGCAAGGTCAATCCATCCATGATGGGCATCATAATATCCAGCAATACCAGGTCGGGTGATTGGCTGATTATTTGGTCAAGCGCATCCTGCCCGTTTACTGCGGAAATGGTTTCATATTTGAGATAGGCAAGTTCCTGCTCGAGGTAATCCACATTGAAGGGTTCGTCGTCGACGATCAGGATTTTGGGCGTTTTGTTCATGATGCTCCAGAATGTGATTTAAAAGAGCGTTTCTTAAGTCCTTATCGCCTTCTTTTAGTACACGGATTTCACGGAACATACGGAAAAGAGCAGCTTTTTAATGGGTTTTTCCGTGAACTTCAGTGTAATCCGTGTTGTCCGTGTCCCAAAAAAAGAGTTAAGAAACACTCACTAACAATAATATGAATAAAGCGGTTTCAAAAAATGAATGGTTTTTCGATCATGCCAGAAATTCTTTGATTTTGTTCAGCAGCAGCTCGTCGTCGATCGGTTTTGTCAGGTAATCGTTGCAGCCAACTTCCATTGCCTTCTTTAAGTGGAAGTCCATTGCATGAGCAGAGAGCCCAATGATGGGGATGGTTTTGTTAGTTTCGCGAATCCTGCGGGTGGCTTCAAATCCATCCATGACGGGTAAAGAAATGTCCATCAGAATAAGGTCGGGGTTATTTTGCAGGGCCATTTTCACGGCTTGTTCTCCATCATGGGCAACGATCAATCTATAATGCTTTTCAAGCAGTTGGGTGATCAAGTCGATGTTCAGTTCGGTATCTTCCACGACCAGGATCGTTTTCATCGAACTCTCCAGTGGGTTTTCACAGGAAAAACAGCCCGGTTAGCCGGTTGGGCTGTCAGTTATTTCAGGGGTGGATTTTGCCTGTTGAGCAGAATCAGCTTTCGGGTCCAATGGCGAGGCGGGTTTTTCATTCGTATAGTGGATGGGAAGGATGAGGGTGAAGGTCGATCCTTTGGCAGGCGCACTGGCCGCCGTGAGACCCCCGCCTAGTAAATTTGCAAGATTGCGGCTGATGGCGAGCCCCAGGCCTGTTCCGCCATATTGTCGCGTAGTGCTTGAATCGGCCTGCTGAAATTCCTCGAAGATGCGGCTGAGGGCCTCTTCGTTCATTCCGATGCCGGTGTCGATCACATTGACCATGAATTCTGTGTGGGTGTGGCGGAGTTCAATGGTGATGCTGCCTTCATGTGTAAATTTGGCGGCATTGCTCAGGAGATTGAGGATGATCTGTTTGATCTTGTTCTGGTCGGAATAGACCACCTGCAATAAGGGATCGTTCTGTTTTTCGAACTTGATCCTTGGCTTTATCAGCGGTTGGGCAGTGGTGTAACACTGGTCGATGAGGGAGTTGATGCTGAATGTCGAAACGTGCACATCCATGTGTCCTGCTTCAATTTTGGCGATATCAAGCACCGTATTGATCAGCCCGAGTAGATGTTCTGCACTTGTCATAACTTTGTCGAGATTCTCTATTTGTTTTTCTGGCAGCAAATCTTCGGCATTTCTGCGGACGATGCGGGTAAAGCCGATAATGGCATTCAGCGGCGTGCGCAGTTCGTGACTCATGGTGGCAAGGAAGGCGGTCTTGGCCTGGTTGGCGTGTTCGGCTGCCACGCGGGCTTCCTGCACTTCGTTGAACAGGCGTGAATTTTCAATGGCAATGGCTGCCTGGCGGCCGAGGCCGACAAGGAAATCCAGATCTATTTGGGAGAATATGCCTTCCCCGCGGTCTTTGTAAACGGAAAGCGTACCGATGGTTCTATTGTTTGCAATAAGCGGGGCTACCATCATGGTTTCCGCGGTTTCTTCAAATTCAGGCGTGCCGGCTATATGAATGCTGCGCGGGTCAAGGTCTAAATTATCAATCACTTCTGCAATCCCCGATTGAGCAATGCTGCCGGTGATGCCCTCGCCGAGCGTCAAAATATCTGCAGAGTTCTCTCTGGCATATAAACCGAGAGCAAGGGCGGTGCGCAATGTTGTGCCGTCATTGTCCAGGAGGCGCAGGATGGTATCCCGGGCTTCGAAGAGCGTATGCACGTTTTCAACAACGCTCTTTGCCACCGTTTGCAGATCCAGCGTGGCGGATAGTTCGCGGCCAACGTTGGCAATGGTCGCCATCTGATTCGCGTTCTGCTGGGTTTTTGTATGTAATTGGGCGGTACGGATCGCCGCACCGGCATTGGCCGCAATGGTGTTGAGAAGGCGCATGGAATTTTCATCGAATATGCCTTCGTATTGGGTGCTTTGAACGCTGAGAACGCCGATCGTTTCCCGGCCAGCTTTGATCGGCACGCCCAGGTAGGATTTTGCGCGCCGCCCAATGCGGTTGACGCCTAGTGCGGAACTTTCCTGGTCCAGGTTTCTGTTGAAGAGCAGGGACTGGCCGTTTTGGATGATTCGACTCGTGAGCCCTTCGCCTAATTTCAGTGGTTTGAAAACATCCCCGTATTGATATGGGAATTCGATGACCCCGGCCTGAGGGTTTAATAAGGCCAGATATGCGATATCCGCATTAAAGATGCCCCGCGTCTGACTCCCGATGAGCTGGATCGTGTTATCGAGTTCAGTTTCCGCCACGAGGGCCTGGGTGACGGTACTGATCGCGGCGAGTTCGGTGGCACGCTGCTCGGTCTCTTTCAGCAGGCGCTGGGTCTCATCGAAGAGGCGCGCATTCTGAATGGCCGTCCCCATATTCGATGCAATCGTATCCAGCAGACGAACGACCGAATCAGAATAAGCATTCTGGTTGATAAAGTTCTGCATGGTGATGCCGCCGATCAATTCGCCGCCTGCCAGAATGGGAACCATGATCACAGCCTTGGGGAGGTCACTGCCAAAAGTCAGGTTCGACCCAAATTTCGCCCATGTCTCCTCGTTCACATTATTCATGACAAGCGATTTTCCCTGTTTGGCAAATCGCAGGCTAAAAGTGTTTAGTGGAGCGGGGTCTGGAAAGACGCGCTGGTCGTTTTTATACGCGTACAAGGTGGTGAGCAGGCTGGTCTCCCGGTCGTACAACCCGATGCCGATATTTTCGGTTTTGATCTCCGTGCGCAATTTATCGCCGACCAGGTCCAAAAGGGTCCGCAGATCGAGCTCCTGAGTCAACGCCTGACTGATGCCGTTGATAATCGCCAGTTCCTGAGCGCGTTGTTCGGTTTCCAGGAGCAGGCGCTGGGTCTCATTAAAGAGGCGCGCATTTTCGAGGGCGACCCCCATGTTTGCGGATAAAGTCTGCAGGAGGCGCAGGTTGTTTTCATTGAATGTGTATGGCTTGAAACTTTGAACGTCGATAACACCCATCACTATCTCGCCGACCATGATTGGCACTCCAAGATATGACTGGATATCCTCGCTCTCGTCCGTGGCGGTGACATAGGCCTCCGCGCCAGCCTCGGCTATCTCCCTGGCCGTGTTGAGCAATAAAGACTGCCGTGAAAGAATGATCTTCGAGGTCAGTCCTCCTTCGCTCAATTCCCATGGCGGTTCGTTTTCGAAATAGTGTTCAAAGAAACTGTAGACGAGGGTGACGATGTTCGTCGACTGGTCGTACGTCAAGATATCGACAATTTCGGAATTGAAGACCTCACGCAGTTTGTCCCCGACATTGTAGGTGAGTGTCTTTGTATCAAGAGTACTTGTTAGCGCGTTACCGATCTCATTGAGGATGGCGAGTTCACCTGCGCGTTCTTCCGTGACCTTGAGCAGGCGCTGGGTCTCATCGAAGAGACGCGCGTTCTCGAGGGCAGTTCCCAACGAGGCGGCGATGGTGGCGAGAAGGCGCAGTTCGGATTCACCGTACGCGTTCTCGCGCTCGTAGTTCTCAACCTGAATGGTACCCAGTGTCCGATCGCCGCTGATAATAGGCAGGGCAACGCCCGATTTGCTTTCGTCGGTTCCAGGAATGGTAGGTGCAATTGCATTTCCCTCCTCTGTGGTATTCCAAATAACCGGTTTGCGGGCTGATTTCAACCTTTCAAAAATTCCACCCTGGGTGGGTTGCCGAGGTTCAATTTGAATCCGCTCCCCATGTTCATAGAAGTAAAGATAATGAACCAGATTGGTTTTTTCATCGAACCAGTTGATGGCGAGGTCAGGTGTGTTGAACAATTCGCGTAATTTATCGCCGACTAGGTCGATAATGGCCTGGAAGCCCAACTCGGCGGCGAGTCCTTGCTGGATGGAATTGATGATCTGCAATTCGGAATTGCGCTGACGCGTCTCTTCGATGGCGCGGGCACGCGTCAATGCGGTGGCGATGTGATTCGCGACGAATTCCAGTACGTGCACATCCTCGTCTGAATAATTGATCTCTTTTTCATAACTTTGAACAATAATTCCCCCAACAACCTGCTTCTCAGTCAGGAGAGGGACGAAGACAAAATCTTCAGAAGGTGTTCCGCTCATTCTTCCTTCGCGAATGGCCTCTTCATTTTGTTGGCGGTTCAAGTGAAGTGTACGGGGATGGAGAACGAGTTCGAGCGCCAGTGCTGAGAGGGGTCCAGGTGGCGGCGCGGTGTCACCGGCTTTGTCTGCATAATACGGAAAGCTTCTGGTGTTGCTTGCCGCATCGTAAAGAGCGATCACAAAATTTTCCGCATACATCAATTTCCCCACGATCCTGTGCAGTTTGTTGTAGAAAGACGGCATATCCTTCATGGCGCTCGCCGCGTCGGCAATCTCAAATAACGCCTTTCGGATCTTGAGCTGGTGTTTCATATCCAGGGCGGGGCGTGGTGAATTGTTCCTGGTCGTCTTTGAGCCTCCGGCTTTGCCGGGTTGTCTAATCTTTTTCCCCGCAGGCTTTTTGATACCTTTAAATACGGACGATGACTTTCCTGCCATACCCGTTGCTCCTGGCTCCTCTGGTTGGTAGACCTAGTTTACAATTCCCAACCCCTTAAGTCAATCATTTCTCCGGGACAGGGATGTGGAGTCGATAATCTCCCATCAATTTTCGGCATCATGTACAATAGAACCATGCACGAGCTGCCCGTCACTGAATCGCTTTTGAAGATCGCCCTCCAGCACGCGGAAAAGGCGAACGCCAAAAAGATCACCGGTTTATATGTTGTGATAGGCGACCTCGCCAGCATGGTAGATGACTCGATCCAGTTCTATTGGGATATCATCGCCAAAGACACCATTGCCGAAGGCGCAACCCTGCACTTTCGCCGCGTCCCCGCCGAATTGCAGTGCATGACCTGCTTCGAGAAATACCATCCCAATCGTGATGAATTGATCTGTCCCCAGTGCGGTGGAGTTGGGGCGAAGATCATGGCAGGGGAGGAGTTCGCTTTGGAATCGATTGATGTGGAGTAGCGTCTAATACGTAATGCGTAATACGTAAAGTGCAAGGAGTTTCTCATGCCTCAAAACATCCCAGTGGTGGAAAACATTCTCAATGCCAACGACCGTCTGGCGGAGGAAAATTTTGCCCGCATCGAAGACGCAGGCATTTTTTCCATCAATCTAATGGCGTCACCGGGTGCGGGTAAGACCTCGCTCATAGAGCAAACCCTGCCGCGCCTTAAAGATAAACTTCGTGTGGCGGTCATCGATGGCGACATCGCCACATCCATCGATTCCGATCGAGCCGCACAAGCTGGCGCGCAAGCCGCTATTCAGATCAACACCGGGGGAGATTGTCATCTCGATGCTGTCATGCTGCGTGGCGCGCTCGAAAAACTTGACTTGAATCAATTTGATTTACTCATTGTTGAGAATGTGGGCAACCTTGTCTGCCCTGCCAGTTTTAAACTTGGCACGCACAAATCCATTTTAGTTGCATCCGTGCCGGAGGGGGACGATAAACCCTATAAATATCCCGGCATGTATCGCGGTGTGGACGCGCTTATCATCAACAAAATTGACCTCCTGCCCTATGTCTCGTTCAAGATGGATTATTTTGAACGCGGCGTACAGGTGCTCAATCCCAACGTCAAAACCTTCCCGCTTTCCTGCCGAACGGGTGAAGGATTGGACGCCTGGGTCGAGTGGCTCATCCAAAACTCGGCAAAATAATATGCACGGACTTCACGTCCACATCACGGGGGTTGTTCAGGGAGTGGGTTTTCGTCCGTTTGTTTACAATCTTGCCACGACACTCCAGCTCAATGGCTGGGTGAAAAACACCTCCGCAGGCGTTGAGATCGAAGTGGATGGAGAGAAAGGCATCCTCGACACCTTTCTGCAAAAATTACGGGACGACGCCCCCGCACTGTCCCGCATAGATGAATTCTCCGCATCCTTCCGCCCTGCCAACGGATTCAGTTCCTTCGATATTATCCACTCTGAATCCATTCCCTCCGCCTTCCAACCCATCTCACCTGACGTTGCCATCTGCGACGATTGCCTGCGCGAACTCTTCGATCCTTCCGATAGACGATATTTATATCCCTTCATCAACTGCACCAACTGCGGTCCGCGCTTCACCATCATCAAAGACATCCCGTATGACCGCCCCTTCACCACGATGGCGGACTTCCCTTTGTGCCGAGATTGCGAACGCGAATATAGAGACCCCACGAATCGCAGATTCCATGCCCAGCCGGTGGCCTGTCCCATGTGTGGGCCGAAAGTCTGGCTCGAATTACGTAATACGCAATACGTAATTCGTAACGATGCAATCCAACGAGCCCGCACTCTCCTCTCACAAGGTCACATCCTCGCGATCAAAGGCCTCGGCGGATTTCACCTTGCGTGTGATGCGACGAATTCGACTGCCGTAACCGAACTGCGTGCCCGCAAACTGCGCGTTGACAAACCCTTCGCGTTGATGATGCCCGACCTCGAAACTGTTAAACAACATTGCTTCGTCAGTGACGCGGAGCAGGGACTGCTTCAATCTACTGCGCGCCCTATTGTTTTGTTAAAACGCAAACCCGAATCCACCATCGCCAAAGAAGTCGCCCCCAACCAAAATTGGCTTGGCATCATGCTTCCCTACACCCCGCTTCATCATTTACTACTTACTAATTACTCCTCACCATTTACTGCCCTCGTCATGACCAGCGGCAACCTCTCCGAAGAACCCATCGCAATCGACAACGATGAAGCGCGGAACAGACTATCTAATCTTGCAGACGCCTTCCTGATGCACAACCGTGACATCCACATCCGCTGCGATGATTCGGTGGTGCGGATTTTTGACGATAGACCAGAGACAGTAGATCGTGCTCCATCGTCTACCGTCCATCGTCCATCGTCCATCTATCCCCTGCGTCGCTCCCGCGGTTATTCACCATTCCCCGTAAAACTGCCTTTTGAAGTTCCGCAAATTCTGGCGGCTGGCTCAGAATTAAAAAACACCTTTTGCATCACAAATAAAAATTATGCATTCCTAAGCCATCACATTGGGGATATGGAAAATTATGAAACTTTGAAATCCTTCGAGCAGGGCGTGGAGCATTTCGAGAGATTATTCCGTGTAAAGCCGGAAGCCATCGCCTGTGATATGCATCCAAACTATCTTGCGACACGATATGCCCTTGAACGAGCCGAACGCGAAAACCTGCCCATTTTCAATATTCAACATCATCATGCACATGTTGCGGCTTGCATGGCCGAGCATGGATTTGACGGTACGCGCCCCGTCATTGGCATTGCTTTCGATGGCACAGGCTATGGCGAGGATGGTGCGATTTGGGGCGGAGAAATTTTGGTTGCGGATTACAAATCCTATCAACGCGCAGCGCATCTCGAATATTTTCCTCTGCCCGGTGGAGATGCCGCGATCAAAAAACCTGCGCGTACGGCGCTGGCATTGCTTTGGTCACTTGGCTTGGAGTGGGATGAGCGGCTTGCCCCCGTGATGGAGTTTTGCGCTGAAGACTTGGTGACTTTACGAATGCAATTGGAGAAGAAAATTAACACGCCGATGACTTCATCCATTGGAAGGTTGTTCGATGCCGCAGCGGCGTTGGCGGGGGGGCGGCAAAAGGTCAACTACGAGGGGCAGGCGGCGATTGAGTTTGAGTCTTTGGCAGATGATGCCGAAGAGGAGAGTTATTCGTTCGGGATGAATCAGGATCGGGTCGAAGTAAGAGGCGTTGTTGAAGCGTTGATAAAAGATGCAGCAGCGGGAATCCACCCCTCGAAAATTTCAGCAAAATTCCATAATGGCTTGGCTGATATTTTGCGCGTAGCCACTCTAAGGATTAAGCGGGATTCTGGAATTAATGATGTGATTCTGTCTGGCGGAGTGTGGCAGAATATCACCCTATTACGACGAACTTTGGCACTATTGAATGAGGAGGGATTCAAAGTATACATACATAAGGAAGTGCCGACAAATGACGGCGGGCTTTCGTTGGGGCAGGCCGTGATTGCAGCGATGCGAATGCGAGGTTGAAATGTGTTTAGGTGTGCCAGGAAAAATCGTCGAGATGTATGAGAAGGGTGGCTTGCAAATGGCGAGGGTGGATTTTGGTGGAATTTTTCGCGAGGCTTGTTTGAGTTATGTGCCCGAAGCAACGATTGGGAACTATTGCATCATCCATGTGGGGTTTGCCATCAGCTTGTTGAGCGAGAAGGAAGCCATGGAAACGCTGGATCTGTTGAGACAGATCGATGGCATGGAAGAAGAATTGGGGGAAGGGTAACGCGATATTAATATCGCGTTACATAAAGCAATGAAATACGTTACCGAATATCGCGATGCCGAATCGGTGAAAGGCGTTATTGAGGAAATACGCCGTACAGTCACGCGCCCGTGGACGTTGATGGAAATCTGCGGCGGCCAGACTCACGCCATCGTTCGGCATGGCTTGGACCAACTGCTCCCGCCTCAGATCGAACTGGTACATGGTCCCGGTTGCCCGGTCTGTGTGACTCCGCTGGAGCTGATTGACAAAGCCCTGGCAATCGCATCCCGCCCCGATGTGATCTTCTGCTCGTACGGAGATATGCTGCGCGTGCCAGGCTCACACCAGGATTTGTTCTCGGTGAAAGCGCAGGGCGGGGATGTGCGCGTGGTCTATTCGCCGCTGGATGCCGTTGCGCTCGCCCAACAAAACCCTGAAAAACAAGTTGTTTTTTTCGCCATTGGTTTCGAGACCACTGCTCCGCCGAACGTGACGAGCGTTTTGCAGGCACAGCATCTCGGCCTGAAAAATTTATCCATCCTGGTTTCGCATGTGCGTGTGCCGCCTGCCATAAAAGCAATCCTGAGTTCGCCGCACAACCGTGTGCAGGGATTTTTACTGGCGGGGCACGTCAATGCTGTGATGGGGTATTGGGAATATCCTCCATTATCGGAAGAATTCAGAATCCCCATGGCGGTGACGGGCTTTGAGCCGCTCGATATTGTTCGGGGAATTCTGGGGCTTGTCCAATTATTGGAAGCGGGCAAAGTGGAAGTTATCAACGCCTATCAACGGGCGGTGACATTGGAAGGATTAAAGCCAGCGCAGGACGCCATCAATAAGGTCTTCATGGAATGTGACCGCAAGTGGCGCGGCATTGGCATGATCCCCATGAGCGGCTGGTGTCTGCGCCCCGAGTTTGATTTCTTCAATGCTGAAAAACGATTCGATGTGGAGTCCATGCATGCGGACGAATCTCCCTTGTGCATTGCAGGTTCCATTTTGCAGGGATTGCAGAAGCCGCATGATTGTTCCGCCTTTGGAAGGGAATGTACTCCGGAGAGTCCGCTTGGCGCGACGATGGTCTCTTCCGAGGGCGCGTGCGCGGCATATTATAAGTACGGACGATGAAGAATGAAGAAAGATGAATGGATGTCTTCTTTCCCCTTTCTTCTTTCTTTTGAACCGAGGTCTTATGTCTGATCAATCTGTAAATATCGAAGGCGCAGTCTGTGCGCCGCACTTAACTCACAACGAGCAAATCGTCATGGGGCATGGCGCAGGCGGGCGAATGAGTCATCAATTGATTCAGAAGGCATTTTTGCCCGCTTTTGATAACCCCGCACTGCGGGCAGGGGATGATGCCGCTAATCTCGAATCAGACCTCCACGAGCGGCTTGCCATCAGCACAGACGCACATGTCGTAACGCCGCTGTTCTTCCCCGGCGGCGATATTGGCAGGCTGGCCGTTTGCGGCACCGTCAATGATGTGGCGATGCTGGGCGCGAATCCGTTGTATTTAACTGCGGGGTTTATTCTCGAGGAAGGCCTGCCCATGGAAACACTCCAACGCGTGATTGCATCCATGAAATCTGCGGCGGAAGAAGCGGGCGTGCAGATCGTGGCGGGTGACACGAAGGTTGTGCAAAAAGGAAAGGCCGATGGAATGTACATCACCACGGCAGGCGTGGGGGTGATTCGCGCAGGTGTAAAAATTGGCGGCGCACAGGCAAAGGCGGGCGATGTTGTCATTCTCTCAGGTTCGCTTGGCGATCATGGCATTGCTGTCCTCGGCGCGCGCGGCGAGCTTGGATTTCAATCCACAATTCAAAGCGATGTGGCTCCCCTCAATCATTTGATCGAAGCGATTCTCAATGCAAGCGACAACATTCATGTACTGCGCGATCCTACGCGCGGTGGATTGGCGACAACTCTCAATGAGATCGCGACTCAATCCAACGTGGGGATTCTGCTCGACGAAATTTCGCTTCCCATCCACCCCGAAGTTGGTGCGGCTTGCGAGATGCTCGGATTCGACCCCCTCTACATTGCCAATGAAGGCAAGCTTGTTGCCTTTGTCGCTAACGAGAATGCAGATGCTGTATTAAAAGCAATGCAAGCGACCCGCTATGGCGAAGACGCTTGCATTATCGGTGAAGTCACTGCCGAACCGCGCGGACGAGTCCTGCTTAAAACCGCCCTCGGCAGCACCCGCGTGGTAGATATGCTCTCCGGGGAAATGCTCCCCAGAATTTGTTAGCCCCTAAAAACTGTTTACCGCCTTTTCCAAATCATCAAAGATTTCAATATAAGTCTCGAAACCGCTCAGTTCGAACGCATCACTGACCTGGGGCGAAAGATTTGCAACCTTGATGTAAGGGGATTTATACGAACCTGCGTTCATCCTCCTGCGCAGTTCGTCATCATTGACATCCTGATGGATTGTGCGCAGTTTATTGAACAAGTTGTGCAGGGTCCGCAGACCTGCGCTGCTGATATATGGAGCATCCTTCAAATTGATGAGCAAATGTCGTGCGCCTTTATCGATCAATTCCTCGGCAGCGGATTGAAAGGCGAGGTGCGTGGCCGAGTCGATTTCTCCGCTGATGTGAAGGATGGTTACCGGGACGCGCCCCTGTTCTGTAGTGATGGTGATATCCATGATACTTTTTTTCCTTATATATGGTTTAGGCGTTCGGGGTTTTTTGCTGGTTCTGCCTGTGAGATTGATTCACAATGTAAATACCAGCGAGAGCGGTTCCACCGCCGATCCATTGAATGGTCGTAGGGATTTCGCCAAGCAGGGGAATGGCTAGCGCAGCGGTCAGAATAGGCTGCCCAATCAAGGTAGGTGCAACTACGGAAGCGGGTAAATGCCCAAGCGCGTAGCTGATGGCCAGATACCCGATCGTTTGCGAGACGAGACCCGTGGCGAAGAAAACCATCCAGGTCTGTGTTGTATAACCAGTTAACGAATTCCCGAGTGCGAGATTGATCACCAGCATTCCCAGCGAGGCACTGACACATACCAGCCAGGTATAACGAAAGGGATCGATGTGAATCCGTCCGCGCTGGGTGACGAGTTGGTAGGATGCGTAAAAAATGGCGGCTGTGCTCGCCATCAAGTCTCCCAGGCCGAGGGTGGGGTGAATTAAAAAATCGCTGCCCATCACAAGGGCTGCCCCGGTCAGGGCAAGGATCAATCCCGTCCAGAACGTACCCTTCAACTTTTCATGAAAAATTATGGCTGCTCCCAGCGCAACCCATAAAGGCGCAGTGTTGCCCAACAATGTGGCGTTTGCCGCAGTGGTAAATTTTAACGAAGAATTCCAAAAGGCAAAATCGAAGGCAGTGAACAACCCTCCCAACAACGGGAAATAAAGATATTTTTTATCGATCGCTGGCAATCGATTTTGTTGTGTGAGATAGAAAGGCATCAACAAAAGCGTGCCGATCAGCACGCGGTAAAACCCGGTCACCGGACCGGGCGCATCCGCCCAACGCACGAACATGGCAGAGAGACTCAGCGCGATAATGCCAATCGAAAGGACGATGTAAGGTAGAAGTCTGTTATGGGTCATGGAAAGATTTTACCCCGACATTTGCGTGGAACGTGCGTCAAACACGGGTGATGGAGATTCTTTCGAGGGTGGGTAATAGCTCGTTGAGTTTACGCAGGCTAAAGTCTGGTTTGATGCGGCGCATGTCCTCATCCTTGAAGAGCGCGCGGCGAGTGATCCAGATGGTTTGCATGCCGGAATTTTTCGCGCCGTAAATATCCGCTTCCAGGCTGTCGCCGACCATCACGGCTTCGTTGGGCGAGATGTTCCATTGGGCGCGGGCGATTTCGAATGCGCGCGGATGCGGCTTGCGGTAAAAGCACGCAGCGGAGGTCAGCACAAAATCGAAATACGGGCGGATGCCAAAATTTTCGATGAGCTCCTGCACGTCCTTGTCGTCGCCCGCATTGGAAAAAATACCAAGTTTGTAATTTTGTGATTTTAAATTTTGCAGAGTGACGATTGAATCTTCCTCGAGCTGCCAGTTGCTTTGGGTGACAGAGTACAACGCATCCAGCGCTGACCTGAGAACTGACTCTGGAATTTCAGCATAGCCCAGCTCTTTGAGCAGTTCGCGCAAAACGAAGTGATATGTTGTTTCCTGATAATCCTTGTCGCGTTGTTCGTAATATTCGTACACGCGCGTGCGGAAGATTTTCGGGTCCACCTTGATGTTGTATTCGCGCAATTTTTTACCCAGCGCCTGATCTGCGCGTTCGTACACAGGAGACCAATCTCCGCGGGCATGCATGAGTGTGCCGCCAAGGTCGAAGAGGATATGGCGAACGGATGGAGTATTCATTTGTTTTGGTATACCCCGGCTGACGTTTTGCGTAAAGGGGAACTTGGTAGGGTGTTGCTAATTAATTTATTGGAATTTTTTAGAAATGAACCACTTTTGGAGGCGGAGCAACAGCTAGCAATGCTTCAAATATATATTCACTAGCAGGTTTTGCTCCATGAATAGTTTGAAACATGAATTCTGGTGAGGAAAGATACATGGCTAGACGACTCGGAAAATCTTGTGGAAGAATTACATTCGGACGGCGACTTATTTTAGCCAATGTACGAGCAGCAATGGTAATAACCCGGTGATCCTTATCATTTAGAGCATCGAATAGAGCATTAATTGCTTCAAGAAAGGCAGCAGCGTTGTGAAGCGAGTGTGCAGCGAGAGCTCGGACCTCTGGATTACTATCACGTAGTGAGATGATTAAAGCTTTTGCAACCTCGAAATTGTTTGATGAGCTTTCAAGTGCTTGGATCGCGCAGGCGCGAATATTAGGGTTTTTGTCTCTGGTTGCATTTAGAAGGATTGTCAATATATTGGGAGAATTTGCATTATTCTCAAATACTTTCATGATTGATATTCTTACAAAATCGCTTTCATCTTTTAGCGCTAAAAGCAAATCGTAAATCATATTATCAGATAGATGCGTATATTGAAGGGCCCTAGCCGCCTCTGCTCGTACCTCAACATTTTGATCTTTAAGCGCGTTTACCAACTCAGCGGCAACTTCGATGTTGTTTGTTGCCCCAATAAGAGACTTAATGGCGTTTACGCGTACTTTTGCATTCATATCTTTCGCGGCATTTAGTAACGCAAGAACAACATCTGGATTTTTAGCGGCCTTCATTAACCCGATAGCTGCCTTGGCACGTAATTCCACGTCTGTCTCCAAGAGGCAGGGGATGATGGCAGAAACAACCTCTGGGCTTTCTATAAAATTACTGAGTGCTTCGAGGGCGTCGATGCGAATACTTGGATCTTTTAATGCGAGGAGAAGATTTGAAATGACTTCTGGTCGATTTGGCGCGTTGCGAAGTGAAAAAATAGCACTAGCAGCTACAATCACATCCTCATCTTTTAAAGCAGCAATTAATGTATCTAAAACCTTTTGGTGATTTATTGCACCGCTTAATGTCTGAGCAGCACTAATGCGAACTTCAGCGTCTTTATCTTTTAATGCATCAACTATCGTAGTCAGAATATTTGTATCGCCAACAGCACTGTAGAGTGCTTTTATTGCGCTTGCTCGAACTTTAGAGTTTTCATCACCTACAGCATTAAGCAGAGCAGCTTTAACTTTTGTGTTTATTGATAATTTTGATAGCACCTTAGTTATATTAGCGCGTATATCCGCACTTTCGTTCTTAAGATTATGAATTAGGATGTCGATGTTTTCTGGGTTTGTTGTACTTTTGTTAAGCAAGTCTATTATATTTTTATTTACCGCTTCATCTTCATTTATTAAAAAATTGATTAAAGTGGAGACGGTTTCGGTAGTTGGAGTAACATTTTGAAGGGCTTTTAAAGCACCATTTCTGACGTTGACATTGTTATCACTAAGCGCCGCTAGTAGGCCAGAAACAAACATAATTTGAAGCTCTGCTTTATTACTTAATATCTCCATTGCTTTAATGCGTTCGCCACCACCTTTGTCCTCGTCGTTTAGCTCAGCGAGAATCGCGTTGAAAACATCTGAATCTTTAATTATATTCTCGTCTTTGTAAATATTAAACAAATTGGCGACTATTTCTGGGGATTCGATATGCTCACTGAGTATATTCATGGCACTAATACGAACTGATTTCTCCTCGTCTTTCAGGGCTGCTAAAAATGATTTTGTAACTTCTTCATCATTAATAACACTGCTTAAGGCATATAATGCTAATGTACGATTTTTAGCTTCGCCGTCTTTGCACATTAGCAGTAGAGAGTTTACTACTTCAGGAATTTCAGTATTGTTGCGGAGTAAAGGTATAACAGTTTCCTTCATCTCTCTTTTGTTTAGTTCTTTCAAAAGTGTGTGCGTTGCATCTAATGAGAAAGAACTTGTTTTAAGTAGGGCGAGCGCTATTGTTCCAAATGGGTATTTGTCTTTGGTAGCCTGGAGTAGATGTAACGTCGCTTGAGGAGTAAGGGTTGCGTTATGGAGTATTTCTATACTAGAAATACTGAGTTGCTGATTTTTATCTACTATTGCTTGGATAAGATTGTCCAACAATTCTTTCTGAACTGGGCCACCTTGTAATGTGTGCGCAACACGAATTATATATTCTCGCAAATAATTTGTTTTATCTAAATTGTTGCAATCAAGCCATAATTGAAAAAATTTTTGAACGAGCTCTTTTCTGAGTTCTGATTTTACATCCATGTCTCCTAGAAACCGTACAGCAATGAGAAGATCTCGGTGTAGAATTTCCTCATACGGGCTTGGGCCTCCTAAATCTTCCCCAAGTAATGCTTTTTTTATTAGGGCAGCTAATTCATCTGGGTACTGAACGCCATAATACCCAAGCGCTAGTAGAATAGGTTCTTCCCATCGAGGGTGATGGAGTTTATTTCGTATGCGCGATGCTGTGTCTTTGTGAGTGGATATTAACCAGCGTGCAGCAAAATATTCTTCGAAGGCCAAATGCATAAATCCGTAACGTTTTGGGGCGCGCTCAATGAATAATCCCGTGTGTTCTCTGATTCGTCGTAAGAAATTACTTACGGATGTTTGTACTTCCGGATGTTCTGGATTTTTCTCTTTTAATCTCCCTTTGACCTCTGATAAATACTTCCGGACTTCGCCCTCGGTAGCAATTCCAGAAGGCTTGTTTTGATGCAACCACCCCGCTAGCTCTGCAAGCAATATTATTGCTTCATCTTCATCTATTAATACTTCTTGTGGAATACCTTGGGATAGCCTCCAATCTTTTATTAATATTTTTGCTGCTAATTCATATAGCTCAACTCGTTGTTGTGGAAGACGAGACCCTGTCCTGTGAATCTGTGCAAGCGTACGTAGCAATAGAGGATTGGTGGCTAACAAACGTACGCTCTGATTTGTTCTGAGCGCAAGTAAAATCCCATCCAATTCTTTTTGTGCTTTTAAATTTAAGATGGGTGTGGGGGTTTCAGGGGCGGCAGAGTATTCAATAGCGTTGCACCATCGAAAAAGGAATTGACGAATTTGATTGTCGGTCATATCGCGAACGTGGAAGTGAGGAATTTCGCCTGAGAGAGGTGCAGTACGATAGCCTGTGACACGGGATGTAATGACAATGCAATTGCTATTTTCCACACATTGACGAACGAAGATGTTTACTTCATGAACAATTTCGGCTCGCTGACTAGCTTCTACAACTTCATCCAATCCATCCAAGAGTATCAAGCATTCCCCTTCAAGGAGCTTACGCCGAATTAACTTTTCGAGAGATCGACTATCCTGATTTTGACAACAATCGCGAATTAGAAAATCTGAAAGACTGTAGTCTTGGCTATGCTCAGCATAATCAGAAATTCGCATGTACAATGGGAGCCGAATTTTTCCAAGCTCCGATGTATTTTTTTCTCCTTCAATCATTGCTAAAGCATGACGTAATGTTAAGTATCTTAGTAGTGTGGTTTTGCCTGCCCCTGGGTCTCCTAGAATTACAAGGCGTGAATTATTGCGTACCAAATCCAAAAGCTCAACGGTTTCAATTCTTTTATTAGAATATTTAGCAACTTTTGAAAAAACATTATCAACGAGTTCTTGCTGTTCCTCTGGAACTAAATTACCCATTTCAATTATTGTTCTTGACTCCTCCTCAAACAGGCGACGATCAACGGTACTTAAGACAGCTTCTTGCTCGGCTTGTAATGAAATATAAATTTCGCCTAGTGATACTTGGGTTTGACGGGCTGTATATATAGTGCCTTGGGGGTCAAGGTAACGATGTTGTTCAATAACTTTTTCTAAATATGAATTGAGGTTCTGCTGATTCAAAGCAGGAGTGTTA
Source organism: Anaerolineales bacterium (assembly GCA_014860745.1). Taxonomy (GTDB): domain Bacteria; phylum Chloroflexota; class Anaerolineae; order Anaerolineales; family Villigracilaceae; genus Villigracilis. The sequence continues at coordinate 64,980 of JACZJC010000063.1, forward strand.
ATAAGTTTTCTTAATAGGAACCAAGTAAAAAATGCAGCGATGCTTACGGAAATTAATGCCCCAATAAGTTGTTGGATTAGATCAGGAGTTGTGTTTGATTCAGCCATTGTTTAGCCCTCTTCCAAAATAAGTTGCAAATACAAATGAGAAAACGCCCATGCCAAGCGCTGCGCCAGTTAATAAATATGATGCTTGATGGTTGGATGCGATTATCCAAAGAACTATTATCCAATATACAAGGAATAACAGGGTTAAAAGTATGCTTGCTTTGGCCCCAGTTTTGTCTCCGTTGTCGATGCAAATAAGCAGAGATGAAACCATTGAGGATGTAGCAAGAAGCGACATATCAGCTCCCGCATCACTTAGATCAACTTTCAATATCGCTCGGATTACTATATCAACCATGAAGAAACAAATTGGCAAAAAAATAATTTCAACGGAAACGCTTTCGCGTTTTATCCATTGAATAGTTTTTTTCCACCATGGCAGATATTGATTTTTAGGAGGCATTGTTTACCATGCAGCGCCTTAAAGTTGTATTTTGGAAAACCAAATACAATTTTGTGATAGCCCAGATCTTTACGACATGATAAGCTTTATTTTACCCAAAATCTACTCTGTTTGGTTAAGTTCCTTCCTCAGAATTCTTAGCTCTTTTTTAGTTAAGGGGCCGGTTGTTTTTATTTTTGCGGCAACTTTCAAATCCCAGCCTGTGTTGGCTTTGGCTTCCTCCACGGCTTTACCGGGATGCAAAGCGGTGAGGATCATTTCGCCCGTCTCGTCGGGTTCCATCATGCCGATGTCTGTCACCACGCCGACCATGCCCCTGCCGCGCAGGCCCGCATTTTCGCGGTCACTTTTGCCGCCGATGAATCCAGCGGAGGTCATGAATTCCACTTTTTCGGGGAAGCGGCGCTTCTGATGCGGGGTCATGATGTAGCAGCGGTTTGCCCAGGCTGCGATTTCCTGCGAGCCGCCGGAGCCGGGTAAACGGACTTTTGGATGTTCATACCCCCCGATAACTGTGGCGTTGATATTGCCATATTTATCGATTTGCGCGCCGCCCATGAATCCAACATCCACATTGCCGCGCTGGAGGTAATTGGCAAAGATATCGTACATGCTCACCACCGAGAGCGCCCCGCTGACGAGGGTCGGGTCACCGATGGAGAGGGGCAGGCGTTCCGGTTCCGCGCCAATGACGCCCGCTTCGTAGATCATCACGAGATTCGGCGCATGGGTACGCTTTGCTAAATTACATGCGAGGTTGGGTTGTCCAACGCCGACGAAAACCACATCTCCGTCTTTCAAAAGACGGGCGGCGTTGACGATCATCACTTCGGCGGAGGAATATTTAAGTTCGGGCATTGGGTCCTCTCAGATCCAGACCCTAAAGGTCTTTAAGACCTTTAGGGTCTATTTTAGGTTTTGTGAGAAATTATTTATGATCTCAGCCACTTCCTGCGGATGTTCCAAAGGCAGGATGTGAGTGGCATTTTGTATTGTCTTGATCTGAATTTTTGGATTTCTCCTTTTTACGAGTTTTGCCGCTTTTTCCAAAAATGTGTCCGTCTCTGCGCCGCGGATAAAAAGGGTGGGAACTTCGAGGTTGGGGAGTCCGCGCCAGAGATCGAAGTCACGCAGCCCGGAAAGATAGATGTGGGCTTCCCATTCCGGCGTGTAGACCAGCTCAAAACCGCCACCCGATTTGGGTTTGGTAATGCCTTCGATATATCTCCAAAGATTTTTATCGTTTACATTTTTGAAGATGCTGCGATTGCGATAACCGCGAAAAACGGTTTCGCGGTCGTCAAATTCGCGCCTGCGTTTCCTGGCAATTGAAATGAGCGGATGGAGCTTGTCACCGAGACCGATCCCGCGTACGAAATTCCACAACACCAAAAAAGACGGTACAAAGAGAACAGGGTCGAGCAAAATGAGGGCGCGGAATTTTTTCGGGTCACGCAAGGCCGCCCGCAAAGTAACGATGCCTCCGATGGAATGACCCACCCCAATTACAGGACCAGGTTCACGGTCCGCGAGGAAGCGCAATAAGTCTTCAGATAAGGGATGCCAATCTTGCAAGTCATCCATTTTGGCGTCATCCCATAACGGGCGGAGTTTCATTCCAAAGACATGATATTGTTTTTGTAAATGTTCAAAGAGGGGTTGGTAGCATTCAGGCGGGTAGCCGTTTGCGTGGAGAAAGTGAAGAGGCTGATTATCTCCACCAAGATCAAAGTGCGGTATGGTCATGAAAGATGCATCTCACACTGGCATTAATAATTTCCGTAGTTGATCTTGTCGCTGTACCGCGCCTTCACTTTCAAACGTTTATGCGCTTTATCGCCGAGTTTCTTCCAGTAGGCATTGCGGTCTTTTACGCCGAATACCCATTCGTCCAGATACTTTTGCACGCTTTCCCTTGATTCGCTGATTTTGTCCCACGCAAGATAAAACTCATTATCGCGGTCGTAATATCCCTGCGAATAGGAGGGGTGACTCGCAAACGGGACGTGACACACCGCGCTGACAACAATGCCGGGGATCATCGTACGGTTCGGGTCGGACCTGATGACTGATTCGTCCACGATTTCTTCTGCAGTGAGGATGACTTTTTTCGCGGCGAATGCGGCTTCCTTTTGCTCGCCGATGATGCCCCACAAATGTGCGTTGCCGTTCTTGTCCGCCCTCTGCACGTGGACAATCGCAACATCGGGATTCAATGCCGGTACAACGATCACATCCTTGCCGCCATACGGGTCGGGGATGCGCTTGATCTGCGGATTTGATTTTTCCAGGTCGGTTGCGCCGGTTTGATTCATCGGTAAAAAAGGCAGGCCGGATGCGCCTGCCTGCAAGCGGGTGATCATCCCAAAGTGGGAATATTCCTCCCATTCCAATTCACCTTTTTCGATGGCCGCACGGACAATCCGCAAAGACCCGACACCGGGATTGCCCATATAAGAGAAGATGACTTTTCCAGCACATCCTGCCGCCACCATCTGGTCGTAGATCAAATCCGGCGTAGCACGGGCAAGGGTAAGATTCTTTTTCCCCTGGCGGATGATCTCGTGCCCTGCGGCAAAGGGAATCAAATGGGTGAACCCCGCCGCATAAACAATATCCCCATCCTGAACAAATTCGGAAATTGCCTTCTTAAGAGATATGAGTTTTGCCATATTATTTTTTTTCTCTCGATTGGTCTGCCTTTTTGTTTTTACCGCTATCGCGCCATTTTCGCAAGAACTCGAACCGCCCAGCGGGCGGTGGCGGCGCTTTTTTTCGGCGCAAGGACCAACCAATACCCAGCAGCACCATTGCAACGAAAAGGTAATCGAAATCCACCTTCTCGGCGATATCGGATGTGACGAAGAGCACGAAGGCCCCAAGTCCCATCACCATAAAAAATGTGCCCACGCGGACGATAAAGGGATCTTCATTTTCCATGGCTATATTTTACCTTCAGCAGGCAGGGTAAACAAAGTACACAGGTAAACAAGTTCTCACCTGCCTGCCTGTGTACAAGTCTTTTTTGTTCACCCAGCCGCTATTTGATCAGTGTGCGGATCTGCTCATGCATGTAAAGCGGGAGATAGTAATGGCCGCCCGCGTTCTTGCCGCTGGACCCGGAGCCCTTCCAGCCGCCAAAGGGTTGGAAGCCCGGCCACGCGCCGGTGGTGGCGCCCTGCGGACGGTTGGCGTAAGTGACGCCTGCTTCGATCTTGTCGAAGAACCATTCCGTTTCCTCCGCCGATCCGAAGAATCCCGCGGTGAGGCCGTAATTCACATCATTCGCGATTCTCATTGCATCATCGAGACTCTTGACCTTGCCGATCGTGGTAATGGGCAGGAACATTTCATGTTTCCACAGGCGGTGTTCGAAGGGCAGGTCGGTGACGAAGGTGTTTTCACAGTAAAAACCTTTATCGTACATCCCGCCGGTCTTCACATTGCCGCCGACGAGGAATTTCCCGCCGCCCTGGTTGATCTCTTCGCAGAAATTCTTGAAATCGTTGTAGGATGATTTGTTGACGACCGGGCCGTTGTAGGTGTTGCGCTCGGTGGGATCGCCCAGGACAAGTTTTTCAGCGGCATCTTTCAGACGGGCTGTCAGTTCATCGTAAACAGATTCATCTGCAATCACGCGCGAAGCGGCTGAGCATTTTTGTCCCTGGAGGCCAAATGCCGAGCGGATGATGCCGATGGTGGCGCGTTCCAAATCCGCATGCTTCGAAACAATGACAGGGTTCTTGCCGCCGAGTTCCAAAATGATCGGACGCACGTAATTGCGTTTGCCGTAATCCTGGAACATCTTCATGCCTACATCGAAGGATCCGGTAAAGGTCACGCCGTCCACTTCGGGGCTGTCCACAAGCGCCTGACCCAGTGTGGAGCCGGGACCACTCACAAAGTTCACCACGCCATCGGGAATGCCTGCATCGCGGAAACAATCTACAAGTAAACGCACAATCCAGGCTGTGTCTGTTGCGGGTTTGATCACCAGCGTATTTCCGGCGACAAGCGCCGCGCCGGAAGGACCGCCAGTCAACGCAAAGGGGAAGTTGAAGGGAGATACGACAAGCCACACGCCATACGGGCGAAGCACCGATACGTTCCGGGCTTCATAGCCGACCAGCGGATCCTTTCCCATCTCCACCACATAACCTTCATTCTTCTCCATTTGATAGCACGAATAATAAATAAGGTCAGCTGTCTCTTGCACGTCGCCTAACGACTCCATGCGGTTCTTGCCGACTTCCAATGCCATGGCTGCGCCTAACTCAAAAATGCGTTCTTCAATCAATGAAGCGGCCTTGCGGAGCAATTCCACACGCTTCTGCCACGGAGTATGGCTCCATGCCGGGAACGCCGCGCGGGCTGCCGCGAGTGCTTCCTGGGCGTGTTTTGCATTTCCTTTTTGCATCTTCGCCAGCACCCAATCGGTGTTGACAGGGGAGCGGTCGTCAAATTTTTCATCGGCCTTCACTTCCTTGCCGTTGATCAGCATGCCATATTCCTGTCCCATATTCTTCTTGAGTTTTTCCACTGCTTTGTCGAAGCCGGTATGTAACTCTTCGGGCGGGTTGAACATGGTCGCGTACGTAAGCTTGAAATCTGCCATAGGGATTCTCCTTTTGATGTTTGTGAGACAATCTACAAATCAAGTATAGCGTAGGAATTCACGCTCGTCAAAGTAATGCGGCTGTATTTCCGTATGACTTAATTCCACATAAGAAAAGGAAGAATTTTGTAAGATGGAGATGGAGTGCGTTATCATAAATCCATATG
>JACZJC010000007.1 GCA_014860745.1 Anaerolineales bacterium
TCGGTTGGCTCCGGGGTGACGGTATCTTCCATAAACGGAATACCCGCGCTCAATAAAGCGGAGAAAGCCTCTTCCAACTGCTCAACATCCTGCTCCGCTTCGGGGAAGAAATGCAGGATGTCATCCAGGGTTACATAAGATTTTTGGCGTCCAAGTTCGATGAGACGCGCGATGGCGGGAAATTCTTCTTCGTCATCCACTATCAATATTTTCTCAACATCCATTCACGATTCCAACTTTCAGAAATTTTTTTACCAGCAAATTGCAAAATCAGAATACACTTTTTTGATTTGAAAAGCAATACCCCTGCAACTTTCAGATGCTTTGCAATGAATTTGTATTACGGCTGCCTGGAGCAATGTTGTTCCAGGCAGCCGAGGAAATCACTTCTCCCCTTAAGAACCCATTAAGGCGTTGGAGTTACGGTCGCTTGCGGGGTGGCGGCTGACTCAGTGGGTGAGGCAGGCGTAGGCGTAGAGGGAAGCGCGGTGGGCGTCGGTGTGTTCAGGTACGGCGGAAAAACAGCAAGGTTGGTGAGCGAGTCGATACCGCTCAATCCCACGATCATCATTTTTTTCTTGTCCAGCCGCACATAATACCCAGTGTTGGTGGGGGTGGGGTCGCCGATTTCCAGCGATTGTTTTGTGCCGTCTGCGAATTCAACGGTAATGACATATGCGGGGCTGTCAAATCCAAAGATGGATTCGTCCCCGTCTACTTCGTCGATGATTTTCAAAGAGGTGATCTGGGATGCGGCCGCCTCGACCGTTCCCTGATCTGCTTCGGTTTCGAAAGGCAGTTCAACCGCCCAGATATTTTCCGCGTTGCGTGCCACTTTGACGGTTTCTCCATCTGCAGGCTTGATCTCGATGCCTGCAAGGGTGCTGCCTTCCGGGAAGACAAATGCAGCCGCTTCACCGGTGGAAGTAGCTTCCGCTTCAGTGGTTTCATTTTTATTGTTGAGATAATAAGCCCCGCCGATCAATGCTGCCAGCAACAAGACCGCGACCCAGGTTCCTGTGCGGAAGACCGGCTTGGTTGGTTTTGAGGAGGGTGCATCCTTGCGGACTTTTTGAGTTGACGATCTTTTTGGTTTCGTAGTTGATGTAGTTTTGCGAGCCATATGTTAGCCTCTCTTGCGGCGGGAGAACCATGAATAAACTCCAGCGAAGACCACCATGCCCGGGATCACAAACACAACCACCACGACAAGGACGAGAAAACCTGGCTGCGTGGGCGGAAGGAAGACGCGCTGGGTTGTTTCGCGGATTGGAATGTTCAGCAGGTCTTCCTGTTCAGCGGCCCAATCCACGGAGTTAATGAAGATGTTGCCATTGCCATAGGCGTCGAAGATTTCGTCGGTGGCAAAAAGGGAATTGCCGAACACAACCACGCGTCCTTTGGTTTCCGTGTTCTCACCGGCAACAGCCAGGCTTAACGGTCCCTGCGTATCGGCGGCCGGGTCGAAGGTCGGGAATTCGTTCGAACCCAGATCTAACTGGGTCTCACCCCAGGATTGATCCGTGGTGCTGATCAGCGGGGTGAGGATGATGGTTTCAGTGCTCTCGCCGACGCTGACACTGCTGGCCTGGGGAAGAATGACGATGTAATTTTGCGTCAGGTTTTGTGTGATCGGGTGGCTGTTGTATTGGGACGACAAAGCCTGGAACGGGTTCTGCGAGTTCTCGTAATCGATCACGATGTCGTTGTCGAGGGTGATGCCCCACTCATTGGTCAGGTAGGCGCCGAGCGGGTCGGGGGCGTCGCCAAATTCGGTGAAGAAGCGCGGGTCTTGCATGACGAACAATGAACCGCCTTCGTTGACAAATTTTTTCAACTGCGTCAATTCCTGCGCGCTGACCGGTTTCTTTGGCCCGGCTATGATTACTACAAGCGCGTCTTCTGGAACGGTTTTGGATGAAAGCAGGTTAAGTGTATTGACTGTATAGTTCTTTGATTCAAGGGTGCTTTTAGCGATGGAGTAACTCAGTTCACCGCCGCCGTCGAGTCCGGGCTCTCCATGTCCCTGCAGGAAGTACACTGCCCGCGCTTCCGGGCTGATGAGGCGGATCATGGTCCGGGCGAGCTCCTCTTCGGTGACAAAGGAGGCGATCTCTTTTGTTTCGCCCATCTGAAGCATAACCTTGCCGTCGCCGGTGATGCCCGCTTCGCGAGCTGCTACTGGATTCGTATCCGGGTTGACGAAGGAATAGTCGAACTTACCTTTGCTGTTGGTCTTGAATTTGAGCAAAAGTTCTTCCGCGCTGGAGGTATCGAGGCTGGATGTGTAGAAGGCCGTAGCGGTCACCTTTTCGGGAAGTGTGGCAAGGATTTGCAGGGACTGGTCTGAAAGTGTGTTGGATTTATCCGCGGTCAGGTCCCAGGATTTGGGATTGTTGAAGACCAGGTAATTCGCCACGAAGATGATACCAAGAACAGCCAGGGTGAGGATCAATGAATTGGAGCCGTAGCGTGCCTGGCGCCCGGTAAAGAAGCGGCGGACGCTGTCCGGCGAAAGGATGGCATAGGCCGCGAGCCCGATAACAAGCACACCCACACTGATCTGGAGGGGAAGGTTGAGAATTTCAGGCGTTTCGAGCGTGAACATCTTCATCCCCAGCAGAAGTTTTGCCGCGCCGATCAAGCCTGTGGAAACACATCCAAACGAGGCAACGATCAAGCCGATGAAGGCGTATTTGATGTAAGGGTTTTTCTTTTTTCCAGCCATTATCGCCATCTCCGAATTTCAATTGCGGTTGTGCCGACGAACAAGCCCAACGCAGTCAGGCTCAGGTAATACGCGATATCTCCCAAATGGATTGTGCCGATGTTCATGGTTTGGGAAAAGTGATTTGACAGGCTCAGGTAATTCAGCACTTCACCGCTTTCCTGCAAATAACCGGCAGGCAGGCTGATCATGAACCATAGGAAGAAAAACAATCCGAGTGTGGAGAAGAATGCGGCAAACTGGTTCGTGAAGATCGCCGAAATACCCACGCCTAGCGCGAGAAGCGCAGAGGAAACCAGCACCAGCCCGAGATAGGATGACATCACTACCTTCCAATCGATGCTCGGTGAGACGAAGTTATTGAGGATGATCGGGAAGACCAGCGTGATCAAGGCGAGGGTAAGCACAAAAAACATGGCTCCCAGCCATTTTCCGGCAACCAGCTCAAAGTCGCGCACGGGGGCGGTTAACATCAACTCCAAAGTCCCCATGCGGGCTTCGTCAGAAAGCGCGCGCATGGTGAGGGCCGGGCTGAGGAAGATCATCAAAAAGACGAAAAGCCAGTTAATCGGTGTGGCTTCAGGGGCACCGCCGCCCATGAAGGCCTGTTCGGCGCTGACCCACAGGATCAATGCAAAATAGATACCCAGCGGCAAAAGGATGGCGAATGCCACCACATATGCCAAAGGACTGTTAAAGTAGTTGTCGTATTCGCGTTTTGCGATAGTCCATATGTTTCTCATGGATTCCTCTTATTTCTTCTTGTTGTCGGAGCCAGTGAGTTCGAGGAAGATTTCCTCAAGGCTCATACCGAGCGGACGTAATTCGAGCAAATCGTACCCGGATTTGATGACTTGCTTGGCAACTTCCGGGCGCAGATCTTTGCCTGACGCAAATTCAAATTCCACAGCGCCATCTTGCTTGGTTTCCACGCTGCGTACGCCTTTAACCTGTTTGATGGTGTCGGCAAGCTCGTCCGCTTCGCCGCGCACACGCACGATCACGCGTTCCGCGCCGATCAGGCGGGCTTGCAGGTTTTCGGTGGTATCCTCCGCGACGATCTTGCCTTTGTTGATGATGAGTACCCTGTCGCAGATATTTTGCGCTTCATGCAAGACGTGAGTGGAGAGCAGTACCGTGCGCTCTTTGCCGATCTCGCGGATCAGCTCGCGGACTTCCACAACCTGCCCGGGGTCCAGCCCGATGGTGGGCTCATCGAGGATCAGCACTTCAGGCCGGTGCAGAAGCGCCTGGGCAAGACCAACCCGCTGGCGCATGCCTTTCGAAAGATTGCCGATGTAGCCGTTGGCACGGTCGACCAGGCCGACCATATCCAGCACTTCGTCCACGCGGTCATCCACATTGGGGATGTGGCGCAGGTCGCCCATGAACTTCAAATAATCGAACACGACCATTTCTGTGTAAAGCGGTACAGTTTCAGGTAAATATCCGACACGTTTGCGAACCTCAAGCGATTCCTCCACAACATCGTAGCCCGCCACAATGGCTTCCCCATCGGTGGGCGGCATGTAACCCGTCAGGATGCGCATGGTGGTGGTTTTTCCCGCGCCGTTCGGCCCAAGAAAGCCCACAATTTCACCCTGCTGTGCGTCGAAGTTTAGG
>JACZJC010000064.1 GCA_014860745.1 Anaerolineales bacterium
GCCCCGCACCTTCTTGAACTTGCCCACCCCGCCGCTGGCATGGACGAGCAGGCCGCGCTTGACGCCCTCCTGCAAGGTAATCAATGTCAGTAAACGATATAACCCCTCTTCCATCGGTAAAGATGTGTCGTAACCAAACAGCGGCTGGGTCATCGCGCCATTGCGGACGAAGAATCCCATGACCGCGTTCAAGAGTCCATCCTTCTTAAGTCCATACATGTGCAGGATATTTTCATCCCGCGCGAGTTTCAAAAATTCAAAAGTAAGTTGCGGGTTGTAGTACGAATATTTTTGCAAATAAAGCAATTCATACAACTCAACGGCGCGGTGCAATTCCTCATCGGACAGATCTTTTCCGTTCACCACTTTGTAGCCGTTCTTTTTCAATACGCGCAAATCCTCTTTGCATTGGCGAGTTTTCAACGAAGTGACAGGATCCATATACCAGACCTGGCGGCTCAAGACCAGATCGTAGCCGAGTCCTTCCAAAGTTTGATAAACATGTGGATTCTTCTTTTGATCCACAGACCGAAATACGATTGCCCGATCCGGGAACCACTTGATGAGCGCTTCGCTCAACGCCGACAACTGCCCGCTGGCAGAGTCCCCTTTGGGGATTACTGACGGATATAGATTCGTCGAAAGCAGATAGTTGTTGACAAAGACCACCTTATCCAATTCGGCATAGCGAAAATACCACGCCACTGGATTCATGATGAGCTTCACCAAAAATTCCGCCAGCGGGTTGTTGAGATGCTTCACTTCTTCGAATGCGCCGTAGGAAACATAATGACTATACGGTGAAACCGTGTAGGTATTTTGAGCGTGAAAGTCTGTGACTGTGATGGGGATGATGGTGTCATCAATTTTGACCGTCATCAACTGCGTGTTGTACACATTGCGGATGTACTTCTGCGGGCCATCGGTCATCAGAGGGATGAGATAACGGCGTGCATAATCGCCGTCTTCCGATTGAGGAAAAGGAAGGGAATGGATGTTTTCGCGGGTGAAGAGTTCTGGTTGCATGTGTAATCTGGTGGTCGAGTAGCTGGGAACGGTGGCGAGCGGCGTATCGAGACCACCATGTTTTCAAGGAATTTTATATTTATATATAACTTGTTGGTTTCGATACGGGCTTCGCCCTACTCAACCAACAGGAGGTTTCTGGAATTTAGAAATCGTTTCTTCGCAATGAGATGGAATCACATGCGTATCGGGATGAGTTAGAAAGTATGAATGCAAAACCCCCAGCGTTTCGCGATAGGCTTTGGGATCGGGGAAAAGGAGATTGGCAATTTTATGCGGCGGACAGTTCTCGACGATGGAGCGTTTCAGCCATGCCGCATCCGCGACAAAGAAAAAAACTTTGCCATCGTCATCCCGCGCGAAGACACCCATTTGTCCGTGCGCGTGACCGGGCAATTCCACGCCGATGATGGAACTATCGCCAAGCAGATCAAAGCCAGACTTAAAAGGCGCGTATTCTTCGGATAACAGAATGGGTTTGGTGATATCTACTTCGTGGGAGCGCGCATCGAAGTCAGTAGGGATGAGTCCGCGCAGGAAGGCGTGCTTCATATCCTCGAAGGGATGCAAATTGCGAAGATGTGAAAAGGCGTGGGGCATGTAAACGAAACGGGACCAGGCCAGGTCGGGGAGAGAGGCGATGTGATCCGCATGGAAGTGGGAAATGAAAACGTGGGAGATGTCCTTTGGCCGCAGATTGAAGGTGGCAAGTTGATTCACAATGAGGTCTTCTTCGCGAAGAGTCACGGGAGTCATCCAGCGATAGAAACGCTTTGGAAATTTTTTCGTCTCGTCGAAAAAACGGTAGGAGTAACCTGTGTCGAAAAGCATCGCGCCGAACGTTGGATGGCGGAACAGCGCGAACATGGCGGGGAAGCGGATCGTACGCCAGCGTCCACCGTGGATGGCGATATGTTCGGGTGCGGTGCAGTACCCTGCGTGAAGGACGTTGATTTTCATGATTCGATATGTCGTTGCGAGGGCAGTGCTTTTCTGCCCGAAGCAACCTCCTCATTGGGGATTGCTTCGTCGTCGCTCCGCTCCTCCTCGCAATGACATGGTCTCTTTCCACCATTTCAAGAATCTTTCCACGCCTTCTTCAACAGAAACACGCGGCTGATAACCAAGTTCGTTTCTTGCGGCGGAGATGTCGAGCGTGGTGCTGTTCGCCAGCATGCTGACCGAAATTCTAGTGAGCGGCGGTTCGGGGCCGTATGGGATGAGGGAATAAAAAAACTCCAGCATGCCCGCCGCAGTGTCTGCGGTTTTATATGAAATCTTTCTTTTTGGATGCGGTAGATTCAATTCATCGCAAATGCGTTCGATGAGTCTCCAGATTTTGACAGGCTCTCCGTTGGAGATGTTGTATTTTTTGCCGAGCGTATTCGCAGGCGACTCGGCGCATAGCAAAAGCGCATCCACCACATTCTGGATGTAGGTCAGATCAACGACGTTTTCACCATCGCCAAGGATTGGAAGCCTGCCCGATTTCAAACGCGGGATGAGTCGCGGAAAGATGACCGTATCGCCTTCGCCAAACAACGCGCGCGGGCGGATCGAGACGACGGCGAGTCCGTTCGCAAAACCTTTGTCAATTTCCTCTTCAGCGAGAAGTTTCGTAGCGGCATAATTACTGATAGGTTCGGGTAACGCATCCGATTCTTTTACGCCGACCCGCGAGTTGTAATCGAAATAAATACTCGGTGTGGAAATGTACACAAGGCGTTTTACTTTGTTTTCCAAACACGCCCGCACCACATTGCGCGTGCCGATGACATTGGCTTGATAAAATTTTTCAAAATTTCCCCATGGCGAGGGAAGCGCGGCGCAATGAAAGATAACCTCCCGCCCATTGAATGCGGCGACCAATCCAGCCATCTTTTTGATATCCAATTGGAGCGGGCGGATCCCCTCGCTCTCAAGCTGCTCCAATTTCAGCGTGTTGCGCCCAAGTGCGGCCACATCCCAGCCCATTCCGTGCAGGCGGCGCGCCAATGCTCCGCCTACAAATCCTGTCGCGCCTGTCACCAGCGCCTTCATGAAAGCCCCTTCCTTGCAAGCATCGATAATTCCTCGCGAATGATCTTGGAATTATGCCGCACATCGGTGGGAAATTTTTTTATAAATAAAAATATCCTTATCCTTGAAGCTTGGGCATGAGACATTGCCAGCGCGATCAATTCCTGCCTGATTTTATCTTTGTTTTCTTTCGCGCCTGTTTTCAATTCCACCCATAAAACGGGCTCGCCATTTGCTTCAACCAGCGCAGTACGAAAAACCCGCGGATGGGCGTTGAAGATGTTTTCGATTTGCTCGGTGAATAAAGTTCCATCGCTTGTGATCACGCGGTGCGATTTTCGTCCGCAGAACCAGAGACGTCCCTCATCGTCGAAATACCCGACGTCGCCCATGCGGTGGATGACCTTGTCGCCAAGTTTGATTTTGGCCAAACGGTTGGCGTCTTCTCTTTGGATATAACCCCGCGTCGTGGCCGCGCTTTGAACTGCGATCTCGCCAACGACATTCGATTCCACTGCTAGTGAATCCTGCCACTCTTCGATCGGCTCCTCGGTGATGGGTATGATGCGCACGGTCACGCCTTCGATGGGTTTTCCCAAACAGATTCCCGCGCCTGATTCGGTTTTTTCTTTTAAAGAGAATATTTCGCGGCTTTCAACTTTGGCGATTGGCAGAGTCTCTGTGGCGCCGTAGATTCCGAAAAGGCCTGTGGAATCCTCGAGCATGCCGCGGAATCTTTGTTGCAGGGGGATGGTGGCTGGCGCACCTGCGGTGATGATGCGCTTGAGGGAGGAAAGAAGAACGGGGCGAGATGCAGAAGTGTTGTTTTCTGCGAAAGAAGAAAGAAGGTCGAGCACGATGGGGGAGGCAAACATATTGGTGACGTTGAATTTTTGGATGGCTGTGATGATTTTTAGCGGATCTGTTTTGCCTGGGACGGGGAAAGTGATATCTGGGATGACGGAGGTGACGCCGAGCAAGAGGTCGATCAGTGCGTAGAGAGGGAAGGCGGGCAGGTCAATTTCGTCGGATGTGATACCAAAAGTGTTTTGAAGGAGATTCAATTGGGCGGCGAGGTTGGCGTGGGTGTAGATCGCCCCTTTGGGAAGGCCGGTGCTGCCGGAGGTGTAGATGATGGCGGCTGCGGGAGAGGTGGGGAGTGGTAATTTGAAATTTGTAACCTGTACCCTGTAACGTTCGATTTGTACTATCGTCAAGTTATGTTTGATTGATTTCTTTCCCCAGCCGAAGATTCTTCGCAAAGCATGGCTGAGCGAGTTGCCGATGAAAATATCAGGTTGGGATTCTTCGAGGATCTTGCCGACTTTTTTCAAGCCGATGGCGGGGTCCAGGATGATGGGGACGAGGCCGAATTTGAGGAGGGCAATGGCAAAAGGGAAAAAGTTCACACTCGGGGGAGTCATCACAGCGGCGGACATGCCAGGGGTGAGCTGGCAGGCTTGAAGTCCAAGAAGGAAGCGGTGAGTTTGGGTGAGGATTTCTCCGTAGGTGAGAGTCCTCCAAATATTTCTGTCAAAATAATTGAACGCGGGTTTGTCCGGATGGGTGCGGGCGGTTTGTTCGAATTTTGCGAGGAGATCCATGCCGGAATATTGTAGCTGGTTATGAGGTTTGTCAGGGTTGTCCTATTATGTTTGTTACTTGGTATTGTGATAAATTTCACTACTCTGAGTATAGGTGGTAATTTATCAATACTGCGAATGGATGACTTTGGTCATACCGAGCAGCAACTGGTGTGGTTTGGTTGTGGCACGGAGGCTCCTATGCCCCAGATGACAGATGAACGGGTCCGCGCGGGATTAACCCACGAGGAAGACCTTTCCCTATTACATGAAGTCAGTATGAAGACCGCGGGCGTTTCGCGGCTGGAGATGTGCATCCAGTGCGGGACGTGCGGGGGCTCCTGCCCCGTCGCCAAGGATATGGATCACACGCCGCGCATGTTGTTCGCGATGCTGCGGGCGGGCATGCGCGAGGAAGTGTTGCGGAGCAACACGCAATGGCTGTGCGTCTCCTGCTATCACTGCGTGGTGCGCTGTCCGCAGGAGGTGCACATTGCGGACGTGATGTACACGCTCAAGGGCATGGCGATCAAGGCAAAGTTATATGCCAACTCCACCGCCCCTGATTTTTCACAGACGTTCGTGGATATGGTTGAGTCGTACGGGCGCAGTTTCGAAATGGGACTGGCTTCGCGGCATTACCTCAAACACTTCCCATTGAGATTGCCGGGCATGATGCCGATGGGGCTGGGCATGATCACCAAGGGGCGCATGGCGCTTACGCCGAAACGAATCAAGCACATGGATCAGTTGACAAAGATATTGAACCGCGCCAAGCAACTGGAGATGACCTCATGAACAAATATCTTTTATATCCAGGTTGTTCGATGGAATCCAGCGCGAAGGCGTACATGGAGTCGCTTAATGCGATCGTGGAGCCGCTCGATCTGCACTTCGATGAGATCGAAGATTGGAACTGCTGCGGCGCGACGGAATATCTCGGCATCAACCTCATCCCTGCCTATTCGTTGATCGCGCGTAACCTGGCGCTGGCTTCGAAGCAAAAGAACGGCACGCGGACAGTGGTCGCACCGTGTTCGGCATGTTATCTCAACCTTGCCAAAGCGGATCATTACATGCAGGAACGTCCATCACTGGGCGTGAAGGTCAATGAAGCGCTGGCGGCGGGTGACCTGCAATACAAGGCTGGCACGCTGGATGTCCGTCACCTGATCGACATTCTCGTCTACGACGTGGGGCTGGAAAAAATACGGGATGCCGTTGTGCGCCCGTTGACGGGCCTCAAGGTCGTGCCGTACATGGGTTGCATGTTACCGAGACCCGATTATCAGCATCGCTGGTCGGACCATGAGCACCCGACCGAATTGGATGACCTGTTGCGCGCGCTGGGCGCTGACGTGATCGATTATCCGCTCACGACCAGTTGCTGCGGCGGACACATGACCCAGATCGGCCCCGAAACTGCATTTGAGTTAATCCGCAGACTCGTATCTGACGCAGACGGACGCGGCGCGCAGATGATGGTCACGGTTTGCCCGATGTGCCAGATGAACATCGATGCCTATCAAAATGAAACGAATCATTTCTTCGGCACCGAATATCACATGCCGATCCTATTCTTCACGCAGTTGATGGGGCTGGCATTCGGGCGTGACCCAAAGGAACTGGGCATCGGCGTGGAACTGGTCAGTTCGCGCAATGCGCTGGCGAATATCGGTGTGGAAGTGCCTGTGACGCAGGAACCCGCCGCACCGCGCAAAAAGGATGAAGGGCTGCCCATGCCGCGACGCTGGAACAAGCGCGAGGCGCAGAAGGAGGCGGTGAAATGACAGAGAAAATCGGAGTCTATGTCTGTCACTGCGGGTCGAATATCGCAGGCGTGGTGGATGTGGTGGACGTCGCCAATTGGGCGGCGGAAAAACTCGGTCATCAGGGCGTAGTTATTGCGCGTGATTACAAGTTCATGTGCTCCAGCCTTGGGCAGGAGTTGATCGAGAAGGACATTAAAGAGCTGGGTTTGACCCGTGTGGTTGTTGCAGCTTGTTCGCCGCATTTACACGAGAAGACGTTTCGCACGGCGGCAAAGAACGCGGGCTTGAATCCGTATCTGGTGGAGCTGGCTTCGATCCGCGAGCAGGTCTCGTGGGTGCATACGGATAAAGCCGTCGCCACGGCAAAATCAAAGGCGGTGGTATCAGGCGCGGTGTCGAGGGTGATCGAGAATCGCGCGTTGGATGAGATCAAGGTCCCGATCAATCCGAATACTTTGGTTGTGGGCGGCGGCATTGCTGGAATCCAATCTGCGCTGGAGATAGCGAACGCGGGCTTCCATGTATATCTGGTGGAGCGCGAACCGTCCATTGGCGGGCACATGGCGCAAT
Source organism: Anaerolineales bacterium (assembly GCA_014860745.1). Classification (GTDB taxonomy): domain Bacteria; phylum Chloroflexota; class Anaerolineae; order Anaerolineales; family Villigracilaceae; genus Villigracilis. The sequence continues at coordinate 6,971 of JACZJC010000064.1, forward strand.
TTGATAAAACCTTCCCGACGTTGGATTGTTCTGCGTGTATCCTCACGCCGCGCATGGTGGAGGCAGGGACGCATCCGAACATCACGTTGTTGACGTGGAGCGAAGTGGTGAACGTGGCGGGATATGTCGGCAATTTCAACGTCACCATCAAAAAGAAGGCGCGCTTTATCAATGAAGAACTTTGCACAGGCTGCGGCATCTGCCAGGAGAAGTGCCCGAAGAAAGTGATTGACGATGTGTACGAAGCGGGGCTTGGATACCGCAAGGCGGTCTACACACCGTTCGCGCAAGCCGTGCCGAACTTCCCTGTGATGGACAAGGAAAATTGCACCTACTTCGAAAAAGGGACGTGCAAGGCGTGTGAAAAATTCTGCCCAACCAACGCGATCGACTTCAACCAGCAGGATGAATTGATCAACATCGATGTGGGCAATATCGTGCTTGCCACGGGCTACGACCTGTTCGACGCGCGGCGCGTGAGTAACTATGGCTATGGACGGTTGCCGAACGTGTTCACAAGTCTGGAATTCGAGAGATTGTCCAACGCGGCGGGACCGACTTCCGGCAATATCGTTTTGCGTGACGGCAAGACAACGCCAAAGAGCGTGGGCATCATCCACTGCGTTGGCTCGCGCGACCGAAATTTCAACAACTATTGCTCGGTCATCTGCTGTATGCAGGGTTTGAAGTTTGCGCATCTCGTCCACGAACGGACAGGCGCGACGGTCTATAACTTCTACATTGACATGCGCACAGCGTATAAAGCCTACGACGAGTTCTATCAGCGTGTGTTGGAGGAGGGAACGCTCTTCGTGCGCGGCAAAGTGGCGGAGGTCACGGATGCGGCGCGGTATTCGAACGAGAGAGGCAAACTCATCATCCAAACCGAGGATACGTTGGCGGGCAAGCAAAGGCGCATCCCTGTGGATATGGTCATCCTCTCCAGTGGATTACAGCCGCGCAAAGATGCAAAGGAAGTCGGCAAATTATTCGGCATTTCCTGTTCGATGGATGGCTGGTTTACGGAAAAACATCCCAAGCTTGATCCCGTCTCAACGATGACCGAAGGCATTTACATCGTGGGCTGTGCGCAGGGACCGAAGGATATCCCGTCCAGTGTGGCGCAGGGCGCGGCGGCTTCGGCACGCGTGCTGGATAAGATACTTCAAAAAGAAGTTGCGCTTGAACCAATCAAGGCCACCGTGGATCAAGCCAAATGTTCAGGCTGCAAAATTTGCAATGGACTATGCCCGTTCAACGCCATCGCGTTCATCGAAGATGACAAGATTTCCTATATCAACCCCGCGCTCTGTCAGGGATGCGGTACTTGTGTGGCGGCTTGTCCTGCGGGCGCGATCAGCGGCACGGGCTTCAGCAATGAACAGATCATCGCGCAGATCGATGGCTTGCTGCTGCGTAATCTCGAGCCAGCGGAAGCGTAAGGAGCGGACTCCATGACTGATCAATTTGAACCCACCATCATCGGCTTCACCTGCAACTGGTGCAGCTACCGCGCTTCGGATCTGGCCGGGACCGCCCGCATGAAATATGCGCCGAATGTGAAACTCATCCGCTTGATGTGTTCCGGGCGCCTCGACCCCACCTTTGTGCTGCGTGCCCTTTCAAGCGGCGCAGACGGGGTGATGATCACGGGCTGTCACCCCGGTGAATGTCATTACATCGAGCAGAACTACAAGGCGCTGCGCCGTTTTCTCCTCCTCCGAAGAGTGCTCAACGGTCTGGGCATCGAGCCTGAAAGAGTCAAACTCGTTTGGGCAAGCGCGGCGGAAGGCGCAAGGTTCGCGGCGGAGACTACCGCCTTTGTAGAAGAGATACGGAAGCTGGGTCCGTTGAATTGGGGCAAAGCGGACGATGGACCCCAGGCGACAGACCATGATCAACCATCCTTTGCCCATGGCAAGGAAATGGAGGTGCCGGCATGACCGCAAAACCGAAATTCGCTATGTATTGGGCGGCCTCCTGCGGCGGCTGTGAGATCGCCGTGTTGAACACCCACGAAAAGATTCTAGATGTGGACGCCAATTTTGACGTTGTCTTCTGGCCCGTGGCCATGGATGCAAAATATAAAGATGTGGAAGCCATGGAAGATGGCTCGATCCTGCTTACGCTCTTCAACGGCGGCATCCGCAATGACGAGAACGAGCACCTTGCCAAACTTCTGCGTCAGAAATCGAAACTGTTGGTTGCGTTCGGCTCGTGCGCTTGTGAGGGATGTATTCCCGGATTGGCGAACTTGAGCCCGGTGGGTGAGATCGTCCACACGGCGTATAACACCATCACGACCGATAATCCAAACGAGATTTATCCGCGCACTTCGTATGACGTACCTGAAGGCGAATTGCATATCCCCACACTGGCAAAGGTTTTACGTCCGCTCGAACAGGTGGTGGATGTGGATTATTTCATGCCGGGCTGTCCGCCGGAGAGTCACCAGATCGCAGCGGTGATCGACCTGGTCATTAAAGTTGTCAAAGGGGAGGCGGAATTGCCGCCAAAAGGTTCTGTGATCGGCGTTGGAGATTCCACTGTGTGTGATGAATGTCCGCGTGCGCGCAATGTGAAGATGATCAAGGAATTCAAGCGCATTCAAGATATTGCGCCTGTTGACTCTGAACTGTGCCTGCTTGAACAAGGTATTCCATGCAATGGTCCCGCTACGCGCAGTGGCTGCAATGCACGCTGTCCGGGGGCAGGTGCACAGTGTATTGGCTGTTATGGTCCCGCCGAGGGTGTGATGGATTATGGCGCACGTTTGATAACAGCCTTTTCGTCTGTGATCGATGCAACTACGCCCGAAGAAATTGATCACATACTAGACGGAATCCCCGACCCGACCGGGCAGGTGTATCGCTTTAATCTGGCGGGATCCCTACTCAAAGCCAACAGGGAAGCTTGGAAGGTGAAATGATCCGTGCTATTGTATATATGTCAACCCGATTTTACAAAGGAGGATGACATGACTACTAAACCGATCAAAAATACCGAACCTGTTGAAGACCGCAATGCGCTTTTGGAGAAGGCTCTTATCGAAGAATACCTCCATGAAAAGGGGTATTCGCATGAGGATCTCAAAAAGTTACCGGCCGACCTTGTCGAAAAATTGATGAAGGAAGCCTCGCAATATGCTTCGCTCAAAATGGAAGAGGTGGCGGCGCGGGCGCACTTTATCAAGGATTTACACGACGATGCCTCGTCGCTGGAGAAGTAATTGGCAAATGGCATGTGGTAATTGCCAATAACGAATTAATCAGCACGAATCACGGATAGGAGTTTACATGACTCAACGAATATCGATTGACCCGGTTACCCGTCTTGAAGGTCACGGCAAGATCGAGATCTTTCTCGATGACAAAGGCAATGTTGCCAATTCCTATTTTCAGATCCCCGAACTGCGCGGCTTTGAACGATTCTGCGTAGGCCGTCCCATTGAGGAAATGCCGCTCTTGACAAACCGCATCTGCGGGGTCTGCCCGGAGGCGCATCACATGGCGGCTTCGAAAGCCGCGGACATGGTCTATCAGGTGGATCCGCCGCGTGCGGCGAAGATGCTGCGCGAGCTGCTGTACTCCGCGTTCTATTGCACCGACCACACAACACACTTCTATGCATTGGGCGGCCCGGATTTTGTGATGGGACCCGATGCGCCGGTTGCCGAACGCAATATCCTCGGCGTGATCCACAAGGTTGGGCTGGAGATCGGCGGCAAGGTCATCCAGATGCGCAAGTACGGTCATACGGTTGTTGAAATGATCGGCGGGCGCAAGGTGCATCCCTGCACTTCCATCCCCGGCGGCATGACAAAGGGCATCACCGAGGAGCAGCGCAAAGAAATCGAAGAGATGGGACGCTGGGCGGTTGACTTTGCGCAGTTCAGCTTGAAGATTTTCAATGATATTGTGCTTGGCAACAAAGCTTATGTAGACTTGATCCTGGGCGATGTGTATACTCACCGCACCTATTACATGGGCATGGTGGACGAGAAGAACAAGGTTAATTTCTACGATGGCAAAGTCCGTGTGGTGGACCCGAACGGCAATGAGTTCATCAAGTATGCACCGAAAGATTATGCCGAGCATATCGCCGAACATGTAGAGCCGTGGACATACCTCAAATTCCCATATCTCAAAAAGGTCGGCTGGAAAGGTTTTGTAGACGGCATGGATTCTGGCGTCTACATGGCGACTCCGCTTTCACGCCTGAATGCGTCCGATGGCATGGCAACGCCGCTCGCGCAGGAAGAGTATGAAAAGATGTATGCCACCCTCGGCGGCAAGCCTGTGCATCAACGTCTCGCCACACATTGGGCGCGCCTGATCGAATTGCTGTATGCCGCCGAACGCTGGGTGGAACTGGTAACAGATCCGGAGATCACGTCACCAAATATTCACACCAAGCCGACTCAAACTCCAACAGAGGGGATCGGCATCGTCGAGGCGCCACGCGGCACGCTCACGCATCATTACAGGACCGATGAACGGGGCGTAGTGACCAAAGTGAATCTCATCGTCGGCACCACCAACAACTACGCGCCGATCCAGATGTCCACCAATAAAGCGGCGACGAGTCTCATCAAAGACGGCGTTGTAAATGAAGGCTTGCTCAACATGGTCGAGATGGCGTTCCGCGCCTACGATCCATGCTTTGGGTGTGCCACTCATTCCCTGCCGGGGCAGATGCCTTTGGAGATCACCATTCGGGACGCGGATGGGAATCCGGTTGAAGTGTTGAAACAATTTTGTTGAGCAGAATCAAGCATCCGTCTGGAATGAAGCGGAATTTTATCCAATGAAAACTTTGGTGATTGGACTCGGTAATCCTATTCTCGGGGATGACGGCGTGGGCTGGAGAGTTGCCGAGGAAGTGAAGCGGCGGCTTCCGCCCGATTCACCCGTGGATGTTGAGTGCCTGTCGTTGGGCGGCATCAGCCTGATGGAGCATTTGATCGGGTATCAATATGCTGTTTTGATCGATGCGTTTGCGTTGGATGAGCCGACGGGTTCGATATTGATCCTGAAACTGGATGAACTGCCGAATTATTCCGCGTATCATACAACCAGTTCGCATGATACCTCGCTTCAAAATGCCATTGAGCTGGGAAAATCCATGGGCGCAGATCTGCCTGTGGATGTGACCGTGGTGGGCATTGCCACGATACGGGTGCATGATTTCGGCGAGGAGCTTTCGCCACCTGTGGCAGAGGCGGTTCCTCTCGCGGTGAAATTTGTGCTCGATATGGTCGGGCAAAAGCTGGCGGCTGAAAAGTAAAAAAACAGATTCGATGATTCTTTTCTTGAGCGGCATATTCCCTGCAGCATTGCAGGGAATATTTTTTCTGAAGCCGCCGTTGTATAATCCGTCCATGACCAGTATCAAGGATGTTGCCAAAGCCGCAGGGGTGTCCACTGCAACTGTTTCCCGTGTGCTTGCAAAAAACGCTCCCATCAAAGCCGAAACGCGCGAACGCGTACTTCAGGCGGTTGCGCGGTTGAATTATCGCCCCAACCTGATCGCCCGTAGTTTACGCGCGCAAAAAAGTGCCAGGATCGGCCTGGTGGTTTCCGATATTCGCAATCCCTTCTTCACCGCCATCGGCCGCGCCGTGGAGGATGCCGCCTATGAGCAGGGATATTCCGTGCTGATGTGCAATACGGATGAAAACCCTGAAAAAGAGGAACTCTACATTAACCTGCTGCACGATGAAAATGTGGCGGGCGTCATCTTCTCTCCCACCCAGCATTTCAGTACGTCGGCGCATGCATCCAGCGCGAAGATGCCCTTTGTGATCATCGACCGCGCTGTGGAGGGTATGGAGACCGATATGGTCGTGCTCGATAACGTCTCGGCGGCGTATGAATTGACAAAGCACCTGATTGAAAACGGATACCACAAACTGGCAGGCCTGTTTGGCGATGCAAGCACTACAGGTCTGGAGCGCAGCCGTGGGTTTCATAAAGCGCTCAAAGAACATCGGCTCGAGCCGTTTGCAGTCCATTTTATTGCACCAAGGATCGAACGGGGATATGACGCGGCGATGGCTTTGCTGGAAGCAGACAGCCACCCCGATGCCATCCTCACCAGCAACAGCCTGTTGACTGCCGGCGTATTCCAGGCCTTGCGCGACAAAAGAATATCCGTCCCCAACGAAGTGGCCCTGGCCGGTTTTGATGAAACCACCTGGGGCGGGCTTGTGGATCCGCCCATCACGGTCATTGCACAGCCGACGGAAGAAATCGGGCGCATCGCCACGCAGCTATTGTTCCAGCGCATTCAGGAACCGGCGCGACCTCCGGAGATAGTGACATTGAAAGGAAAATTGATCGAACGCGGTTCAAGTATCAAAAAATAAAGCGGGCGAATAAAGGAAAGCCAGCCGCGAATATTCGCGGCTGGCTTTCATGCTTTTGTTCGAAGATACAGATTAAGAAACGGATTCGGGATGGCGGTCTATGTACTTTCTGACGAACCAGCAGAGGGATCGTACTTTCAGGTTGTTTTCCCTTGCATATTGCAGGCCCGTTTTTACCAGCAGGCTTCCAATTCCCCGACCTTCGATTGCAGGCGGCACACCCGTGTGTGTGAAGGTGATGGTGTCGCGGTTCAGGAAATACGTCAACTCCCCGATGTAGGAATCAATGTGTACCTCAAAGCGGTTGTTTTGCCGGTCGTGATGGACGGCGGGTTCGCTGGCTTGCATGTCATTGTCCCCGTTGTTTCTGGCGCGCGATTACAGCGATATATTCCATGATGATCTTCAAGCCCGCGAAGACGGTGGCTTCGGAAGGGTCAAGCGGGGGAGCAATTTCCACCACATCCAGCCCAACGAGGGAAAGGTCCTGCGTGGATTTGATCAAGGTCAACACATCGCGCGAGGTCAGCCCGCCGAATTCAGGGATGCCCGTGCCCGGCGCCGCGGATGGGTCCAGGCAGTCAATATCAAGTGAAATATGTACCGCATCGCAATCGTTCAATATATTACGGACGCTGTCCGCCACTTTTCTCATGCCGCGTTCCGCCACATCAGCAGCGGTGTAGACGTGCACGCCGCTGTTTTCGACGATGTCGATTTCCTGCTCCTCCCACGAACGCAAGCCCACCATGCAGACATCATGCGGCTCGATACCGAATTCCAAGGCGCGGCGCAAGGTATTGGCGTGTGAAAGGCGCGACCCATCGAAGAAATCGCAAAGGTCCGGATGCGCGTCCACCCACAGCACGCCGAGGCGCACATCCTTGTAGCGTTCACGCTGTCCCTGCAAAATGGGAATCGTCACCGAATGGTCGCCGCCCAGCAGGATCGGCATATTGGGCAGGGTGGACACACGCTGACGGACCATGTTGAAATCGGTTTGTGGATTGGTGATCGGGATATCGCCCAGGTCGCAAATGGTCAACTCCTTCAAGCGCGTGCGGTCTTCGCTAAAGGGAGTCAAATGCCTGGACCAATAGCGCAGGCGCTCGGGCGCAAGAGCCGCTCCTTTTCTTGCGCTGGCAAGGCCGTCATAGGGAATGCCAATCACGCTGAAGTCGGTTTGTTCGGGGCCAAGATCGGGGCGATGCAGGTCTCCCCAAAAACCGTGATTACCTTCCACTGCCATGTTTACTCTCCTTTTTGCCCAATTGTACTCTCGAAAAATAGCGACATTGACCCGCGTTCCGTTTGCTTTTACAATGTTAAGCATGTATCCGATGTTCGCAGGTTTTTTTCGTCCCGACCACGACCCTCCACGGTTTTAGTTGAGCCTCTTTTTATTGTCAACCCAGCTTTTAATTTGGAGGAAAAACCCATGAATACGCCTTTTGTATCGAAGCGAGCCCCCGTATATGCCGATGTTCCCGATGAGAAATGGAACGATTGGCGCTGGCAATTAAGCCACCGCCTGAACACGGTGGAGGATATCGAAAAAGTCCTCAAACTGACCGACTCGGAAAAGAAAGCCCTGCAAACCCAGGGTCTCTTCCGTGTGGATGTAACCCCCTACTTTATTTCCCTGATCGATCCTGAAGACCCCGACGACCCGACCCGCAAACAGATCATTCCTGTTGCCGAAGAATTGAACGCCTTCACGGCCATGATGGAGGATTCCCTTGCGGAAGACCGCCACTCTCCCGTGCCGGGGCTGGTTCACCGCTATCCTGACAGAGTGCTCATGCTGGTAACGACTCAGTGTGCATCGTACTGCCGCTACTGTACCCGTTCACGCATCGTCGGTGATCCCGGCCAAACCTTCAACCGCCAGGAATTCGAAATGCAGATCGAATACCTCAAGAACACGCCGCAGGTGCGTGACGTGCTGCTCTCCGGCGGAGACCCATTGGTGTTGGCGCCTAAAGTCCTCGAAGAATTACTCTCCCGACTGCGCGAAATCCCGCATATCGAGATCATCCGCATTGGTTCACGTGTGCCGGTCTTCATGCCCATGCGCGTCACCCAGGAACTGTGCGACCTTCTTGCCAAATTCCACCCGCTCTGGTTGAACATCCACGTCAACCATTCCAACGAGATCACAAAGGAATTGGCCGAAGCGACAGACCGCCTGACCCGCGCCGGCATCCCGCTGGGGAACCAGTCTGTTTTGCTGGCCGGTGTGAATGATAATGTTCATATCCAGCGGCAATTGGTGCACGACCTGGTGCGGATCCGCGTGCGGCCCTACTATCTTTATCAATGCGACCTGGTGGAAGGCGCGGGACACTTCCGCACTCCCGTTGCCAAAGGCATCGAGATCATGGAAGGCCTGCGCGGACATACTTCCGGCTATGCCGTGCCGCAATACATCATCGATGCGCCCGGCGGCGGCGGGAAGATCCCCGTCAACCCCAATTACCTGTTAAGCATGTCCGACCACAAGGTCATTTTGCGCAACTATGAAGGCTACGTTACCACCTACGAAGAACCCACCGATTACCTCCCCTCGGATGCCGCAAAATTCAAAGGACTCAAACGCCCCGAACCCGGGCAGGCCGGCCTGACCGGTCTGTTGGATGGCGAGGAAATGTTCATCAAACCGGAAGGCTTCGATGAATTACATAACCGCCATGGCATCCAGCACCGGTTGAAGGATGAAAGCAAGTGGAAGCCGCTGGGCATCGGCTCCGGCGAAACGGACTAATGTATCAAAGGACCTGGCGGGTTTTCAAAACGATTTTTATCCCCAGCCTGCCGGGTCTTTCCACAAAGGAGAATACCATGCGTAAAAATATGATGATTTTGGCCTCGCTTCTTTTTTTGCTGGCCGCCTGCCTTCCGGTGCAAAACCAGCAGGAGTTGGATTCGCGGGTCAATACTGCCGTGGCGCAGACCATGGAAGCCAATAACCAGATTGCCAATGCTGTGGCGGGGACGATTGCCGCACAAAGCGCGTTGTTCACACTGACCGCTGAAGTGGAACCATCCATGACGCCCACCGAAACCCCCTCCATTACCTTTACGCCGATCACTCCGACCAGCACACCCCTTCCGATAAATCCCACGGCAACTTACAAACCCGCGCAGCCATTGTATGCCTGTAATGTGGTCACTCAGAAACCTGCCAACTACACCGAAATAAAGAGTGGCTCAAAATTCGACATCCGCTGGGTTATCGTCAATGTTGGGTTAAGGCCCTGGGTGGCGGGGGTCGATGTAAAGTTTGCCAGCGGTACGGATATGGCAAACCCGAAACGGGTTGAAATTCCCAAGGAAATTTTGCCGGGCTACAAATATGTGATCGACTTGGATGCGACAGCGCCGAAAAAAAAGGGTACCTACAGCATGACATGGGTTGTGGACGGCCCGATGTGCTATCCCTCCATAATCATTGTCGTGAAATAGACAACGAGGAGTAAACATGACTCGGCGCAGCACCCGCATATTCTCCTTCACGGCGGCCGCGGCATTCATGCTTGCCTGCGTGATGCCGGCACTTTTTGCGCCCACTCCCACACCGGTTCCCACGTTCGACACGAATGTTCTCAATCTTGTCATCGCGCAAACGGCGAACGCGGCCGCCACCCAGACTGCGTTGATGATGCCGCCCACCTTCACCCCGACAGCCACCCCCCGGCCTACAAGCACCATCACTCCAACACCCACAGCCACCTTCTACTTTGTGGTGGCCACCATCACTGTGCCGCCCACCCAGATTCCCGCGGGCACATCCGGGCTGGAATACGAATGCCAGATCCTTTCCCAGACCCCGCAGAATAACAGCGTCATGGCGAGGTCCTCCGCATTCGAGACGCGCTGGCTGGTGGCAAATATCGGCAAGGCTGGTTGGGATCAGAACAACGCCGATTACCGCTATACCGGCGGCAGCCGGCTTCACAAGGATTCCATCCGCGATCTCGATGCATCGGTTTCTCCCGGCAGGACGATCGAATTGATCGTGAACATGCAGTCACCCAACGAGCCTGGAACCTATTCCACCTCGTGGAGAATTACCATTGGAAAAAACGAGTTTTGCCCAATGGACCTGACCATTACCGTGAATTAAAAAATACTCCGAGCGAAAGCTCGGAGTATTTTTGCCGAAGCAGAATTACGAAGCAGGCGGGAGTTGTTCGTCGCTGGCGGGCATGGCTCCCGGTTTCTTGCGGAGCAGGAAGAAGCCGGTCACGATTGGCACGAGGATGAAAATGACGGAAAGGCAGAGCAGGGCATAGCCCGCCGTGGGGGGCATGGGCTGCTGCACACCACCCAGCTCGTAGGTCCCATTTCCGGTTACGCCGCCAAACCCCATAATGCAGGTAAACAAACTGCAACACGAACACAATAACGCGAGGACGATGGTAATAATCATGCTGGTGTTCTTATTCATTGAAATTCTCCTGTTGAATTTTATTTTAGTATACAAAAATTAAAAATGGGATGCAAGGTGGAACCTGCATCCCATTGGTACTAACTTCTTAACTTTGCGCCGACGGTCTGTTCCAGCCGTTTGACGATCTTGTTGCGGATCGCCGCGGCCTCGGCGTCGGTCATCGTTTTGTCCGATTGATACGTGAGACTGTACGCCAGTGACTTCTTCCCAGCTCCGATTTTTTCATCCACATACACATCGAACAAGCGGACGTTGGTGACGGTCTTTCCGCCCGTTTGCCTGATCAATGCTTCGACGGCAGCGGCTTCCACTGAAGCATCCACGATGACAGCAATGTCTTCATAAATGGGTGGTGTCTCAGGGACGGCTTTGATTCCGTAGGTGGGATTTAGTTTTCGCAATAGGTCGAGGTCAAATTCTGCGACGATGATGGGGGAGTCACCAAACTCAAACTTCTCCTTCGCCAGCGGATGCAATTCACCGAAGACGCCCACAACCTTTCCATTCACTTTGACTTCGGCGGCTTTGCCTGGGTGCAGGTAGGGAGTGGATTCGGCGGCAGTGTAGGAAATGTCTGTGAGGCGCAGCCCGCTCAAAAGGAGTTCGAGGCGTCCCTTCATATCGAAGAAATCAAAATTGGGCGCGTCTTTTACATCCCACGCAGAAGCGAGGCGGGCACCTGTCATCACGATGGCGAGTTTGTGCGGCTCGAAAGGCAGATCATTTCCGTTGGGCTCGAAGACGGAACCGACTTCGAAGAGTGCAATCGATTCGGCGCGGGCATTTTTCTCTGCGATCTCAAGCACGGAGGTGAGCAGACTGCGGCGCAGAACGCTGCGCTCGGGCGCGATGGGATTGGCGATGCGGACATGGTCGGATGCGAGACCCGACCCTACAAGACGCGCTTCGCGTTCGGGTGAGGTCATGCGATAGGTGACGATTTCCTGCAAACCAACGGCGACGAGCAGATCGCGCAAATGTTCCTCCCACTCGTGGACGGGGTTTCCAACCTGCGGAGGAAGGGCATCGGCCATGCTGGTGGTGGGGATGTTGTCGTAGCCGTAGCTGCGCGCAACTTCTTCGAGCACATCGGCAAGACCGACAACGCCTTCATCAATATCCATGCGATGATCGGGCGCAGTGACTTGTAACTTGTCACCTTTTATTTCACACTTGAATTCAAGGTGGGTGAGAAGTTCAGCGATCTGTTGAAGTGTGAGGTCAATGCCAAGCAGGCGTTTGACATCCTGCGAGGTGACATCCACAACGGAATCTTTTGGCTTGAGTGGATATGCATCTACGAGGTCTGGTGCAACTGCGCCGCCAGCCCATGCTGCCATGTATTGAAGTCCGCGTTTGACACCTTGCTCCGCGAGGGATGGATGCACGCCGCGCGAGAAGCGGAAGGATGCTTCAGAGGGAAGATTATGCTGTTTGGCTGTGCGGCGAATGTTGATGAAGTTCCATGCCGCGCCTTCGAGCAGAATGTTGACAGTGCTCTTTCCACGTGAAGTAATTTTTCCTTGCGGCATTTCACCAGGTTTTGTCTCGATGCCTTTTGCATCCAACACTTCTTTGGAAGCGTCGTACACTTCAGATTCAGAGCCGCCCATCACACCTGCGAGAGACAACGATCCTTTTTCGTCACACACCAGCACATTTGTGGAAGTGAGCTTGCGTTCGACTCCATCAAGCGTGGTGAGCTTCTCACCATCTTTCGCGGTGCGGGTGCTGATTTTGATTTTATTCTTGCCAGCACGTTCTTTGAGTACATCGTAATCAAAGGCGTGCAAAGGCTCGCCAAGTTCGAGCATGGCGTAGTTGGTCGCGTCCACGATGTTGTTGATGGCGCGGATGCCTGCCAGTTTGAGTCTGCGTTGAATTTGGTATGGACTTGGCTTGATCTCCACATTGCGGATCAACCCAGCCACAAAGCGTGGATTGAGTTCGGAATTGGTGATCTCGATCTCGACCGAATCTGCAACCGATGCGCCAGATGTTTTGAATTCGATGGCTGGCTTCATCAACTTCCGGCCAGTGAGCGCGGCGAGTTCACGGGCAATGCCAATGATGCTTGCATTGCGTGCCATGTTCGGCAGAATGGAAATATCCAAAACCGCGTCACCGATGTAATCGGCAAGCGGCATGCCTACGGGAGCATCGTCATCGAGGATGATGATGCCGTCGCTCTCGTCTGTGATGCCGAGTTCCTTTTCCGAGCAGACCATCGAGTACGAGTCCACGCCGCGGATCTTGGCGCGCTTGAGGGTCATCAATACTTGTCCGTCGGCGTGACCGTCGTAAAGCACTGAGCCTTCTTTTGCGTACGCCACTTTGATCGGCTTTTCGAGTTTGCCTGTGCCTTTCAAGTGGAAGATGTTCGGCGCGCCAGTGAGTACTTCCTGATCTTGTTTTCCATCGAACACATCAAGCAAGGTCAATTTATCGGCATTGGGGTGCGCCTTCACTTCGCGGATTTCCGCCACGACGATCTTTTCCCTGTCCCATGCGATGCCGTTCGTCTTGAACTCGTGCTTCGTACTGGAATGCATCCCCTGGGCGGCAGTTTCGGGCATGGGCAAACCGACATAAAGAATCTCGTCCACTTCCAAACCAGCGAGGGTAAGTTTGCGGGCAATCTCTTCGGCGGTGAGGCTGTTGAGATCAATAAAGTCTTTTAACCAAGATAGAGGTATTTTCATAATTCACCTAAAACTGTTCCAAAAATCTCACATCGTTCCCCCAGAAGTAACGGATGTCGTTGATCTTGTTGCGCAGCATCAACTGGCGTTCGGGTCCCATGCCCCAGGCAAAGCCAGAGTAGATCTTCGGGTCATAGCCGCCGTTTTGCAGCACAACGGGATGCACCATGCCGCAACCGAGAATTTCAAGCCAGCCTGAATTCTTGCAGACCTGGCAGCCCTTGCCGCCGCAGACAAAACATTCCACATCCACTTCGGCGGAGGGTTCGGTGAATGGGAAGTACGAAGCGCGGAAGCGCAGCCGCGCACCTTCCCCGAACATGCGGCGCACAAAGTCTGCAATCGTACCCTTCAAATCTGCGAAAGTGATGTTCTTGCCAACAGCCAGCCCTTCCACTTGATTGAACTGAATCTCAGAGCGGGCCGTAATTTGCTCATGGCGGAAGCACATGCCAGGCGACGCAATACGGATTGGCGGAGGATCGTTTGGGTTGGTCTCAGCGAACTCGCGCATCGCGCGGATCTGTCCAGGTGATGTCTGAGTGCGGAGTAAGATCGGATTGTCACCACGATCACCCGCCTCAATATACATCGTATCCTGCATATCGCGCGCGGGATGATCAGGTGGAAAATTTAAGAGTTGAAAGTTGTATTCGTCTGTCTCAACCTCGCGCGAGGTATACACCTGAAAACCCATTTCGGCGAGAATATCCAACACGTGGCGCAACTGCTGCGTGGATGGATGCAGCCTGCCGATGTTTACCGAACGCCCGGGCAGTGTCACATCCAATTTTTCTTCTTCGAGGGATTTTGCCAACGCGGCATTTTTGATCGCCTCAGCACGTTCTGCCAAAGCGGACTCCAGCGCCACTTTCACACGGTTCGCCTCCGTGCCGACAACAGGTTTCTCTTCCTTTGAGAGTTTCCCCAGCCCGGCAAAGACCTGCATCAACTCCGAACTGCGCCCTAGCATGGAAACGCGCCACGCATCCAATGCGGCCTGATCTGTGATGGCAGCCAAAGACTCCAGCGCAGATTTTTCGATCTCGTTCAATTTATCCAACATACCTGCCTCCATTATTCGTAGGGGCACAGCGAGTCATCATTTTACTTAATGAAAGTTCGTTTCGCTGTGCCCCTACATAGTATACAAACAAAAACCTCCCGTCCACAAATGGGACGAGAGGGAATTCTCGCGGTACCACCCAAGTTAGCCGCGCCTGCCATTTAAGGCTCGCGACTCTCTTTGTGCTGACTAACATCAGCCTCTCGCATAACGTTGAGAAAACGGTTTGCACTACTTGGTTGGACGAAATTAATTTCGTCCAACGTTCACACAAACGGCTCGAGAGGGAACTTCAACTGATTTCGGTCGAGTGCAATCTCAACAACTGCCTTGCACATCTCTGGCGGCTTCTGCCAGCTTACTTTCCTCTGTCACAGCCTTTTATTGATTGCTGTAATTATCTGCGGAATCGGGATGATGTCAAGGCTTATAATTCGCCCATGAACCGCAAACTCGACCTCCCCGCGCTTTTGCTTTTCACCGCCCTGCTCTTCGGCGTCATCGTCCGCTTTTACCCAGTGCTTTCGAATGGCTTCCCGCTCAACGACGGCGGCATGTTCTACACCATGGTGCAGGATTTGAAAGCGAACGGATATGCCCTGCCGCACTTCACAACCTACAACCACGCGGATATTCCTTTCGCCTACCCGCCCTTCGGATTGTACGTCACCGCGCTTCTTTCCGCGCTCGCGCCGGGTTCCGACTTATGGGCATTTCTTTACCTTCCGGCCTTTGTCAACACCCTGTCCATCCCCATCTTTTATCTCTTCGCCAAAGAGACTCTCAACTCGCGTACCCTCGCAGCTCTCGCGGCGATGGTCTATGCACTCGCACCACGTTCCTTTCTCTGGCAGGTGATGGGCGGTGGAGTCACCCGTTCGTTTGGAATGTTGTTTTTATTGCTGATGCTGTGGCAGGCAAAAAGGTTGTTTAGTACGTCGCACCTTGCTCAACAGGAAGAATCTAGTCGAGGGGATATATCTCATTTATCAGAAAAATCTAACCCGTTTGGTGCGACGCACCCTCTCATCCTTACCGTCCTCTTCGGCGCTGGGACGGTTCTAAGCCATCCGCAGACGGCGTTACATGCCGCTTTGGGCGGCGCGCTCATTTTTCTCTTTTATGGTTTCAACAAACGAGGATTTATTTCCGCTTTTTTCGTTGGGCTGGGTGTGGTTCTGCTTACCTCTCCCTGGTGGTTTGCCGTTTTTCAGCAACATGGGTTCGAGCCTTTACTTTCCGCGGGCCAGACCAGCAAACGGACTCTCGAGTTTTATTTCATTGTTCTCCAACTGCATGGGCCGGGGAATTTTCCCGCCATCCCATTCCTGATTTTCTTTTATCTTGGCCTCTGGGTGTCGCTAAAAAAGCGGGAATTTTTTTTCATCACCTGGATCACGCTGGCTTATCTCATCGACCCGCGCGGTGCGGACGGTGTGACTCTGCTGGCCGAGTCCATGCTGGCGGCAATGGGGCTGCTCAAACTATCTGCGTGGATCAGCCGCTCGCAGGGTGAACAGGCCGGGGTCATATTAATGAGGCGCAGCGGCCAGGTTTGTGTTTTTGGCGCATTGTCCTGGTTTCTGCTTGTCGCCGCCGTCACCGATTTTCAATTGATAAATACAAGTTTGAAGGACAGGGAATTGGAAATGATCGTGTGGGTCAATGCAGAGGCGGGAGAGGGAAATACTTTTTTACTGGCCACGGGGCGCGAGTTTTCGATGTCTGACCCGCTGCAAGAATGGTTCCCCGCGTTGACCGGCCAATACAGCGCCACGACCCTGCAAGGACTCGAATGGACGCTGGCGGAAAAATTTTTCCCCTGGTATGAGCAGTTGGCGGCCTTCCAGCATTGCGCGGATGTGGCCTGTGTGAGTGAATGGTCGACCCGCAATGGCATGGATTACGATTATTTGATCGTGATGATTCCCGATGAGGATGACAAAGATGCACTGGCTGATTCCCTGCGCGGCCTGGCGCTTTCCGCCCGCAACTCGGGAATGTATATGCTGGCATATGAATCCGAACGCGCGCTGGTGTTTGAATATAAAAAGTGACAGTCATTTATAAGGCTGTCACTTTCTCTTTTAAATCAGGCGTTATGGAAGAGGCGGGAGTTGTTCATCGTATAGCCAGGCATCGAAGAGATCGGTCAGGTCTTTGCCGCTGATCTCCTCAGCCACCTGCATGAAATCCTCGGTGACTGCGTTGCCGAATTTGTAGCGGTCGTAATAGACTTTCAAGGTTTCAAAGAAAACTTCATCACCGACGGTAAGCCGCAGGGCGTGCAGGGTAAGCCCGCCGCGCAGATAAACTCCGCCGTTGAAAAGATCATCGGCGGCAGGGCTGCCGGGCGGGGGATAGAATTCTGGATAGGCGCTGACTTCTTCGTACAGGCCGGTCACCCATTCATCCAACCCCTTGTTTCCATATAAGTGCTCTACCCACAAGCCTTCACCGTAGGTGGCAAACCCTTCATTGAGCCAGATGTCGCTCCAATCGGCCACACTGACGCTGTCGCCGAACCATTGATGCACAAGTTCATGTGCCACTACAGCCTCTGTGCCTTCGAGATCTTCCGTGTCCACCATGTCGATGCCAAAGATGGACATGGTCTGGTTTTCGAGAGCGGCTCCGAATTCCGTGTCCATCACGAGCGCGCCGTACACTTCAAATGGATACTCCCCAAAGATTCCGCTGAAATAATCGATCATTTCTCCCTGCCGCGCGAACGGTTCGCTAATCTTATCGGGCAGGCTGGCGGCATAATAATTTCGGATGGGCACGCCGTTTTCCGATTCCATTGTTTCCAGATCGAAATCATTGATGTTGATGGTGGTCAGGTAGCTGGCCATGGGGTCGCGCACTTTGAATTGATAAGTGGTTGTGTCGCCGTTATCCTTCGTTTCTTCAAGCACACCATTGGCAGCCACTTCATAGGGTTTGGGAACTGTCACGATGATGGTGTAGATCGCTTTGTCGAGCGGATGGTCGTTGACCGGATAAAAACTGGCCGAACCGTCCGGCTCGCTCAAGACGAAGATGCCGCCTTCGTACACGATCCAGCCGGTGGGGAAGGGCAGCGCCTGGGACTCCATGCTGTTTGGGATGCCTTGATATTCCACAACAACGATGAATTCATCGCCGTTGTTCAACGGCTGGGATGGGATAACTGTCAACTCCTGGCCCTTGCGTTCGAACTCCGCCGCTTCCTCATTGACCGTTAGGCTGGTCACTTCGAACCCGGCAAAATCCAGGTTGAAGCGACTCAAGTCCTGCGTGGCAACAGCCTGGATGGTGGTGACGGCATCCAGATTACTGCTGATCACATCTGTAACGGTGATGTCGAGGATGTAGCTTTTTGTGTCGTAGCCGCCGTTGCCAAATCCGGGATAAAGCGAGTCGCCCAGGCCGGGTGAACCGGATTGGGCATCACCTGAAATCGGAGGTTCTATGGTGAAGGGAACTTCTGTCGGCTGGATGGTTGGTCCTGCGGTGGGAACATCCGGCCGTATGATGGTATTGCAGGCCAAAACAAATCCTACGCTGAGGAGGAGGCTGAATCCCATTTGACTGGGTTTTATTTTTCTCATGATGACTCTCTGCCAACTTCGATAATATCTCTCCCGTCCCATTCATACATGAACCGGCTGAGGAATTCGACCATGACCCGATGCCGTCCTTCCGCGGCTCGTTTGGCCGTTGGCGTATTCAGCCTGTCTTTCAGCAAAAGCAGTTTTTCGTAAAAGTGGTTGATGGTGGCGCTTTTGCTGTTTTTGTATTCTTCAAAACTTGCGTGCATTTGCGGCGGGGAATCGGGATCATACATCATTCTATTTTTATAGCCGCCATAGGCGAAGGCGCGGCCAATACCGATGGCGCCGATGGCATCGAGACGGTCTGCATCCTGTACGATAAGGCCTTCGAGGCTTTTCATTTTATTTTCCACGCCTGCGCCTTTGTAGGAGATGTGCGTGATGATCTCGCAGACTGCCTCGGTGGTGGGAATGTCCACGGAGCAGGACTCAAGCCAGGCACGGGCGCGAAGCGGGGTTTCATCGCCTGTTTCGTTGAATTTCCAATCGTCGAGGTCGTGGAGCAGGGCGGCGAGTTGGACAATAAATGGATCCGCTTTTTCGTGTTCGCAGATGGCGAGCGCATTCTTCCACACGCGATGAATGTGCCACCAGTCATGCCCCGAAGAATCGTCTGAAAATTCCTTGCGGATGTAGTCCGCGGTTCTTTGAATGATGTTCTGTTGATTCATTCCCCTATTGTCCCACAAAATAATTCGGGCATTATGTAGCGTGGACGGAGCGGCATCTACCCAGCCCCATCAAAAGCGGATTTAAGCCACGCAACCAATTCCGCATCCACTTCCTTCGCGTCGTTGACATTAACAATGTAATTGCACATACTTCCCTTGGGTTGTTCCACCAGCCGCGCATTTTTCTTAAAATCTTTTGCGTTGATGCCCACCTCGAAGCGTGTGTTGGTTTTGGGGCCGATCATGGTAAATTGTTTTTTGCGGCGCAGGCTTACATATCCTTTTTTAGGAACGACTTCAAATTCCCCAAACTTTTGGATTTCTTTCATCAATTTGTCGTGGATGGGGCGGAAGCCGGCTTTCGCGCCTGAATAGATTTCATCCAGCACTGCGTCTTCCGATTTGCCTTCCGCGGCGCGCGCGCCGTCAGATTGGAAGACAACATGCACAAGCGTGTTGGCGTCTCCATGACCCAGCCCGAGTTTTTCCTTGAGCATGCCGCGGATCTCGCCGTGTTTGGAGAGTCCGCTTTTTTTCACGAAGCTGGATAGTTCTTTCAGAGACATTCCCGTTTTTTTCTGGATGTTGTTGATCTGGGTTTGAAGCGCTTTATCAAGAGTGCTCATGTAGTCTTCCTTGCTATCGCCAAATTCCAAGAATAAATCCGATGATTGTGAAGTAGACGGTGATGAATCCACCGTTGATGAAAATATATTTCCATGAACGCTGCTCGAACAAGGCGATGATGGCAATGCTCAAAGTGGACCAGCCAAAGCCGGCCAGAAAGCCTGCAGTTGCGCCCCACACGGCATCCGTGTTGGAGTCGCTGAGAAAGAAGGCTAGGTTGTACGAAATGATTAGCGAGAAGAGAAAAGCCAGTCCGTAGGTTTTGGCGGGATTTTGCCGTGCAATCTGTTCTTCTGTTAAGTTCGATTCTGCGAGCCAGCCTTTATAAAAAAGGATGGGAGAGTACCATAGGGCGCCGAGCGCAAGGTTGAGAATGGCGCAAACAAAAACAGCGGCATGATTAATATACAGGTTTTCCATTTTATTTCTCCTTGATTGTTTTCGATCAATTTTACAGAAACCCGATGCGGGCGTATTGGAAAAAATTTACATTAATCCACGGGCACGTAATTCAAGGCCCCTGTCTTCTTTTTAATGTATTCATTCGGAGTGAATCCCGAAAAATCCTTGAAATCGTTGATGAAGTGAGCCTGGTCGTAGAATCCGCTTTCTGCCGCGATCCCGCTCCAATGTATAGAGCGGTTTGTCTCAATTTCATAAATCGCCTTTTGGAAGCGCATGATTTTGAGGTATTGTTTTGGAGATAGCCCCACCTGACCTTTGAAAAGTTCTATGAAGTGCTTTTGAGAATACGCGATTTGATCGCTGAGGTTGTGAAAATTTGAAAGAGTCGGCTTGCTGATAATGTTGGAAATGGCATACTTGATACAGTTGGACGTTGTGCTTTCATGAAGTTTATCCCCTGCTCGACCCAGTAAAAATAATTCAACAAGGTAAAACATCTCAGAAGTCGATTTTGAGAAAAGTAATTTCTCTCGCAGATCAAGAATGCTTTTCCCAAAGACCAGATCTGCCATGACTACGGAATTCGTCAGTTCAATCATAGGGAATGGATAAAAGGGAGCAGCGCATCCTTTTTTGAAAGCGACAACCAGCATTCGACTGTCTTTGCCGGAAGGGATGGTGATTGGACGGGTTCGTACACCGCTGACCCAGGCTTTGCTGCATGCCTGAACAACTTTCAGTGTGTAGTTATCATGAATGTGTTGGGGAATTTCCGTCAGATCAATGATGAGTTCTGTATTGCCATCGGGCAGAAACCTGTCCAAGCTGTGGGCAGGGGTGAATCCTTCGAAATAAACGAGATTATCGATGAAGCCATTTAATGGAAAGGAGGGTTTATAAACTTGAAAGATCATAGCGAATTTAATTTCCGTTCCTAAGATTATAGAACAAATTTTCTATCTATGCAATCCCCTGATTCGTTTGTGTTCGATCGAGCCAATATCACTTCCATTTCCCACCACGCGTAATCCGCTGCGCCATAGATGTAAACCGCCTGATCCGGTCCGCCATGATTCTTTTGCTTTCAATAAAATCGCCTTCAAGCCCAGGCTTGGTGACCTGCACGGCATTATGTCTAGGCAATTTGTAGATACCTGTCCTGTCTACTTTGTCCCCTATTTGTATTTCTTTGTCAATTCCAAGGTTTATGCTGAGTATTTTCATGCGGGAGGTTTTATCTCAAATTTGAATTTCTTTTTTCTTGCGGATTAAGAACAACGGCGCAAGCATCAAAGGTATGGATATGCCAACTCCACACAGCCCGCCCAAGCCGAACATGCCGCCAATGGAAGCCAGCGCAAATTGCTCGTTGCGAATGACCTTCGTGCTTCCATCCGCGAAGGTGCAGGTGATCTCCACCGTATGACCATAGGTTCCGGAAGGGTCACTTGTTGTCGGCACGGACGCGCCTTCCTGTACTGATGTGCTTTCCGCGCCCGGACAATAAAGCGCTACAGCGATCTTATCGTTCAAGTTTGGTACGGCAAACAGCGACGGCCCAAGCATAAACGTAGTGGCAAAAATGATTCCGCATGAAATTGCGCCGAACACAACCCATGCGACCAGCCGCGCGATCCAAACTTCCTTTGCAGTATTAAGTTTCATAGAATACCTCTAAAAAGATATGGGATTATTGTAGTGATTTCAAGCCCGCGTTGCAATCACCTGAAAGGCATGGCGCTGTACGAATGGTTACAACCGCACTTGACGCCTTTTCTCTTTCCCCGTAAGATAAGCCCCGCGATAGAACATACATTCACAACGAAGAATACAAAAAGCACAAATATTTGGTTTTCCTTTGTGTATCTTGGCGCCCTTCGTGTTTAAAAGATTTTTGGAGCAGCTATGGAACTTGGTATCGTTCGAAAAATAGATATCGATACAGAGATGCAGCAGTCGTATCTCGATTATGCAATGAGCGTCATCGTGGCGCGCGCATTACCCGATGCCCGCGATGGACTCAAACCCGTACAGCGGCGCATCCTCTATGCGATGTACGACATGGGCATTCGCGCGGATACGGCCTATAAAAAATCCGCTCGTATCGTCGGTGAAGTGCTCGGTAAATATCACCCGCATGGTGACTCGTCTGTGTATGAAGCCATGGCGCGCATGGCACAGGATTTTTCCATGCGCACATTGCTCGTGGATGGTCAGGGTAACTTCGGCTCTGTAGACGGCGACCCGCCTGCGGCCATGCGTTATACCGAAGCGCGTCTCACCGCCGCCGCTCTGGATATTCTTTTCGACCTGAACAAGGAAACGGTTGAATTCGTTCCCAATTTCGATGACACCCTTGAAGAACCGGGCGTTCTCCCTTCGGCCATCCCAAATCTTTTGGTGAACGGCGCCACGGGTATTGCCGTGGGTATGGCAACATCCATTCCGCCGCATAATCTCAGCGAGATCGTGGATGCGCTCGTCTACATGCTTAATCGTTGGGAAAAGCTCGACGACATTGATGTTGAACAATTGATGGAGTTCGTGCAGGGGCCGGACTTCCCCACGGGCGGACTCATCATTCAAGAAAAAGGCGAAGAGGGAATCGAATCCGCGTATGGTTCGGGGCGCGGACGTGTGACCGTACAAGCCAAGGCGCATGTCGAAGAGATGGAAAGAGGCAAAAGCCGAATCATTGTTACAGAATTACCGTATCAGGTCAACAAGTCCAGTTTGATCGAGCGCATTGCCGAGTTGGCACGCGATGGACATTTGGAAGGCCTGTCCGATCTGCGCGATGAATCCGACCGTCAGGGAATGCGCATCGTCCTTGAGATGACGAAGAATGCCAATCCCGAGATCATCCTGCGCGATCTGTACAAACGCACGCCCATGCAAAGCACGTTCAGCATTAACCTGCTCGCGCTTGTGGATGGTGAGCCGCGCACACTCACCCTCAAGCAGGCGCTCCGCGTTTATGTGGAACACAGGCTGGCGGTGGTCAAGAGGCGCGCTGAATTTGATCTGGATAAAGCCAAAGCCCGCGCACACATCCTCGAAGGATATTTGATCGCGCTCAAGAATCTGGATGAGCTGATCAACATCATTCGCTCCGCACCGGACGTGGAAACTGCCCGGGGTAAACTGATGAAGCGTTACAAGCTGTCAGAGCTGCAAGCCACCGCGATCCTCGACATGCAACTGCGCAGACTGGCCGCGTTGGAACGCAAGAAGATCGATACCGAATACAAGGAAGTGACCGGCGTCATCAAGGAGTTGATGACGCTGCTGAAGTCACCCAAGTTGATGCGCGGCGTGGTTGCGGACGAGTTGCTGAAAGTGAAAGCCGCGTACGGTGACCGCCGCCGCACACAGATTGTGAATTTGAAACAAGGCGGCAAAAGCACCGGCGCAGCGCTCACCACGCGTGACCTGCTTCCGCAGCAAACCGTGTGGATCGGCGTCACGGACGATGGACTCGTCTCGCGCACGCACGACGACAAACAGCCGAAACATTCAGGCAACGATGCGCCGCGCTATCTCATCAAGGCCAGCACAACGGACACGATCTATTTCGTCAGCAAACTCGGCAAGGCTGCCGCAGTTGCCGCCCATTTGATTCCCGAAACGAATAAATTGAGTCAGGGCTCGGCATATTTCAAGGTGTCTCCATTGCCAGAGACCGAACCGCTTGCGGCTGTTTTCTCGCTGCCTGCAAGTAAATCTTCGTTGGGCGAAGAGACTTGTGTTATCACGGCCACACGCTTTGGCATGGTCAAGAAAAGCCTGGTCTCTGAATTGCCCGGACCCTCCTCACAAACATTTATTTTGGTGCGCGTCAACGAAGGCGACAGACTCGGCTGGGTTGGTTTGACGGATGGAAAGAAGAAGGAAATTTTGCTAGCCACATCCAGCGGCATGGCGATCCGCTTCAAGGAAGATGACGTGCGCCCGATGGGACTCGTCGCTGCGGGTGTGAACGGCATCAAGCTCGAAGATAAAGATGAAGTGGTTGGCATGGAAATCCTGCCTGCCGAAGGCGAGATCTTCCTGCTCACAAGTGACGGAAAAGCCAAACGCGTGGATGAAAAAGATTTCCCCAAGCAGGGACGCTACGGCAAAGGCGTGGTCGCATGGGATTTGCCCGGCAAGATCACACTCGCCGCCATCATCAGTGGAAAACCGAATCACGTTGCCACCATCCACATGAGCAAAGGCGCCGCCAAATCCGCAAGGTTGGACCTGGCCGCCGTGAGAAAACGCGCCTCCTCCAAGGGTGATTTGGTTGTCGAAGTGAAACCGGGGGAGACGATCACCGGCCTCGCGGTTGGGTGGACGTTGGAAAGGTTTGTTGAGGTGGAGAAGAAAGAGGAAAAAGGAAAGAAGGCGAAGCCAGCCGCAAAAACATTGTCCCCACAGGGGAAAGAAGGAAAGAAGAAAGAAAAACCTGCTGCAAAGAAATCCACAAAAACGAAGGCGAAAGCGCCTGTGAAAAAGACAAAGCCTGCGAAAACTGCTCCAAAGGCAAAGAAGAGATCATCTTCAAAGAAGAAAAAGAAATAGTTTTGCACCCTGAAATCTCCGAGGTCCTAAAGACCTCGGAGGTTTAGATCGAAAGGAAATAATATGATACGAAATTCCATATATCCTTATTATTGGTTTGGAACAGCATTAAGGTACCTCCAAGATGCTAAAGAGGGTTATTTGTTAGGTGATATTGCAGATCCGGAAAACGGATATACACTTTATAATTTACAAGCGTTCTTTGATTATCTAGATTTACTTAATCTGCATGTAACCAAACGAGCAAGTTATCAATTATCTACCTTTTTTAAAGAACTTAAGCTTTTGCCAACTGATACTCGTCTCAGTGGCGAACAGGCTGTGAAATTAAGAAAATTTATAACTGAAATAAGGCCTACCTTAGAGGCGGAAATCAAAGGATTTGAGGCTTACGTTGTAATGCCTAAAAGACTGGATATAGTTAAACTAGTCAACGATGTGCCATCTTTATTATCTCCCAACACCTTTGAAAAGTTACCTCTAATTGCGAAACACGATTTGGAAGAGGCTGGGAAATGTATAGCATCTGAAAGATCAACAGCTGCAGCTTTTCATTTATTACGAGGAACGGAATGTGTATTGAAAGAATTTTATTGTACAATGATAAAACAAAAACGTAGTCAATTGATGTGGGGACCTATAGTGTTAGATTTGAGGAAACGCCCTAAGACTAAGAAATATGATGTGATGATTAACAATCTGGATAATATTAGGAGATCGTTTAGAAATCCTACTCAACATCTTGAAAAAATTTATGATATACAAGAGGTCCAAGATTTATGGGGATTATGTATTGAGGCAATAAATAGGATGGTCAAAGAAATGCCGTAAGTGTAAGATAATCGTTGTTTGCTGCTTAGCGTATATACAACACGCCAATGGTTAATGGCGTATTGCCCGTCTGGATAATGTCCGCCAGGGTTTCGACATACGGAATGAAATCAAGCGCGTCTTTGTCCGTCGGCTGGTCGTTGACAATGTAGGTTTGGAGTCGTTAGTCATGGGAGATTCCTCCTGTGAATCTTATTTTACCCCACAGTCTCGTTAGTGCTCAATGTACTTCATATGGCACGCTGCTTAATTTGAACTCTTTCCCGTTCACTTCCAGACCCATTTTCACAGACAACATCCGAGTAGGGACTCCGCTCGTTGGAATCCGGATTCGGTTTTCAACGGAGAGGATCAGCAGGCCGGCTTCACTCCCTGCTATCAGGGATATAATTCAGCATCGAAAGTCGTCGGAGTTTCCATTTTGGAGTTCACGCAATGGAATACACCATCCATCTGGAGGAGGAAAATAAAATTGTTGTTGCGGTTCCAAAAGGGGAATGGGAACTTGAGACCGACAATCGGATGATCCATCAGATCATGGAGCTTGTGAATACGACGGAAGCGCGAAACGTTTTGCTGGATATCCGGGGGCTTCACTTGAATCTCTCCATTGTTGAAATCTTTGAACATGCAAAAGAAGTGCGTGAAAAACGGCAGGGGTTCAACAAGGTCAGCACGAAGGTTGCAATTGTGTATGCCATGTCAGATTCAAAGATGGAAGAGGATATGCTGTTCTTCGAAACCGCGGCCCGCAACCGCGGGCTCCCGTATCAAGTCTTTCGTGATTTCGAGATTGCCATGTTATGGTTGAGAGAAGAGTAGGGTCGAAATATAATTTTGTCCCTGGGGAGTGGAAATTAGGGGTTTCGCAATTTCACACCCCTTTTACCTGATACGGCACGCCACTTAGTTTGAACTCCCTCCCATTCACTTTCCCCTTCGGGGACAATGCCACATCCACTTTCACAGGCAGCATCCGAGCAGGGACGCCTGTGTTGGGATACCAGATTCGGTTTTCAACGGGCAGGATGAGCAGGCCGTCTTCATCGCCAATCGGCGTAAATGATTCGTTCGGCTCCTGCTTGTAAACAGAGACGCCCAGCTTTTCACATAACTCTTTGGCAAACACGATCACATCCTTTGAAGGCAATCCGATCTCGCTGACCTGCAATATCTGTTCGCTGTTGAATGGGAATTCCACCGCATTCTTCTGGTCGTGTCTTGCGATGAATTCAAGGATGTTGCCCGCTGTGTCTTTAAAATACAGGGAGGTCGCATTCCAGGATTGGCTTCTAAATTCATCGTTCCCTTTTTCATCCTTCAAAAGCGGGATTCTCTTCGAGAGCCATACCCTGGCTTGCAGGAATTGGTTTTCAGGGATGTTGAAGCAGAAATGATATGCTCCCGTCCATGTTGCGGGAGCCTGCGTGAAGAGGATGTCCGTTTTGCCCGCTTTGACGAGCAGAGAATCATCTTCGAGATGGGCGGGTAATTCCAAAACGTTGGAATAATATTCCTTCTGGGCAATCAGGTCTTCGGTCGGGATTTCGATGCGTTTGATCAGCATGAGGTACTCCTTTTAATCGGCGCTCAGACTGCGCGTATTTTATATCATTTTGGGAATGGTATCATTGGCGCATGGCTCCAAAACAAAGACGGGTTTTTGCCGCCCTGCTTTTCATCGGCATCCTTTATTTTTCCATCTTCATCCCGCCCAATAACACCGGGGCAAAAGACCAGATGATGATCTCGCTCTTCGAGACGGATGAGTTCGCGCAATATCCCATCGCGCTGAAGATGATCGCGCCGGAAGAAACGCTCAAGCAAAACCTGATCAACTTTTTCATCTACGGTCATTATTATTATGGCTGGCCTTTTTACGCCGCCAGCGCGCTCACCGTCCTGGCCGTTTCATTCGCGCAGGGTTCCAGCAACACGCAGCTCAACATGCTTGTGCTTCGGCAGGTCATCAGTGTTCTGCCGATGATCGCCGCGCTATTGATCCTCGTGTACACAAACACCAAATTCAAATCATATACAAAATCGATCGGCCTTTTTATTCTGCTGCTCTCCGTTTCCGCGGTGGTGGAAAACAATATGTGGTGGCACGTAGACAGCCTTGCGGTCCTTTTCATTGCACTGACGATTTTCTTTTTGGATTTGGATGACCTGCGCTTTGGCCGCTACTTTACCCTCGCCGCCGCCTCCACCGGACTGGCAGCTGGCATCAAGGTAA
Organism: Anaerolineales bacterium; assembly: GCA_014860745.1. Taxonomy (GTDB): domain Bacteria; phylum Chloroflexota; class Anaerolineae; order Anaerolineales; family Villigracilaceae; genus Villigracilis. Next base: position 34,488 of record JACZJC010000064.1, read on the forward strand.
TCGGCCTGTTCTTCGCTTTGGCAGTTCCCTCCTACCTGATCCTCGGCATTTTGCAAAAACGATTGACATGGCGCGCAGCTGCGATCCGTGCCGCCGCATTCGTGGGCATCATGGCTGCCGTGATCTTCATCAGCAATCCCTTCCTAGTTTATCGCAGCCAGTTCAATAAAATGATCGAGATTCTTTCACGACAGGCATCCTTCCAGACCCAGGGCTGGGTGTTGACGTATGCAAAGGGTCCCGCTTCATGGCTTCCCATCATCAAAGACCTCTATGGTCAGTTAACCTTCATTGCGCTGGCTTTTGTTGCGCTGGCGCTTGGTCTCTGGCGCAGGGAGAGCCGGGCGCGCCACCTGGTCGTTGCCATGTGGACGATTCCATTTGGCTTGTATGTCCTGTTTTCGATTGCGATTAAACCCACACATTTCTTCCTGCCCATTTTGCTGCCGCTGTACGCCTGCCTCGCGGTCTTCTTTGAATTTCCCCCGTTCACGGAGAAAAAAACTCCGCTCTCATGGTTGTGGGGCGGACTTGTCCTTGCCATCGTTGGGTATCAATTTGTCGTGAACGTCAACAGGGATGTTGAAATGGTGCGCGACATTTCGACGCGCGAGGAAAGGGAAGGTTCGCTCGTTTTTTACCGGGCGCTTGAGAGCGAAATCCTTTCCCGCATCCAAACCGATGAACGGCTGGTGGTCTTCCGCGATGTGCGGATGTATCTGCCGAGCGACCGGCGCTGGGTGATCCGCAGTTACTGGAACGGCAAATACAGCACCATCGAAAAGATCAAACCGGACCTGATCCTGCTCTGGTCACAACGCATCCTGGATTACACACAGGAAGGCGCGTTGGAAAGCGCGCTCGACCCCGCTACCTTTCAGGATACCTATCAATTTTTTGTGGATGCGAAGAACGATCAACTGCGCGGGTATCGGCTTGTGTATCGCAGCAACGAAGGCTTGCTCTTTGTCTCTGAGGAAATCTACGCGGAGTTCTTTGAGTAACTGTATAAAAGATCACCGCTTCTTTAATTCCTGCAATTTCAACGCCAGTTCAGCCTGTATTTCTTTGTAGTCCTTTTTCCCCGCCGCGTTCAGTAATTCAAACGGGTCGTTGACCAGGTTGTACAGTTCCACTTCACCGGTAACGTATTCGGTGTATTTCCATGCCTGGGTACGGATGGAATAAAACTCCGGAATCACAGAACCTACGCCCTGGTCTGTGGGCCAGTGCTCGATCAGGATTTCGTCTCGCCAGTTGGATGCGGGATTCTCGAGCAGGGAGACAATGCTCATGCCGTCCACTGAATCGGGGATGGTTGCGCCGCCGAGTTCGGCAAACGTGGGGGCGATGTCGATATTTGCCACGAGTTGCGAATCAACCCTTGCTTGATAATACGCGGGTGCATAAACAATGAAAGGCACTTTGATGCAGGCTTCATAGGGGCAATTCTTCGATGCCCCAAAACGATGATCGCCAATCGTCAGCCCGTTATCAGACATGTAGACGATGATGGTGTTTTGATCGAGTCCCGCTTTTTTTAGCGCGGCAACAATGGATGCAACACCGTCATCCACAGAGAGCAGCGAGCGTAGGATCTGCTTATGGGCAGTATCAAGCTCGGTCGGGGAAAGAGGCGATAAATCCCCGATGTAATCGGGTTTGTCACGGATATCCTCTTCGTTGAAATTAGGCGGGCGATAGGGAACCCAATCCCAATAATCCGTATCACTGGAACGGAATGCTTCGCGGTGGCGCGGGGCGGAAACATACGGCGAATGCGGGTTGTAGTAACCGATGGCCATAAAGAAAGGTTCATCGCGCGCTTCGCGGATGAAGGCCAGCGCATTGTTCGTGACAACGTCGGTGCTGAAGTTTTCACGTGAGCGCGGATATTCAACCTCGCTCCCGTTTTCAGACATGCTGAAATTAAAATAATATTGCAGGTTGCCCGCGTCTTCGTTGGTGTCGAGGTTCTTGCCAAGAAAAGCCTTCCATACATCCCAGCCCGGCGGCACATACCCGCGCGGTTCGATGTCTTCATAGCCATTCATATACTTGCCAAAATATGCGGTGCGATAGCCCGCCTCCTGAAGCCAGATCGCCACACAATCTTCATCGTTAAATTTTGAGGCGCCGCCCCGTGGCAGGGTGTTATTCAGAACCTGATGATTGTGTGCGTATTGTCCGGAGAAAATACTCGCGCGGCTTGGACAGCACAAAGGCGTGGTGACAAGACCGTTTTCAAAAACCACGCCATTTGCCATCAATTCATTTTTTACGAACGGCATGTAGTCAACGGTGTGATAGGGCTGATCGTCTGTGAGGATGAAGATAATGTTTGGGCGGGAATCTTTCAGCCGCTCTGTGGATGCGGGCGATTCAATGTCAATATCCAAAACCGTTGGCGAATGGCTGATGACGGGGGTGGGCGGGTTATACGGAATTGATTGACTTGCAGGTGCGCAGGATGCAAGGATGAAGGTAACTATCAATCCAAGGATGATGCTTCTTTTCATCCCAAATTCCCGACCAGGTCTAATTCAGGCGCGATCTTTCGCATGGCCTGAATGACGTTGCCCACATGCTCCCAAATTTCCACGCCAAGTTCCTTTGCGGCGTGTTCCATTTCACTGCGGTCTGTGCCGGCGGCGAAGGCCTTGTCTTTCCATTTCTTTTTGACCGAGCTGGCTTCGAGGTCATACAGCGAGCGGGATGGGCGCACCAGCGCCACGGCGGTGATGAGTCCGGTCACTTCGTCGCAGGCGGCCAGTGTTTTTCTGCGGACGGTATCCCGCGGCACGCCGGTATGATCGGCATGACTCAAAATATCCTGGATGACCTCCTCGCTCACGCCCCGCTCGCGCAGGATCGCCGATCCCTTTTGCGGATGCTCTTCCAGAGTGGGGTGGATCTCCCAATCGAAATCGTGCAGCAGGCCGAGCAGGCCCCAAAGCTCGATGTCTTCGCCGTATTTTTCTGCATAAAACCGCATCGCAGCTTCCACAGAAAGCATATGGCGCACCAGGCTTTCACTTTTTACAAATTCACGAACGAGGGCGAGGGCTTCTTCACGCGTCATTGGGTTCTCCTAAATTAATCGATATCATGGTCTTTGTGATCTCTGCGGCGAGCTGGGCTTAATCGATCGGTTCCATGTCTCCAAGAACAGGCAGGGGTTTTGTGATCATCACATCCCATGCCGCCTGAAAGTTGGCAAATAACTCACGCGTGTTCCAGTAGATGCGCGAGCGTTTGAGGAAATAACGATTGTTCGCTTCCACGCCTGTGGATTCCACGCCGAACCAGTTGCACAGGAACAAGGTGCGCGGCAAATGAAAGGATTGGGTGACGAGGATTGCAGAGTCCACTTGAAAGATGTGCTTTGCGCGATAACAGGTGTCGTAGGTGCGGCGGCCCGCGTAATCCAGCACGAGATCTTCATTCGGCACGCCGAGGTCGAGCGCGTATTGACGCATGGCTTCGGGCTCATTGTATTCCACGAAGCTGTTATCCCCGCTCATCAACAGCTTATCCACTTTGCCTGATTGATACAGTTTCACAGCAGTATCCACGCGGTCGCGCAGCACGGGTCCCGCCGAACCATCCCGCAGCAAGCCGGCGCCAAACACAATCACCACGCGGGTTGGCCGAACATCTTCGGCGCTGAACGTGCGCGGCGAGGCAAAAAGCAGCACGACGAATTTCGGCAAAAGCAAAGCGATGATTGCAAACGAACTTAATACAAGTGCAGCGCGCCCTATGACTTTATATATCTTTTTCAACATTCGCGTTATTGTATCAAATCACCTGGAATATATTCGCAGGGGCGACCTGCTCAGCAAGAGTCAGCGTGCCTGATAAAACACGAAGGGTCGCCCCTACTGGGCATGGCGGGTTATCAAATCCAGCAGATCCAGGCCCGAAGCCTTCACATATTCAGCGAACTCCGCATAAGCCGCATCCTCCACCACTTGCACCTCGTCGATGCCATAGACGGTTTGCATCGCGGACTTGCCTTCGGGCGTGAGCATCAGGTCGATAAACGCGCGCTGGATCACGCGCCGCATTTCAATCGGTAGGGAACTCGCCATGGAAATATTTTCATACGGGATGATTTCCGGGATGCGCCAAACGACAATGACCTTGTCGACCACATCGGCATAATCTGCTTCGAGAGCGGGTGATTTGCGTGCGTCGACGAAAGTCGCGCCGAAATCGCAGATGTCATCCACGTAGACGGCACGCACCACGCTCGGTTGACCGGCAAGGAAGGCCCCGCTTCCCAGCTTGACCTGGGCTTGATTCAGCAATCCGAGCGGCACTACATACCCTGACGGAGAAATCTCGTCGCTCCAGCAGGCCTTTTTATTATTGAATTGACTTAACGCCTTGGCTGCGTCTGTCGTGTTTTCGCCGCGCGCCTCGTCAAAATAGGATGTGAAACCATTCTCGCGATGGGCGATGATCTGCGCTCCGTAGAAAACTTTTCCCTCGCGTATCTTTGCAAGCAGGGCGGTGACCGAGTCATTCTCCCGGGCGAGCAGATAACCAAACGGCGAAAGCGACCCGATATGGGCATTCCCTTTGTCGAGGGCTTCCACGAGGATTTGCTCGGTGGCGGGAGCAACCGTCACCACGCGATACCCCGTCCGTTGTTGAATGAAGGACGCTATGACTTCACCCGCCGCGATGGTTTCCTCCCTGGGGCGCGGGGAAGGGGCCAGGGCGAGGATCAATGGATTTTGTTCGGTGCCAGGCTGGGCCGTGGCAAGAGGCGTCTGCGTGGGAGATGGAGTCGCTACCAGTGTTGGAATCGGCGTGGGAGTTCCCGATGTCACCTGCAGGGGGAAGGAACATCCAAAAAGAAGGAGGGAAAAAGCTAATAAGACTTTTTTCATCTTACAAGACTGTATGCGCGCAATCATACTGATGTTGCTATAATAAGACAAGTTATTGAAAGGAAAAAAATGAAGAATACGTTTAACACGATCATGTCCATCCTAATTCTGGCGGTGCTGGCGGCCGGTGTTTATTTTATCGTACAGACGGTGCGCGAAAGCGCGGCGGCGGCCACGGCTCCCTTCCAGCAGATGAATCAGGCCAATCAGGCACTGCAGACCCAGGTCTCGCAGTTGGTCAACCCGACCCCCACGATCATACCCGACCCCGTGACTTACATCAATGAGATCCGCGCGCTGGCTCGTTTGGAGACCATTCAATACAGCGTGGAGAAGGTGATTACGGCGGAGATCGGACAGGGAACATTCGGTTTTGCGTTTGGTGATAAATTATTGTTTGTGGCGCACGGTATTGTGATCGCGGGCATCGACATGGAAAAACTGCAGCCCGGCGATATGCGCATGGATAATGGCGTGCTGTATGTGCGCCTGCCTCCCACCGAAATTTTTATTGCCACGCTCGACAATGAAAAATCCTACGTCTACGACCGCGAGACAGGCCTGCTCACCAAAGGAAGTGTGGATCTTGAAACGCTCGCCCGCCAGGCGGCGGAGGATGAGATCCGCAAGGCCGCGCTGGAGGATGGCATCCTGTTGCAGGGACAACGGAATGCCGAAACCTACCTGCTCAAGTTCTTCAATGCACTGGGATTTAAAACAGTGTTGTTCGAGCAGTAGTTTTTTGAATACGAATCACCCGCCCCCAAGGACACTATTGGGGGCGGGTTTGTTTTGTGGGGGCCACCCTACGATTTGTTTAATCTCAACGCCACCGCTTCATTCCACACCAGAATGGCAAAGAGAAAGATATAAAAGGCCGCGCCTTTAAGTGCGAAGGCAGGGGCGGCCAGTGCAAGGGTCAGCCAGGTGTAAAGCGAAAAGTTCTTCCATTTATCATTTTGGCGAAAGGCAAAACCCAGCACGATCATGGCGGGGAAGAGGGTAAGGCCGAGCAGCACGAATGACAGGTCATGTAATCGTCCATGCCAGGTGGCGGGAGTATCTCGAATTGTCGGGTCGGTGGTGAAAGCAAGAGCCGTGAGGGCGAGACCGGCAAATATAAACAGGGTGGCACCAAGCCTGGAAGCGGGACCCGGCTTGAGGTCCAAAAGGAGGCGGGCGGCGAGCAAGGCCATGAGAATCCCGCTGATGATGAAGGTCGCCGTCATGATCCAACCATAGTTTCCGAGGGCGAGTCCGCTGGGCCAGTCGAAGGTCGGGTCGTTAATGGGATGCCAGCCGAGGCTTCTTAAAAAATCATATTCGACAAATGTGAGGATGATTAAGACGCCTGCAAAAAGAACGGGGCCGATTAAAAGGATTCGTTTCATGCATTAATAATAACAGCCCTGCGGATAACGCAGGGCTGTTGATTTCTTTCTATGTTCAGGGCTGGAGATCTTTTCTAGTAGCGGTTCCGTCCGCCGCCGTCGCGATTTCTGTCGAAGTTTCGCGGGCGTTCTTCACGGGGTCGGGCGACATTGACGGTGATTGCGCGTCCCATGAAGTCCTGTCCATTGAACATGCTGATGGCCTTTTGCGCTTCTTCGGAACTTGCCATTTCGACAAATCCGAAGCCTTTGGCGCGTCCTGTTGCGCGGTCTTTGATCAGAGCAACAGAGGTGACGTTACCGGCCTGGCTGAAGTGAGCCTTGAGGTCGTCTTCAGTGGCGGCGTAAGGCAGGTTGCCTACATATAGCTTGTTTTCCATCTCTTCTCCAAATGTGTCAACGTTCCAGCCTGAACGTAGGCGAAGTTTATCATGGATTAATATAAAATGAGAAATAAAAATGGGACGAAATACCGGCCCGCTTCATTCCCAGCTGTTACCTGCTCCACCCGCCGTTGGGCAGCCGCATCACCCCCACATAGACCAGCAAAAGCGCGCCGAGGATGCAAAATAATGTATTGCGAAAGCGGACGTTGTCTGCCGCATTTTTCCAACGCGCTGGCAGATGTGCCACCACCGCCGCGATGATCATGGTAGTGGCGTGTTCGATGCGGAACATGGGGAATCCTACGCCCGCAAATCCGCTCCACACCATGAGGATGAGTCCGAGGGTGGCTTGTAAGTCGAGCAGACCGCTGAACCCGGAGGCGAGGCTGCGATCCATGCCTTTGAATTCTCCGCCGCGCAGCCAGCTGTATGCAAATTTAAACACTGCAATTAACGCTGCAAGCAAAACCAGCCAGCGCAGGTAGGAGTGGGTGATAAATAAAAAGTTCATGATGATTTTTCTCCATTTGTATTGTTTGGAACATTTTCAAGGGATTATACAGCAAGGCACTTCATCCTTTTAATAATGCCCCGGTTGCATCCTGCGCTTTTCCGCTCCTGAAAAAGCGCAGTTTTTGAGCGCGCTGGGTATAATTTGCGTCGAAACCTATTGGAGGCAAAATGACATACACAACCGTGTTAACCGAAATTCGCGGGCGCGTGGGCATCGTGCAATTGAACCGCCCGCAGGCCATGAACGCGTTCAATATTGCCATGCTCGCCGAACTCTTCGACGCGCTCGAAGCATTCGATAAAAACGAGACCATCGCCGCGCTCATCGTCACCGGCAATGAAAAGGCTTTTGCCGCAGGCGCGGATATCAAAGAGATGGCCGAAGCCACCACCGTTCAAATGATCACCGAAGGGCGCGTGGAAATTTGGGACCGCATCCGCGGATTGAAGAAACCGGTGATTGCGGCAGTATCCGGCTGGGCTTTGGGCGGCGGGTGCGAGTTCGTGCTTTCGTGTGACATGGTCATCGCTACCGAGTCCGCAAAGTTCGGCCAGCCGGAAATCACCATCGGCGTCATCCCCGGCGCAGGCGGTACTCAGCGGCTGGCGAGGTTGGTCGGCAAACATCTTGCCATGGAAATGGTCATCAACAACCGCACGCTCACCGCAAGTGAAGCGCTTCAATTCGGGCTTGCCAATCGCGTCGTCCCCGTCGACGGTTATCTCGATGCCGCTGTTGCCTTCGCCGAGGAGATCGCTTCGCGCGCGCCGCTGGCCGTGCGTATGGCAAAGGATGCCGTCAATGCCGCGTTTGAAACCACCCTCACGGAAGGCCTCAAAACCGAGAAGCGCAATTTCTATCCGCTCTTTGCGACGGAAGATCAAAAGGAAGGCATGCAGGCCTTCATCGAAAAAAGAAAACCGAATTGGAAAGGGAAATAGTCTGGTAGTTCTTAGTTTGATAGTTTGGTGGTTCTTGGGAAGAGGAGAAGTATTATGGCAAAGATTGAACGGTTTGAAGATTTGCAAAGTTGGCAAAAGGCACGTCAACTTACCAATTTGATTTACGATTTTACCGAACAGTCAAAGTTTGCCAAAGATTTTCACTTAAAAGGCCAGATGCAAGATGCGGTTGGTTCGATCATGCACAATATTGCCGAAGGGTTTGATGCTGGAACAAATCCTGAATTTATTCGCTTCCTTAAAATTTCAAGGCGTTCTGCCAGCGAAGCAAATATATCACCCCAAATGAACTTACTTCCGCTTACGGCCTGGCAACCGAAACCAAACGCCTTGTCAACGGTATGATCGCATACCTAAGAAAATCCAAACCTCCAAAACTACCAAACAAATAACTATCCAACTACAAAACTGCCATGCTTAAATCTGCTCTTTCCAAATTGGGTATGGGCAAACACCCGGTCATTGCCCATGCTTCCCTGCGCGCCTTCGGTTCCGTGAGCGCGGAGGCCATGCTTGGCGCATTGCTTGAATCCACGCGCGGAATCATCATGCCGTCCTTCACCTACAAGACCATGTTGAATCCGAATGTGGGGCCTCCGCAAAATGGGATCTCCTACGGCAGCCAAACGGACTTGAATAAAATGGCTGAGCCTTTCCACCCTGATATGCCCGTGGACCCGACGATGGGCGTACTGCCCGAAGTGCTGCGAAAGCATCCCAAAGCAAAACGCTCCCTGCATCCCATTCAATCCTTTGCGGGCATCAACGCGGATGCGATCATCAACTCTCAAACCATTTATGAACCGTTCGCACCCATTGCCGCGCTTGCCGAACAGGATGGCTGGGTGCTATTGCTGGGCGTGGACCATCGCGTCAACACCAGCATTCATTATGGGGAGAAGCTGGCGGGACGTTTGCAATTTATCCGCTGGGCGCTGACGCACGACAAAGTGGTGGAATGCCCCGGCTTTCCCGGCGATTCGGAGGGTTTCAACGCCATCACCCCCGATGTGGAAAAATATACGCGCCGAGTCGAAGTCAACGGCGCGCTGGTGCAGGCGGTACACTTGAAAAGTTTACTCAATGCAGTGGTGGAAAAAATACACAACAATCCATTCGCGTTGTTGTGCGGCAGGTCCGATTGCGAACGCTGTGAAGCTGTGCGATACGGATAATGCGCGTCACGCGCAGGGAGGAGCGAGTCTCCTCCCTGCGGATTTTATATTCCCCTTTCATTCAACCAACTTAATATTTTTTCCGCAACAGACTTCCAACCCGCTTCCAGCATCATGTCATGAGCCATGTTCGGAAAGACCTCCGTCTGCGCGTTGTAAGCCCGCGCTGTCGCGCGGACTTCTCCATTGGCTACCACAGAGTCATGCTTTGCACCGAGCACGAGCAGCGGCGCTTTGACCTTCCTTTTGCTGACGAGATTCAATCCAAGCAAGTCCAAATACATGCGGAAGGATTCATCATTAAGTTTGGTGTGATATTTCATTAATTGATCTTGAGGGAAACCCTCCGAGAAGAAGGCCCAGCGGGTTTGTTCGGGAATTGCCACCACAGGCGCGAGTCGGAATTGAGTCAACACCTTCAGCAGGGTGAGCGGGCTGTGCTTGAACACCTGCCAGGTTCCACCCCATACTCCAAAGGGAGGCACGGAGGCGAGCAAGACTCCGCCGGGCGCTGGATTCTTTTCAAGATATTTTTGGGTGATGAATCCGCCCATTGAATGGCCGATCAGAGCCGGGGGAGTCGGAAGCGTCTTTGCCACCTGCTCCACATCTTTGACATAATCTGCAATCGAACTGCCGCTGATTCTGCCTTCGCTGCCCGCATGTCCGCGCAGGCTCAAGGCGGTGACATGATAGCCGTTCTCCGCAAAGAAGGGCAGGAAAAATTCATCCCAGCACCACGCGCCATGCCACATGCCGTGGACGAAGAGCAGGGGAGTTTTGCGCGTTTGAGTTTTCGACGTGCGGGTGATGGTTTCTAGTTTCATTTCTCTCCTTCATAAGGCAAGTTGGGGAAATTATTATTCCCCATTGTAATAGACCTCTGAGATTTTCAAAATCTCGGAGGTCTATTGTGGGGTTCTATGGCTTATTGTTGTATGGGTTTTCTAAATCATCTTCAAACAGCGATAGCTGCATAGCATGTTCATCCAAAGACTCTTCGCGATATCTTCTTCGCCTTGAATCTGCAAGAGTCTTTCGTTTCCATACTTCTAAATCGTCACTCTCATTGTATAAATCATATTGGCAATCTTGGCAAATACTAGAACTGGCACTTTCTTTCCAATCTCTAAGGACAGTAGCCCCACATTGAGGGCATTTTTTATATTTTTGCTTTAGAAAATCTGAAATGCTTAATTCAGGATAAATTTCTTTTGCCACTCTTATATCTTTGATAGCGAAAAGCTTGACCTTAGCATCCTGTTTAGATTCAGGATCTTCAATACGTTCTATATCGATTATTGCACCTTCTTCTCGCCAAACTAGCATTCTGTTTCTTGTAGTTGACTGTACTTCTTTGAAAATTTTGTTCGCTAAATAAGGTATTGTGAAATCAACTTGTCTTGTTTTTCTCAGTTCGTTCAAAACACGTTCTTTCTTTATTAATTCCACAGTACGTTTTGAACAAAATTTCTCAAGAGCCTTATAAACGGAGGCTTCAGTTATTACAGTGCTCTCAGGATTGATTTCTTGCTGTTCAGATAGTATTTGATCCCCTATACGTATTAAGTCTCGTGGAGATTGGCTTGCAAAGATGAAGCATAATTCATCTATTGTGTAAGGGATAAGTGGAGTGGATATCTGATGCAACCGCTTCGTCTTCTTGCCGCTGAAAGCTAATAGCCTTTTTTCCCACATTGTCATCAGCATTGTTTCATCCCAATCTAATGCTTCTTGGTTTACGCGGTCGGTTCTTACAACATCTTGACATAGAGGTTGAAGTTGATCCCAGAGAAAGAACTTAAAACCTATTCCAGGAAATTCTAATACAGATAAATCTCTAAGTAAGGGCTCTAATAAATAAAAAGAATCTTTTACATTATTGCCAGTAGTTGAGGCTTCGTCGACTCTGTCGACAAGGATATAAATAGAATTCCATCCAAGTTTTTGTGATAAATCAACAAGTAATTTCAGTTGAAATTTTAGAGAATCTGTGGCCTTGAATTCTGGGTCCTGAAATTTTGATAAACCTGTTATGTTGTCACCAAAGTCATGGAATGGCTTCAGTAGTTTTATTACCAATTGTATGCCAGGTCCAATTGTTGGAAACCAATCGTTCCAGACATCTTTGAATTTGTCTTTTAGACTCTTGAGGGAATCTAAGGTGATCGTTAAGTCTGAACTCTTAATATCTCCTAGGTGCTCAGCAGCCAATTTTAAGAATATTTGCTTGTCTTCTTTTTCTAAAACATTAGCGCTGTCAGGGTCTGAGTAAATGTTTACAAGCAAGCCTGTTAGAATAAAGCGAATGATTCTTTTCAGGTGATGATGGAGTTTTATTTCACTAGATTTAGCAACATCGGGAAAATCAAAGTTGTCATAAGTGATTGAGAGAATTTTATTTTCTGAACTTCTAAGCTCTATCATTCTTCTTTGCGCTGATTTACCACCTCCTCTTGGAGCAAAAACAATAAAAGATTTTGGCTTTAATGGATTGCCGAAAACAGCTTCAAAATAAGGTGGCGGGACAAAATATTCAGGAAGACGTTCTTCCTCATCAGCATTAGTATGGGCAAATGGGTTGTCTTCAAAAGACAATCCTGAATAGTAGCGTAAAAATTCTCTTCTAGTTACCATATAGTAATTCCTTCTTGCGATTAAATCATTGTAGACTGATTTAATTACGCAAAATCAATTATGGCTATTTGTAAAAAAGGCACAGAGATACTGTGCTTTTTTTTATTCTACTGAAACGTAATCTCTTCCACGCGCCAGGCCTCTTCGTTCATCAATTTCTTGAGACGGTCGAGCAGTTCGGGGCAGATGCGGGTGGTGTCGTTGGGGAAATCGATCAAATGGCCTTTGCCGTTCTCGAAGATCTGAAAGGTGAATTTATCGCGGCCGTGATACGAGATCAACGTGCCGTACAGGGTCTTGATGCGGCGCTTGTCGCGTTCCTTGTCGCCCGTCGGCCGCAGCAGCACGGTGATCTGGCGCGGCGGATGTTCCTTGTCCTTGTCCTCTTTTGCCAGCGGCATGTACATGGATTGAATGACCGCTTCGTGCCGGTCTTCGGCCTGCTCCAGCTCTTCGACCTTTGCCAACGCTTCGACAGCGCGAGTCACTAACGGCGGAGTCACTTCTTCATTCTTCTTGAATTTCGGTTCTGGCTTTTCTGCAACCGCGATCTGGTCGAAGGATGGCTGCCATTCATTGTCCCAGCCATCGGGGAAGTTTTCCGGCGGCGGGGGCATGTCGCCTGGGTCATACGTCGCTTCCGGCTCGGCAACTTGTGGAACGGCTTTGGGTGGAGTCGTCTTTGGAGTTTGAGTCGCTTTTTGGACGGGAGCAACTGTCGGCTTGCGCGAAGCGGGAGGCGCATTGGGGCGGAGGGGTGAATCCGTTTCGGCGCGCGGAAGCAAAGGCTTGGGAGCTGCATCCTGTTTGCCGTACGGGTCATCCGCTGCAACAGTCATTTTTATTTCCGTGCGGATCGTATCCACCAGAATCTTGGGCGGCGGGTTGCTTTGGTCCACTTTGCCTTCGACGATGATGATCTGCCCGATGGTCATGCTCTCGCGGAATTTTTCCCAGGTTTTGGGGAAGAGTACGAGCTCGATGTTGCCTTGAATGTCTTCGATGGTGACGAAGCCCATGGGTTTGCCTGTTTTGGTGGTGTATGGGCGAACCGCGTTGATGAGCCCTGCCACGCGGACTTTTTCTTCGTGACTGGCTTCGGAAAGCTGGCCTGAAAAATAGCTGACGATCTGCGCGAGCTGGGTTTGGAATTCGTTGAGCGGGTGGTCGGAGATGTAGAGGCCGATGAGTTCGCGCTCCCAGTTTAACATGTCGCGCTTTTCAACGTCTTTCACTTCGGGCAGGGTGACCTCTTCGACAATGCCCGTGGTGGTGCCGAAGAGGCTCATTTGTCCCGCATCAGCCGCGCGGAAATGATTGCTGCTGATGGCGACGATGCGCTCGAGCGAGCCGAGCATGGATGCGCGGTTTCCAAACTGGTCCAGCGCACCGACTTTGATGAGACATTCGAGCGAACGCTTGCCGACGGCCCGCAAATCCACGCGGCGGGCGAAGTCGTTCAGGTCGGCGAACTTGCTTTCATTGCGGGCATTGATGATGATTTCGATGGCATTTTCGCTGACGTTCTTGATCGCGGCCAAACCAAAGCGGATGCTGGGTTTTCCATCGACATCTTCAATATTGAAATCCCATATCGAAGCGTTGATATCCGGCGCAAGGACGGGCACGCCCATGGCGCGCGCATCGGCTACGTATAGCGCAACTTTTTCAGTCTGTCCCGCCGAAGCGGACATGAGCGCGGCCATGTACTCGGCAGGGTAATGGGCTTTGAGATACGCCGTTTGCACGGCGATGACTCCGTAGTCTGCGGCGTGACTCTTATTAAACCCATACCTCGCGAACTCTTCCCAATCCATGTAGATGGCGTCGGCGATGGATCGCTCCATGCCTTTTTCCACCGCGCCTTTGACGAACTTGGCGCGATGTTTGTCGATGTCTTCTTTTATCTTCTTCGAGATCGCCTTGCGAAGTTCATCGGATTCGGATGGGGTGTAGCCGGCCAGTTCCACGGCGGCGCGCATCAGCTGTTCTTGATAGACGGGGATGCCGTACGTATCCTGGAAGATCGGCTCCATCGAAGGGTGACGATAGGAGACTTCCGCTTCGCCGTGCATACGCGCGATGTAATCAGGGATGAAGGCCATTGGGCCTGGGCGATACAACGCGACCATGGCGATGATGTTGTCCAGGGTTTTCGGCTTCATCTGGACGATCCAGCGGGTCATTCCGCCGCCTTCAATTTGGAAGAGCCCCGCAGTCTGCCCGCTGCCCATTAATTCAAATGATTGCGGGTCATTAAGGGGAATGTTGCTCAGGTCAAATTTAATCCCGTGGCGTTTTTCGATCATATCGCAGGCGCGCGCCATCACGGTCAGTGTGATCAAGCCGAGGAAGTCCACTTTCAACATGCCCAGCGAATCAAGGATGCCCATTTCGAACTGGGTCACCGATTTGATGGGCGTTTCCTCCGAGTTGGAAGTGGGCCGGTGAAGCGGCAGATAATCCATGATCGGCTTATCGGAAATCACCACACCCGCTGCGTGCGTGCCTGCATTGCGGACCGTCCCCTCCATTTTTGTGGCGATGTCGATCACTTCGCGCATTTTGGGGTCGGTATCGTAAATTTGTTTGAATTCTCTTACCGCCAGCGCATCTTCCATCGAAGAGCCCTTACCGGAAACAAAGGGAACGAGTTTGGCAACCCGGTCCACTTCGGGCAGCGGAATTTCCATCACTCGCGCCACATCACGGATGGCGGCCTTCGTTCCCATCGTGCCGAAGGTGATGATCTGTGCCACTTTATCGTCGCCGTATTTGCGCGCGCAATACTCCAGCATTTCCGAGCGGCGGTCATCGCGGAAGTCGAGGTCGATATCAGGCATGGAGATACGGCCGGGATTCAAAAAGCGTTCAAAGATAAGCGCATGTTCAAGCGGGTCCACGATTGTAATTTCAAGCGTGTACGCGATGATCGAGCCGGCCGCCGAGCCGCGCGCGTTGTACCAGATTCCGTTTTCACGGGCGAAGCGGCACAAGTCCCACACGATCAGGAAGTAGGCATCGAATCCCATGCTGTGGACTACACTTAATTCGTAGTCGAGTCTTTCTTTAATCTTTGGGTTGGTTGCGTCTTCCTTGTATTTTTTCTCAGCCCCGGCTTCGCAGAGTGCGCGCAGGTAGGTTTCCCCCGTGTGTCCATCAGGGACGGTGAACTCAGGCAGGTGATATCCTTTGAAACCGAGATCCACGTTGCAGCGTTCGGCTATGAGCAGCGTATTTGAAACCGAGGATGGCACCTCGGCGAAGAGTCGATTCATCTCTGCGGGCGAACGCAGGAAATAGGAATTATCCGTCATTCGCATGCGATCGGGATCGTTAAACGTGGAGTTGGTCTGGATGGCGAGCAGGATATCCTGCAAACGCGCGTCTTCCTGATTGACGTAATGCACATCATTGGTGGCGATGTAATTCGCTTTGTACCGGGCGCCCATCTCGAGCAGTTTTTTATTTAAGTCGGTGATTTCTTTGATGTTGTGCTGTTGCAGCTCGACGAAGAAATTATCCCTGCCGAAGACATCGTAATACCAGTTCATGCGGCGCACGGCTTCTTCGGGATTTTCCTGCAATAACGCGCGCGGGATCTCCGCGGACATACAACCCGAGGTGCAGATCAATCCCTTGGAGTGCGCAGCCAGGAAGTCATGGTCGACGCGCGGATAATAATAGAAGCCTTCGAGCTGTGCAGCCGAGGCGATCTTCAAAAGATTCTTGTAGCCGGTTTCATTTTCCGCAAGCAGGAGCAGGTGAAAGGAGGAACGATCGAGCTTTGAATCCTTATCCTTCATGCCGCGTGCCGCCATGTAGGCCTCCAACCCGATGATGGGCTTGATCCCCTCGGATTTCGCGGCTTTGTAAAAGTCGATCACTCCGAACATTGTGCCGTGGTCGGTAATGGCCACGGCAGGCATGTTCATTTCCTTAACGCGCTGAACCAGCTTCTTGATGTTCGAGAAGCCGTCTAGCAGGGAATATTCGGTGTGGACGTGAAGGTGGGCGAAACTCATGGCGGCAGTTTTAGTGGTTTGGTTCAGTATTTGGACTCGTTACTTTCGAACCAAAAAAGATTATAGCACGCATGTTCATATTATCACCCTACGTGTGTCTTAAAGTTTTGTTATCCCATTAGGGGCGTGAAGTGCCGTCTAAACGGTACACGGTATTTCCTGTGATTACCGCCTCGAGATAGTAGTTCTCTTCTATATACTTCAGCACTTCATCCAGGTTATCAGGCGGGTTGGCGGGGTACACTCCCAAGGATTTCTGCTCTTCACGCCTGGCCGGGTCAAGGGATGGGATGGTGAGACGTCCCATGTCCACGATGAGAACCGGCCTGTTGCGTTGGAGATCTTCGAAAAAGACGGCGTCGAGGCGGTTGGAGACTTCGGAATCCACCATCATTGGATAGAAGAGGGCAGATGTGGGTGCATCGCGGCGCGACATGAAATTTTCACCAGGATGTGTTGCCCAAAAGAGCACATATTCGCCGGGGTTGGTGTGATTGTCCACATAAATGGCGATGGGAGAGCGAAGGTCTCTCTCAGAGGAAGTAAGAAGGCGGTCGAAGGCTTTGACGTAAGCGGCAGCACGGCCAGTTGCAATGAAAACAACGAGAGCCATACCCAGTGCAGTAAGAAGAGGGAGAGATGAAGGTTGGGCTTCTTTGGGCTTGAAAAGTTTTTCGATAACGACATGGAAAGCAAAGGCGCTGAGCAGTGCAATGAACGGCAGCCAGTTCATGAAGTAATGAGCATAATTGCGTCTGGCAGGGTCGCTGAGAGCCACAGCCAGGGGCGCTCCGATCATGAGCAGGATGAAAAGCAAGCGCTGCGGGCTTTTGAAGATGTCTTTGTACTTCGCAAAGAGAAGCAGATAACCGGTGAGACCGATCCACGCGGCGAGATTGAGAAAACCGAAACCGACCTGCAAAGGGGAAGCCGTTGTCAACGCTGTGCCGCCATAGGTGAGGTTATATAAAATGGAAGCTTCGAACATGGCGTTGAAAAGTCCATGCCATGCAAAGTAGGCAGATGTAACGCCAATGGGAATGAGAACGCCAAGGGCGATCCAAAAGGCTGACGCCCAAAATGCGCGCAAGTTCTTCTGGAACAAAAGGGAGGTCAACAGAACAAGGATCACCAGGACTTCGACGAGGATGTTGTTCGGGCGGAACAAAAAGCTCATGGATAGGAGCAAGCCCAAGGTCCAGTTGAAGAAGCGGTGTTCGGGTCTTCGAGTCAATTCGAGGAGCAGCAGCAGTGCGAGGAAGTGAAAGACCAGAGGATATTCTTCCGTGAAGTTGCCGCCTTCCAGGGTAAAGTCCAAACCCCAAAGCCAGACGAATACGCCAAAGAGCGCGGGCGCGAACCCCCATAGTTTTTTGAGAAGGGAAAATGAAGCTGTGATGGCGGCGAAAAGAAAAACGAATTCGACCAGCCAGATGCCCCAACGCAGACCGCGCCCGAGCCGCAGGGCGAAGGCATTCAGGTAATAAATGGCAGGCGGTTTGTGGTCCCAAACATCGCGGTACAGCATTTGGCCTTTGACGATCTGTTTGCCGATATACATAAAAAAGCCGGAGTCGCGGCTGGGCAGCTCGGTACCGGGGTTGGCTTGGGTGAGGACGATTAACGAGAGAAAAGCAAATGTTGATGCCAGCAAAATAAAACGCCAGGGGTTCGCGGGGATGAGGGTTGTTATTTTCATGGTTTAAGGCGAGAATTTAAAACATTATAACATCGGCACAAAATGCCTTTTCATGCGGCAGAAAAACATTTAAAGGATAAAATAAGAAGTTGGTCGTATCATTCTCCTCCAATAGTTTAATGGGTATGTAATACGATGTCAGCCATCCCCGTAAGCAAAACAAAGATCATCCCACCGCGCCGACGTGACGAACTCCTTGCCCGCAAACGTCTGCTGGATATGCTGTTCGATGCGTTGGATAAAAAGCTGGCGCTTGTTTCCGCCCCGGCGGGATACGGCAAAACCTCCCTGTTGATCGACCTAGTCGATCAAAGTGAATTACCCTGCTGCTGGCTGGCTCTCGATGAACTGGACCGCGACCCGCAGCGATTTGCGGCATATTTCATCGCCGCGCTGGCGGAGCGTTTCCCGAAGTTTGGGAATCAATCCATAAATGCGCTGGAGAATATGTCCTCCTTCGAGCAGGATATGGAACGCCTGCTGGTGACCATCTGCAACGAGATCATCGATAAAATTCGCGAGCATTTCATTTTTATCCTGGACGATTTCCATTTGCTGGACGGCGTTCAGCCCATTCAAAACTTCATCAACCGCTTTATCCAGTTGATGGACGAGAATTGTCACCTGGTCATTTCGTCGCGTATTCTCACCAGCCTGAACGATCTCCCGCGTTTGGTGGCCCGCGAGCAGGTAAGCGGCTTAAGTTTTTTGGACCTTGCCTTTCAACCGCAGGAACTGCAGGCCCTGCTTGCACAAAACAATCATTTGCATATCTCCGATGAGCAAGCCAGCCAATTAATTGCGGAGACCGAAGGGTGGATCACCGGCCTGCAGTTTTCAGGTTCGGATATCCTGCCACGGAATTCAACCAGCCTGGTCACCGATGGCGGCGCGACCCTGTCCGATTATCTCGGCCAGCAGGTGTTGGAGCAGCAGCCTACCAAATTACAGGAATTTATTTTACGCACCGCCCTGTTCGAGGAGTTCGATGCATCCATTTGCGAAATGACGCTTGCCCCGTTTTATTCGAAAAAACAGGACTGGCAAAAATGGATCAAGACCATCTCCAACAACAACCTGTTTGCCCTGCCTGTTGGTGCGGACGGGAGATGGCTGCGCTATCATCACCTCTTTCGCGATTTTATCCGCGCGCGGTTCGAGCATGATCGCCCGCAGGAAGTGATGCCGATCCTCACCCGCCTCCAAGCCGCGTACGAAGCGATGGATGAATGGGAGAAGGCGCATTACATCTGTAAGAAATTCAACGATGTCAATCTGCTGGCGGAGATGATCGAGCGTTCGTCAACGCCCATGTTCCAGCGCGCCATTGTCACCCTCGAAACCTGGCTCAACGAGCTGCCCCCGTCCATCCTTCGGAACCGGCCAGGCCTGCTGTCGATCCGCGGAGCCATCATTTATACAAAAGGAGAGGTACGCGAAGGGCTGGATTTGCTGAACAAGGCCGAGCAGATCTATCGCAGCGAAAAGAACGCCTCCGGGCTCAATCTGACGCTTGTCCGCCGCGCGACAGCCTACCGCTACCTTGGAGATTACACCGCATCCCTGCGTGACGCGGAGGAAGTGATCGAAGCCACCGAAGCGAGCGATGAGATGCAGCTGCTTTATGCCGACGCTCTGCGCCTTAAGGGATTGGTTTTATTTCGCCTGGGGAACGCGCGTCAATCCATCCCCTTTTTGGAACGGTCATTAGAACTCTGCCAATTAAACGATAAGACCAATGTCCCGGTCCTTCTTATGGAAACAGGCATGGCTTACCGCGCCACGGGGAATTTTCCAGACGCGCGTAGTTCCTATGAAAAGGCGCTTCATATCTGGAGGCGAAGCGGGAACCTTACATGGCAGGCCAACCTATTGAACAACATGGGGGTTATGTATCATATCCAAGGAGATTACGAAAAAGCCGCCTTTGCCTTTGAAGAGGGCTTGCTCTGCGCCCAGCGCAGCCGTTATGCCCGCCTTGATATTTTGATTTCGATCGGGCTTGGTGACCTGTTCGCTGAATTGGAAGATTTCAGCATGGCGGAGCAAAATTATCGTTATGCTGCCGAAGCCTTTCAAGGTATGAATGACAGTTTCCTTTCCCACTCGTTGAGCTTTGCTAAAATAAACATGGCGTTATCAAAAAAAGACATGCCTGCTGCCCGTGGCCTCCTTGAAAGTGCAAAAAGTTCGATGGGAAAAAACCGGTCGAATTACGAGAACGGCTTTCTAAGCCTGCTAAAAGGTCGCCTATATCTGTTGGAGGGTGACGCCGGCAGCGCGGAGCGGGAAATCAAACATGCCGAAACTTATTTTTTGGAAGATGGCCGCGACCTTGAAGTATCGATCACCCGTCTGTGGCTAGCCGCAGCTTCCTGCCAAAATGGCGAGACCACCGAAGCTGTCAAACTGATAAAGGACTTATATGGGGATCGCGGCCGCGTTCCCCACGCGGTTTTGGTGGCTGTTCATCAAGCCCGCAATTGGCTGGGCGGGCTGCAAAAGGAAACTGAAAACGTTCGTGTGATACGCGACTTGTTTGCGCAGGCGGACCGCCTTGCGAACCGCATGCCGGATATCCGTCGCCAACTACGGCGCCAGGCCCGCGTGGTGCAGGGGCCAATTCCCCACCTTACCATTCAGGCGTTCGGGCAGGCAACCGTTAGTTTGGGCGGCAAACCATTAACCCTATCCGACTGGCAGACCCAATCTGTTCGCGATCTTTTCTTTTATTTCCTGACGACTAACAAACCGATGACCAAGGAACAAATCGGCGAGACCCTCTGGCAGGATCTTGATGATCCCTCAAAACTGAAGTTGAGGTTTAAGAACGAGATCTATCGCCTGCGCAAAGCGGTGGGGCAGGAAGCGATCACCTACAAGGATATTTATTACTCCTTCAACCGCAGGCTGGATTACGAATACGATGTGGAAGCTTTTGAGTCCCACCTTGCCAGCGCCAAAGCGGCGGAAAACACGCAGGAAAAGATCGAATTTTTCCAAAAAGCTGTGGATTTGGTCAAAGGACCGTATCTCAACGATGTGTATGCTGATTGGGCCATGCACGACCGTGAACGGTTAAATCAGGCATATCTTAATGCGCTTGCCTCCCTGGGAAAATTGTATCAAACCAATGCCGAGCCTGAAAAAGCGCTGGAGGTTTGTCAGCGGGCCATCCACTATGAGCCGGCGTTTGAAACTGCATACCAGATTTCCATGCAGGTCTACCACCGTCTCAGCGACCAGGCCTCCATCAGACGCACATACCAGGCCTGCGTCGATGTGATGAAACGCCAATATGGGATGTCCCCTTCCAGGGAAACCGAGGAGCTTTACCGGACTTATTCAAAATAGATCCCGTTCCTGCATTAAACATTAATCCAGCAGTTGACTTCAACGGATTGACCTAAAATCCGTACCAGTTTGTAAAATTTTCGGCAGAGAAGCCCGATTCAATCCTCGAAGAACGATTTTTGGGGTGAATCGGGCTTTTTTTGAAGCCTGTTTTGAAGCCTGGGGGGGAGTATCCTAAACGCATCGTACTAAAAACCTCAAGATGTTCAAACAGGAGTTTCCCATGAAAAACAAATTTAACCTCGCAATCGTGTCCCTTTCCAAGATCAACCGCCAGCACATTCAACTCTTCTTCGTTCTGCTTACCCTCACCATGCTGGTACTCGGCGCTGGCGCTCCGGAAGATGGTGGCGGAAATACCCGCTAATGATTCTGGCCCTCGCGGTTGTTGCGGGGCTGCTGGCTGGTTTGGGGTGGGCGCGTTGGCTCAACCGCCCATACCAGCCGCCGGAATTGAATTTTCTCTGGCTGGTATTCATTGCTTTTTTACCGCAGTTCGTTGTATTTTACCTGCCGGGAACACGCCAACTTATTTCAGATCGCTGGGTTGCACTGCTTTTGCCGCTTTCCCAGGCCTTACTTTTGACCTTTGCCTGGTTGAATCGCCGCCAGCCCGGGATGATGATCCTCCTGATCGGAACGGCGCTCAACCTGACGGTCATCGCAGCGAACAGCGGATTCATGCCCATCAGCCCGCAGACGGCCAGCCGCTTGGTCTCTCAGGAAGTTTTGGATGATATCCAGCCCGGTGAACGGTTCGGCACGAAGGACATTCTCCTGCATCCGCAGGAAACCCGCTTCGAATGGCTTGCGGATCGTTTTCTCCCCCCGGCCTGGTTCACCTACCAGGTGGCTTTCAGTATCGGCGATGTATTTATCGCCATCGGTGTCTTTTGGTTGTTGGCCCGCCAGGAAATTTATCAGAATAAACTATACCCACAAGGAAAAACAATATGATCTCGCCGCTTGCTTACCACCCCCAAATGAATATCGGCATGGAACCAGCCCCCGAATCGACTGATTTGAGCCGCATCTTTGCCGCCGCTGTCGTTAATCGTCAATTTTGCCAGATGCTCCTGCAGGATCCTTATACCGCCCTGCAGAAAGGATATCTTGGCGAAACTTTTTCACTCCGCAAGGAAGAGATCGACGCCATCGTTTCGATCCGCGCAGAATCACTGACCGACTTTGCCAGGCAGTTGGGCAGTGTTCTTGCCAGCCAATAAACCGGCTCCCTTCTGTGAAATGCATTCGGACCTCGCCTTGAATGATCTCCCCAATCCGGAACAACGCCTGGACGCCATTTTCCAGGCTTTCGACGGTTTAATGTTGGTGATGGATAACACTGGAAAGATACTGGACTATAAAGCCGGTAACGGTTCGCAATTGAACATACCGGTTCAAAAAAAAACGTCAGTCAAGTTTCAGGATTTCGTCCCCGCGGATGTCTGGCAGAAATACAGGCAGGCGCTTCACGAATTGCACAATGGCAGCAAAATGGCTCTGTTTGAATACATGCTTGAGGTATTGAAGGACAAATTCTGGTACGAGTCCCGCCTTGTCCCCTTTGCCAATAACCAGAACATCATGTTCGTGCGGGACATAACCAAATACAAACAGACTTCGGACGATGAAATCACCCTGGCCTACGATAGAACCATCGAAAGCTGGTCGCGCGCGCTTTATCTTCGAGACCAGGAAACCGAAGACCATACCCGCCGGGTCACCGACCGTACATTAAACCTTGCCCGCCGAATGGGACTGCCGGAAACGGACCTCATTCATATCCGCCGCGGATCCATCCTGCATGATATCGGCAAGGTGGCCATTCCCGACAGCATCCTCTTCAAGCCTACTTCGCTAACGGAAGAGGAATGGATAATCATGCGCCGCCATCCTCTCATTGCCACTGAGATCCTGACGCCGATCCACCACCTTAACCTCGCGCTGCCAATTCCACGCTCGCATCACGAAAAATGGGACGGGAACGGTTACCCGGACGGACTGGCTGGCGAATCCATACCGCTCTTTGCACGCATCTTTGCCTTTGCAGATGTATACGATGCCCTCACCTCCGATAGACCCTATCGCCGCGCATGGTCACGGGCGGATGCGGTTGCCCATATCATCGAGAAATCCGGTGCTCATTTTGACCCTTCCATAACACCTGTATTCATCAGGATGGTTTCGGAAACCTAGACCTGCTTACCGGCGTATCAGTGGCTGCAAGGGGAATACGATACGAACTGGGGTACACGCTGAGGATAACTCGGCGTGTAATTTTTAATCCCTCCAGCAAGGAAACCGAATCAGGTAGAGGGAGGCGGCTGCGATTTGGAAATATTCCCCGCCGCTTTACTATTTTTATGCTCCCAATAGGAAACACTCAAATACGCCCCAAAAAGAAAGATCAGGCTGCCCACATACGCCCAGACAAGAAAGGCAATGATGGCGGCCACTGTTCCATACACGAGGTTGGAGATGGATATATATGTGGCAACAAA
The DNA here is from genome assembly GCA_014860745.1 of Anaerolineales bacterium. Taxonomy (GTDB): domain Bacteria; phylum Chloroflexota; class Anaerolineae; order Anaerolineales; family Villigracilaceae; genus Villigracilis. The sequence continues at coordinate 58,036 of JACZJC010000064.1, forward strand.
AGACAGAAAGGTTTTCTTCGCCATTTCCCAAAGCAGACCGGCACCCATTGCGCCGGGAATCACCTCACGCCAGGTAGATCTTCCATGCGGGAGCATCATATAGACCGCCATGAACAACGCAACATCCAGAAGAATGGTCAACACCAGGCTGATCTCTCCACGGAACGGCAGGATCTGATCCGGCAGCCAGAAACGCAGGTTGGAAAGGATGCTGCCCGCCAGCGAGATCAAAAACAAAGCCGGCCCTACAAATGCCAGCACAAAAAGAATCGCCAGCCCGCGCCGTTTCCATGCTGCCCTGCCCTGCCTGCCGCGCCAGATTTCATTCAAGGTGTGGGTGAGTGTGTAAATCACCGAGGAAGCGGACCACGTCAAACTGATCAAAGCAATGCCGCTGACCGGCCCGCGCGCCCGAATGATCTGGTCGATATTATCTCCCAATAACTGACTTAACGCCGGGGCGAGGAACTCCAACCTTTGAACGATAATGTGCTGGTCCATGGCCGGGCCAAAACTGAAACTTGCAATGGAAATACTCAACAGGATTAAGGGAAAGAGCGAAAAAAGCGAAAGATATGCGATCGCCGAAGCCATAATCGTTGTATCAGGTTTTAAAGTCCGCTGCGCGGCAACCCACACCACCCCCAGCCAGCCGCGTGAAAGGACGTTCAATTCACGCGCAATTCGCATGAAGCGCTGTTCGATCAGCTTCCAAAAATTCGGCTTGGCGGACGGGGGTTTCACGTTCATCTCCTTTTGGACAAATAATATGACTCTAAAAATTTGTGTTCATCCAAATTTTTCGTGTCTAGGTATGATTGGTTCATTATACTTTTCCTCCTTTTGGATTACGCCTGCTCCACCATATGGCAAGGATTACGGCGACCCCAACGGTCAGCACGCCCGGAATACGAAGGGTCAGCCAAGAATGATACTCCAAAAAGAACCAGCCCCAGAGCGGGCCAAGCGGGACGAATGCAAAGAATATCCATCCATCGGAGAGCCATAATCGTCGATAGGCGTACCACAGGTTGTCTGGAACGATATGCGCCCCAAGGGCGCTCATGAAAAGGGGCAAGCCTGTAAGCAGGAATTGAAACCACACCGCAAACCCGAACTGTAAATAATGCGCGATCAAGTGGATGGCGAACACCGCGAAATAACCCACATGGAATCCGATATATGCTCCCTGGTGAACATAAAGACGGATTGCCGGTTTGTTGGATATTTTTTTCTTTTTCCAGAATAACTGATCCTTTGTATTAACCATTGCGCCGATTATTAATGGGAGAATGACGCTTCCGCTTGCAAAGAAGACCATTGACTGTACGGCGCTATTTTTTGTGGGAAAAGGCCATTGCAGGGACGGGAAAATCAGCCAGTAGGTTATCAGCCAAATCCAGAGCCAGATCAACATTTTCAATACGTGAAAAATCGTCCACCGGCTTGTTGCCCTGTTTATAAGGATAACAACAATACGAGGCCATGCGGGGGGTGGACCTTCGTTTGCTTCACTCAATATTTTTTGATATTCATCGGGGGAGTTGAAGAAAACATTATTCAGCACAAACTCAAAGTTTAATGGTTGTCTTTTTAAGGGAAGTGTTTCCGTTTCAGGGAGGACTTCTTGAATTCCTTTTGGAAAAACCTCGTTCAATTCGCTCTCGTTAAGGGCGCGATAGTTTCCAACTTCAAGCAGAAGGTTTGCCTCCGCGGGAGATTTGATCCCCCCATGCCGCTTTAGGATTTTTATCAAACTGGCTAATACCAGGCGGTCGCTGACTGCAATTTTGCTTTTATTTCGTTCCCAGTCGCTGATTGCCGCTCCGCTGTAGCGTATCCCCATTTCTTCATACAAAAGTTCACCCAGCTTTTGCTGGGTAAGTCCTCGTCCTGTCTCTGGATCGCGACATTGCAGGCGGAAGACGCGAAGGTGTTTTCCGAAACTAGAAGCAGTCATTGTCCAGAACTCGGGTTTAAGGGATGCTTAAGAAAATTCAAGCAATTGCCGATGGCTTTCCTGGCAAGGCAAATGTAAACTGGAAGCGTTGCAGGTATCTGTTCTTTAACAATAAAATAGGTCTTTTCAAATTATAAAGTCGTTGGGCTTCAATATGATTTGTACGCCCGTTCCCTTTTGAACTTCCGAATGGATGGAGGCTTCGGCCCCGATTAACTGGGCGCGTTTCAAGATGCCTGCCAGGCCAAAATGTTTTTGCTTGACGAGGGTATCGATTCCCAGTCCGGAGCGTGTGTCGAAGCCAATCCCGTCGTCGGTGACAGACAGCGAAATCTCCCCGGCAAACAGCCTGCCTGTGATACGGATGATTTTTGCCTGCGCATGTCGCGCGGCATTTTCACAGGCTTCCTGAACAATGCGGAAAATGTGTTCTTCCACGTTATTGACCTGATATCTCGAATCATCGGTTTCGATTTCCACGATGATTTTAATTTTCTTGTTGCTGCGTTCCATCAAAGAGGTCCCCAGTTCTTCAATGGCGGGTTTTAGCCCGTAATCCAGCATGGGCGGGCGCAAGTCGACGATGATCTCGCGAATCTGGCCCTTTAGTTTTTCATAGGCTTGTTGAAAGGCGGGTGTGGTTTCTGCTTCGCTTAAATTCATGCGCAACACGGCCAGTTCGTTGAGAATGCTGTCGTGAAGGATAAGCGCCAGGCGCATGCGTTCATCTTCATATCGGCTGATACCGTCCTGATAGATGGACTTGAGCTGCTCCGTCTGCAGGACATAACTCAGCGCGATCGCGGTCTGGTTTGCCAGCGTTTGCAGAATCGATATTTCTGCCTGCGAATACAAATCGTCGGGGTCGCGGCGTCCAAACAACCAAAGGCCGATGAAAGCGTCGCCAATTTTGAGCGGGAGGATGAGGCGCACCCACGCGTGGGGTCTTGCAGGGGAATTAAGATAGTCCGGGATATAGTTTCCCATGGAGGCGGTCAGGTCGGAAAGCCTGTATTCCTCGCGGATTTCATCGTCCTTGAGACCTACGGTGAGAAGGGCTTGTTGAGCGCTGTTTTCCACCTTCAGAAAAACGAACTGGCGGACGAGCAAGTTTGGAAGAATTTCTTCCTTAAGCAGCAGCAGCAGGTGTGAAATTGTGTTGCTTGTAACGATGCGGGTTGAATATTGGTCGGGCAGTTGCGTTTTCGGGATTGGGAGCCCGAGGATGCGATTTTCGACGAAGGTTTGAAAAATGGGGAAGCCCCAAAAGGCCATGATCACAGCGAAGAGGGAGGACCCCAGGCTCGCAAGGATAATCGCCTCATTGGACGACGAATTCATGGTTGTAATGACGATCACAGTGGCCAGCAGTGTCAATAAGAGACTGAGGAAGATGTATATGGAAATAATGCGGTTTATCCGTATTTCCAACCCGCCCAATTGACGGCGATATACGGTATAGAAATATGCAAATGGCAGGAGCGGAAGGCTTAGTAGGGCGCCTCCAGCAAGAGCCGGCAGCCCGCTTATCGAACCGATGATCCCGATGATAATGGCGGGAACCAGCGCGAGAACTGCCGCGATGCCCAGGATCCGCAGCTCGCGCCTTGCCTCTCTTTGAAAAATCCCGTGAATAAAAAGGAGCGCCAGGCTTGCGAAGAATGCCAAAGCGAGGACGGTTAGGAAGGTATTGTCATCCGGCAGGAGTTGAAAACACTCCGCTATCGCCACCAGGGAAACGACGGCATACACACCCTGCACGAGCCGGGGGGGAAGTTTTGAAAGCGGTTTTGGGAAAACCCAGTGCAGGTGTAGGTATACCGGCAGGCAGAACCATACGGCGATTCGCAGGAATACGTTGCTTCCCCAAATATGATAATGGGAAAGGCCGCTTCCAAGAATCAGCCATAATGCGGTCAGGTAATTGAAGGCAATCATCAATTGCCAGCGTTCATCCATCGGGCGCAGGTTGAACAGGGCCAGGGTTCCCGCGCCCCAAAAGGCAATGGCAATCCAGCTTTCATTGAACAACAGATCGAGTATTTCGTTCGGATTTGGACCGGGAGTTTTCCAGGGCACGGTAAGTTCCTGCCCGTTCCGTTCCATGATAACGGGGATGATCTCCCCTTTTTCGGGCATGTAAATTTTTGACCAATAGCGAGATTCAAAATCAACCAGGTTCATTGGGCCGATTTGAATGATGCGGTCTTTGACTTGCAATCCATCCTGCCCGGTATAGATCGCGGTAATTTCCTGCGTGCCGGCATCCCAGCGAAAACCGTAATAGGGATGCTCAAAAAACTTGGCATATGTGTACAGCAGCAAAATGGAAAACACCGCCCAGGGCAGGATATGAATGAGCGCTTGGTTATTAAGGGGTTTCTGACCAGGTGTGTTTGGGTGGGAGTTTTGCATATCGTATAAACCTGAGTCTATTTGCATAAAGGAAAGGAGGTGACGATTATAAGGCTTATATTTGCATTTCACAAGAACGATCGTTTTCAATTCAATAGCCAAAAAAGGAGACCCATCATGTTGACAATGGAAGGTTTTTATAAAAGGATTTCGCGCCAGACGGCTGGCGGGAATCGATACCTGAAAATGCTTTTCGCGGTGACACGCGCCAGCCGCGCCCAGCTGGATATCTTGAAAAGCGATCTGGCCTGGCAGGAATGGACCACGGTTGAAAAGGCCGGGGAGTAGAAAGCGGGGGCCGGTTGTTTCAACAGCCGGCCCCCGCTGGAGGATGATTTATCATGGATATTTATCAATCAACGCTGGATTATCTGATGCAATTTCCCGTTTTTGACATGTGGCCTGGAATGAAATCCGTTTTGGAGCGGGTCGCGTGCGGCCGGCCGCATGCCTGGCGGCTCCCGATGATTCTTTGCGAAGCTGTGAGCGGGTCCCGTGAGGCTGCTATCCCGGCTTGCGCGGCTTTGGCTTGCGCGCAAATTTCAATCATATTGGTGGACGATATGCTGGATGAAGATTCGCGCGGCGAATATCGCAGCATTGGGTTTGGCAGGGCCTCCAACTTTGCGATTGCATTTCATTCGTCGGCGTTGGACGCGCTTTGTTTTTGTGAAGCAGGCGCAAGGGTCCGGTTTGAGGCGGTGGAGAGTCTTAATCGCATGTTGCGGGAGACGGCCTTTGGCCAGGAACTGGATGTTCAAAATCCATCCGATGAGGATGCCTATTGGCGCGTTGTAAAAAACAAGAGCGCGCCGTTTTATGGGTCGGGTTTTTTCCTTGGCGCCTTGCTGGGGAAAGCGCGAAAAGCGACAGCCGCCCGACTTGATACGCTTGGGCGGCTTTATGGAGAGATGATCCAGATTCACGATGACTTGAATGATTGCATGGCCGTGCCTGCGAACCCGGACTGGTTGTTGGGGCGCAAGCCCCTGCCCATCCTTTTTGCCCAGACGGTGAATCATCCAGAGCGTTCAAAGTTTATTGATTTATGCGGGGATGCCGGCAGCCAGGAATCGTTGACTCGCGCGCAGGAAATCCTGATTCGCTGCGGCGCGGTAAGTTACAGTATCGATTGTCTGGCGGGGAGATACCGGGATGCGCGGGCAATTTTGAAAGATACGGCGCTCTTATATGAAAACGATGTTGAGGCATTGCTGGAGGAACTTATAATGCCGGTTCGAAATCTGTTCGAAGTTTTGGGAGACGGGCTGCCCGGGTTTAATTTGTTTGTTTCGGAGTCTCAGGCGGAAACGGGGTGATCAACCCCATGTGCCGCGCCTTGGCGATGGCGGCGGCGCGGTTTTCCACTTCCAGTTTGAAATACGCATTCGAAAGCAGGTTCCGCACGGTGGAATGACTGATGTTCATTTTCTTGGCCAGCTGATAGGTGGAAGTGCCCGGGTAGGCGGCGCACAGCGAGAGCGCTTCCAATTGGCGGGGGGAGAGGCTGCTTTTTTCGACGGATAGGAATTTGGCGTAGGACTCATGCGCGGCCTGGCTGAACTGGATGCCGCCGCCGGCAACGGCTTTCACCACGCTTCCCAGATTCTTAAGAATGGTCTGGTCGTCTTTCACGATGTATCCGCTCGCCCCGGCATCCATCACGGCGCGGATTAATCCGCGTTCGGTATGCATGCTGATGACGAGAATGTTGAGGTCTGGATGCGCCTGCAATAAGAGCGGGATGGCATGCAGGATGGGATAGGGATTCAGGTTTTCGCTGGAAGTGGGGACGTTCACATCCAGCAGAAGCACATCGGCCGGGCGGTCTTGCAGGATGGTTTCCAGTTCATCGCCATAGCTCATCTTGGCGGTGATCTCGATCTGCGGGTCTTTCTCCAGCCGATAAACATACCCGTCCACTATGGAGATGTGGTCGTCTAAGATCGCCACACGGATTTTTTGGTTCATGTCAAATACTCCCTCTTTCACTTTCATTCAGGGTAGCAGAAAGAATACTCGATTGCAAGCCCCCCGCGGCGGAAAACAGTACAACTGCCTATGCCATGTATCTCCGCTGTCTATTGAAGACGGGGTTGGAAACCCCTACAATGACGGAAGCAATGTGAAGATACCAGACTTTGCGTCCGGGGGTATGACCCATTGTTCTCACTTCCACTTGCCAAGCGGGGAAGGGGATAGGATGTGCTTCAATCTCCGGGCGGATCGAACGTCAGTGGTCTGGCGGAGGAGGTTGAAGCACGTCTGGGTATGAAGAGAAAATTGGGGCTTGAAATTGTGGAGAAAAACTTGTATGATGTTAGGCATGTTGGGCGGCCATTGAAGATGTACTGCCCACCAGGAGATTTTTCAAGCGACGCAATGGATTTTATTCGTTATACCCACGATGGGAGGTGACTATGAAAAATCAGGAGCCAGAAAACAGAGCTCCGCTGCCCGCCGACCTGAAATTGTACAAGCTGACCCTTGAACAGATCAGGCGGATCGACGAGATGCTCGACGATCTTGGCGAATACGGCGAGGTGCACATTATTGTACAAAGAGGCGAATTGAGGTATATTAACAAAGTTGAAAGCTACAAGCTCTGGGATAGGGAAGACAGCGATTGACCTGTAGTAAGTTCTCCTGAACCCCCAACTGATAACTTAATATTCACCTGGCTTTGGCGAGGACGAAAGATTTCCGGAAGTCATGACACATCCTGATGTGGGTGTCGTCGTGGCTTTTTTGTTGTTTAATGAGCCGCCGATATGTGCGAACCAATAAAAATCTTTATTAAATTATTTCCTTAATTGAAAGGAAGATGTAGCAATGCGTCATAGAAGCAGTTATAGTGTTTTTTTAGCAGCTTGTTATTTGTTTGCTTTATTAGCACTTTTTGTTTCAAGTTGTAAAGTTGGTAACGTTTCAGATATTACTGGCATCACTCCTACACCCATGACTCCATCCCCTACACCCAGGGTGTGCCCGCCTAATATTAATCTTGATGGTTTGGATGGCTTGAAGATTCAACCTACATTTATTGTGGTTTTGTTTGATGCAAACTCTATTTACACAAAACCTATTGAATATATATCGGGAAAAAAAACAACAGATGCAATGGAGTTTGTTGGAAAAATTCTTCCTGAACTGCTTGGTCCTGGAGACCAATACTCTATATTTAGTCTTGGCTTTAGACATTATGAAGCAGCAAAGTTGGACAGATACAGTTCGAAAATATCCGAAGCACCAGAAATTGTTTCAACTCCGGAGCCTCATATAACGCTGACCATTATACCCACCCCCACTATTTCTGGTGCAGTGCTTGAAAATCAAGTTGCAAAAAATGAGTATGAAGAGAATGTTGATTCTCAGAATGCGACTGCTACACAGTCAGCTTTTGAATACAACTGTGAATTGTTAGCATACGATACCACCTATAAACTAACAGCTACAGCCTGGGGCGTTACAAAACAAGCTGAGGCAAATGAAATAGCGACACAAATTGTAGTGGCTCAGAGTGACAGGGAAGAAAAAATACAGATAATGGAGACACCCTTTGCGCCTGACAATGTGTACGAAGGGCTTTCCCATGTAACGGTTGATTTTGAAAACCAGTGTAAAAATTATGATCGCTGTATTCTGATCTTATTTGATGATCTCGTCGATTGGAGGCCTGATACTCCCGATTATTTAGATATTAACCTTGAAGGGGTGGATGTTATTTCTATTCTTCCTCAATGTGAAGATATTATTCAACCAAGCTGCAAACGTGTACAAGATATCTGGCGTCCTTTATTTGTATCGTATAAGGCAAAGTCTGTTGAATACTACAACGGTGAGCGCCTTGAGGAAGCTTTGATTAATTATTTTGGAGGCAAATAAAATGGCTGAAATTTTCTACAACCTTTTCAATTCGCAGGCGTTTTGGGTGGTTATGGCAGTATGGGCTTTCATTTGTATCGCCTGGACCGAAAGATGGAAGCCTGTTCTGGAACGTCTTGGAAGACTAGTAATCAAACCATTAATATTCAAAAAAGATGCAAATCCTGATAATGTCCCTTTTTACCCAAGATCTTTTTTGGAAGATAGCGCCAATGGGTTACGAGATACATTGAAACAACCTTTTACAGACTTAATACGAGTAGTTTCAGGTTGGTTTAGCAATCTTGCTAATATTATTTACTCCAAAGACCACCCATTCAGAACGCTTGGATACTTGCTTTTACTGGCTTGTTTCCTATTTTTTGTGTTGGCGGATTCCATTGCTGTGGCAAATACATTGGTTGTATTGGATCTGTGGTCTGGTACTTTGCCGGAACTTTTAGGCCGGTTTGATATCGCAGTATTTGGCGGTTCTCTGCTTGCTTTGATTATCGGGATGGCGTTGGTGTTTGAAATTAGAAGTAACAAGAGTGAGTTCTCACAATGGTCTGAAAGAGACGATCGAACAAAAGCCCTCGCACTAGGAGTTGCTCTTCTGGTGACTCTGCTTTCCTTGATAACTTTAATAGCATGGGCCCTTTTCAGGTTGATTGAATTGGGACAATTAAATTCGAGTCCCTTCCTGGATGGAATCCTGAACTGGGTCTTGTTTGGTTTGGTGCCTATTAATAGTGCCCTTGCTGCTGCTATAACATTTTTGGAGGCGCTGAGGGGGCTTTTAGTGGTGGTGGTTCTGCTAGGTTGGATCATAATCGCGGTTTTGTACTTAGTCAATTATGTTGTAACTATTCTTGGGTCAGTCGTTCCATTCCTTTTTGATATTCTATATCGACTCGTATATATTGCAATAGATATTTCACAATGGCTAATTTCAACGCCAATTCAGGCGGTTGTCTGGCCATTCCAAAAAATAGGTGATGTATTTACTAGTTCGCCCCCAAACGTATCAGGTAAAAAATAATTCCCCTCGTAACTAAGCTTTCCTTCCTATTGATCATCACTAATTAGTTGGTAAGGATAATACGACATGGGAGGATTACATAAGATGAAATATTCTTTTTATACAAGTGTTGCTATTCTTGTTGTATTAGTTGTCACCTCATGTGAACCAGCAGCACCAGACGAGACTTTGACCACACTTAATATACCATCAGCAGAAAGTGTGTTGACACTTGTGCCTGCTTATAGTGCTGTGCCAGAAAAGACCTCGGTTTATTTTTTGATAGATAATTCCAATTCCATCAAACGGGAGTGCGGTGAATTAGATGGGAGAAGATTTGATTTTGTGAGCTACATCTTAAATATACTAAATACGATTCCTGAGCCGCTTTCACACAACCTTTATATTGGTGCAGGAAGTTTTGGAAATGATTCGGGTAATCATGTATCAATAATTTTTCCTGAGTTGGTAAGCCCATCACTTCAGTTATTTAAAAAACCCGATAATACAGGCGATTATCAAAATTATAGTGACGGAATCCAAAGCTCTATAAATGATATGAATAACCTATCTGTCCAAAAGAAATATCTTTTCATTATCACTGATGGCGAATTTTCATCTGAGCTTGTAGGTGATGTGCAGAAAAAGATTGGAGAGATAACTGCCAATGGGGATGTTTCAGTTCTTGTTGGATTAATTTGTCCAGAGAAACCATCTCTTCGGGCTGATATATCAGAATGGCAAACTAAAATTAATGGGATAAATGGAGCAGCGTATCTTTATAATACTATTGAGGATGCAGGTAGGCAATTATTAGAAAACCTGAATTTATTTCTTCCTCATAGTATAGCTAAATCACCTGGAAATTATCAAATTCCGATATCAATATCTGGGAGCTATACATCTTCCCAGTTTCAATATTGGAACAGAGACCGTAATAATATCATCCTTAACAATATAACCGATAGCACTGCCGGAGAATCTTGGGATGTTTCAGAAACTCAACACGTCCAAACAATTCGTCCTCTGAATGGATGCCCCAAACATGATTTTTCAATTCCAAATCCAGGTGACCATTGGCTTCTATTTATTCAAGCTCGGACATTTCAGGAGTTGAAATTGATACTAACGACTGAGGCTGGAAAGCCGCTTGAAGTTGTTAATAATAATTCTTTAATTTTTAATGTCCAAATAGACGATAGCTTATTTCCTGAATACGATTTGCGAAATTGGAGTGATTGTTTCCTAATAGGTTTGGTTAGTAAAAATGGTGAGCCTATAAATGGCTTTGTTACCCCAATTCCTTATGAGGGTTCCCGTTACATGCGGCCTGATGATGTGTTTGAAAAACTGTATGGAAATTTACAATGGTATCCACCGCCGTTTACTAACCCCGGGGAGGTCGAAATTAAAATAAATCTTAGGGCAAAAGATGGCTTTGGTCCTACTTGGGAAGGCGTTTACTCCCTCCCTATTAAATTTGAGTCGGTATATTATCCTTTGAATAACACTCCAGTGGTTGTCACCGAAGAGGATGTTATCCAAAGAAGTATTACCTTTGTTAATGTTGCTTCTCAACCTGAGATTTATTTGGTGACTGATTTAAGTCAAGATAAGTTGATACAAATAAGAAATGAGGATGTCAATAGACAATTTCAAAAACTTGATTACCTTGTTGATGAAAAAGAGGCTGCTAGTTTATTGACCTCCGACCACTGCCAACTTTCAGAAGAAATCTTATTTGAAACGTATGTGTGTGTGCTCTTGTATTCAAATCAAATACCGACATCGTTTACATATATATTTAACTCTTTCGAGCACATTGTTAAGGAATATCATTTCAACAAGTTGCTTTTTGTTTGGAAGGAAGAGAATGGTGCTAAGGCGAAAGCCTGGATGTGTAACGTTGATCTGGCTATAGTAACATGCGATAGCTTAATGGCAATTCCAAGGATCGAAAAGAAATGATAGTTTTTAAAATTTAGTGAGGAAAAATGGACAATCTGCCTATCCCCAATATGCGATCAAGTTGGGTCGCTGCATTAATTAATACTTTAATAATCTTTTTTCTGTATTACTTATTTCTTTTTGGGGTCTTACTGGAAGAGTATAGAGAACATTTCATATCAGGATCTTTTAATAAAAGCAAGGAGAAGCTTGTCGTTTGGGTTGACGTTCCGCGTTACTTTTATGCGGCAGGATCAGCCACAGTGCATGTTCATGTAAAAAATGAAAGCAAAAATTTATTTAATGACGTAAAGGTTTATCTGATAACGCAGCCTGACCCCAAATCGCCTACCTTGCTAATACCAAATGTGTTTAATGAAGATGTTTATTCGAGCTTGGTGGAGTTTCCAGTGATAGAACCTCTTTCGATTTCGACTGGGCGTGTATCATTTATAACGCAGTCAAATACAAGTATAACCAGCGTTTTAATAAAGGTAGGAGAAGATGACCCGGAACAACTTTCTGCGATTCCGGAGATAAGGTTTGCAGAGTCGAGTCCAAAAGCACTTCAAATTGATTTCTTAGAACATGTCTTATTGCCACCTTGGTCAAATGGCTTTATTTTAGCTTTGGTTTTACTTTCAACATTTCTTGTTCGCACTGACCCAGAAGAAAAAAAAGAAGAAAAAATCTTTATTTCGGGCTATAAAATTAATCCTGTCTGGGGGAGTGAGTTTATTAAGGACTACACCAGATCGTCTTTTCTAATCTGTATAATGGTTTTGATAACCATAATTGTTTATTTATTACTTGGGTTTGTGGATGGCTATACAGCACCCCCGTTTGTAGGCATAGCACTATTTACCTGGCTTATAATTACAGAAAGGTCTCGAATACCAAAAGCACATTTACGATCCTTGTCGCCAGTAATAATTTTTTTAGGTTTTGTGTTTATAGTATTAGCTGTCATTCTGATGTTTCTTGCTCCTCTAAATTTTATCTCGCTAGCAGGCAGGATTCTATGGGTATTGTTGGGATTGGAAGGACTTGTAGCGTTTATTTGGTATTACGGAAGACAGTTTTCTTCCGAGAATAAATATTTAGCCTCTGACAAAGACACCCAGAAACTAGATGTCCCGGTCAATAATAACCCGTCTTTTTCGCAATCCAAAAAGAATAGACAAAAAAAATAAACCCCTCGTTCTGTTTATCCTAAAAAACGTACTGTAAATATGTAAGAACCGACAGAAATGTTCTTACATATTTACACATTGCCAAACGCTAACAAAACTCAAATTTCCTAGAATCTCTCCCATGCTATAATCCCTTTCACGGAAAGGGATTATATGCTTAAGAACTTCGTAAAACTATTCAGTGGCGACCCCACCAGGAAGACAATCGAACAATACGGCGCGCTCGTGGAGCAGGTGAATGCTTTAGAGGCGAAGTACGAGTCTCTCAGCGATGAGGCCCTGCGCGCGAAGACGGATGAATTCAGGGCTCGTGTAGCCCAGGCGCTCCCTCACCCCATCCCCTCTCCCAACGGGAGAGGGGTGTCCGAAGGACGAGGTGAGGGGGATGACAAGGAACTTCACAAAGCCGAGCAGGATGTATTAAATGAAATCATGCCTGAGGCCTTCGCATTGGTACGTGAGGCCTCCAAGCGCGCGATAGGATTGCGTCACTATGATGTGCAGATCATCGGCGGAGCTGCTTTGCACAGCGGACAGATCGCCGAGATGCGCACAGGCGAAGGCAAGACCCTCGTGGCCACTTTGCCCGTCTACCTCAATGCGTTGACGGGACGCGGCGTCCATTTGATAACGGTCAATGATTATCTGGCGCGGCGCGATGCGCGTTGGATGGCTCCCATTTATCATGCGCTGGGTTTGTCTGTGGGTGTGCTGCAAATGGCGGCGGTGACCGAGAACGGCAAGAAGGCCTTCCTTGTGGATTTCGAGCGCGAGTCACCGCATGAAGACCAGGAACACCTGCGCATGGTGGACCGGGTCGAAGCCTACAGTGCGGATGTCACTTTTGGCACCAACTCCGAATTCGGTTTCGACTATTTGCGCGACAATATGGCCATGCGTTTGGACGCGCGCGTCCAACGCGGCCATTACTATGCCATCGTGGACGAAGTGGATAACGTGTTGATCGATGAAGCGCGTACGCCGCTCATTATTTCGGGTCCCGCCTCCGGTGATTTGGAATGGTACGGCCGCATGGCGCAGGTGGTAAAACAACTCAAGCCCGAAGATTACGAAGTGGATGAAAAGAATCGCAGCATCACGTTGACCGAGATCGGGATCAGCCGCGTCGAATCCATTTTGGGCACGCAGCTTCTCGATCCAGACCGACCCGAAGATTTAACTCCCGAGCAGGCGCGGTTGACCGGCTATCTCGAACAGGCCTTGCGCGCGCAGTATCTCTTCCATCGCAATAAGGATTATCTTGTGCTGGGCGGCAAGGTTGTCATTGTGGATGAGTTCACGGGCCGCCAGATGCCCGGCCGCCGCTGGAGTGACGGGCTGCACCAGGCGGTGGAAGCGAAGGAAGGCGCGAAGGTCGAGCCCGAGTCGGTTACGTATGCGACCATCACGCTGCAAAATTATTTCCGCATGTATCAAAAGCTGGCAGGCATGACCGGCACCGCGCTTACCGAAGCGGAAGAGTTCAATAAAATTTACAAGCTTGAAGTCGCACCGATTCCACCGAACCTTGAATATCAATCCTATGGCAAGGGCGCGCCGCTGACGGAGATCAAAGCAAAAGACGACGATGGGTATGGGTATTCCTATTTTGCAAAGGCGGGCGAATCCGAACCGTTATTCTATCGCCGCAAAGATTACCCTGATGTCATCTACCGAACCGTCGAAGCGAAACTGCGTTCGATCGTTACCGAGATCGTTCGCTACCATGTGCTGGGACGTCCGATGCTGGTGGGCACTACTTCTGTTGAATCATCCGAAAGGCTTTCGAATCGACTCAAAGCGGAATCGGTGCGGCGTTTGATGCAGTTGACCCTCGTCCGCGACCATTACCTGCGCGCGAATAATTTGGAGGAAGACGGGCGCCTCATTGCGGAACTCGTGCCGTTCAGTGAGCCGATCGACAAAATCTCCCCTGACGCTTTGCGCAGTTTCATCAAGCCGCACGGCATGACCAGCATCAGCCTCGAAGATGACAATAATTTAAAGACCCTGCTGGATATTTTACGATTGCCGGAGACATCAAAAGACCGGCTAAAGTCGGTGCTGCAAGGCGGGGTGGCGCATCAGGTGTTGAACGCGCGCAAGCATACCGAAGAGTCGCAGATTATTGCGGGCGCGGGCGCGTTCGGCGCGTTGACGATTGCCACCAACATGGCGGGCCGCGGTGTGGACATCAAACTCGGCGGCGAGATCGCGGAGGAAGTGATCTCGGCAGTCAACCGTGTGCTGGGCAAGGCTGGTTACAAAGACCCCTTCGATATGACCTTGCAGGAACGCCGCGAAGCCCTGCAAAAGACAGACCCCTCCAATTATGGAATTTACGATGCGGAAGTAAAACTCTTCCTGAATTATTTTGAAGAGATGGAAAGTGTGAAGCAGCTGGGCGGATTGCACGTCATCGGCTCGGAACGTCACGAAGCGCGCCGTATCGACAACCAGTTGCGCGGTCGTTCTGCGCGTCAGGGGGATCCCGGTTCCTCTCGCTTTTATCTTTCCCTGCAGGATGACCTGATGCGCCTGTTCGGCGGCGAGCAGGTGAGCGGACTGATGGAACGCCTCAAAGTGGACGACTCGCTTCCATTGGAAGTGCGCATGGTGAGCAATATCATCGAAAGCTCGCAGACCCGCGTGGAAGGCGCGAACTTCGATGTGCGCAAGCATTTGCTGGAATATGACGATGTGCTCAATAAACAGCGCGGACAGATCTACAGCCAGCGCGACCGTATCTTCGTCAAGGAGGATTTGAGCGAAGACATAGCGGACATGCTTGAAGCCGAAGTGATCAAACGGGTCGACATCGGCATGGCCGATGAAGAAGGCCCCTGGCGATTGATCGCCTGGCTGGACCAGGTGCAGCCTGCCTTCGAATCGAAAGATGGCTTGTTTCCTTCGTTTGGATTTAAGTTATTGGTGGATGAAATCGACGAGAACATTCAAGCATCCACCCTGCGCCTCGTCTCCAAATCCATCGAAACCGAATATGCCCATGCCATGCGGGCTATCGAGGCATTGATCGATAAGACCGAAGAGTCACTCGAACAGCAGATCGACGAGCGCGAGGATGCGCTGGATGCCTACTTCCAGGGATTGCGCGATTTGGAAGAGCTTCCTCGTCCACAGAAGATATTGGAGGAAGTGAATGGACTCGTCCATTTGCCGCTGCGGTTCAACAATGAAATTCAAAAGACGCTGGCGGATGATCCTGAGGACGCGAAGGAAGATATCCAGGAACTCGTATCCAGTCAGTTGGTTGAAATAAATGCAAAACGCGTGATCGGAGCCATTCAAACCCGCATTGGCGAGCAGATCCAGTGGCCGAGTCCCCTGCCTTCGGATTGGGATGAACTGGCCGGCATTTTGCTGAACACGGCGCGCGAAGCCTTCGAGAAAAAACGGGAGCGCTTGAACACCCAGATTGCCCGTGATATTGAAGTTCTATTACAGCGTGAACCTGTGAATGACGACGCGGGCAAACTGCGTTTACTGTTGACCCTTTCCCAGGGGACGCGCACGGGCTTCGACCACAAGACTCACAAGCAAGTTAAACAGGTTTTTTCGCGTTTCACGTATGTCTTTTATGCGGCGCAAATGCTGGAAGGCAGGGACGCAGAGTCCATCGTTGAGGATGTGATGAGTCACCTTGAGGAGGCGGAAGCGGCTTTGCGCGAGACCTGGGGGCAAAGCGAGTTCAGCCGCCTGAACCAGAATGCGACCAAGCTCGCGGATTTTGGCCCCGCGGCGCGAATCGCTTTCGGGGAAGAGAGGTTGAACGAAGCAGTATCAACTCTCAGTGAGTCCGAGAGGACGGCAATGGCCGAATCCATCGGGAAGTATGTCTTGAATGAAGTCCATCGCCAGTTGTTGCTCGGCGCATTCACCGAGTTGTGGGTGGAGTATCTCACCAAGGTGGAGGCCTTGAGAGTTTCGATCGGCCTCGAGGCTTACGCACAGCGTGACCCGCTGGTACAATATAAAGGCCGCGCATCTGAAATGTTCGCTCAATTATTGGAGGATGTGCGCGGTTTGGTGATTGGCCGTGCGTTTGCAGCCCGGCCGCGCCGTGTGGAGATCACACCGATCGAAACTGCGGAAGTGGCAAATGTGCCGGGTGATACAGCGGTTCAAATTGGCGGTAAGACCAGCGGTAAAAAGAAGAGGAAGCGTCATTAAATAATGTCATTGCGAGCGTATTGACCCGCAGCAATCTACGATACGACGGGGTTGCTCTGTAGAAAAAAGCACCCTGCTTGCACTGACAGGTGAGAACTTTAGAGGCAGTGTTGTTCAAAGATGAAACCGCTCCCCTGAATAAGTATTTTGCCCTTCCCAAAGTTGACTTGCATCGTCATCTGGAAGGGTCTCTGCGGCTTGCGACGATGCTCGATATTGCGCGGCAGCACGGGGTGACGGTTCCTGTTTCGATGCTTAATCTCAGCGGGCTGGTGCAGGTACAGGACCAGGACCCGATGACCTTTACGAACTTTCTCGATAAGTTCAAAACCCTGCGTTTATTTTACAAATCACCGGATGTCATTCACCGCGTCACGCGCGAGGCGGTGGAGGATGCGGCGAAAGACAATTGCCGCTACCTCGAACTGCGCTTTACGCCTGTGGCCTTGAGCCGCGCGGAAGGCTTCCCCCTGCATGATGTGATGGATTGGGTGATCACCAGCGCGCAGGAAGCGGCGAAGAAATATAAAATAAAAGTCGGGTTGATCGCTTCGGTGAACCGGCACGAAAGCCCGGAACTGGCCGAACAGGTGGCCTGGCTTGCGGCGGAACACATCAAGAATGGATTGACCGGCCTGGATCTGGCTGGCAACGAAGCGGAGTTTAAGTCCAACCCCTTCCATGGGCTTTTCAAGGAAGCGAAGCAGGCCGGCCTGCATGTGACCATCCATGCCGGGGAATGGGGGCCGGCGGAAAATGTCCGCGATGCGATCGAGAATTTGGGCGCCGAGCGGATCGGGCATGGGGTGCGCGTGCTCGAAGACGAGAATGTGACCGCGCTTGCGAAGGAACGTGAATCGGTGTTTGAAGTTTGTGTAACGAGCAATTATCAATCCGGTGTGATCAAGTCGCTGCCGGAGCATCCGCTTTCACGGATGTTCGAAAAAGGGTTGAAAGCCACGGTCAATACGGACGACCCAAGCGTTTCGCGGATTACGCTCGCGCACGAATACCAGCATGTTGTGGAAGACCTTCATGTATCGATGGATGATTTGAAGAATTCTGTGATCGTCGCGGCGCAGGCTGCGTTTTTGCCTGAGGTAGAAAAACAGAAGCTGGTTGCGTCGCTTAAGAAGGAAATGAAGTTGTAAGACCCTCACCCTGCCTCCTCCCAAAGGGAGAGAGGGAAGATAACCCAACAATTAATTGCCAAAATCAGGGTAAGGGAGTTCGAGTTAATCCCACCACACAGTTTCCCTGGAAAACCGCCAGGACGCTGCAAGGATATCAAAGGCGCTCCTTTATGTTCTTCGCAAGTTGTGGTGTGAGTGTAAGTCGAAATTAATTTCGACTTACGAAATCCTCATCACCAAAGGAGTATCCTATGCAAGACCTATTTAAGTCCCGCGACGTATTGAAAGTGGGGAAGAAGGAATACGTCATTTTCCGCCTCGATGCGCTGGAGAAGGCAGGTTTAACGAAACTTAACAAGCTGCCTTATTCCATCCGTATCGTACTGGAAGCCGCCCTCCGTCAATGCAACGACAGGGAGATCACGCAGGACGATGTGAAGAATATCGCCTCGTGGACTCCGAAAGGCGCGCGCCCCGGTATTCCATTTTTGCCCGGTCGCGTGGTCATGCAGGATTTTACCGGCGTGCCCGCTGTCGTTGACTTGGCCGCGATGCGCGCCGCCGTTGCCCGCCTCGGCGGCGACCCGAAGAAGATCAACCCGCTCGTGCCCGTTGACCTCGTCATCGACCATTCGGTACAGGTGGATTTTTTCGCCACAGCCGATGCGCTTAACCGCAATACCGAAATTGAATTCCAGCGCAACCGCGAGCGCTATGAGTTTTTGAAATGGGGGCAAAAGGCATTCACCAACTTCCGTGTTGTGCCCCCGATGACCGGTATCGTTCATCAAGTGAACCTTGAGAATCTCGCCGAGGTTGTGATGACCAAAGTGGATGGCAAGGATGTCATCGCCTTCCCCGATACCCTTGTCGGTACCGACTCACACACCACCATGATCAACGGACTCGGCGTTGTCGGCTGGGGCGTGGGCGGTATCGAAGCCGAAGCCGTCATGCTTGGCCAGCCCATGGATATGCTGCTCCCTGATGTCATCGGTTTCAAACTTTTCGGCAAATTAAAAGAAGGAGTTACAGCCACCGACCTTGTGCTCACTGTGACTCAAATGCTGCGCAAGAAAGGGGTCGTCGATAAATTCGTCGAATTTTATGGCGAAGGTCTCACTACCATGTCCCTGACCGACCGCGCCACCATCGGCAACATGGCTCCCGAATATGGCGCCACGATGGGCTACTTCCCTGTGGATGAAGAGACGCTTCGCTATATGCGTCTAACCGGCCGCTCCGAAGAGACCATCGCCCGCACCGAAGCCTACATGCACGCGCAGGGACTCTTCCGCGAAGCAAATTCCCCCGACCCCGAATTCACCGACACGCTCGAACTCGACCTTGCATCTGTCGTCCCTTCTTTGGCTGGCCCCAAGCGACCACAAGACCGCGTCGCGCTAACCGATATGCAGGATACATTCCGAAAGGCATTGACCGCCCCGGTAAAGGATCGCGGCTATGAGCTTTCCGGTGATGCCTTGAATCGCGAAGCCACCTTTGGTACCAACGGCGGCACACAAAAGATGAGACATGGCGCGGTGGTGATCGCGGCCATCACCTCCTGCACAAATACGAGCAATCCATCCGTGCTGATCGCGGCGGGACTCGTTGCCAGGAAAGCCGTTGAAAGAGGATTGAACGTCAAGCCGTATGTCAAAACGTCTTTGGCTCCCGGCTCCCGCGTGGTAACCGAATATCTCAAAAAGGCCGGCCTGATCGACCCGCTCTCCAAACTTGGATTCAACGTCATTGCCTATGGATGCACGACTTGTATCGGCAACTCCGGCCCGTTGCCCGGCGAAGTTGCCAAAGCGGTGACAGGTTCCGACCTGGTGGCGGCCGCAGTCATCTCCGGCAACCGTAACTTTGAAGGCCGTGTCCATCCGCTGGTGAAGGCGAACTATCTCGCGTCTCCACCATTGGTGGTTGCCTATGCCCTCGCCGGCACCGTGGATATTGACCTGAACAATGATCCGCTTGGCACAGACAAAAACAATCAACCTGTATATCTCAAAGAACTGTGGCCCAGCCAACAGGAAATCAGCGATGCGATTGCCGCGAGCGTCAAGGCTGAAATGTTCAAGGATAAATATTCGGACGTGTTCTCGGGATCGGAGATGTGGAAGGAGATCAAGATCAAGGAAGGCGACCTGTTCGAGTGGAGTGAAGAATCCACCTACATTCACCACCCGCCTTATTTCCAGACCTTGACTCTCGAAGTACCTTCGATTCAAGAGATCAAAAACGCGCGTGTGCTCGGTGTATTCGGAGATTCAATTACCACCGATCATATTTCCCCGGCCGGCAACATTGCCGCGGATTCTCCCGCTGGAAAGTTCCTGCAGGAACGCGGTGTTCAACCAAAAGACTTTAATCAATATGGCACGCGCCGCGGTAATGACCTGGTGATGGCGCGCGGCACGTTTGCGAATATCCGTTTGAAGAATGTGATGGTTGCGCCGAAGGAAGGTAATTGGACCAGGCATCAACCCGACGGCGCAGAGATGTCTATTTTTGATGCCGCGATGAAATATAAAGAAGACGGTGTTTCTTCGATTGTGCTTGCGGGCAAGGAATACGGCACAGGCTCCAGCCGTGACTGGGCTGCGAAGGGGCCGATGCTGCAGGGCGTGAAGGCCGTCATCGCCGAATCATTCGAGCGGATTCACCGCTCGAATTTGGTCGGCATGGGCGTGCTTCCGCTGCGTTTCGCTGACGGGAAAAACGCCGAATCCCTCGGTCTGGATGGAAGCGAAGTATTTACCATCGAAGGCCTGAATGACCAGATCAAGCCGCAAAGTGAAATAACGGTCAAGGCGAAGAAATCCGATGGCAATGTGGTTGAATTCAAGGCGACGGTGCTGTTGAATACCGATGTGGAGGTGAATTATTACCGCAACGGCGGCATTTTGCACACCGTGCTGCGAAATTTGGTGAAATAATTCGCTTAACCGAAAACAAGAAAACGAAACGAAACCTGCCTGCGCGGGTTTCGTTTTTAGTTGCTGGTGGTAAGGGCTCAAACCAATGGAGGCAGTTGTGACAAAAAATATTTTCATGAGTTATTCGCGGCGCGAACTGGGGTTTGTCGATGATTTGGTGAAAAAGCTTGAAGATGAAAAATACAACGTCTGGCTGGATTATCGTGCGTTAGTTCCCGGTTCGCCCTGGAATGTGCAGATCGATAAAGGACTGAAGGAGGCGGATACGGTGCTTTTGGTCGTTTCCAAGGCGGCGATTGCCTCTGAGTATGTGGCATTGGAATGGCGTCACTTTTTGGAATCAAAAAAGCGTGTCATTCTTTTGATCTTCGAAGCCGTGGATCTGCCGAAGGAATTGGAAAAATATGAGTGGGTGGATTTTCGCAGCAACTATAAAGCGGGTCTGAAAGAATTATTCTCCCAGTTGAAACAGCCGATTCAGGAGGAACACCCGGTGCCGGAGACCGGCTTCAAAGCTCCGTGGATCGTATGGGCGGCCGTAGCCGTCAGCGTGGTGGTGGCGCTTTTGTCCCTTTTAGAGTATTGGACTTTGTTCATCCCATGGATTTTGGTTCCCCTGCCTTATAAGATATTCAAACGCAATTTCAATTTTACGAATGTACAGACTTCTCTGTGGGCGCTGCCGATTGCTTCCGTGCTTTCCGTGATCGTATATGAAGACCCATCGTTGGATGCTGTCGTATTGTTGGGTCTCGTTTTTGGGCTGATCCTGCTATTCATCCTTCGCTCTCCTGCCATGCAGCGGTGGGGAAAACCGGAAGCCATCATTCCGAAATATATCAACCCTCATGATGCGAAGATCCAAAACCCAACCCCCGTTCCCTTTTATGTCGATTATGCTGTTCAAGACCGCGTCATCGCGGAGGATTTGATCGCCACCTTGAAGAAATATGGGCATCCCCAGGTAAATTCCATTAAGGAGGCGAAGGCGGTATTTGCTTTAATTTCCCGCTTCAAATCCGATACGGAAGCGGTTCCTGAAAAACAAATGCTCTTTCCGATCCTGGTTCAAACGAATAACAACATCTCAAAGACTTTATCCAGAATCCAATGGATCGACTTTCGACCCGGCGTGCGCGGACTGGATACGATTGCCCAGCTCCTGCCAAACCCGAAAGAACTTCTTAAGGCTCTTGGGATGAGACCCGTCAGTTCCCAGTCTGTGTATTCGCCCCTGATTACCGCCTTGTACTACTTCATTATCTTCCTGACCGTGGTCAATATCGGCGCATCCTTGAATTATGTGATCTCTCCTCCAGTCCCCCTGATCCCCTCGGATTTTGTTGAGCTTGTCGCAAACATGGCTTTGTTTGGTGGACTCGCCTATTTCATGGTGAGAGGGTTGACCGGCCGAAAAGGCCCGTTCTCCAGTTTGTGGCAGATCCTGCTGGGTGTTGTTGGAATGGGTCTCCTGACCTATTGGCAAAAAGATCTGGATGGCAGGATAATCAATGAGATCGCCGAGGCAGGAATTGATGTGGAAACCATTGCCTATAACTTTGTCAATATTGCGGAATATATCTATTTGATCGGAATAGCTGTGACGGGATTTATATACTTCAGAAACAGACATGACGCAAAACAGTGGTTCCCCGCAAGAAAATAAAAAAAGAAATGATTTTGAGATGACGGTCACCTTCCCGAAGGTGACCGTCACTTTTTAATCGGGTATACTTCGTTTCGCTTACAGGGCAGAAACCATCTCTTTGTAGTAGACTTTTAATAGGAACGAACTTCTGAAAGCCGTATGACCGACCACATCCGTAACTTTTGTATCATCGCCCATGTCGACCATGGCAAATCCACGCTTGCAGACCGCCTGCTTCAATTAACAGGCGCCATCTCCGAGCGCGACATGACCGAGCAGGCCCTCGACTCGATGGACCTCGAACGCGAAAAAGGCGTCACCATCAAGGCCTCGGCTGTGCGCATGTTTTACAATGCCAATGACAACCAGCGTTATGAACTTAACTTGATCGACACGCCCGGGCACGTCGACTTTGGCTACGAAGTCAGCCGCGCGCTCAAAGCCTGTGAAGGCGCCATTTTGGTTGTGGATGCGACTCAGGGAATTGAAGCGCAGACACTGGCGAATCTTTATCAGGCGCTCGATGCCGACCTGACAATTGTTCCTGTGATCAATAAAATTGACCTTCCCTCAGCCAGTCCCGACGAAGTGGCTGAAGATATAGGCTCCCTGCTCGGGGTCGATCCCGATGCGGTTCTGCGCGTTTCGGCGAAGGAAGGCATTAATGTCGAGCGAATCCTAGAAGCCATTGTTGAACGCGTCCCTCCTCCAAAAGATGCAGACGATGCGCCGGTCCGCGCATTGATCTTTGACGCCCATTATGATTCATACAAAGGCGTCATCGCCTATGTCCGCATCATGGAGGGCAAGATCAAATCCACAGATGTGCTGCGCATGTTGGCCACGAAATTGGATCTGCGTCCCGTTGAAATTGGAATCTTTGTGCCTGGCATGCAGCCGGTTGAAACCCTCGGCTCCGGCGAAGTGGGCTACATCGCCACGGGATTCAAGACTGTGCACGAATGCCGCGTCGGTGACACGATCACGCTTGCCTCTGCGCCCGCGGCGGAACCTTTGCCCGGATATTTCACGCCCAAGCCGATGGTCTTTGCCGGTATCTATCCCGTCGAAGCGGACGATTACACCACCCTGCGCGAATCGCTGGAGAAATTGCAGCTCAACGATGCCTCCTTGAGTTTCCAACCGGAGACCTCGCAGGCTCTTGGTTTTGGATTCCGCGCTGGTTTTCTCGGCCTCTTCCATATGGAAATCATTCAGGAACGCATCGAACGCGAATACGATTTGGATGTTTTATTCACTGCGCCTTCCGTCGAATACGAAGTATTGATGATTGGCGATGAAGTTGTAAAAGTGGATTCGCCCGCTGAACTTCCCGACCCGGGCAAGATCCTCGAAGTCCGCGAACCGTGGATGAACATCGAGATCATCACCCCGACCGATTATTACGGTCCCATCATGGATTTGGTGACCAAGCGCCGCGGCATCTTCAAACAGCAGGAATATCCCGCCCCTCACCGCGTCCAGCTTGATTTCGAGATTCCGCTCTCCGAGATCATCATTGATTTCTTCGATCATTTGAAATCACGCACCAAAGGCTACGCCTCGCTCGATTATCAATTCCTCGAATACCGCTCCGACAAATTGCAAAAGCTGGAGATCCTCGTCAACGGAGAACCGGTGGATGCGCTCGCAGCCATCGTCCATGAGAAGGATGCGTATCACAAAGGCCAGCGCCTCATCACCAAGCTCAAGGACTTGATCCCGCGCCAGTTGTTTGATGTTGCCGTTCAGGCTTCTTCGGGCGGTCGAATTATTTCGCGTGCGAATGTCAAAGCCACGCGTAAAGATGTTCTTGCAAAATGCTACGGCGGCGATATCTCGCGTAAAAAGAAATTGCTCGAGAAACAGAAGAAGGGCAAGAAGCGCATGAAGATGGTCGGCAGTGTGGAAATTCCACAGGATGCGTTCATGGCCGTGCTTAAATTGGATGATGAATAAAACTGAAGGGGCGGAGTCTTCCCGCCCTTTCAGAAAATTATATGGTGCATAAATGAAAGATATCAAACGCTGGCTTCCCGGTGCATTGATCAGCATTGCGATCATTGCCGCCATTCTATATTATGTCGACTTCCAAGCCATGTGGAATTCCATTCGCGCGGCAGATTATCGCCTTCTGCTGGGCTCCACAGTACTATCCTTTTTATGGTTGATCGTGCGGGCCAAAGTGTGGCAAACCTTATTGCGTGACAGACCTACATACAAAGATGTCTTGCTCACCACGGGGGAAGGATATTTGCTCAACAACTTTTTACCCTTTCGTCTCGGCGAGCTCGGGCGGGCATTTTTATTAAGTAGAAAATCAGGCGGAATGCAATTCAGCGAGATTTTGCCGACCATCTTTATCGAACGCGCTGTTGACCTTGTCTTTTCCGCCGTGATATTTCTGGTCTCATTGCCTTTCGTTGCCGGTTTCGACGGCTCCGAGCGCATCGGTTACATCGTTGGCGTGATTGTCGTGATCGGCCTCGTTTTCATGTATATCCTCGCGCGCAATAATCAATGGGCATTGGATTTGTTCCACAAACTCAGCGCGCGCTGGCCGTCCCTGCAAAAATTCGGCGGTAGTTTTCTCGAATCTTTTTTTCAGGGTCTTGGCGTATTGACCGACGGCTGGCTTTTCCTTCGCTTTTTATTTTGGATGACTCTCGACTGGGCGATTGCCCTGGTCGCTTATTACATCATCACGCTGGCATTCTTCCCGCAGGCCGAGATCATTTGGGGCGCCTTCATCCTTGGTGCGGCGGCATTCGGTGGAGCCATTCCTTCCCTGCCCGGCGCGGTCGGCACATTTGATGGCGCGATTGCAGGCGCATTAACCCTCCTCACTGGTGACCAGTCCACTGCGCTGGCGGTAGCCCTGACGGCCCGCTTGTACAATTATCTCAACAGCGGTGTAATTGGCGGCATCGGCCTCATGAGCGAAGGTCAAACACTTTCGAGCATCTACCGGCAATTGATGAATTTTAGGAATAAAGAGAAAAAAGACGAATGAAAAAGAATTATCTTATTACCGGCGGCGCAGGGTTTATCGGTTCGAATTATGTCCACCGCCTGTTGACTCGCGGTGAAAAAGTGACCATCTACGATAATCTTGTCCGCGCGGGGGCGCCGCGCAACCTGGAGTGGTTGAAAAAGGAATTTGGAGACGACGCCTTCGACGTAATTGTCGGGGATGTGCGCGATGCGGATAGAATAACGGAAGCAGGCCGGGGCGCGGATGTGATCGTGCATCTGGCGGGTCAGGTCGCAGTGACCACATCGGTTGTAAATCCGCGCGACGATTTCGAATCCAATGCGATCGGTACCTTCAATGTTTTGGAAGCTGCGCGGCTTTCGGGCAGGCATCCAATTGTGATCTACGCCTCCACGAATAAAGTATATGGCGGCATGGACGATGTGGAACTGTTCGAGGAAAAAACGCGCTGGCGTTACAAGGATTTGGTGAAGGGCTGCCCCGAAACCCAGCCGCTGGATTTCCATTCACCGTACGGCTGCTCTAAAGGGGCGGGCGACCAATACGTGCGCGATTATGCCCGCATGTATGACCTGCCGACGGTTGTCTTCCGTCAATCCTGCATTTATGGTCCGCGGCAATTCGGCATCGAAGACCAGGGCTGGGTGGCGTGGTTCATCATCGCCGCAGTGATGGAGAGACCGATCACGATCTATGGCGACGGCAAACAGGTCCGCGATATTTTGCACGTGGAGGACTTGATGAATGCCTATGATCTCGCGATTGATAAGATCGCTGTGACGAGCGGTCAGGTCTATAACATGGGCGGCGGACCGGAGAATGTCATGTCTGTCTGGGCGGAGTTCGGTCCGAAGCTCGAACGATATATTGGCAGCTCCATTGAAGTAGCCCGCGGCGACTGGCGTCCCGGTGACCAACGTGTCTTTTATGCCGATATCACCAAAGCCGAAAAGGAACTCGGCTGGAAGCCCCGAATCGGTGTGGAGGAAGGCGTGCAGAAATTGTTTGAGTGGGTGAAGCAAAACAGAAATCTGTTTTAGTCGAATTGAAAAATCCGAAACCAAACATGGTTTCGGATTTTTTTTATTTACACCGTTACGTTATAATTTGCTGACGGAGAAACTCATGCAGGAATATCTTTCCACTCTGGTTGAAAATATGGCCGCTTCCATCCCGAATATCGTGACTGCATTGCTTATCTTTCTTGTCAGTCTGTATATTGCTAGATGGCTGAGCAATGGAGTGAAACGCGTGCTGCTCAACCGCGATACAGATTCCGGCGTGACCCATCTCCTTGCGGACATCTTGCGCTGGACGATCGTCATCTTTGGCACGATCACCGCCTTGCAAAGATTTTTCAACGTCACTGCGTTTTTGACAGGACTTGGTATTCTCGGTTTTACCGTCGGTTTTGCCCTCCAAAATGTTACCCAGAATTTTGTTTCTGGCATCATCCTGCTTATTCAACAACCGTTCAAGGTTGGGGATGAGATCAGCGTCATCAATTTCGAAGGCGTTGTCCTGCAGATCAACCTGCGGACGACCGAAATGCAGACCCTGGATGGGCGCATCGTCATCCTGCCCAACGCGGAGGTGCTTGCCCATCCCATTGTCAACTACACCCGCGCCCACCGCCGCCGCGTCGACCTGCCGATGGCGGTCTCTCACGGAAAGAATCCCGAGAAGATCCGCGCCGCTCTCTTTGAGGCGATGAAGGCTGTTCCGGGATATGCAGCGGCTCCCGCGCCAGTTGTGGCCTTTACCAATTTCGGCACTGACTCATCCATTGAACTGCTTGCTTCTTTTTGGGTGGATACTTCCGCAACGACAGTGCCTCTTGCGAAGGATGCCGCCCTGCTCAAGGTGAAGGAAACCTTTGCGGCCGGGAAATTTCCAATCCCAGCCCGATTGCAAAAGAAGAGGACTAATACAACCATCGGTTAATCGAAAATCCCCACGGAACATGTTTCCGTGGGGATTTTCTTCTGTCACTTGAGGATTACCGGTTCAAAATATATTTCTTGACGAAATAGATGACGGCCAAAGTCAACACGATGGGACCCAAATAAAACGAGAAGCCCAGGAAGAAGGCCGTGGCATATGCAACATATTCCGATTCGCCGGGCAGCGAGCGGGCGGCGGCGCTGAAGATCATAAAACGCAGGCCGACGTTGATCAGATCGTCCGAATTGAAGTAGAAAATTCCAACGATCACGCCGATGGCCACAGACGTGTATATTAAAAAGCTGGGAATTGTAAAATCTGGATTGATCGCGAGCGCATTCACCACACCTGTGGCGACACCGCCAAAAATGAAGAGCCACTTAAGAACGAATTTCCAATTGGTCGCCGCGATGTCCGCCGGAGTTTCTTCAGTTTGAACTTTCTTTTTCTGTGCCATGATATGTCCTTTTTGAGAATTTATTTGTTCCGTTCAAATAATGTTCCCAATTAAACCACAAAGTTCACCCAAACCCTGAAATTGACCGCGTTTGCGTGCGGTATAATTTTGCCGCTCATGAAAATACTTACCGTCCTTACATATTATCGTCCCCATACGAGCGGACTGACCATCTATGCCGAGCGGCTTGCGCGCGCCTTCGTCAAACGCGGGCATCAGGTCACCGTGATGACAAATCAGTACGATCCGTCCCTTCCACTGGAAGAAATGATGGACGGGGTTAAAGTCATCCGCGTGCCGGTTGTGGCGCGCGTCAGCAAGGGGGTGCTTGCGCCAACCTTTGGCTGGGTCGCCACCAAACTGGCCTGGCAGCATGATGTCGTTCAACTGCATCTTCCACAGTTCGATGCGCCCGGCGTTGCCTTTCGCGCCCGACTCTTCGGCAAGCCCGCCGTGCTCACCTATCATTGCGACGTGCAGCTCCCGCTGGGATGGTTCAACCGGATCGTCAATTTCGTTTTGGATTTTCAAAACAACATGGCAGGGATGCTTGCGAATCATATCGTGACTTACACAAAAGATTACGCGGATCATTCGCTTTACCTCTCCCGCTACGCCTCAAAACTGACCCCGATCCTGCCTCCCGTCGAGATGCCTGTTCCCACTCCCAGGGCTGTTTCTGCCTTCGCTGAAAGACACCGCACAAAAGAACGCAAGCCGGTGATTGGGATGGTCACACGCTTTGCTTCTGAAAAAGGTGTGGAAATTTTGCTCGGCGCATTGCCGATAATTTTGGAAAAATATCCAAATGCGCAGGTTCTGTACGCAGGGCAGCATGAAAACGTGATGGGCGAACAGGCCTACTTCAACCGCCTCGCCCCGCGGATCCGCGAGTACGAAACCTCCGGTCACTGGACTTTCCTCGGCAATCTCGACCCGATTCAACTCGCGGCGGTCTACCCCAACCTGGATGTGATCACAGTTCCTTCACTCAACTCCACCGAAGCCTTCGGGCTCGTGCAGATCGAAGCGATGATGAATGGAGTGCCAAGCGTCCCCTCCGCTTTGCCCGGGGTGCGCCAGCCCGTCAACATGCACAGCATGGGTGAAATATCGGAGATAGGAAATTCCGAGAGCCTCGCCAATGCGATTTTGAAAGTGCTCGACAACCCTGAAAAATATCGCGGTGACATCGCAGCCATCAAAACTGCCTACAACCCCGACTCCATCGCACAGGAATACGAAAAACTATTTGCAAAATTGATGAGGAAGAAGTGAACCACCGTCCATCGTCCATCGTCCATCGTCCATCAAAAGATTTCCTCTTCCTCCAACTGCGGGACCTGCCTTACTTCCGCGCATTTTTACGCGCCATCGAATCCTCCTATTATCAAGACCTGCCCATGCCCAGTCCGATCTATGATGTGGGCTGTGGAGACGGGCATTTCGCCTCCCTGACTTTTGATAACAAACTGGATGTAGGCCTCGACCCCTGGCATGGACCGATCCACGAGGCAAAACGATTCGGCGCGTACAAATCCCTTGTGGAAGCGGACGGCGCTCAAACACCCTTCCCTTCGAATCATTTCGCCAGCGGATTCAGCAACTCGGTGCTGGAGCACATTCCGCACATCGATGCTGTCTTGAAGGAAACCGCGCGCGTACTCAGGCCGAATGCGCCTTTTTACTTCTGCGTGCCGAATACGAGATATTTCAGTGAGCTTTCCATCTCCAAAATTCTCGGCAAACCGTATGAGAATTGGTTCCGCAAGATCTCCCGCGTCCATCACGCGGATGAGCCCGATATATGGGAGCAGCGCCTCGAACGGGCGGGGTTCAAGCTCGAACGCTGGTGGCATTATTTTTCACCCGCTTCGATGCGCGTGTTAGAATGGGGGCATTATTTTGGCCTCCCCTCCGTGGTTGCGCGGGTCTTAACAGGCAGGTGGATTATTTCACGCACAAAATGGAACCTGTCGCTCACCGAAAATTATGTAAAGAAATACGCCTCACCCACCCCCCTTGAAAATGGGACATTCACGTTTTATATTGCGAGAAAAAAGTAAGCACACCCCATGGCTTTCGACGAAAAATACTTCTCCACGCACACCTACGCAAATATTACCTTCTCCAAATACAGCATGTATTGGTGGTCCAATCGATTCTTCGGCATGTTGGCAAAACGCCATGGCCGGCGCGGAGCGCGTCTGCTGGAGGTGGGATCCGGCATGGGGCATTTGGTGGGCCAGTTGTCGGCTGGGTTCGAAGCGTACGGCATGGATTTGAATCACTGGGCAGTCAATCAATCCAAAAGATTTTCTGAAGCGGCTTCCCTGCAAACGGCGTCCGCACAGGAACTTCCCTATGAGGACGGCGTCTTTAATGTCGTGATCATCAAGCATATTGTGGAGCATTTGCCCGAACCCGCGAAAGCAATTCATGAAATTGGGCGGGTGACGGAAAAAGACGGCATTCTCATCCTTGCGACGCCGAACCTCGGTTCTTTGCTCAAGCCGTGGAAGGGCGACTGTTGGATCGGCTATCAGGACCCGACGCATATTTCGTTGAAAGAGCCGCGGGAATGGCTGGCGTTGATTCAAGATGCGGGTTTTGAGTTGGTGCGCGTATTTTCGGACGGATTTTGGGACGTCCCTTACATCCGCTTTGTGCCGAAGCAGATCCAAAAATTGATCTTTGGCTCGCTGGGCGGTTTGCAGGCCATAAGCGGATTCGTCTTTTTGCCGATGACATGGGGCGAGAGCATCATCGTAATTGCAAGGAAGAAATAACAAAAATCGTATAGAATCGCGGTTACGGATTACGAACTTCGTAATCCGTAATTTATGAAAACTACAGTTGAGACACTAATGGAACAAGACCAGCACAACCCCTCCGAACCAGAGCCCACCGTCCTCGACCTGTACAAGTCTGTGACCAAAGACTGGTCATCCTTTTTTAATTTCATCCGTTCATTATGGGATGCGGGCAGACGCGAGGAGATTAACCAGGCGCTTGCGGCGGTATCGGCGCATCCCGTTGTGGAAGAGAAAGTAATCGAGCCGCCGCGTGCGGGATATTTTCCCTGGCGTTCATCCCTGGCTTTGCTGCTAGCGCTTGGCGCACAGGGATTTGTGGAACCTCCGAATCGTCA
Organism: Anaerolineales bacterium; assembly: GCA_014860745.1. Classification (GTDB taxonomy): domain Bacteria; phylum Chloroflexota; class Anaerolineae; order Anaerolineales; family Villigracilaceae; genus Villigracilis. The sequence goes on from JACZJC010000064.1 coordinate 88,903, forward strand.
GGGTGGGTTTGCCCTGGCGCTTTATCTCTTTGCCGCGGGTATGCTGATCTGGGCTTATTTTAAAGATGAATGGCATCTGCCTGCCCTGCCTGCCGCGCGGCTGACTCCGGACCCGCTTTCCACCCGCCTTTTGCCTTTGATCCTGGCGGTGATCCTCGGGGTCTTCGCTTTTATGGATTTTGGCGACGGAAAGTTTACGCTGCGCAATACTTCGCTTTGGCTGCTCTCCATCGGACTGCTCGCCTATAGTTTATGGCTGAAGACTCCAAAGACGATCCCTGCGCCCGAACCCGATGCACGCCGTAAAAAAATGATCTGGACCGGGCTGGTGATCGTTGTGCTGGGGATTTCCATTTTTTATCGCTTGTCCAGGATCGATACCATTCCCATAGAACCGTTCAGCGACCATGCTGAAAAAATACTGGATGTATACGAAATTACCGAAGGCGAGACCTTCATCTTTTTCGAGCGCAACACCGGCCGTGAAGCCTTTCAAATGTATTGGACTCTGCTGGTGGTTTATATTTTCAACACCGGCTTTTCGTTTTTGAGCCTCAAACTCGGCACAGTGTTGCTGGGTCTGTTTACGCTTCCTTATGTATATCTGCTGGGAAAAGAATACGGGAATGAACGCGTTGCCTTCTTTGCGCTTTTCCTTTTTGGGATTGCAGCCTGGCCAAATATCATTTCAAGGATCGGATTGCGCTTTCCGCTCTATCCGCTCTTCCTTGCGCCCACGCTCTTTTATTTGACCCGCGGCCTGCGTACCCGCAACCGAAACGATTTCATTCTCTCCGGCATTTTTCTGGGACTCGGCCTTCACGGCTACAGTCCCTTCCGCATCGTGCCGATTTTTGTGGCGATTGCCGTATTCATTTATTTTTTGCATGCCAGATCGAAAGAGACCCGCGTGCAGGCGTTCTGGTGGCTCATCCTCATCGTTGTATTTTCTATTCTTGTATTCTCGCCACTCATGAGGTATTGGATATCCCGCCCCGATTTGTTTGGGTATCGCGCTTTCACACGCCTGAGCAGCATTGAAGCGCCTTTGCCGGGTCCGGCCTGGCAGATATTTCTGTCGAATTTAAACAAAGGCATGTTGTTGTTCAACTGGGATGACGGCGAGATCTGGGTGCATTCCGTTACGCACCGCCCCGCGTTGGATTTGGTGACCGCCGCACTCTTTTTACTCGGCATCATTCTGTTGATCGTGCGTTACATCCGCCAGAGGGATTGGCGTGATATGCTCCTGCTCGTTTCCATTCCGGTGCTCATCATGCCGTCTGTGCTTTCGCTGGCGTATCCCGGGGAGAACCCGGCGTTGAATCGCGCAGGGGGCGCATCCGTGACGGCGATCCTTGTCAGCGCGCTGGCGCTCGATGGATTTGTATCCGCTTTCGGCGTGGAAAAGAGGCGGCAGTTCATCGCCTACGGGTTGACCGGGATTTTATTCGCCGCGTCCGCCTATTCCAATTACGACATTGTCTTCAATAAATTCACCGATGCCTACACTCACGCGGTTTGGAATACTGCCGAAATGGGCAGGGTCATCAGCGAGTTCGAAGATGAATATGGACAGACCAACTCAGTCTGGATCGTGCCCTTCCCCTATTGGGTGGATACGCGTCTGCCGGGCGTTTGGGCGGGAATCCCCAACCGCGATTTTGCGCTCTTCCCGGACAGGCTGGCGGAGACCTTGACCATCCCTGCGCCGAAGATGTTCCTGTATTGGAACAAGGATGTTGAAACTGAGAAGATTCTTAAGGAACTCTACCCGAACGGGAAACTTCGCCGATATACTTCGGCGTTCGAAGGCAAGGACTTCTTTATTTTTATGATCGAGGAATAACCCTCACCCTAGCCCTCTCCCTTTGGGAGAGGGCTAGGGTGAGGGAGCGAGGATGATCTTGAACGAAAAACGCGCATGGTTGTACGACCTGCTTTTTATTCTTGTCCTGCTGATGGCGGGATATTTGCGCATCGGAGGATATGGTTGGGGAGAGGGATACCATCAACACCCGGATGAATTATTCATGATGGGAGTGCTGGACAACCTGCGCGCCCATACCTGCGAAGACCCGCTCGTACCCGTGGAGGCCTGCCCGCCGGACCAAAAGCGCTGGATTACCCTGAAAAACTATTTTGACACAGGCACTTCGACCCTTAACCCCGGCAACCGTGGGCATGCCTTTTTTGTGTATGGGAATTTGCCAATGACCCTGGTGCGCGTCGGTTTGGAATTATCAGATAATGAGAATATCGGCTCTTCCAAATTTTTCGCGCGGCAAATGTCGGCGTTGGCGGATCTATTCACGATATTCCTGCTTTATTTGATGGTCTCGAATCTTTACGGACGGAAGGTGGGTCTCCTGGCGGCGGCATTTTCCTCGTTGACCGTGATGCAGATCCAGCAGTCGCATTTCTTCACGTCGGACCTGTTCGTGAACCTGTTCATGTTCCTTGCGCTGGCATTTGCGGTGAAGATCGTTGGAAGGGGCAGGGATGAGGGACAAGAAATAAGTAACGAGGGACAAGAAGCGAGTGATGAGGATTTACTCGTCACTCATCACTCGCTTCTTGTCCCTTCCATCTTCAAAAACCCTCTCTTCTACCTCTCCATCGGCTTCGGCCTTGCCCTTGGCATGGCGATGGCATCCAAGATCAATGCCGCCGCGTTGGCAATAGCTCTGCCGGGTGCATTCGCCATTCGCTATCTTATTCATGACCGCAAATCTACAAAGCTGGATACTGGTTACTGGTCACTGATCACTGCGCTGCTGATAACCGGCGGTCTTGCCACCATCATTTCCTTCCGTATCTTTCAACCCTACGCCTTCGATGGCATTGGTTTGAACGAACAATGGGTGAAGAATATATCCGAGCAGCGCGCGCAGGCCACCGGTACAGCCGACCTGCCTTGGAATTTGCAATGGGCGCGCCGTAATCATTTATATTCCTCTGTCAACTTAACCGTATGGGGGCTTGGGCTTCCGCTCGGCATTCTGGCATGGGCAGGCTTCCTGCTCATGGGCTGGAGAATCCTTCGAGGCGAATACAAGCATTTACTTCTCTGGGGTTGGACGGCTTTCTACTTCCTCTGGCAGTCGCTGCAATTCAATCCCACCATGCGTTATCAACTGCCGATCTATCCTCTGCTTGCGATGATGGCGGCATGGGTGATATTTGAGTTGCCGCAAATGTTCAAATTACGTAATACGCATTACGTAATACGTAATATCGCAATTGTCATTGGAGCTGTTGTTCTCGCATCAACCGCCATCTGGGCCTTCGCGTTCCAAAGCATTTACCTGCGCGATGAAACCCGCATGGCCGCCTCGCGCTGGATTTTTCAGAACGTGCCAGGACCGGTCAACCTGCGCATCGAAACAACAGATGAAGGCACATACAACCAGCCCTTGTCCATGCCGCCGGACATGCTCATTACCGCAGGGACACCCTACACCTTAACCTTCATTCCCAACCGCGACGGGCAAATTACGGAAGTGACTCTCGGCCACGCCATGGACCCTGTCCCCGGTGCGGTTATCGTTTCCATCTCCCCCGCCTCACAACCGGACCTGATACTTGCCCGGGCTTCCGAACTGCTTGATTCCACACGGACAACAGACCCGCGCGGCCCTTCCCTCACATTGACCCTGGACAGCACCGTGCCAGTGGTCGAAGAACAGTTGTATGTTTTGAAGATTGAAACCCTCGGCAGCGCTCTCACGTTGACCGGTTCCGCCATTGCCAACGAGACGGATTACGACTTCGGCCTGCCCTTCCGCGTGGACAGTTTCGATCCGTTTGGCGGAATATACAGCAACGATGATCTGACTCTGCAAGTCTATTGGGCGGATGACGCCAGCAAGTTGACCCGTTTTGTAGATGTACTCTCCAAAGCGGATTACATCGCCATCCCGACCAACCACCAATACGCGCAGATCACCCGCCTGCCGGAACGATATCCGCTGACAACGCTGTATTATCGCGAACTGCTGGGCTGCCCCGCGGACGAAAAAATCATCGAATGTTATCGCACTGCACAACCCGGTCAGCATGAAGGCAGTTTGGGTTTTGAATTGGTTAAAGTGTTCGAATCCTACCCCACGCTGGGGCCGCTGGTTATCAACGATCAGGCCGCGGAAGAGGCATTTACTTTTTACGATCATCCCAAAGTTTTGATCTTCAAAAAGACAAATGACTTCCGCTCGGCGGAAGTCTTCGGAGTGCTCAGTTCCGTCGACCTGACCAAGGTTGTTCCACTCACCCCCAAGGAAGCCGCTGGTTTCAAGGATCTGATGCTGCCGGAAACGCAGGCTGCCGGTCAACGCGCGGGCGGTACATGGTCCGAGTTGTTCGATTACGATTGGATTCAAAATAAATATCCGGGCGTTGGGGTTGTGGTCTGGTATCTCTTTATTTTTGTGCTGGGACTTTTCGCTTATCCGATTGCGCGGCTGGCATTGCCCGGCTTGAAGCAATATGCCTATCCATTGGGCAGGATCGTTGGTTTGATTCTGCTCGCGTGGATTGCGTGGATGGGCGGTTCGATTGGCGTGCCGTACACGCGAGTCTCCATCAGCGGGGCGTTTGTCCTTGTCGTGCTGGCAGGCGTCGGCTTGTGGATGAGGCGCAAAGAGCAGTTCAAGGAGGATTGGAATTCCAGCCGCAGATTCTTCGTTCTGGTGGAAATCCTGTTCCTTGTCTTCTTCCTGATCGATCTGTTGATCCGTTTGGGCAATTCGGATATGTGGCATCCAGCCAAGGGCGGCGAGCGGCCGATGGATTTTTCATATTTCAATGCGGTTCTGAAGAGTACGAGTTTTCCGCCGTATGACCCGTGGTTTGCGGGCGGATATATCAATTATTACTATTACGGGTTTGTACTGGCGGGGACGCCGGTGAAACTGCTCGGCATTGTGCCTTCGATTGCCTATAATTTTATTTTGCCCACCTGGTTTGCATTGGTGGCTATTGGCGCGTTTGCGATTGGATATCCGATGGTTGAAGGTCGAAGGTCAAAAGTCGAAGATGATGGACCTGCGACCTTTGACCTTCGACTTGTATCCGGGATTGCCGCCTCCTTCATGACCGTTTTGATCGGCAACCTTGGGACAATGCAGCTCATCTTCAATTCGTTCCAACGCATCGCGGCGCCGGGCGGGCTGGTGCCGGCCGATGCGAATTTTGTCCAGCGCTGGGGGTGGGCGTTCAAGGGCCTGTGGATGATGATTGCCGAACAGGCACAACTGCCGATCGGGCGTGGGGATTGGTATTGGTTCCCGAGCCGTGTCATTCCGCCGGGGCCTGGCAACGAGATCACGGAGTTTCCGCTCTTCACCTTTTTATACAGCGATCTGCACGCCCACATGCTGGTGATGCCGCTGGCTTTGTTTATCATCGCCTGGGCGCTATCGTTCGTGCGCGCGCGGGCGCAGTTGACTCGCGGCGAGTGGATTGCGGCCTTTGGCATTGGCGCGCTGGCGATCGGCGCGTTGAAGCCGACGAACACCTGGGATTTGTATACCTATTATTTGCTTGCCGCGATTGCGGCGGCATATACGTTCGTCCGTTATTTCGATTGGAAGGATTATTTCAACCTGCCCGCCTGGCTTGGGAAGACCGGCCTGGCGGTGGGCGCGGCTGTTTTGCTGTACCTGCTCAGTTCCCTGTTTTATCTCCCGTTTTCAAATTGGTTTGGGCAGGCTTACACCTCTGTGAACTGGTGGCATGCTTCGCGCACACCTGTTTCCTCCTACTTCATTCAATGGGGCTTGTTCCTCTTTCTCATCACGGTCTGGCTGGCCTGGGAAACCCGCGAGTGGATGGCCGCCACACCTGTTTCGCATCTGAGTCGCCTGAGAAAATATTCGTTGTGGATCGAGATCGCGCTGGCGGTGGTCATAGCCTTGCTCGCGTACTTCGTTTATGAAGGGATATGGATCGGCTGGTTCGCGCTTCCGCTGGCTTTTTGGGCGGCGTTGCTGATCCTGCGCGCGGACCTGCCCGACGAAAAACGGTTCACGCTCTTCCTCATCGGTACCGGCCTGTTGATCAGCATTGTGGTGGAACTCATTTCACTGGTCGGCGATATTGGCCGCATGAACACGATCTTCAAATTATATTTGCAGGTGTGGATGCTGCTGGCTGTCAGCGCGGCCGCATCCTTCGGCTGGTTGTTGAATGTCTTTCCGTTCTGGCGGCTGCGCTGGCGCACGATCTTCCAGGCGGGTCTTTATCTTTTGCTGGCAGGCGCATTCATGTTTACCCTCACCGCCACCAGCGACAAGATCGCCGACCGCTTAACCACCACCGCGCCCCACACCCTCGACGGCATGGATTACATGAATTATTCCGAACTGTGGGACGGGCAGATCATGGACTTGAGCCAGGATTATCGCGCCATCCGCTGGATGCAGGATCACATCGAAGGCTCGCCGGTCATTGTGGAGGCCAATTGTTCGGAATACCGCTGGTGTACCCGCATGACCATTTACACCGGCCTGCCCGGCGTGGTCGGTTGGAACTGGCATCAACGCCAGCAGCGCGGCATTTTTGCCGGGCAGGTGCAGAGCCGTGTGGATGAAATCAACCTCTTCTACAATAGCCCGGAAGTTCAGACCGCGCTCAGCTTCATCCGGAAATATAATGTGCGGTACATTGTCGTCGGCCAGCTGGAACGCAACGTTTACCCGGCCATCGAAGGTCTGCCGGATGGACTGACGAAGTTCGAACTATATAATGGCAGGCATTGGCGAGACGTTTACAAGGACGAGAGCACAACCATCTACGAAGTCATTCAATAATTACGGGTCACGCAGCGCGAAAGCCGTAAGGAGATAATTTGATTTTACACATCACTTCAAAAGGGGAATGGCTTGCGGCCCGCCAGCGCGGTGAGTACACTGCGCCCAGCCTGGAGACCGAGGGCTTCATCCATTGCTCCACGGAAAAGCAGGTGCTGCATGTTGCCAATGCGTTTTATCGCGGGAAAAATGACCTCGTGTTACTCGTGTTGAACGAAGCAGCACTCAAGCCCGGGCTTAAGTGGGAAGCGCCTGCGGGACCTTCCGCCGCGGGTATTTCCGAATCCGATTCATTTCCGCACATCTTCGGCCCCATCAACTTAACCGCCGTCGCCTCTGTTCTGGACTTTGAGCCTGATCCCGTGTCTGGGACATTCATCCTTCCTTCAATTCCCACTGGTTCCTGATTTCTGTTTACTGACATGACTGCCTTCTTCGCCTGGTATATCACCCTCACCCTCCTTGGCTGGTTGACCTTTCCGCTGGTGTACCGCCTCTTTCCCGCGTTGGCCGACCGCGGCTACACCCTCGCGCGCGCAGCGGGTTTGTTGATTTGGTGTTATGCCTTCTGGTTAATGGGTTCCCTTGGCGTTGCACAAAACGATGCAGCTGGAATCTTATTCGCCCTCGCGATTTTGATCGGCTTAAGTGTGTGGTCAATCATAAATCGGAAATCGGAAATCGTAGATTTCCTTCAATCGAACAAATCCCTCATCCTCACCACTGAAATTTTATTTATCGCCGCGTTTGCATTTCTGGCTTTTGTCCGTTCGGCGAACCCGGAATTGACCAGCACCGAAAAACCAATGGAACTGGCCTTCATCAACGGCATTCTGCGCTCGTCAGCTTTTCCTCCGCAGGATCCCTGGCTTTCGGGCTATGCCATTTCCTATTATTACTTTGGCTATGTGATGACCGCCATGCTCGCGAGAATTTCAGGCATCAACGGCAGTACCGCGCATAATTTAATGACTTCGCTGGTTTTTGCGCTCGGTACGCTCGGCTCATACGGAATTTTATTTAATCTATTAAATACAGGCCGCAGACAACAGCCAAAGGAGCATGAAGATTCTCCCAACCGCCCATTGTCCGTTGCCCATGGTTTGTTAGCTCCCCTTTTCCTGCTCCTTGTTTCCAACTTTGAAACTATTCTTGAAGTCCTTCACCGCCTGGGGGTGTTCTGGAAAAAAGACCCTGTCACCGGTCAATTCACCAGCGTATTTTGGACATGGCTGGATATGAAGGAACTGTCCCTTCCGCCTGTGGAACCGTTCGGCTGGGTGCCAGACCGTTATCTATGGTGGTGGCGCGCCTCGCGGGTGATTCAAGATTACGATATGCTTGGCGGTCATCGTGAAGTGATCGATGAGTTTCCCTTCTTCTCCTTCCTGCTTGGCGACCTGCATCCGCATGTCCTGGCGATTCCCTTCGGCCTGCTTGCCATCTCCGTGGCGTTGAATCTCTTCCTCGGCGGCTCGCGCGGACAGGTCAATATGTTTGGGGCGCGCCTGCACATCAATATCCCAGGCTTTTTATTTTCAGCTCTTGTTCTTGGCGGACTTGCCTTTCTCAATACCTGGGACATTCTCATTGCGGCGGCGTTGATCGTCTCAGCTTATGTTTTCTGGCGCGCAAATGAAGACGGCTGGAACTGGTTTCGCCTCGAAGATGCCTTTGTACTTGCCCTCCCGCTTGGGATCGTTTCTCTGCTGTTGTATTTTCCCTTTTATCTCGGATTTTCCTCTCAGGCGGGCGGACTCTTGCCGAACTTCATGTATCCCACGCGCGGAGTTCACTTATGGGTCATGTGGGGCACACTGCTCATCCCCATTTTTGCATATCTTATTTATCTTTTTTCTGGAGGATGGAAGCTAAATGCCCAGAATGGATATGCTGCCACATCGGACAATGAGCTGTCCGATTCCACAATTAAACCCAATTGGAAACTCGGCCTTTTCCTTGGGCTAGGATTCACCCTGCTCCTTTTCGCCCTCACCTTCTTCGTCGGCTGGCTCGGCACCATTGTGGAAAAGGAATTCGTCGAATACTTCCTCGCCACACAGGGAATGAACGCATCTCAATATATCAGTGCAACCTCCCTGCGAAGGCTCGCATACATTGGAAGTTTAATCACCCTGCTTGCAGTCCTCATCCCATCCCTCTCCTTCCTCTTTACGAATCACGTATCACAACCAATTACCAATCACCAATTACCAATCACCGATGACAAACCAATCGTCAATCGTCAATACCCTTCGGGCACGATGTCGTCAGTCGTCAATCAATTCGTTCTCCTCCTCCTCACCCTCGGCGCCATCCTCATCCTCGCCCCAGAATTCGTTTACCTGCGGGACCAGTTCGGCTATCGCATCAACACCGTCTTCAAGTTCTACTATCAGGCTTGGATGTTATGGAGTCTCGCCGCGGCATTTGGTGTGGCTGTCCTTTTGCAGAACCTGCGCGGAGCGGTCAATATCCTCTTCCGTATCCTCATCGGCATCGTCATTTTTGCAGGCCTGTTGTACCCGGTCTTTGGCTTGTTGACCAAAACAAATAGTTTCAACCCCTTGTACGGCTTCACCCTCGATGACTTTGACCGCATCATCCGCGAGAACCCCGATGAAGCCGCGGCCATCCAATTCCTGCTGGCAGCTCCGGACGGAGTCGTAGCCGAAGCCGTCGGGGATGGATACAGCGGCTATGCCCGCATCTCCATGTTCACCGGCTTGCAGACCGTCCTCGGCTGGCCCGGCCACGAAGCTCAATGGCGCGGGACGTTCGATCCGCAGGGCTCCCGCCGCGACGATATCGAAAGACTCTACAACACCACCCGCTGGGACGAAGCCGAGTCCATCATCGAGAAATACAACATCCGCTACATTTACATCGGCATTCTCGAACGCGTGTCCATGCCGGTCAATGAAGAGAAATTTCGGTTGCATCTCAAGCCGGTCTTTCAGCAGGGCGGCACCATCATTTACGAAGTGCCGTGACCGACGCACGCAATCACCCGCCTAATTTACCGATTACAATTGCGCACATGACCTACCGACATTTCAAATACGAAGGCTGGCTCTACGCGCTGGCATTCCTCCTTGCCCTTGGCTTGCGCCTCATCCAGCTCGGCGCCATGCCCCTCACCGACGCCGAAGCCGCACCTGCCCTGCAAGCTCTGCACATTACCCAGGGTCTCAAGCCTGCACTTGCCCCCCATCCCTTTTACATTTTATCCACCTCGATTCTTTTCTTCCTTTATGGCGGCGGGACAAATTTCCTCGCCCGACTCATTCCCGCCCTCATTGGAAGTCTCTTCGTTTTTGCTCCCCTCCTCTTTGCAAATCGCCTCAAACCCCGCTCGAGCCTGATCCTCGCCTTCTTCATCGCTCTTGACCCCGGCCTGACAGCCCTATCGCGGCAGGCCGCGAGTTCCATTTTCGCAATTGTATTTTTTGTTTTTACCCTTGCATCACTGAACAAAAACAAATCCAACCTTGCAGGCTTCTTCGCAGCCCTCTTTCTCCTTAGCGGGTCTTCCATTTGGCCTGGCCTGCTCGGCTTGGGAATCTCATGGGCCATCTTTCAGGCATTCAAACGCCCCCAACATTCAACCTCCGAACTTCAACCTTCATCCTTCTTCAACCTTTATCCTTCAACCTTTGCTACTTTTCTCATCACCTTCCTTGCCGCAGGAACTCTCTTATTCATAGCCCCAAAAGGATTAAGCTCCGCGCTCACCTCCATCTCCGCCTACTTTAATTCCTGGGTTACCCCATCCAATGTTCCCGCCCTGCGAGTCTTTCTTTCCCTGCTGGTCTATCAACCCCTGGCCTTTTTGCTCGCGCTGATTGCCATCGTCCGCGGTTGGGCCAATGGGATTCGACGCATTATTTTCCTGAGTATTTGGTTCCTTGTATCCCTGCTTCTTGTTGTCTTTTTGCCCGGCCGCCAAATTTCAGACCTTGCCTGGACCCTCCTTCCGCTCCTTTTGCTTGCTTCCATAGAATTGGCGCGTAACTTCAACATCTTTCCTGAAGAACGCAGTGAAGTCGCTGGTGTCGTCTTTCTAACTGCCTTTATCTGGGTCTTTGCCTGGCTGGATTTTTCCAGCATGGTCTGGTTCCCATCCAATACAAGCGATTATCTCCTCCGTTTCTGGCTGTTGATCGGTTCATTGTTCCTGATGGGGCTAAGCCTCGTTTTGGTTGCGGCAGGATGGTCCATTCGCATAGCCCGCCTTGGCGGTGTGTGGGGATTGGTGATTGCATTGGGCGTGCTCAGCCTCGGCGGCACACTTGGCTCGGCAGGCCTGCGCGGACATGCCTTCCCCGAGTTGTGGTGGTCTCCGGCTATCCCCTTGCAGGCCGATCTATTGAAGAATACGGTACGCGATATTTCAGAAATGGGCATGGGGAATGATACTTCCGCACCCGTGGTCATCGTTGGCGTGGATTCCGCGGCTCTTGAATGGACCTTGCGCGAACATGATGTTCAAGTTGTCGATGCTCTTGATGCCGGCACTTCCCCGTATTTTGTCGTCACACCTTTTGAAATGGACCCCGTGCTCGTAGCCGCCTATCGCGGACAGGATTTTTCGTGGCGCCAGTCTCCCATGTGGGATGCCGCCTTTCCTACAGATTGGATTCGCTGGATCACCCTCCGTGAAATGCCGCAGGCCGGTGAGACCATCATCCTTTGGGCGCGTGACGATCTCTTCCTCGACAAGTAATCAACATGACAAAAACATCACCCCCCTCCATCATCGCCCTCGACGGCCCGGCCGCATCGGGCAAATCCACGCTGGGAAGCAAGCTCGCAAACTCGCTGGGCTATCTCTTCTTTGACACCGGTATTATGTACCGCGCCATCACCTGGATCGCCTTGCAGCATGATATGAACCTGCGTGACGAAGCCCAGATCACCGAACTCGCCCAAAAAGCGCAGATCGACATCCGCCCGCCTTCGAAAAATGACGGCCGCTCCTGCGACGTGCTCATCGGTGACAGGGATGTTACCTGGGATATGCGCGGCGGCGAGGTGGATGCAAATGTCTCCGTTGTTTCGGCTTATGCAGGCGTGCGGCGGGCTTTATCCGAACAGCAGCGCCGTATTGGGCTGCGTGGCAGGGTGGTGATGGTCGGCCGGGACATAGGCACAGTCGTTTTGCCGGAAGCAGACCTGAAAGTCTACTTGGATGCGAGCGCCGAGGAGCGTGCCAGACGCCGTTACGATGAGATTATTGCGCGGGGCGACAAAGCCGACTACGAAGAGATCCTGCAAAAAGTGATCGAGCGTGACCGCGTCGATTCCACCCGTGCCATCGCACCGCTTCGTCCGGCGGATGATGCAATCATCATCGACTCAGATAAAATGGATGCAGAACAGGTCTTTATGCGCGTGCTGGATTTATGCAAATAGAGAAATACCACATTCCCTTTCATAATCAAATTAATCGTATCTTTTTGCGTTCCTTCATTCGCACTCTCTTCCACATTCTGGGGCGTGTCACAATTGTGGGGGCGGAAAATGTCCCGTTCGGCAAACCGTATGTTATTGCCATCAATCACATTTCGATCTTCGACCCGCCGCTGGCAGTTTCCTTCTGGCCTGAAAAACCGGAAGTCATCGGAGCGGCCGATGTGTTCGAAAAAAAGGGACAGGGGCCATTACTGACGATGTACGGCGTCATTCCTGTGCATCGCGGCGATTATGACCGCGTGTTGCTTGAGAAAATTCTGGCTATCTTGAAGTCTGGCCGGCCATTGCTGCTGGCCCCCGAAGGAGGGCGTTCCCACAAGCCGGCCATGCGGCGCGCCATGCCGGGCATCGGGTATATCATCGAACATGCGCAGGTTCCTGTTTTACCGGTGGGGCTGGTGGGAACAACCGATGATTTTTGGCAGCGGGCAAAAGCATACTGGTTGGGAAAACGCAGGGAAAGACCCGAATTGGAAATGCGGATTGGAAAACCCATTCACTTTCCGCCGATCACCCAAAAAGGGGCGGAGAGACGAGCGGCGCGCCAATCGAATGCAGATCTCGTCATGCGTACCATTGCCGGGCTTTTGCCCGAGGAATATCACGGCGTCTATGCAGGACAGGCCATCCATCCCACCTAAGCCCGTCAGCGAAGGATGGCGGCCGGAGTTGGTGCGCCTGCCCCGCCTGACGTTTGCGCGCCGCGCATTTCGCGCTTTTTCGCATGGCTTGATAAAACTCGTTGCAAAAATTTGTTTGAATGTGACTGCGGAAGGTTTGGAAAATTTCCCGCATAAAGGGCCGTTGCTGGTTGTAATCAATCATCTTGGGGATGCAGATGCGGTGGCCATCATTTCGGCGATGCCCGCTCCGCCGGATGCGCTCGGCAAGATCGAGTTGTACGACCTCCCAATTCTTGGAAAATTAATCGACTGGTACGGCATCGTCTGGCTGCACCGCGGACGGTCGGATATCCGTGCCCTGCGCGCCGCGTTGGATGGTTTTGCGGAAGGCCGCATGATCGTCATTGCCCCGGAGGGGAGGTATTCCGTAACGGGCGCGCTGGAGGAAGGCAGCGGCGGAGCGGCGTATCTGGCGTATAAAGCGCGCGCGCCGATTTTGCCGATTGCCGTCACCGGCACGGAGAATGAAAATGTGTATGGGCATCTGAAACGATTCCGCCGGGCGCGAGTGCATGTCAAAGTGGGGAAGCTGTTTGGGTTGAGCGGGCAGGCATCGGCCAGGCAGGAAGCGGTGGACGAAGGGACGAGGCAGATCATGGCAGCGTTGGCATCCCTGCTCCCGGAAAAATATCGCGGGGAATATTCCTAACTTGTGAGAGTGCGACTCACCCTCTCACCTACAATCTTGTAAATGCAGATGGGAATTTTTGAGGCTATAATTCAAAAAATGGAATTTATCTTCACGCTCCTTGCAGGCATCGCATTCCCCGCTCCGCCCACCCTCGCAGGTTGGTTTGTATGGGTGGGTCTGCTGGGGGTGATGGTGTATGCCTTGTTTCGCTGGCGGGTGTATCAGCCGGCCTGGAAGGGACGTGAATGGGGGCTTTTCGCCGTCTTTTTTATTTTGATTCCGCTCACCACATTATTCATTGGATTAAGACTTGCCTCCGCCTCCGCCCGACCTTTGCCCGGGGTGCCCGCCGATGCGCCTGGTTCTGCGCTGATGATTTTTTCTGCCATCCCCTGGCTGTTAGGCGGCGGTCTGCTGGGGCCGTGGGGCGCGGCTGTGCTTGGCGCATTTGCAGGCTTACTGCGAGGCGCATGGGATACATACTCGTTTTTTTCGATCCTTGAATTGGCGTTCATGGGTATGTGGTTTGCCGTGAACATGCGCCAGCGATACCGTACCTCGGCTTATAAATTATTGCGCCAGCCGATTGTGGGCGCGCTGCTTTTGATTCCCTTCCATCTTTTGTTTTACGTGATCAGTTCATTGTTCACTCAATGGGGCGTGGATGTTTCTCTGCCTGCCACGGCGCGGCTGGATTTTGCGTTGAGCAATGCCGGGATTACAACACTGGCCTTTGGCGGCGAGATGCTGGCGGGCGGCCTGGTGGCGCAGGTCATTTCCATGGCCTTCCCTGCCAGTTGGGGCGGAAAACAATCTTTGCAGCCTTCGCCGGGTGAGCGCAGTCTCGAATCCCGTTTTCTTTTTGCGGTCGGCACCTTCATATCCCTTTTGCTTTTAACTTTGCTGATCGGAGACTGGGTGGTGGCGGGACGGGCCGCGCGCGAAATGCTGGAAGACCGGCTTTCCAGCGCCGGTGAATCCGCCGCGCAGAGCGTGCCTTTCTTCCTCGAAACGGGACAGAACCTGGCCGTGCAGCTTGCCTCCGATCCGCGTCTGCTGGAGGCCACAGGGGAGGAATTAAAGTCCATCATCGGGCTGCGCATCAAGGCGGTTCCGTATTTCGACCAGATTTTTGTACTGGATGTGAATAACAAAAATATTTTAGCGGGGTATCCCGACGATGCCTTGAGCGGATTTAAACTATTCCCCGATGAAGAAACGGGCATTTTGCTGGCCACCAATGGCGTGCTGACGCAGATCTATTCCATCCCGCCTTCATCGGTGGGGGAACCTGCGCGGGTATCCTTCCTCGTTGCCATTGTGGATGCGTTTGGCCAGGTGCATCGAATTTTAATTGGCCGCACCACATTGGAGACGAACCCGCTGACTCTCCCGCTGGTGGAAAGCATCAACAACATGACCGGTTTGGGCGGGACCGGCTTTTTACTGAACGAGAACAATCGTATTTTGTATCATTCCGACCCCGCGCAAGTGTTGACAACCTACAGCGGTCATCGCGGCAGCGAAGCCTACTTTAATGATGATACAGCCGCGGACGGCACGCGCGAATTGGTGTATTACCAGCCGGTCATTGGGCGACCCTGGGCAATTGTGTTGAAAGTCCCCGCCCAGCAGGTGCAGCAATTTGCGCTGGATATTGCCCTGCCGCTTTCGATCATGATCATCTTCCTGGCCTTCGTTGCCATGGTTTCATTGCGCCTTGGTTTGCGCGTGGTAACCGGGTCACTGCAAAGCCTGGCGGCGGAAGCCAACCGCATTGCGCAGGGCAATCTCGATAACCCGCTGCAAGTGGACGGGGTGGATGAAGTCGGCCAGTTGCGCCGCGCGTTCGAACAGATGCGTTCCAGTTTGCAGGCGCGGCTGGAGGAGCTTAACCGTCTTTTGCAGGTGAGTCAGGGAGTGGCTTCCAGTTTGGAGATGCAGGATGCGGTCAAGCCGGTGCTGGAGGCGATCCTTTCCACGGGTGCCAACTCAGTCCGCGTGGTGCTCTCGCCGAGCATCCTTCCAGATACCTTTATCGAACTGCCTTCGCGTTTTTCATCAGGTGCGGCGCAGGATATGTATGCCCATCTTGACGACCAGATCCTGGACCTGGCACAGAGTCAGGAAAAGCTCGTCCTCCCCAATTTAAGCCGCAGCCGTGAACTCAACCTCGACCCATCCATTGCCCAGCCGCTGGCGTTGCTTGCGGTGGCATTGAGCCATGAGAATCGTTATTACGGCGTGGTCTGGGCCGGCTTTGAACAACCGCGAAAATTCTCCGATTCAGATGTCCGCTTTGTAACCACGCTGGCTGGTCAGGCGGCGCTTGCCGTGGCAAATGCCCATCTCTATTTGAATGTGGAAGCCTCTCGAAGACAGTTGGAAGCGATCATTAATTCCACGCCGGACCCCGTGCTTGTGACGGATCATCGCAACCGATTGCTGCTTGCCAACCGAGCGGCATCCTCTGCGCTGGGGCAGGGCATGGACGATGCCGGCAGCGGCATGGAAACCGAAAAGGTCATCAAGCTTAAGCCTTTGCTGGCGTTGCTGCAATCGGCCACCACCGAGCTCCAGTCTACAGAGCTTGTGCTGGCGAATAAACGAACCTATCTTGCAACCGCATCCTCCGTCACCGTGGATGGACGCCATATCGGCCGTGTGTGCATTATGCGCGATGTGACCCACTTCAAGGAATTGGATTCGATGAAATCCGAATTCGTGGCAACCGTTAGCCATGACCTGCGTTCCCCGTTGACCCTCATGCGTGGGTATGCCACCATGCTTGAAATGGTCGGCGAATTGAACGAGCAGCAGCAGGGATATGTCAAGAAGATTATTTCCGGCGTGGAGAATATGTCCCGCCTCGTAAACAACCTGCTCGACCTGGGCCGCATAGAGATTGGGGTCGGTCTTCAAGTCGAGCATGTCACCGTGCTGGATATCATCGAACGAGTCACCAGCGCCTTGCAATTGCAGGCCGCGCAAAAGAACATATCCTTGAGCGTTGAACTTCCCAAGGATATGCCCCATGCTGTGGAGGCCGACCAGGCGCTTTTACATCAGGCCGTGTATAACCTCGTGGAAAATGGGATCAAATATACGCCGGAGGGGGGGCGCGTGGTCATTCGCACGCTTTCGCAGCCCGGTTATTTGATCTTTGCCATCGAGGATTCCGGGTTCGGCATTACCGCGGAAGATCTGCCGCGCCTTTTCGAAAAGTTTTATCGCGGAAAACAACGGGAGTCTCGCTCCCAGCCTGGCTCCGGGTTGGGTCTTGCCATTGTCCATTCCATTGCGACCAACCATGGCGGCCGCGTGTGGGTGGACAGTGTGCCCGGCAAGGGCAGCACCTTCTATTTGCAAATTCCCCTTAGCCAGCCCAGGCCCCTCTAAAAAAATAGGATTTGTACTATAATCCAGCCTTGTCCTTCCGCAGGGAGGGCTAAATTTTTTGTCCATAAGTTGGTAAATTATGGTTAATCCAGAAGATAACTCGCAAACCTCAATTATCGAACGAACCACTGATTACAAGCCCCAAAAAAGCTGGCATTCCTGGCTGATTGGGCGTCCGCTTTCCACAGCGGATGCCGCACATGAGACGATCGGCAAACGTGTCGGGCTTGCCGTGTTCGCCTCTGATGCTCTTTCTTCCAATGCATATGCCACCCAGGAAATTCTGGTGATTTTGGCGGTGGCAGGCACGCATGCTTTTGGGTATGTTTTTCCGATTTCATTAGCAATCGTTCTCTTGCTTGCGATCGTTTCCATCTCCTACGAACAGATCATTCACGCCTATCCTGACGGCGGCGGCGCATATATCGTGGCGCGCGATAACATCGGTGAGATTTCCGCGTTGATTGCGGCATCGTCGCTTTTAATGGATTACATCCTCACGGTCTCGGTATCCATCTCTTCCGGCGTGGCCCAGATCGTTTCAGCTTTTCCGGCCATGTATGAATATCGCATAGCGATTGCGGTGGCGGCCATCATGTTCGTTACAGTCATCAATTTGCGGGGCGTTAAGGAATCGGGCGCGGCGATTGCCATTCCAAGTTTCTTCTTCATTTTCATCATGTTGGCCACGATTGGAACTGGGATGGTAAAGTATCTTACCGGATCCCTCGATGTTGTGTTCGACCCGCCGGAACTTGTTGAAGTGCATGGTGCGCTGGCGGCCATTACACCTTTCCTGATCCTGCATGCGTTTTCGAGCGGGACAGCAGCCCTCACGGGGATCGAAGCGATCTCCAACGGGATCACCGCATTCAAGGAACCACGCAGTAAGAATGCAGGCATTACCTTGATCTGGATGGCTGTGATTCTCGCGAGCCTGTTTTTAGGAATATCCTTCCTCTCGGTTCAGATCGACGCTGTGCCGTCGGAATTTGAAACGGTCATTTCCCAATTGGCGCGCACAGTTTTCAACGGCCAGGGATTCTTTTACATCGCCATCATTTTGGCCACCACCGTAATCCTGCTGTTGGCCGCTAATACAGCTTTTGCCGGGTTCCCTCGTTTAAGCGCCCTCATGGCGAAGGATGGTTTTCTGCCGCGCCAGTTAACGTATCGCGGCAGCCGGCTGGTATATTCCCGGGGCATCGTTGCCCTGGCAGTGATTGCCTCCATTCTGGTTGCAATCTTTCAGGCGAGTGTCACACGCCTTATTCCGTTATATGCGATCGGTGTGTTCCTTTCCTTCACTTTTTCACAGGTTGGTATGGCATTGCGCTGGTGGAAAAGCGGAAAACTAAAACCCGGCCAGGAAACCGTGGAACGGGGCTCCACGCTGCGGTTCGACCCGCTTTGGAAACTGAAGATGGTGACCAACGGCTTTGGCGCGCTTTGCACCGCAACCGTCATGCTGGTCTTCGCCGTGACCAAATTCCATGACGGCGCTTATATAGTTTTGGTGCTTATCCCGGCGCTGGTCGGCATTCTCTGGATGATCCATCGTCACTACAACAACCTTGCCAAAAAACTCTCCCTCGATAACTTTGGCGTAATTCCCCCCCATACCATCCGCCATCGCGTCATTATGCCGGTCAGCGGTGTGCATCAGGGAACCTTATCTGCGCTGCGTTATGCCCGCATGTTATCGGAGGATGTGACTGCTGTGCACGTGGTTGTGGAGCCTGCCGATGCGGAGAAGGTCCGCGGTAAATGGGAGACCTGGGGGGAGGGGGTTCGCATGGTCATGTTGGATTCGCCTTATCGCCTTTTCATTGAACCGATCCTCGGCTACATTGCCGAAATTGCGGAGCATCGCCAGCCCGGCGAGACCATCACCATCGTGGTGCCGGAGTTCGTTTCAGACAACCGTATGGCCGCCGCCTTGCATACCAATACAGCGGAAATATTACGCAGTCAATTAAAACATTTGCATGATATCGTGATTACGAATGTGCCCTATCACGTCCACGAAGACGGCGGGCATGAAGGAGTAGTGGAATGAATTTCATCATTGTCGGCTGCGGCAGGGTGGGAGCGGAATTGTCCTTCCGCCTGTTTAAAAATGGACACCAGGTTGTGGTTGTGGATAACGACCAGAAATCCTTCAACCGCCTCCATCCGGACTTTCGAGGGCGTACCGTCGAGGGGGAAGTTCTCTCCTCTGACGCATTGGAACGCGCCGGCATCAACAAAGCGGACGGGGTTGCCGTGGTCACCAATTCCGACACCATGAATGCAGTCATCGGGCATGCCATTCGCGTTCATTACCCCAATGTGAAGCAGGTGATCGTCCGCAATTATGACCCGGCCATGCGTGAAATGCTCGAAGCCTTTGGCCTGCAATTGGTCAGTTCCACCGCCTGGGGCGCGGAGCGCGTGCAGGAATTATTGATCGACCCCTCCTTCCGTGCGGTTTTTTCCGCCGGCAATGGCGAGGTGGAAGTGTACGAGATGTATATCCCCCCAAAGTGGGACGGCCTGACCATCTCCAATTTGCTGGATGGATGTAACGACACCATCTGCGCTGCGCTCACTCGCGCAGGCCGCGCAGAATTACCAACCCAAAATACAATACTCAAAAGCGGCGATGTGTTGACCGTAAGCGCCACCCTCGAAGGCGTAAGATCCCTGCGGGCAAAATTGCAGGAAGGCAAGGAGGAGTAACATGTACGTATTTATCGCAGGCGGCGGGCGTACCGGCGCGCAACTTGCTTCACAATTGCTGGCGCAAAATTATCAGGTGCGGCTGATCGAACACCGCCGTGAATTGCTCGGACGCCTGCATCATGAACTTCCCACCGAAGTGATCTATGAGGGACAGGCTACAGACCCCACCGTCTTAAGGCAGGCCGGCCTGGAAAAAGCGAATGTGATGGTGGCATGCACGAATGACGATGCCGCCAACCTGGTCCTGTGTTACCTTGCGCGGACGATGTTCAAAACCCGCCGCACGGTGGCGCGTATCAACAACCCGCGCAATGCCTGGTTGTTCGATAAAAACTTCCACGTGGATGAGACCGTCAATCATGCAGACGTGATGGCTCATTTGATCCAGGAGGAAATGTCCCTTGGCGATATGATGACCCTTCTCAAACTGCGCCGTGGACGGTATGCCGTGGTGGAGGAGAAGGTGCCAAAAGGCGCGGAGGCGATCGGCAAGGAACTCCGGCATCTGGGATTACCCGACCAATGCGTGATCGCAGCCATTATCCGTAAAGGACAGATCACCCTGCCGCGCGGCACGACCGCCCTCGAAGAAGGCGACGAGGTGCTGGCCGTGACAGACAACGAAGGCGCAAAGGAATTGGCAAGATTGCTCGAACCGCCTTCAAGGGATAATTTGTAGAATCAAAAAGCGCCCGATGGAATTTTGATCCATCGGGCGCTTTTTGATTTACTTCCCAACCATCTCTTTGATCTGCTCGATATAGGCCAGGCTTTGATGCCTGAAATAGGTGTTGTATAACTCGGCATAATGACCGTTCTGATTCAGCAGGCCGTCGTGGCTGCCTTGTTCGATGATGGTGCCTTTTTGCATGACCACGATTCTATCCGCGGCCTTGACCGTGGACAGGCGGTGGGCGATCAAAATGCTGGTTGTGTTCTTCAAAATAAGATTCAACGCCTGCTGGATCTGCCATTCGGTGAAGGGATCGATGCTGGCAGTGGCTTCATCCAGGATGAAGATGGCGGGGTTCTGTACCAATACGCGCATCAAGGCCACGAGCTGGCGCTGCCCCATCGAAAGGCGATTGCCGCGCTCGCCCACCTCGGTGCGCAGGCCTTCGGGTAAAGTCTCCAGCCATTCGCCGTCGCCGATTCTTTTTGCAAGCTTGAGCATCTCCGCTTCAGGAACCCCGGGCGCGGCGTAGCGGATATTTTCTATGACCGTGCCTGAAAACAAAAATGGAACCTGCGAGACGATGCCAAGCTGGCGGCGGTATTGCGTTAAATCGAAGGTGCGGATGTCGCGACCGTCGATCAGCAAGCGGCCTTGTTGATATTCGTAAAAACGCGCGATCAACTTCGCTATGGACGATTTGCCCGCGCCGGTATGTCCTACCAGCGCAAGGTTCTCTCCGGGTTGGATAATCAGGTCGAAGTCCGAAAGAACCGCTTCTTTATCCGAGTAGCGGAAATACAAATGGTCGAAATGAATCTCGCCTTTAAGCCGCGGCACATCCTGTTTTTCTTTTTGAACCACATTCGGGTCTGCATCGATCAAAGCGAAGACTCGTTCCGCCGCCGAAAGCCCGCCCTGGATTTGCGCCCAAAAAGATGTGAGATTCAGAACGGGAAAGAAAAATTGGTCGAGGCTCATGATGAAAAGATACCACGCGCCGATGCTCACCAGACCCTGCGCTGCGCTCAATCCGCCGACATACACCAGCACGCCGACGAAGATGCCGCCCAGCGCGTTAAGCGTTGGAAAGACAAGCGACAAAATGAAACCGCGCTGCACGTTGACTTGATACGACTGCTGGTTCGATTCGTCGAACGATTTGAAGATGCTTTCTTCCTGCCTGAAATTTTTTGCAATCGAAATGCCGCTGATGGTTTCCTTGATGGCGGCGTTCACATCCGCCATGGCTTTCATGCCGCGTTTTGTCACGCGCCGCGCGAGCACGCGGAACCCGGAAGCAATGGCAAAAATAATTGGCAGGAATCCGATCAGCAATAAGGCCATGCGCCATTCGGTGCGGAAGAGCACCACGGCGATGATAATGGCCTGAATGATCTGCGAGACCACATCCGTGATGATGACGACCAGTTGACCGAAATCATTGGTATCGGACGTAATGCGTGAGACGATGCGGCCCGATGAGAATTGGTCGTAGAACGAAAGGTCATGCTCGGCTGCAGCGCGGAAGGCGCGTGCGCGCATATCCAAAACGACATCGCCAACCGCACGGACGATCAGACTCCGCCGCAGCCAGTTCAACCCCCACATGCCGACGCCCACGCCGACAAGTGCCACCCCCGCCCAAACGATGGATGCGGTGGTTGGCTGCACCTGAATCAAATCCACCATGCGGCTGACCACAATGGGCAGTGCCGCGCCGATGAATGCCAGCGCAATGATGGTAATGGATGCATACACAAGCCGCGCGGTCTGTGTGTTGAAATAGTTTGCCATGCGGCGCACCAGTACCCGGTCGGTGTACTGGCGGTCATATTTTTCGTCGTTTAATCCTGCGAAGAAACCCATAATGTTAGCCTTTAGCTTTCAGCGTCAGCAATCAGCTCGTGCGGTCTTGTTCTTACTGACCGCTGAAAGCTAATCGCTGATCGCTGTTCTTAATCTCTAAATATTCTCGAATATGCTTCGGATGTCTGCATTAATTCATCATGCGTGCCGATGGCGGCGATGCTTCCCTTGCGGAACACGATGATGAGATCGGCCCAGCGGATCTGGGAGAGGCGATGGGTGATGATGAAGGTGGTGCGTCCGCGGGCAGCATTGGCAATGGCTCGCTGGATTTTATCTTCGGTGGCGGAATCGATCGCGGAGGTGGAATCGTCCAGCACCAGCACGCGCGGGTCGGTGAGGAAGGCGCGGGCGAGGGCAATGCGCTGGCGCTGCCCGCCGGAGAGGGTGACACCGCGGTCGCCTACTGTGGTGGCGTAAGTCTGGTCGAAGTCGAGGATGAAGTCATGCGCTTGTGCAGCAATGGACGCGGACATGATCTCATCTTTCGTTGCGCCGGGTTTGCCAAAGGCGATGTTGTCGCTTAGCGAGCGTGAGAAAAGAAAGATATCCTGCTCGATGATGGAGATTTGTTCCCGCAGGGAAGCGAGATTCCAGTCACGCACATCCACACCATCCACGAGGATGTGGCCCGAGGTTACATCGTAGGTGCGGTTGATTAACTTTGCCAGCGAGGTTTTGCCCGCGCCCGTCTGCCCGACGAGGGCGACGGTCTGCCCGGGTTTCACTTTGAAGGAGATATCCTTGAGCACAAAATCGCCCTCACCCCTTGCCCCTCTCCCATCGGGAGAGGGGGTGGGGTGAGGGTAGCGGAACGAGACGCCGCGAAACTCAATTTCGCCGACCATCTTCGAGGTCCGACCGGAGGCGTTTTGGTCAAGTTTGGTCTCGCTCTTGATCAGTTCTAAAATGCGGCGGGCGGAGGAAAGCCCCAATGAGATTTGTGAATACGCCCAGGTGGAGGTAAACGTGGGGAAGCCTAAAAGCTGCAACATGCCAAAGTAGGCGATGACCGCGCCAATATCGATGAGTCCATTGCGATACAAAACCAGCGCATGGACGAGTCCGCCGGCGAAGGCAAGGCCGAGCAACAGCATCGCAATGTAACGCGCTTCCAGATCACCCTGCAGCACAAAGGCATTCCGCACCTCGCGCGCGTTGGTGACAAAGCGTTCCACTTCCGCGCCTTCCTGCGCCGCGCCTTTCATGATCTCCACACCGTCCAGCGATTCGGAAAGATGGGTATTCATCCTGCCGAAGGAGCCGCGGACTTCATCGGTGATGGGCGCGAGTTGTTTGAGATAGCGCGCCAGCGCCACGAAATAAATAACCGCGAAAATCAGCGGCGTGATGACCAGCGAGATGTGATAACGCGGCGCAAAAAAGATGGGCATGAGGATGAACATGAATGAGCCCACCACCAGGTTCACGCCGGGGCTGAACATGTAGTTCACCTCGCGCACGTCGTTCGTGCTGCGCGCCATGGTATCGCCGACGGGTTGCAGGTTGTGGAAGGTCATGCTCTTGCCAAGCAGTGAAAGATACAGCTCGTCGCGGATGTCGCGTTCCATTTTTTGAGCCATCAGTTCCGCGCCGAAGTTGCGCCCCAATTGCAGCACGCCGCGGATGATCTGCGAGATCCCAATCGTCAGTGCGAGCGGCAGCAATACCGAGGTGTCGGGCGGAGTTTCGAGCATGGCGTTGAAGGCGTTGCCGGTCAACACCGGAACCACTGCCGCCAGCACGGCGTTCCCTATCGCGCCGACGACCATCATCACGACGATCCATCCATACGGGCGGGCATGGGAAAGCACCCAGCGCACGACCGAAGAGCGGTCAAATATATTTTTACGATGCAAGGTGAATTCTGCGGGAAGGTCTAAAGTTGTCATAGAACAATTGTATCATTTTCGAATATTTCAATTTCGCAACCTTTAATTTTGAAGGGGGTTAAATTAATTGGACCGGCAATTCGGCCGGTCCTAATTTCATCTTCAAGGAGAATGTAAAATGAAAATAACGATGCCTCAGAGTATTTCTGGTTGGTGCATGTGGTTGTTCTTCCTATGCACTGGGGTCGGTATGTTCGTTCCGTTCCTTCTCGCTATCGCCCCTTGGCTGGCTCTCGCTTACGCTGTTTTCTTCTTCATTGGAATGTAATCCGATTTCAGAAATGAAACCGCCTCCCTTCAAGGGAGGCGGTTTCATTTTAAATCTCTGAAAACACCTTCGCGCAGTTCAGCGAATATTCCCAATCCATGTCATCCTGAAAATCCCACCAGGCGGATAAGACAGCATGGGCAACTGACCATTGGATGATTTTTTCCCGCTCCCAGCCCAACCTCTCCCTGAAGATATCCATGCGCCTCTCCGTCTGGACCTTGAAGCTGGTTCCGTCCGAAAGGCTGTTCCACGGATTGATCATCAGCGGCCCGATCTCGTACCCCGCAGGCCCAATGACTCCCTTCGGGTCGATCGCCAGCCAGCCGCGCTCAGATTTGAGAATGTTGAAGTGGTGAAAGTCCCCGTGTATGAGATTCACATCCTCATCTGCGAACAACTCCGGTAAAAAAGATTCGACTCGTTCGAAAATTTCTTTTGGAAATGGCCCCGTCCTGCCGTCAAATTTTGAACGGACAGTTTTCAGATCGTCAAACCAGGCGGATAATTGAATAAATTTATTCTGTAAGGGCGGGGTAACCCCGCCCCTGCGAAATATTAAATTCTGCATCACATCAATGGCAATGTGGGTGCGTTCGTCGTCATCTTTCAACTCTGCAAGCATGATTCCGGGATTGAGTCGTTCCAGCAGAAAAGCGCCTCGCTCCTCATCGCAATCCAGTAATTGACACGCTCCCTCTCCGTTGAATAACCTCAACGCCGCCATTTCGCTGGCTTGTTCAGAATTGGGAACTCCCATTTTGAGGATGACCTCTTCATCCCCCTTTTTTGCAAAAGCGACGAAATTGTAGGATAGATTTGGGACCGGCTGTATGTCCGTCAGACCCCAGCGTGTGGATGCATCCTTGATGAGCTGCGGGATGTTTTCAATAAACGCCCCCCCTTCCTTTCCAAAGACTTTCTGGATGGTTTGGATGAAATGGAGCGGGAGAATCATTCCTTGTTGACGACTCTTAATGTAACGATTGGCTGCCCCTGTTTGCGGAATTGGATCACATCGGGATGGGAGGCTGCATAATTTGCCAGGCCATCGTTGTCCCATGAAACCCGTCCTTTTGTGTAACTCGCGCGATAGTACCCTGCGGAAACGCTCTCGCCATGCAAAAGTACGTCGGTCTTGATCTCATTTTCGAGCGCGGCGATATTCTCATCCGCAGATTCAAGGATCGGTTGATATTCAGAATCAAGGGCGTTCAGCTCGGTTTGAATTTGCTTCAGGATTTCCGCGCGTTTGGCTTCATAATCCAGCCGGGCCACATCCGCCGCACCGCGTAAATTGGTCAGGCGTACCAATTTTTCTGCAACGTGCTCGCGGGTGGGCCGCTCATTCATTTTTTCCAATTGGGCAACGACAATGTATTTCAGGCTTTTCTTCAATTCCGCCTGCCAGGTTTTGCTCCTGCATCTCTGAAGGATCTCTTCGAACAACTGGCGCAAATACTCAGGGCTGTGATTTTGTTTCCCCGCGATTGCTGAAAGTTGTTCGGGCGCCTCGCCATCCAGGCCGTAGCGGCGGCTCAGGATTTGATAATAGGAATCCCTGCCCGCATCGTTGGTCAACCTTTTGTGAATCACCTCCAAAAATTGAGAAACGACAGATTCGAGGTGGGTATCGCGCACCTGCTCAATTTGCGCCCCCTCAAATCCAAGCTCGCGAAGCAAAACGCTTAACTTCATCTCGTTTCCATAAATAATGGACAACAGCTCATTCAAGCCCGTAAGTTGTATTTTGAAATCCATCTTCTCTCCTCTCTGATTCTTGAATACCGGTTACGACGGAAATAGCTTATCAAACACCTCGGGGCAATACTTCTGCACCATCTCCGAGGATATGCCGTTTTCCTTGCAAATCTCTGCGTAGAAATCTGCGCTTGGGCGTTTGATCCTTTTTTGAGAATCAACATCCAACTCCCACAGGCCGAAGCGGTACTTCCACCCGAAACCCCATTCGAAGTTGTCCACCAGCGACCAGTGGAAGTATCCCTTGATCGGCCAGTTGAAATTCACCGCCCGCCACATCTGGTGGATGTGTTGCGCGATGTAACGCGGACGCATGACATCATCCGCGGAATTGATGCCGTTCTCCGTGACGAGAATAGGCAGGTTGGGGAACATACGGACGGTCCATTTCAGGCCTTCGAACATCCCCTCTGGTTCATTGGCTATAAAACCATCATCGCTAAGTTCGGCATCTTTTGGGTAGAAGTTTCGCCCAAACAGGGTGCCGGGTTTGCGAAGATCAAAGGCGGCATGCTCCCTTGTGTAGTAGTTGAAACCGTAATAATCCTGGGTGCCTTTGGCTTCTGGAATACGAACGGAACCGATGGGTGTCCGCATGACACCCTCAGCTAAAGCAGAGGGAAAGCCGAGGTTGATCGCGCTGAAAAAATTATTTGCCGCCCATTTGTCCAACGGCGACCAGGCATGATGCGGGACGATGGAGCGATAATGCTGCGCGAATCCCACGCGCGCTTCCGGTTGAATTTGATGGATGGCGCGATACGCGGCGGCATGCCCGCGGATCAGGTTGGCTTGCACCTGCATGGCCAGCTTGATGTTGTTTTTACCGGGGGGGAAAGAGTCCACGCCGGTGACCATGTAACCGTTCAGCGCATACCCCGTCGGTTCATTGATCGTGCACCAGAGCGTGCAATATTCCTTCAACGCATCCACCGTTTTGCGGACGAATTTTTCAAACAGCGGCACAATGGCTTCCGTTTCCCAAGCCTGCCCTGAGCCTGTCGAATGGGCGCCGCGTTCGGTGACCCAAAGCGGATCGGTGAAGTGATGCAGGGTGACCATCGGCGTGATGCCGCGTTCCTTCAATCCGCGCAGCATGGCGCGGTATTTTTCGAGAGCTTCCTCGTCCCATGAATCAGGCGTCGGTTGGATGCGGCTCCACTCCACCGATAAACGATGCGCGTTCTGGCCCGTTTCAGCGGCGCGGTCAAAGTCTTCCCGCCAGCGTCCGCCCCACCAATCGGCGGCCAGACCAGCCTTCCCGTCGGTATGACCGTCCTGTTCCCACTTCCACCAATTGTTGTTGGTGTTGCTGCCCTCCACTTGATGCGAGGAGGAAGCCGTCCCCCATAAAAAGCCCTTTGGAAAATGATAAGTGCCTTGTGGCATGGGTTTCTCCTATGGATGATGTCGTTGCGAGGAGGGCTCTTGCTCTTCCCGACGACATCGTACCCGAATGGGTAAGCAATCTCCTCTTAATTAGAAGATTGCTTCGGGCGAAAGTTCATCGCCCTCGCAATGACATGTTATTTGCGATTCAAATACGCAAGATACAACGCGACAGACCCCGCCACCGCCGCATTCAATGATTCGATTTTCCCCTTCATGGGAAGTTTCAAAACGATGTCGCATTTCTTTCGGACGAGATCATGCAGCCCTTCGCCCTCCGAGCCGACGACGAGTCCCAATGCGCCTTTGAGGTGACGCGAATTCGCCTCGAGTTCCGCCCCGGCTTGATCCAGTCCGACGACCCAGATGTCATTCTCTTTGAGCGCGTCGATTGCTTGTGAGAGGTTCGACTGGGCGATGAGCATGTGCTCGCTCGCGCCGGAGGATGCGTTGACGACGGCGGGAGTCACATCCACGGCGCGTGCCAGCGGGATGACAATGCCATGCACGCCCAGCGCCTCCGCTGTGCGGATGAGCGTGCCGAAGTTCTGCGGGTCTTGCAAAGAATCAAGCAAGAGCACAAAAGGCTGTTCGCCTTTGGCATGTTCGAGGATCTCGATCACATCCGAGTATGGATACTTATCCACCTCGGCGACTACACCTTGATGGTTCTGGTGCACCTTATCCAGCTTGGGACGTGGCACGCGGCTGACTTTGATCTTCTGCTCTTGCGTAGCAGCCAGTTTGAGGATGTCTTCGATCCTGCCTTTGTCCTGCACGCCTTCGGCGATCTCAATCGAGAATATCTGCCTGCGTTTTGCGCGCAGGACTTCATAGACTGCATTGCGGGAGTAGATGAGTTCTTTCATATCCCCTGATTATAATTGGCAATTGACAATGGATAATTGACAATGGGCAATTGATAATTCAGACAGGATGAAAAAATGAAAAATAATGTTGTAAAGGAAAAATCTTTTGGATTTGCGATTCGGACGGTTGCTTTGTATAAATTTCTGACAAACGAAAAGAAAGAATTCATACTGTCAAAGCAAGTGTTGCGGTCCGGCACAGCCATTGGAGCATTGGTGCGTGAAGCAGAACAGGCTGAAAGTAAAAAAGACTTTGTGCATAAATTGGCGATTGCACTCAAAGAAGCCAACGAAACAGAATATTGGCTTGAGTTGTTATATAAGACTGATTATCTTGGGGATGCAGAGTATAAGTCAATTATAATGATGTTGTTGAATTGCTCAAATTGCTTACTAGCATAATAAAAACCAGCAAGGGAAACAATTGACAATTATCATTTGATAATTGTCAATTAGGTTATCCCCATCTCCATGTCGTGCTGTCTTTACTATCTTCGATGGTCACGCCCATCTCTTTCAGCTGGTCGCGGATCTGGTCGGAGCGCGCCCAATTTTTTTGTTTGCGGGCTTCATTGCGTTCCGCGATCAATGCATTCACCTGCGCTTCCTGTTCGCTTGAGCCTTTCTTTTCGACAAGGCTCAGTCCCAGCACGCCTGCCAGTTCGCTGAAAGTGGACTGGGCGGGTTTGAGCTGCTCATCCGTGGCGGAGTTGTCTCGCGCGGTGTTGATGAATTTGGAGAGTTCGAAGAGGGCGGCGATGGCGCCTGCGGTGTTGAAGTCACTGTCCATGGCTTCGGTGAAGCTGGCTTTTGCCGATTCGTTGGCGGCTGCGAGCGCGGAGAGTGAATCAGCGGGGAGTCCCTTTGCCGAAGGAGAAGCAGGCCGCAGGGCGGATTTGAGGCGTTCCACATTTTTTTCGGCGGCGTCGAGAGTATCGTCGTTGAACATCAACGGCGCGCGATAGGTCCCGTTCAAAACCAACATGCGCATCACATCGGCGGAACGCTTGGACAGGAATTCCTTGATGCTGATGATGTTGCCGAGCGACTTGGACATTTTTTCGCCGCCGAGCTGCAGCATGCCGTTATGCACCCAGTAGCGGGAGAATTCCCTGCCGGTGTAGCTTTCGGTTTGCGCGATCTCGTTTTCGTGATGCGGGAAGATGAGGTCGTTGCCGCCGCCGTGGATGTCGATCTGTTCGCCGAGTTCGGCTAGGTTCATGGCCGAGCATTCGATGTGCCAGCCCGGGCGTCCTTTGCCCCAGGGACTATCCCATGAAATTTCGCCTTCTTTTGCAGCTTTCCATAAAGCGAAGTCCATTGGGTGATCTTTCGCTTCTTCCACTTCGATGCGTGAACCTGCCTGCATATCGTCTAATTTGCGGCCCGAGAGTTTGCCATAATCATCGTCACTGGTCACGCTGAAATAGACATCGCCATTGGACGCGGCGTATGCGGCTTCCTTTTGGATGAGGCCCTGAATGAATTCGATGATGAGCGGCATGGTCTTGCTGACCTGCGGATAGGATGTGGCGGGCAGGATGTTTAGGTTCTTGAGATCGTTGGTGTAATCTTCGATGTAACGCTGGGATAGTTTGAGCGGGTCTTCGTTGAGCTGTTTGGCGCGGTTGATGATCTTATCGTCCACGTCGGTGTAGTTCATCACGTGTTTGACGGTGTAGCCGCGATATTCAAGATAGCGGCGGATGATATCGAAGACCAGCGCAGACATGGCATGGCCGACGTGCGCGTCGTTGTAAACCGTGACTCCGCACACGTACATCTTGACGAGGTTCGGTTCGAGGGTTTGGAATTCTTCGGTCTTGCGGGTGAGGGTGTTGTAAATTTTCAGCATGTTTTTTTATTTACCACAAAGTGTCACGAAAGGGGATTTTTGTTTCGTGAGCCTATTATACACAGTTGGGTGTGGTGGGATGGAGTTTTGGGGTAAAACTAAATTCTTTGAACCGCAAAGCACGCGAAGGGCGCTAAGAAAAATCTTTTAAACTTGGTGGTCTTAGCGCGCTTGGCGGTGAACAGGTTTTTTTATTGTGGCAGGACTAAAGGGGAATCCATGAAGGGGTGTTCGACAACGTGGACGGGAAGACAGTAGGCGTGGGAGATGGCTTCGGCGGTGAGCACTTCGCGTGGGGCGCCGATGGAGGTGAGATGTCCGCCGACGAGCAGGGCGACCCTGTCCGCGTAACGAGCGGCGAGGTTGAGATCGTGCAGGGCGATGAGCACGGCGAGATTTTCGGTGTGCGCCAGTTCGCGGACCAACTCGAGCAGGCTGACTTGATATTGCAAATCCAAGTGTGCGGTGGGTTCGTCGAGCAAGAGGATCGGCGTGGACTGGCACAAGGCGCGGGCGAGCAACACACGCTGGGCTTCTCCGCCCGATAATTCGCCAACACGGCGATCGGCAAATGCCAAAGCGTTGACCTTGTTCAACGATTGGCGCGCCAGCTCCTCGTCGTGGGAAGAGGCGTTGCCGAGAAAACCCAGGTGTGGTGTGCGGCCCATCAAGACCGTTTCCCAAACCGTGAAAGCGGGCGGCAGTGAAATCGCCTGAGGCACAACAGCAAGATAGCGGGCCCGCCGCATGGGCGTGAGCGAATGAAAATCATCGCCGTTGGTGCGGACCTGTCCTGTTGATGGAATCACACCGCTCGCGGCGCGAATGATGGTGGATTTTCCCGCGCCGTTGGGGCCGATGAGCGCAAGCACTTCGCCGCTGTTGACGTCAAAGGAAACTTCGTGCAACACTTGATGTCCGTGATAGGAGGCAGAGAGATTTTGAATTTTGAGCATATGTACTTACCTTTTTTCGTGTCTACGTGCCTGTTTTTATATTCATGGGAATTCCGGCCACCATGAAGATTACTTGATCCGCTTCGCGCGCAAGCTGTTGGTTGACTCCGCCGAGGGCATCGCGATACACCCGTCCCATTTGATAGGGCGGGACGAGTCCCATGCCGACCTCGTTCGAGACGATGATCCAATGTTGATTCGATTCGCCGATGGCCAAAAGCAGAGTATCCATTTCAGTTTGAACTGCTTGCATGAACGGCGCTTCGTCCACAAGGTCGTCCTTTACGAATTGCATCATCAAATTGGAAACAAGCAGGGTGATGCAATCGAGGATGACCACCTCGGATTGTGTCTGTTTGGCAGAGGATGCGATGCCAAATGGAACTTCAAGCGTTTGCCAATGCGAGGGCCGTTCGGATTTGTGCTTTTGAATCCGCGCGGACATTTCGTCATCGAACGCTTGCGCGGTGGCGAGGAATATGACCGATTTGTTTAAATCTTCGGCCAGCTTTTGCGCGTGGGATGATTTTCCGCTGCGCGCCCCGCCGAGGATGAGGGTGATGGTTGACATAAAGTTTTCCTTCAGACTTCGGAGGTCTCCGAATAACCTGCTCCTGGCGGCGGGAGCGTTTTATCAAGATGCGATGTGTCGTTGAACAATTTCAACGCGGCATTGCCCTCATGAAAGCTGACGATGGTCAACGATGCCTGCAAGACGCGGAACTGCCAATAGCGTTTCAAATCCATGCCGAGCAGAATGCAAAGGAGAGTCTGTATCGCTCCGCTGTGCGTGACGACCAGCACGGTTTGCTCCATATGAGTTGACTTCAACTCTTCCAAAGCGGATTGGACGCGCTCCGCCAGTTGAAGCAGTGACTCGCCGCCGGGCGGGGATAGGTTCACCATATCCGCGTACCATTTTGCGGCTTCTTCGTGCCATTGCGCTTGAATCTCTTCGTGGTTGAGTCCCTCCCACTTGCCAAAGGAAAGCTCTCGCCAGCGGGGATCTTTTTGCAGAGGGATGGTCTCTTTTTGAGTCTTCAGGATTTCCATGGCGGTATCCACCGCACGGGAAAGGTCGCTGGAATAGATGGCGTCAATTTTTTCGGAAGCGAGCCGCTTTGCCAGTTGCTTCGTCTGCCGAAGCCCGGTTTGATTCAAAGGAATATCGCTTTGGCCTTGATAGCGGTGGATGAGGTTCCAGTCCGTTTCGCCGTGTCGGGTGAGGAGAAGTTTCATGGGAGGCAAGTTCCAGGTTCCAGGTGTCAGGTTGGGAAAGCGGTGAATGCGGCGAGGATAAGCATTTCAACGAGAATGGTTACTGTGCCGTAGATATCGCCGGTGAGGCCGGGCAGGAGGCGCATGGCATACAAGGAAGTGAGAAATCCGACAGCGGCCGCGCCGAGCATGAATACAAATCCAAGCCAGCCAAGCATCACCCAGGCTGTGATTCCTGCGATCAACGTCGAAACCACAACCTCTTGCCAACGAACATTGCGCTTCATTTCGATTCCGAGTCCATCTTCACGGGCGTAGGGGAAGGCATAGATCACGAGGGGCGATGCCCAACGTCCCAGCGTGGCGGCAAGCAAAATGGACGGAAACAGGTTTGTGGTCGAAGAAAGAGCCGAGTATTCGATCAGCAAAACCAAAATCCCGCCTGCAACGCCAAACGCGCCCATGCGCGAATCTTTCATGATTTCCAATCGGCGTTCAGGGGTAAATCCGCCAAAGAGACCGTCGCAGGTGTCCATGAATCCATCGAGGTGAAAGGCACGGGTGAAGATGATCCATGCGGACAAGGTGAGCGCGGCGGCAACTGTTGGAGGGAAGACCAAACGCGCGGCGTAATTCACGTCGAACAAAGAGAATCCCAGCACAACACCCACCAGCGGAAACCATCCCACGGCGCGCCCCATCTCCTGCGGGGTAAACATGCGCTTGATGAGCGCGGGGAAGATGGTGAGGAATTGAAATGCGGCAATGATTGAAGTCATAATATTTTATGTCGTTGTGAGGAGCGTATTTTGCGACGAAGCAATCTCAAAATAAAAAGGGAGATTGCCTCGGGCGAAAGATCATCGCCCTCGCAATGACATGATCATCCTTTCTCACTAACTCCCGCTTCGCCAAACGTTGCCATCTCTTTCAAAATTTTTGTTGAAGCCTCAGCCAAATGGAAAGCCAGCGCCGCACCCGTGCCTTCGCCGAGCCGCAGGTTCAAATCGAGCAGGGGTTTCAAGCCGAGCCATTCCAGCATCATGGCATGGCCGCGTTCCTGCGAAACATGCGCGGCTATCATGTAATCATGGACGGCAGGCGCAAGCGCCGCCGCGATCATCGCCGCCGCCGTTGAAATAAATCCATCGATCACCACAGGTTTGCGATTCGCCGCGGAGGCCAGCATTACACCCGCCAACCCGCCGATCTCAAAGCCGCCCACTTTTTCAAGAACATCCAACGCATCTTCTGCATTTGGTTTGTTTATCTTCAACGCGCGCGTGATCACATGTATCTTTCTTTTCAACCCGTCATCATCCACGCCCGTGCCGCGCCCCGTTACACTTTCGGGAGATTGTTTCATCAACGCGCAGGCAACGGCTGCCGACGCGGTGGTATTGCCAATGCCCATGTCGCCCGTCGCGAGGATGTCTGCGCCTTGGGAGATTTCTGACTCTGCGATTTCGATTCCGCTTTGGATCGACGCCAATGCCTGTTCCCGCCTCATGGCTGGACCTTGAGCCTGGTTCATCGTCCCCGCGCCGACTCTCCGCCGAATCAATTTTCCGCTTTCGTCGTCGATCTCCACAGCCACGCCCATATCCACAACCACCACCCGCGCTCCCGCCTGACGCGCCAGCACATTGATCGCCGCGCCGCCGCGTAAAAAATTCAACACCATTTGCGAAGTGACCTCTGCCGGATACGCGCTGACTCCTTCGACAGTCACGCCATGATCTGCCGCCATCACAATCACAACTTTTCGTTCCAGAGAAGGAAACGGATTCGCTGTCATACCGGCAAGTTGAATCGAGAGTTCCTCCAGCCGTCCCAAGCTACCTGCGGGCTTGGTCAATATTTTCTGGCGGTCGCGCGCGCTTTGCATCGCGGATTCGTCCAGCGGGCGAATTCTTTTTACGATCTCTTCAAGTTGCATAAAGTTCTCCATGTCATGTCATTGCGAGACGACGCACTTCCGACGAAGCAATCTCCGGTTAAGAGACATTGTTTGTTGATAAGATATTCCTGGTCAACGGGAGATTGCTTCGGGCTAGCGCCCTCGCAATGACATGTTAAAACTCAATTCCCGCCTGCGCCTGAATCCCTTTTTGAAATGGATGTTTCACTTCGACCATCTCCGTCACCAGGTCGGCGTAATCGACCAGCGCTTTGGGAGCATCCCGCCCGGTAATAACGAGGTGCATGTCTTCCGGTTTGTTGGCTTTGAGCCATTCGATCACCTCAGCCGAATCCAGCCAGCCGAAATGCAGGGCGTAGGTGAATTCATCCAAAACGATCAGGTCGTAATTTCGGCTGGAGATTTTTTCCTTTGCGATCTCCCAGCCTTGAAGCGCGCGGGCGACGGTCTCATCCATGTCCTTGGAAGTCCAGGTGAAGCCGTCGCCGGTGGCAAACCAGTCAATGCCGAGTTTTTTCGCAGCTTTGATCTCACCCCATTGCCCGGTCTCGGCTTTGATGAATTGCACCACGCACACGCGGAACCCGCGTCCCCACGAACGCAGCAGCATGCCGAAAGCCGAAGTGCTTTTTCCCTTGCCGTTCCCCGTATTGACGATGACCAATCCGTGTTTTATTTTTTGTTTGTTCATCTACCATAATCCCTGATTTTTCGAACGGCGCAGCACCCACAGAAAAAAGGGCGCACCCGCCAGGGCAGTGACAATACCCACCGGTAATTCCTGCGGCGCCAGCACAATGCGGGATAACACATCTGCAAACAAAAGCGCGGATGCGCCCCCAAGAATGCTGAGTGGAATGATACGGCGATAATCCACTCCCCACCACATGCGCACCACATGCGGAACGATGAGTCCCACAAAGCCGATGATGCCCGCGAACGAAACTGCCGCCGCCGTGACGAGTGAAGCCGCCGCAATGATGATGAATTTTGCGCGCCGCACATTCAATCCCATTTGGGTGGCCTGGTCGTCGCCGAATTGCAGGAGGTTCAATGCATATCCGCTCAAGACCAGTGTAGCCAGGCCAATGAACAGGTACGGAATGAGCGCCAGCGTGGCGTCCCAGCCCGCGAGGCTTACGCCTCCCAACAGCCAACCGATCGCGCGGCGAACTTCACCGGTTGAGCGGAGCACAAGAAAGGACGTCAGCGATGTGGCAAACGAAGAGACCGCCACGCCAGCCAGAATCAAGTTTGTGGTCGGCACGGTTCCACCGACATGCGCAAAGTTGTAAACGAGATAAACCGTCAACAGGCTGGTGATGAAAGCCGCGAGCGGAATCGCCAACAGCCCAAGCGCAGTGTACGGCCAGTTGATGGACATGGCCATGATCGCCCCCAACCCCGCGCCCGAAGCGACGCCGATCAAAAATGGATCCGCCAGCGGGTTGCGGAAGAGTCCCTGATAGGCCGCGCCGCTGCCTGCCAGCGCCGCTCCCACCAACGCGATCAGCACCGTCCGCGGCAGACGGATGTCCCACAGAATGGTGCGGAAGGTTTCATTGTCTGTCGTTCCAATAATCGCATGCCAGACGTCCGCCGGCGAAATGAAAACGGAACCGATCGCGAGGCTGAGCAGCAGGGCGGTCAGAAGAAAGAGAGAGGAGGAGAGATAGGGATGGCGCATGGGGACAGTTGACAGTGACCAGTAATCAGTGGTCAGGCATCAGGTTTTCTTGAATCTCCTTTTTTGACCATCCGACCACTCGAATATTCGACTACTGAAACAAGTCCGGTCTCAGCAGTTTTGCCAACTCTTCGAGCGCATCCACCAGGCGCGGGCCGGGGCGGCTGACCAGATCGTCATTGAAAGGCACGACATTTCCGTTTTTTACCGCGCTCAGGTTTTCCCAACCGGGGCGCTGCGCGATGGTTTCAGCACTGACGCCATATCTTGCATCACCAAGAATGATGAAGGCCGGGTCCGCCGCCACCACTTGTTCAAGGCTCAGTTGGGGATAACCGTCAATATCGGAAGCGATGTTGTAGCCACCAGCGCGTTCGATCAACTGTGTGATGAAGGTGCCTTTACCGGCGGTGAAAGGCTTGGCGGGATCGGTGGCATCCAGTTCGTAAAAGACACTAAAGCGCGAGCTGATCGGCAGGAGTTTCTCATCCACTGCGGCCACACGTTCCTTCAGCGATTCGATCAAGGTGGCGGCTTCGGATTCTCGCCCGGTCAATTGGGCGACAATCTTAAGATTGTCGTACATTTCTTCAAGGGTGAGCGGGTTGCTCAAGTAATAAACCGTCAGTCCCAGGTCTTCAAGCTGTTTGACTTGTTCCGGCGTATTGATCTCCGCCGCCAAAATGAGATCGGGTTTCAAGGAAACGAGCAATTCCGTGTTCAAGGCTTCGAAGGCCGAGCCAATATCGGTGACGCCGGCCGCCTCGGCGGGATAATCCGAAAACTGGTCGCGTCCCACCAGCTGCGAACCTGCGCCGATCGCGAAAAGGATTTCCGTATTCGATGGCGCAAGCGAGATCACGCGCTGGGCGGGGCCGTCCAGTTTGATCTCGCGGCCAAGGCCGTCGGTGAGATGAATATCCGTAGAAACAGGAGCAGGCGCTTCGGTCGGGGTCGAGGCGGGGGCGCATCCTGTGATGAAGAGCGCGAGCAGTAAAGTGAAAACTAAAAACTTGCGAAACATTTTTCTTCTCCTAAATTTTGTAACGCGAAATTCATTTCGCGTATGGCAACATGAATGTTGCCGTACTGGAATCAAAATCCCCAGCATGGGCTGGGGAGGCTGGAGAGGCAATTCGAGGTTCTGCCGTCATCCACCTCCTTTCCGCGAGAGTGTGGTGAACCGACCGGCAGCGGGCGACCTGACTTGTTAGCTAACAGCTAACTCACAGTTGCGGGACAGTGTTGGGATTACACCAACTTCGCCGCTTGCTGATCGTTATTTATTCGATTGTACCACTGATGGTTTTTATCAGCCTTGAAAATCTAAACAGATGAAATGGATACAAAAGATACCAATATAAAAAACCGCCCAGGCCGCGCGGTGCGAAGTATGCGGTTTGAGTCAACCTCCCGTTGTGTGCGCGCCATTCGAGCCAGGCTTCTCCAAATCTATATTTAGAATTCGAAAGAAGATGGCTGTCAACTTCACGGCGCGATCTTTTTATTGCGGCGATGATGTTTTCCGGCGCGGCATTCACCTGCATTTCGCAGTGGTGAATGAAAAAGCCTTCATGCTTGAGGCTCCCTGCCTGCTTTTGACCGTCCTCCCAGACCCGTTCGATCTCGAGCGGATGCAAACGCTTCATTGCCTCACGGACGGCTGATTCAAAATCGACCAGCCTCACCTCCGGGAAGGTTTTTCCCGAATCTCCATGCAGCACCAGGCTGTCGCTTGACAATCCCCCCACCAGCGCAAACGCAATGGGATACGGGACTGGGGTCGTCAAGCCGATGCCAAAGGCCATGAACCAGACGGGAACATACGGCAGCAAAAGGAAACTTCGCTTGTGCCCGCGGACCCTGGCATAGGTTTGCATCATTTTCTGATAGGTGAATATCTCCGGCCCGCCGATCTCGAAGACCTGGCCGCGTCCGTTCGGGTTGGTCAACGCCGCGAGCAGATAATCCACGATATTTTGCACGGCAATCGGCTGGGATTTATGCTTCAACCAAACGGGACCGGGAATGACCGGGAGCAACTCGGTCATGAAACGGATCATCTCGAACGAAATGCTTCCTGCGCCAGCGATCACACCCGCCCGAAATTCAGTGACGGGAATTTTGCCCTGCCGCAGCGTTACCCCGGTTTCGATGCGCGAGCGCATGTGCGGGGCAATATGTTGTTCGGGGTCGGCCAGCCCGCCAAGATAGATGATGTGTTCGATGCCCGCATGTTCGGCGGCATTGGCAAAATTGCGCGCGCCTTCGAGTTCAAGGGATGTGTATCCATGCCCGGATGACATGCTGTGAATTAAATAATATGCGGTGTGGATACCATTCAAGGCGGGGATGAGAGTGTCGGGAATCATCACATCTCCCTGCACCATTTCAACCTGGGAAAACCATTTCCGCGCTTTCAGTCTTTCCGGGTGGCGCGCCAGGGCACGGACGCGGTATCCGCACTCTAGCAGGCGGGGAATCAATCGGCTGGCGATGTAACCTGTCGCGCCGGTGACGAGGATGAGTTTTGATGTCATTGCGAGAAGCGACCGACAGTGAGCGACGAAGCAATCTCCATGTTAATTGGGAGGTTGCTTCGTCGGGGAGGGCACCCTCCTCGCAACGACATCATCATCGTTCCACCTTGAACGGCGTCATGTCCGGGTCAACCGCTTCGTCGAATTCACGGGCGGCGAGGTGGCCGGAGAAAACGGCTTGTGCAATGATGTTCGGCGCTTCGGCGTCGCCGATCAAACGCAGGGATTTGAGCCTGCCATCGGCGAGGGCGGGTTTGAGTTCGTGATACAACACATCGTTGGGGATGCGGTCTGTAACGAGGACGATGGCGTCGCAGGCGAGAGTGGTTTCAGCGGAGGTGATGACATGGGTCACAGTAGCAGATGTCGGGGAGTGAGAGGCGAGAACATGATGTGGGAGAAGGGTCACCTTCAAATCAAGAAGTCGTTTGTAGATGCGGTCCTGTTCGAGAGTAAATTCCGTCCAACAAGAGATGGCAGGGGCGGGCGTCATCAAGGTGACTTCGCATCCGTTTTGCGCGAGCAGTTCCGCAAGGACGCCGCCCATGTAGTAATGGTCGTCGTCGTAGATGAGGATTTTGCCCGAGGGCAGATTGCCGTTCATGAGATCATTGGGGGTGAACAGTTGTGCATTACCGGCAACGCGCCGCGATATATTTCGGCCAATTCCATCACGCCGCCAGGCTGCGCCTGTGGCAAGGATGACATGCGGCGCGCCTGCTTCGAGGATGTCTTTCATGGTCATTGGGCTGGACGGATAATAAAATATATTTTCGATTTTGTTGATCTGGGTAAGACGCCAATCGATGACGCGGCGCCATTCGATCAGATTCGGTAATTGGGATTCGAGCAGAACGCGCCCGCCCGCTTCACGATTTGCATCGGCCAGGATGACTCGATACCCGCGTTGGCCTAATGCTCGAGCCGCTTCCAACCCTGCCGGCCCCGCGCCGACAATTAGGATTTCATCGTTCGATCTTTTCGGCGCGATGATCTCAGGATGCCAGTTGCGCCTCCATTCTTCGCCCATCGTTGGGTTTTGTGTGCATCGAATGGGAACGAAGCGCGTATCGCCCGTGACGCAAATGTTGCAGCCGATGCATTCGCGGATGTCTTCGTATTTTTCTTCTTTGATCTTGTTCGGCAGGAATGGATCGGCGATCGAAGGGCGCGCCGCGCCGATGAGGTCCATGATCCCGCGCTCGATGGCAGAGACCATCGAATCGGGCGAGGTGTATCTTCCCACGCCGACCACGGGCTTGGTTGTTAATTTTTTGACGAAGGAAATATATTTTTCCTGGTGGCCTTCCCCGCCAAACCGCGAGGTAATTGAATCGTTTTTCCAGGCGCTGATGTTCACATCCCACAGGTCGGGGAGTTCCGCGAGCATGGAGACGATCTCCTGCGCTTCGCCCTCATGCTGCATGCCGTCCGCGCCGAGCAGTTCATCCACTGCAAAGCGGACGGCAACCGCGCAGGTATCGCCGACAGCATCTTTTGTATCCTCGATCAATTCGCGGAAGAAGCGCACGCGGTTTACGAGCGAACCGCCATATTCGTCGGTGCGGTCGTTGTCTTTGGAGAGGAGGTGGAAAGCAAGGGTCATGTTGTGCGCGGCGTAGCAGTAGATGATATCGAAGCCCGCTTTCTTCGCGCGGATGGCTGCATTGCGGTGCCACTTGCGGACTTGTTTCAGATTATCCTTTGAGGCGGCGCGTGTCTGACCGGGTTCGTATCCGCCTCCGCCTGTGATGCCCATGGATCGAGGTCCAAAAGCGGAGGCGCGTGAATATAAATTCGCGGCGTCGTGACTGTTGTATGTCAATTCGATTCCCGCAAGTGCGCCATGTTTGTGAACGGCCGCGGTCATCAACTGCCAGGCGGGAATATCGTCGTCGCTCCAAATGCGCCCCTCGAAATATGGGGAAAGATCGCTGGTGTGGTGGATCTCCGTCTCTTCGGTGCAGACCACACCCCAACCGCCTTCGGCTTTCATACCGCGCATGGCTGCCATGCCTTGCGGCATGCGCCAGCCAAATCCATTGCAATGCGGAACTTGATAAAAACGATTCGGCGCAGTGACGGGTCCGATCTTGACCGGTTGGAAGAGAATGTCGTAGCGGGAGGTCATGTTTGTTGTATCCTTATTAAGGTGACAGTCACTTTGAAAGTGACTGTCACCTGTTTGCTTATTACGGACAACTCATTAAATCCGAAAAGAGATCCCTGGAATACTCGTCCATCAGCTCATCCGATTCGGCGGGAAAGACGATCATCATGCCGATCATGCGCGTATCGGTATCGTTCTCCGCCCAATATTTGATGTCGTAATCAAACCCCTGCTCCACGGCAGTGAATTGATAAAGGCGCAGGCCGTCATCGGTCCTGCATTCGGCAACCGGTGCGTAGCTTTCGTAGTTGGCAAAAATCACCTGCCAGTTCTCATCATTGAAAAAATTATTCAAGTCGGGCTCTTCGTAGGTGCAGGGAAAGATCAGTGCTTCCAAAAAAGCAACGGAAGCCAGCGAGTCGCTGAACCAGGTCACGGAAACACGCCCGTCTGCAACAGTATATGTCCGCTGCCAGTCTCCCCCGCTGAATAGATCCTCCGTGTAAGTCAACGCGCGCTCCACATCCTTATCGGTCGGTTCTGAAGAAATGCAAACCGGAGTCGCCAACTCCATGGCGGGTTCGGTGGAGGCGGGCGGTTCATTCACAGGCGTTCCCGTATTTTTCGCCCCACAAGCGGAGATCAGAAAAAGAACGATAACTACAGGAAATAATTTTTTCATGGCACAGCCCTCGATGGAAAGATGTCTTATTCTGCGAGTATAGCATGCCAGATTAAGATTGCCCGGCCTTCGCAATCAGACGGATTATCGCTTCAGGCTCCGCTGCGGCC
This sequence comes from Anaerolineales bacterium, assembly GCA_014860745.1. Taxonomy (GTDB): domain Bacteria; phylum Chloroflexota; class Anaerolineae; order Anaerolineales; family Villigracilaceae; genus Villigracilis. Next base: position 130,424 of record JACZJC010000064.1, read on the forward strand.
TGCCAGCTGTTCATGGAACTTATCCTCCGCTGCGAAAATTTTCATTCAACTGCCTTGTAATCTCTCCCTTATTTCATAATGCTGCAAGCGTTCTTGTCTCTCCTTTTGAGCTCTGAAGTTGTCCATGGAGTATTGATAGCCCAACCCTTAAAAGAATTACTTCCAGATTTAAATCGAATCCGCCCTCGAATTATGAGTTTCGAGGGCGGAAGTATTTTACGAATCACAAATTATGAATTATTTGTGTCCGTTCTTCTTTAAAATCTCCTTCAAGGTTGTGCCAAGTCGCGTAATGCCCTCGCGGATGGTGTCCGGCGAAGAGAACGAGAAATTCAGGCGCATGGTATTGGCTCCGCCGCCGTTCGGGTGGAAGGCTGTGCCGGGTACGAACGCCACTTTGCGGTCGATGGCAACTTTCAATACTTCGGCGGCATCCACATTTTCGGGCAGCACTCCCCACAGGAACATGCCGCCCTGCGGTTTTGTCCAATGCACTTCGGAGGGGAACATCTCCTCCATCATTTCCAGCATCACATCACGGCGTTCCTTATACGTGGCGCGGATCACTTTGACGTGCTCATCTAAAAATCCGCCCTTTGCAACTTCATAGGCCACATGTTGATTAAAGGAAGAGGTATGCAGGTCGGCGGCCTGTTTGGTCATCACCAGCTTGCGGATCACCTGCGGCGGTGCAACCACCCATGCCAAACGCAGGCCGGGTGCAAGCAACTTGGAGAAGGTGCTCAGGTAGATCACATTTCCGCTATATTCCGCCTCGCCGTCATGGCGATAGAAATTATCCAAATACACCACCGAAGGGAGGTGCTCGCCGTCATACCGTAATTGGCCGTACGGATCATCTTCCACAATCGGCACGCCGTACTGGTCGGCAAGCAGAACCAGTCTCTTGCGGCGCTCGAGACTGAGAGTCGAACCAGACGGGTTCTGGAAATTCGGGAGCACGTAAATGAACTTCGGTCCGATTCGAAGCGCTTCTTCCAGCTTATCCACGATCATGCCGTTTTCATCCGAAGGCACCGAAATATACTGCGCCCCGTACGCGTTCCAGGCTTGCAGTGCGCCCAGATACGTGGGAGATTCCACCACGATGTAGTCGCCGCGATTAATGAACAACCGCCCGATGAAGTCCAACGCCTGCTGTGACCCCGATGTGATCAAAATATTATCGGCCGTGATCGGCACACTGTACCGCGCCGTATGCCGCGCGATCATCTCGCGCAGGGGTTTGTATCCTTCTGTGGTGCTGTATTGCAAAGCCTGTGCGCCCTGGTCCGTCAGCACCTGGTTGCATGCCTTCTGAAATTCCGCCACCGGGAATACCTCCGGCGCGGGAAGCCCGCCTGCGAACGAGATAATGTCGGGCTGTTCGGTGAACTTCAACAACTCACGGATGATCGAACTCCCCATTTTTTTCATGCGATGCGCATACCGATACTCCCACGGTGTCTGCATTTTTACTCCTTGGCATTAAGATGAAAAAAGCCTGACAGGTACGCTGGTACCCATCAGGCTGGCTGATTGGATGGGCGAAAATCGCCAGAAAATACAAAGCCAAAATCCATATCATGGCATTCATATCTTACCCGCTTTCACGGGAGGATTCAACCGCTAAAAGTAACCTGTAAACGAAATGAAAACCATGACAAATCTCCATAATTAATTGGATGAAAAACCGCCTCTGACCACCCCGGGCCTGCCCCCGGATCCCGGCCAGATCCCTCACCCAAACACTGCGATGACCATCACCCCGGCAAACACAATCGCGGACCCAACCACCCTTATCCCGCCCATTTCCTCCTTTAAGAACCTCCAACCGAGGAAGGCCCCAATCACTGCGCTTACTTCACGTATCGCGCCCGAATAACTGAGCGGCGCGAAAGTATAAGCAAATAAGGCCAGCATATAGGCCACCAACCCCAGCACACCGCCCAGCAGCAAATACCCGCGCTTTTTATTCCACATATCCGCAAAGTGACCCCAGCCATACCTGCGGGTGAGATAGGGCGTCGTCACGAACGGGACCATCACAAACATGGACAATCCGTACGGCAGGGCGGGTCCGTTTTTGACGGCGGTCCCGTCAATGAAGGTGTAAATCGAGATGATCAATGCCACAGACAAAGCCGTGAGAATGCCCCTTAAGTGCGGCTTTTCGCTTTTGTTCTGCAAAAGAGTCGTCGCCCCCGTCACGATGATGCCGCCCGTAATCATGGCAAGTCCCAGATATCCGGCTGCCGTCAACTGCTCGCGTAAAAATATCGCTGACCACAGCACCAACAGGGCGGGCGCTGCCCCGCGCGCAATGGGGTAGACCAGCGAAAAATCATGGTCGCTGTATGCGATGCAAAGCAGAATGAAGTAGATCGCTTCCAGGATCATGCTGATCACCGCGAACAGCCACATCTCTTTTGGGGGCAGCCCCGTGAAGAAAATAAATACCAGCGAGAAAATCCCACTTAATATCACCTGCCAGCCCATGGCAATATATTTTTCATCCGCGCTTTTCAGCAGGAGATTCCACAGCGCGTGCATGGATGCGGACAGGAAAAGCAATACAAGGGCAAGAATTGGCATGAATTTACCTATGAAAATTTAGTGCGACGCACTCTTTCAGCTAAAAAACTGGATCAATCGTTTATTCACTTCATCCGCTTCATCGTGCTGGACCCAGTGGGTGGCCTTCTCGAAGATGACCGCCTCGCCCACCTCGCACAATTTCATGGACGGTTCCACCATTTCATGGCTGAGCGCCGCATCCTGTTTGCCCCACAACATCAATACCGGGACCTTCACCCGCCGTGCAGGAAGCTTTCTTTGAAACACATATTTGAAACTGCGCCGCACGATGGCGCGGTACCAGTTGAGCATCCCTGTCAACGCGCCGGGCTGAGCCCAGGCTTTTTTATATTCCGCAAAATCGACGGCGGAAAACGTGCTTTTTCGCCCTGAACCAGCCAGCATCCGCTTCATGTTGCGGAAATCATCCCTGGCCAAAATCCACTCCACGAACCAGGGGATCTGAAAGAAGAAAACATACCAGGATTTTTTTCGCTGTTCGCGGTTTCCGAGAATATACCGCGTTATCACGTCCGGGTGGGGCACATTCAATATCGCAAGTTTTTTCAACCGCTGCGGGTAATTCAATGCAATCGTCCATGCAACCACCGCCCCCCAATCATGTCCCGCAAGCAGAGCCTTCTCGACTCCAAAATGATCGATTAGCCCCATGATATCTTTTGCAAGATTATCGACATCGTATGACGAAACCTGTCTCGGTTTATCGGAAAGGTTATACCCGCGCTGGTCCGGCACAATGACGTGGAATCCCGCCCCCACCAGGGCTGGGATTTGTTTCCGCCACCCGTAATGGAATTCCGGAAAACCATGCAACAAGATGACCGACGGTCCGTTTTTTGGTCCGTCGGTCAATACGTGCAACTTTATATGATTTGTTTCCACAAACTGTCTTTGCATGCATGCGAGTATAACGGAAAAAACGTCATTGCGAAATTGAAAGGCCGAAAAAACGAAATTGAAAACCGCGGCAGCTCCGGTTCGTGCTACACTAAAGTCGAAAACAAATCCGATAAAGGCAAACCCGTCGAAAGACGGCGACGCAAAGCCACGGGTCTACCGTTGTGAAAACAACCAGGATCGCCAGGCCGCCGAAGACTCCATTCTGGATTCTCCCCTCCGCGGACCTGGTGCAATGCGCCGGGTCTGTTTTGTTTCGAACATTAATAGTGGATCGTTCCGATAAAGGCAAATCTGTCGAAAGGCAGGGACGCAAAACCTTGGGTCTAAAGCCGCACCCGCGCGGCCATGATTGCCAGGTCACCGAAGACGAGCCTCCCTGATTCCACCGCCCTTCCCAAAAATTAAGCGCAAAAGAATCTGGATGCTCTTCTGATGAAGGAATATTTTCATGGCATCCAGAATTCGACTTGTACGACCGAAAACAAAATTATTTTCAATCACGCTGCTATTTGTCCTTGCCTACGCACTGACCCTGCCGGCACGAGCCTTTGCAATGGAGGCTTTAAGCCTGCCTTCATTTATTGAAAGTGTTCAGGATGGCGACCCCAATGCCTTGCGCGGTGTTTATGTGGAAGGCCGGATCGCGTTCCCAATCGTTCAGCAGCCGCATGAAAATCCCGGGTATGTATCCAGTGAAGATTCAGTCGTCACGCAGTTCAGCATGGCATCTGAAGTGGGAAACCTCGGTCTGCTGGCGCACAACCATCTGGCAGGCGCCACATTTTCACAGTTACAACCCGGCGACACCATCATCCTTATTTATGGCGATGGCCGCACTCAGGGCTTTGTGGTGGAAAATCTCCTTCAATATAAAGCGACCGATCCCCTCAGTCCCTACAGCTACTTCAAAGACCTTGCCACGGAAGAAACGCTCAGCGCCCTCGACCTCTTCAACAAAGTTTATCGCGGCGACTATCACCTCACCCTGCAAACCTGCATCGAAAACGAAGGCAATCTCAGCTGGGGCAGGCTCTTCATTATCGCCAGACCGATCAGCAACAAGAACGCAAACAACCTCTGATCATACAGACCCAAGGGTCTTTTCGGCACGAGAGATGTTTGGGGATAAAATAGACACATGTCCTCGCTTGCAGACAAACTGAAATCCCTCGGCGTAAAGACGGGGAGCTCGCTTCCCCCTACGGGGACGGTGCCGACTCCGACGAAAACTGTCAGCCACACCATTGACTCGGTCGTGGCTGGGACATTTGTCCACACCCCCCGCGGCGAGGCCTTCGTCACCGAGCAGGCCTTTGACAGGGATTATCTGCACGGAAACATTTCCCCCTATTCTGACTTTCCTCTTTCATTGATATCGCAATGGGCGAACGATACGCGCATCACCAGCCTGCCCATTTCCAAATTCGCCTTTCTGGATACCGAAACCTCCGGCGTTTCCGGCGGCACGGGAACCTATGCCTTTCTGGTTGGCGCAGCGCGGTTTGTTGATGATAAATTTGTTTTACAGCAATTCTTCCTGCGCGACCCATCCGAAGAACCCGCCATGCTCGAAGCGTTGATCAATTTTCTTGCGCCCTGCGAGGGCCTGGTCACTTTCAACGGTAAAGCCTTCGATGCCCCATTACTTGTCACCCGTTATTCACTGCATCGCATTCCTGTCCCCTTCAAAGGATATGTTCATCTTGACCTCTTGCCTTTGGCAAGGCGCTTGTGGCGGGACAGGCTCCCCTCACGCGCCTTGAAATATCTCGAAGAGCATGTGCTTGGTTTCACCCGCACATCCGAAGAAGTGCCCGGCTACGAAATTCCCTGGCTGTATTTCGATTATCTCCGCAGTGGGGATGCGCGTCCGCTGGGTGGTGTGTTCTACCACAACGCCATGGACGTGGTGGCGATGGCCGCCCTGCTGGGTCACGTCAGTGAATTGCTCGATGACCCATACAATGGACGGGTGGAGCATGGCCTCGATTTTATTGCGCTCGGTAAATTATTCGAAGACCTTGGCCATTGGGATGAAGCCGCCCGTCTGTTCGAGCGTGGACTCGAGCTTGGGTTGGAAGAGGCAGATTTCGGTATGGCGGTGAAGCGGTTGTCCATTTTGCAAAAGAAACGCGGGGATATGGATCAGGCCATTCGGTTGTGGGAGGACGCCGCGGGCAAAGGTCATGTCTATGCCTACATTGAGCTTGCGAAATATTATGAGCATAAAGTGCGCGATACGGCGGCTTCCATCCAGTGGACAGAATTGGCGCGCAGTGTAGTGGAAAGAGCGGACCTGCCCGTCTATATCCGCAAACACTGGCTGGGTGAAATCGACCATCGCCTTGCGCGGTTGAAACGGAAAGCGGGTTTATAATTGGGCATTACTCAACAGGAGGAGTACGCCATGCAAATTGAGGTTTTACAGGAACAGGGGCATGTGACTACGTTGAAAATAACAGGTCAGTTGGATGGCCAGTCGTACCAGGACTTGATCATGAAGGCGCAGGAGGTGGTCGGCGGAGGCGTAAAGAATATTATTCTGGATATGGGCGAACTGACCTACATTTCCAGCGCGGGGCTGGTTTCGCTGCATGCCATTGCCATGTTGTTGAACGGTGAAAGTTCTCCCGACCCCGAGCAGGGCTGGTCGGCGCTTAAATCGATGGACCGCGGCCGTGAAGGCGGGCTGCAAAAGAATATCAAATTGCTAAACCCGCGCCCGGAGGTTGTGAGCGTGCTGGATATGGTCGGTTTTACCACCTTCTTCGAGATTTTCACCGATAAGCAAAAAGCCATCGAATCTTTTTAGACGCGAGTCCATCAAAGGCGATGCAGGTTGACTGCATCGCTATTGATTCCATTAATTGATGAAAGGTCCCTTGCAATGAAAAGGAAAAACGCCGGCAATCTCGTTTTTATCCTGCTTGTTCTTCTCACTATTTTCATCTGGCTGATATTCCCGCCTGAGCGCGAGGGCGTTGAAAATTATGCCCGTTATCTTGCGGGCATGACGCTTGGTTCTCTGGTGCTCGTGCTGATGTCGTTCTCGTTGTTTCTTTCCACTCGTCCGCGCTGGGCAGAGCCTTATTTCGGCGGTCTGGATAAGATGTATCTGACTCACCGGCACACCTCCACTGCGGCATTTTTGATCCTGTTCGTGCATCTGCTCGTCGTGCCTTTGCATGTGTTCGATCTCGCGCTCGGTAATTACCTGGCGATCATTGCCTTTTCGGGCATCGTTTCCATCGTCCTGCCGACGCTTGCGCCGCGAATTCCCTTCCTGAACCGCATGACTGGCGAAACCTACGAAGGCTGGAAGAAACTGCATCGTTTCATCGGCATCTTTTTCATTCTTGGCTACCTGCACTCCATCACGGTCAATGCGCCCACCGCCAAAATTGCCATCAACTGGAACCAGGTCTTCGTATTCCTTGGAATCGGTTCCTATTTATACACGGAGCTACTTGGACGTTTCTTTAAAAAATACGTACCTTATACCGTGGAGGCTGTGAACCACCCGAACAGTTCCACCACCGAGGTTGTGCTGCGGCCGAAGAAGGATTCGATCACAAAGCACCGCGCGGGACAGTTCCTGTTCGTGCGTTTCCTCGAAAAGGGATTGAATGAATCGCATCCTTTCACCATTTCCAGCGCGCCGAATGAGGATGGATTACGCCTGACCATTAAAGCCTGCGGTGATTTTACGCGCCGCTTATTTGCAAATCTGAAGGCGGGAACCGATGCAATCGTTGAAGGCGCGTATGGGATGTTCGATTACAGAACAGGCGGGCCGAAGCAGATTTGGGTGGCGGGTGGCATCGGCATTACACCGTTCCTCTCGTTCATCCGCGACCTGAAAGACGACCTGAGCCATCATGTGGATTTTTATTACACAGTGCGCCACAAGGATGAGGCTATATTTGTGGATGAGATCGAGAAAATTGTAACGAAATATCCCCGCCTCAAACCGTATATCCGTTTTTCCGCGGTGCACGGCTCGCTGACTGTGGACGACATCGTCAAGAACGCAGGCGGTGATATTCGGGGACATCATGTGTACATGTGCGGCCCGCTCCCGATGGTGCAGGCTTTTGAAAAGAAATTCGCGGAGGCCGGGGTTTCGCGGGAAAATATCCATTTCGAGGAATTCAATTTCAGGTAAGGAGAATATGATGCAGATTTCCTTTTCCAAAGAACAAGGCAGCATCCCGGTGACTGTGATGCAATTGATGGGCGACATCGACTCATCCACCTACACCGATGTGATCGACAAGGCGCAGGAAGCCTACGATGAGGGGGCGCGGAACCTTCTGATCGATTTAAGCAGGGTTCCCTACGTAAGCAGCGCGGGGTTGATGTCTTTGCATGCGGTGGTGAAGATATTCTCCGGCCTTTCAGTGCAATCAAAGGATGGGGGCAGGCCTTCCTTCAAGGCCATCAACAGGGAGGAGGATGATGCTGCGCGCGCGCGCGTGAAACTGCTCAACCCTCAGCCTCCGGTTGAGCAGGTGTTGGAAATGGTCGGCCTTAAACTCTTCTTTGAAATCCATACCGACCAGGATACTGCGCTGAAGTCGTTCACGTAGGTATGTTTTATTTGTGACATCTATGTAAGAATACTTCACACTTGTGCGTCTCTGAAACAGACCAAAATCACATGAGGAAAGAATGTCTCGAAGAAAAAATACAAAAAGAAGCAGTCTCGGAACCCGCAGCGGATTTTCCACAATGTTGCGCCGCCCCGCGGTGCAGCTGGCAATGGTTTTGTTCGTTGCCTTTGTTGTCTATTTGATCGCATCGGCGGGCATTGGAGGCACCAGCAAACTAACCAGTCTAGTCAGTGTGGATGAAGCCTTTGAAATGTATCAAGGCGGAGCCTTTGTCCTTGATGTCCGCACCCAGGAAGAATGGGATGAGTACCATGCGCCGAATACAACCTTGATTCCTCTCGACCAATTGCCAGCGCGCATCAACGAAGTGCCGAAGGACAGGGAAATTCTCGTGGTCTGTCGTTCCGGGAACCGCAGCCAGGAAGGGCGCGATATTTTGCTGGCCGCAGGATATAACGCCACCAGTATGACGGGCGGCTTGAAGGAATGGTATGGAAAAGGTTATCCCATCGAGGGGGCTCCCCAGTAAAAACCGCAATAACGACTTCCGTCGTTGCAACCCATGCCTGTGTATCAAAAGACTCTAAAGATTTTTCTTTAGAGTCTTTCTTTTCAGGCGGGCTTAATTCATTCATGGTTATAATCACTCCGTGGAAACTGCAACAACGGCCAGCCGCCTGTCACGCAAATTGATTTTGCTCATCGCCCTGGGCATTCTGGCGATCGTTGCCGCCAGCATGATTCCTGCGGGATTCTTTGCCTGGCTGTGGGGCCGCTTAAACGTATTTGCCACGGTCTTTCTCGGAATCTTTGTGGAGGCGGTTCCGTATCTTTTACTCGGGACGCTTGCTTCCGGTCTGGTGGAAGTGTTCCTTGATCGCGACCAGATGAGCCGCTGGATCTCCGGCCGCCCGGTTGCAGCGGCAGTGAGTGGAGCATTCATGGGCATGATATTTCCCGTTTGTGAGTGCGGGGTGGTGCCATTGACTCGCAGGCTCTTTCATAAGGGACTTCCGCTTTCGGCGGGGATTTCCTTTTTGCTGGCTGCGCCGGTTCTGAATCCGATTGTCATCTTGAGCACGGCGGCGGCGTTTGGCTGGGGACAGATGCTTTTTTGGCGGATGAGTCTCAGCTTGTTGATTGCCATCGTAACAGGACTCATTTTCTCGGTCGAAAAAGAGGCGGCGAATGTACTGCGTCCCGCTTTGACGCATTCCCATGAGCACGATCATGGCCATGTTGAAATCAATGATTCCTTCGTCGAAAAAATCCGCAAAGCCTTTTTGATCACCGCCGATGAATTCTTCGAAATGGGGCGTTACCTCGTCATGGGGTCGGTATTGGCGGCGGCTTTACAGACCTTCATCCCGCAATCGGTTCTGCTGACTGTTGGCAGTGGACCTGTGCTCTCAGTGCTGGTAATGCTTGGCTTGGCGATTCTGCTTTCGATCTGTTCCACAGTGGATGCGTTCGTTGCGTTGGGGTTTGTGGGCACGTTCAGTTTCGGCTCGGTGCTTTCCTTCCTTGTCTTTGGGCCGATGGTGGATATTAAAAGTGTGCTGATGTATTTACAGGTTTTCAAACGGCGTTCTGTGTTTTATATCGTCGCCATTCCGTTTATGATGAGCCTGCTTTCCGGGTTGATCTTCAATTATTTGATGCCGTAGGGATTTTGTGCAAACAAGAATGTATCGCTCTTTCCAGGGGTTGCTGCTGTTGGGGTTGTGCGTTTTCCTCGCCTCCAAAGCCGCAAACGGCCAGTTGACCTGGTATATCAACAGCCGCTTCATTCCACTAACGTTCTTTGGGATCGTCTTTCTCGCGGTGCTGGCTCAGGTCATCTTCGCGGAGATCAAACGTTCGCGTCAGCATGACAATGAAGAAGAACACGACCATGACCATGAACACGACCATGCGCCCGCTCCGATTAATTTATGGTTCATGCTCGTGCCGTTGTTGATCGGCGTACTCATCCCCGCGCGGCCGTTGGATTCTTCCGCGTTTGCCACGAAGGGATTCAATACCAACTCGCCGCTTGTCAGTGCGGATTCGTCGGCGCAGATCTTTGAAACGGACTCGGAGGAGCGCAACGTTTTGGATTGGCTCAAGCTTTTCAATTACGAGGATGACACCTCCCAGTTTGTGGGGCAGGAGGCGTCTGTGATCGGTTTTGTTTATTTCGATGAGACGCTGAGCGAGAATCAATTCTTTGTCAGCCGTTTTGTGGTTTCGTGCTGTTCGGCGGACGGGTTTGCAGTTGCCATGCCCGCCGAATGGACAGGCGCCGCGACGCTCGAACAGGATTCATGGGTGTTGGTAAAAGGCAGCATCAAATCCGTTACGCTTAATGGCAGGGATGTGCCGATGGTCGTGGCTGAATCGGTTCAAGCAGTGCCCGTTCCCAACCAGCCCTATCTTTACCCATGAAATTCAGATGGAATCTGGATACTGCTGCGGGGAGTATCCTTGGCTTTCTGGCAGTTCTTGTCAGCCTGGTCGTTCTGTTTGGAGCTTACGCAGGTGTTCGCGTTTCAACCAACCTGCCGGGTGATGGAGTGATCGCCCCCTTCCAAACCATCAAACTAACCTTCTCTGAAGCGGTCGATTTCGAGATGGCCTCATCCCTTATTTCGGTTGACCCTGTGTTGGATGGATATCTCGAATGGATCGACGCACGCACTGTTCAATTCGTTCCCATCCGACCGTTCGAACTGGATACCGTTTACAAAATGACTCTCAACCCGGACGTTGTCACTGCCGCAGGCCGTGAATTGAAAAAAGGATACGTCCGGGAATTCACGGTCCGCGACCCGCTGGTGGTTTATCTGGTGACCGATGCTGAACAAAGCAGCCTCTGGGTAATGGATTTGAAAAAGAATCCCCCGCGGCGACTCACCGATGAAAGTACCAAGGTCATTTCCTTCGATGCGGCGCGGACCGGTGAATTCATCATCTTTACCGCGGCGAATACGCAAGGTGGCGTTGACTTGTGGCGGGTGAGCCGCGCCGGGAACGATGCATCCCTTCTGCTGGATTGCGGACGCGACCGCTGCACCACACCGGTCATTTCACCCGACACCCTTCGGATTGCCTACTCCCGTGAAGCCTCAGGTCCCACCCCCGACCTTCCCTTTGGTTCTCCGCGCATCTGGCTTTTGGACCTGCAGGGTGGAAGGAACGACCCCCTTTATGAAGACCAGCAAATTTTAGGATACAACCCCGCCTGGTCGCCGGATTCGAATCGACTCGCCTCCTTCGACGGCCTCACAGACCGTATCAATATGATCGATTTGAAGCAGAAAAAACAATACGTGTTTGAATCCAACACGGGCGGACCCATTGCCTGGTCGCCTGACTCAAACCAAATGTTGTTCACCAACGTGGAGCAAACCGAAAATGGATTGCGGACGCAGGTCCGTTTTGTGGATATTGCCTTGAACGAATCACAAACCCTGCTTGGCGCGAACGACGATAGCGATTATTCGTATTATTCCCTGGCCTGGTCGCCGCTGGAACAGAAGGCGCTTTTGGGTTTTCGCGCAGGCAAAGACGAACCCTCGCAGATTCTCTGGTTGTTTAACCCCGCCATGCTCGAAGGCATTGTCATCGCGAACCAAAAGGATTACACCTACAACTCGCCGCAGTGGGATCCGTGGGGCAATGCTATTCTCTTTCAGCAATTCAAATTACGCGGTGTTTTCAACCCCGAAATCGGTTTATGGCAACCGGGTTTCAGCGAGCCCCTTCTCCTTAACCAGGGCCTCATGCCGCAGTGGCTTCCATGAGATTTCAAAAAAAATTTTTCATCCCCCTGCTCGTTTTCATTTTAACCACTACCACGTTCACAAAGGCAAAAGCGCACCCTGCTGATATTTATGCGCACACTATTAACGTCACGATCTCTCAAGCTGGATTGAACATCGAATGGGTTATGAAACCCGGCCCACTGTTGACGAATTATTTGTGGAATGAAATGGATTCGAATCAGGATGGCGCTCTCAGCCAGGTGGAAGCGGAAACGTGGGGAAGCGCTCGCGCCGCGCTGATAACTTCCACGCTCGACGATAAGCCTTTACCCCTGCTGATGGATTCCATCCAGCTTCCCACGGACTTGAGAAATTTCCAGGCGGGCGAGGAATTCATCACTTTGAACTTGTCCGCTGTGTGGCCGCAGGACGCGAACAACGCCCGTGGATTGATCCTTGAAAATGGGATGGAGAAAACGAAATCCATCAACTGGTTTTACCTCACGGCAACGGAGGATACGGCGTTTCTCTTCCCAACCCAGAAGAGCAATATCCTTGAGATTGACATCATCCAGAACCGAAATCTCATTTCCGACCCCACCACCCTGCTGACGGCCTGGGACAGCGGCACGCCCGCCCTGCCATTCGGACAGGAGAAGGATGTTGTCACCGAAGCCGCTGAACAGGTTGTCCCTGAACTGGCGCAGCAGACTCCGCAGGAAATTCTGCTTGACCTCGTCCGCCAAAAGGAATTTTCCATTTCGTTCTATCTGTTTGCGCTCGTGATCGCGCTGGCGCTCGGCGCTCTCCACGCATTAACGCCGGGGCACGGCAAAACGGTCGTTGCAGCGTATCTCGTCGGCTCGCGCGGCACAACATGGCATGCGATTGCCCTTGGTTCGGTTGTGACATTGACCCATACCGGGTCTGTGTTTTTGCTTGGCATCATCACCCTTGCGGCTTCCCAGTACATCCTCCCCACCACGATCATTCCCTTCCTTGAAATCCTTTCCGGTTTGCTCATCCTGGGCCTGGGATTTTATCTGCTGTGGCAGCGGTTTTTGTTTTGGCGCAAATCGCTCAAGCCTGCGCAAGGCGGCGAAAGGAATAGGAGAAAATATTCACTGGCTCCTTCTCCGGCGAAAAAAGCGTCCGGCGGGGTCAAAGTGGAAAAGCCTTCCGCAGATTTGCATCATCATGGCGATGGAAAGATGCACTCGCATAATGTGCCGGAAGCGATCACATGGCGCTCGCTCATTGCCCTCGGCATCAGCGGCGGACTCGTTCCATGCCCGGATGCGATTGCGATCCTGCTGGTTGCCATTGCCATCAACCGCATTCTGCTTGGGCTGGCGTTGATCGTTTCTTTCAGCCTGGGGCTGGCAGTTGTGTTGATTGTCATTGGCCTGTTGATGGTGAACAGCCGCCGACTGTTTGACCGCATTGGCTTTTTGGATCGACTCGCGCCTGTCATGCCGCTCGTCAGTGCGGTGATCGTGCTGCTGCTTGGCTTTGGGCTGACGTGGGGCGCAACGGTACGGGCGAAGGAAAATTTCGATTTAGCGGCACCAGTTCAAGGGTCCATAAATGAGGCGCAGGTTTTGTATCTCGCCGAAAATGAAAAACGAGTCAAACAATTGTTCATCACGGACTATGAAAAGAAACAGTCGCGAGCGATGACGCAGCCAACAGCCAGTGTGGTCGATTATTCCGTCTCGCCCGATCAAACCCGCGTGGTGTATGTCGTCCAAACCGATGAACTTGAAAATGAGATCCGCCTGATCGATATTGCCAGCATGGATGATAAAAAGTTAACGGAATGCCCGGACGCCATTTGTTCAGGTTTGGTCTGGTCGCCGGATGGCAGCCGCGTGGCGTATGAGCATATGAGCCTTGATAATAATGCAAGCGGCTTTTCCACTTTGTGGTGGATCGATATCGATACGGGGGAAGACCTGCCTGTATTCCAGGAATCGCAGCTGCCTGGGGCAAATCCGCGCTGGTCGCCGAACGGCGAGTGGTTGAGCTATGCCACACCGCAGGGTATCCGGTTGTATCATTTTGAAGATGGTGAAAGCCGCGTGATCGAAAATATTCTGGGCGCTGCTGTAATGTGGTCGCCGAACGGTAAATCCATTTTGATGCGGGACGTGGTGATCAAGAATGAGCAGTTTGTTACGCAGCTGTTTTTGTACGATCTTGAATCGGAAAAGTTGACAAATCTAAACCCAAGCGACGGTGTGGAAAATATTTTGGCGGCCTGGTCGCCAACCGGTGAGATGATCGCCGTTGTGCGGCGTGACCTTTCCGTTCCACGCGGCGACCAAATCTGGTTGATTCGCCCCGATGGCAGTGACGCGCGGGTGATCACCGACGTACCAGATATTTTGCACGCAAGTTTGAACTGGTCGCCGGATGGCAGATATTTGCTTTACGACATGTATCTTTTGGAATCCTTCCCGATTGAGTCCCGCCTGCAGGTGATCGAGATCGAGACTGGTGAAGTTATAGATCTCGATATAAAAGGCTTTAATCCACAGTGGGTTTGGAAGTAGCGGCACTAGGTTGCTGTTTGAGCGGAAAAAGGTTTTGCTTGCGCACCAGGCTGAACACGGCGAATGCAAGCAGCGGGGCTATGTGTACGAAGACCCTCGGCATGGATGAGTTGAGGTGCCAGAGAAGGTCAAGCGGGGTGATCAAATACACGGCGAAATAGGCGGCGTATTGCAGCAGGAAAATGAGGGCAATGAAAAGGGCATTCTCATTCCTGAAGTCAACCCCTCCGACGAGCAGGATCGCAAGGAGAATCAGAGTGTAGGCATAGGCGGGGCTTCCAAACAGATAGGTTTGTTTCAAGAAAAACACCAACACAGTTTGAATCCGGTCCGCGTCCAGCAGCCGGGGCAGCATGTCTCCCGCACTCGTCACAATGTTGCCGGGGGCTGCCAGAAATTCCCGATAGGTTAATACAACTGCCAAAGGCAGTGCCAGTCCGATGACGAATCTGATGATACCGGTGGCGTCCCTTTTTCTCAGGGACATAACCAGCATCATCAATGAAGTTATTAATACAAAGGGAGTACCGTCGTTTTTTACCCAGCCCGAAAAACCTGCAAGCAGCCCCGCAAGAGTCGCTAGTCCGGGCTCTTCATCGCGATGATATAAGCTGATCAGCACACCTGCGCCCAGATAATAAGCGGCCATGGGGACATCAGACATCAAGAATGATCCCTGTTGTGACAGCCAGGGCCCCATGACGAGGATCGCGGCGATCGAAGCGACTCGTATTCCCCTGGTTTTGAACAGGCCAAAAAATAAAATCGCGGGGATCGAAAAGGTGAACAAGCCTGCCAGGATAATGGGGATGCGTGTGGTGGCGGTGTTCACGAAAATCCATCCGCTGGCAACATCCAGGCCGATCATGAAGGGGTAGCCCGGGAAAGAGCTGGCCTCAATATAGCCAAGGGCGTTGGAAAGGTCATCGGAATGATAAATAAAACGTGCAATCAGGTTCCAGTTGCTCCAGGCATCCTCCCTTCCATGGGGATACAGGATTACGGTGGTGAAAAATCCGATCAATGAAATAATGATCGCCAAAACTAAAATTGCAAGCATGCCGCGGTTTTGTTTCATGAGGGCGGCGTCCATATCGAATGTGATCTTTCCAAACGGATTTCCACGTTTAAGAAGCATGAGAGTCGCTGCTGCGGCAACAACTGCCAGTTCGATGACGATGCAGGTTGGATGATCCAGCGCCGCCCATTTTGAAAAGAATAGAAGAAAGGATGCGATTCCCATCCCAAGGGGAATGCCGATGAAAAATTTCAACAACAGGGAGGAAATTCTACCGTCCACCCAGATTAAGTGTGCAATCGAAAAACCAAGGACCAGTTTCGGGAGAAAGGCCAGCACGGCCAGGAAAAACATTATTGATCCCCTTTGTGGATCAAATAAATTCCGCTTCCAAAGTCCCGGACGGTGAACGGGTCGGTTATTTGGTTCGTGACCCGGCCCAGAAATTCAGAAGAGGTCGAATTGACGATGATCCATTCATGGTTCAGGCTTCTTTCCAGGAAAAGAGGAGCGAGCGTGTATTGGGTCAAAATGAACTCAATATATGAATCTTTGTCAAAGCCCGTGAGATCCCAATCGGAAGCATATCCAACCCGTTTTTCACCGGCGGGAATTGCTTTCTTTAAATCGACCATTCGGCTTTCCCACTGGGAAACGTAATCCAGCCTGCCGCTGGAATAATTTTTATAAACGCCCCAGGAATAATACAGCCCGGCAACCATGCTGTAGATTACCGCCAGGAAAATTAATCCTCTTAGAACGAAACTGCGAATACTTGACATGGGATGGCCATTCGATGATTTTATAGGATCCTGCCGGGCGATTCTACCGCAAGTTCATTTACAAACTGCGATTCGAAAGGGGAGGTGAAAATCCGCTTGACAAGCCCTCCTTTGTCGTTTATAGTTATTGATAATGATTTTCATTACCGAAAAGAGCGTCTATGTCCGCTGAGACCTGGCTTGCCCAGCTGCACGAAAATGGATACCGCATCACCGCCGCGCGCCGCGCCGTTGTGGAGATGGTGGCGAAATCCACACATGCCCTCACCCCTCTCGAAGTGTACGACCTTGGGCGGAAAAAATATCGTGCGTTGGGGCTGGTCACGGTCTACCGCACGCTGGAAAAACTTGAAGAACTGCATCTCATTCAACGCGTGCACCAGCCGATGGGATGCCAGGCTTTTATCTCAATGGGCCAGGGACACCAGCATCTTTTGCTTTGCCAGAATTGCGGGCAGGCGGAATACTTCGAAGGTGACGATCTTGAAGCATTGACGAAATCCATTTCAAAGAAAACGGGCTACCAGATCAACGAACATTGGCTTCAGCTTTTCGGCCTGTGTGCAAATTGCCGCTAATAAAATAAACCACCCCATGCCCTCTATGGTATGAAAAAAAGGCTGATTAATGAATAAGGTTTTCAAATCCGTATTAATGATATTAACCCTCGCGGCTCTTTTCTTAACCGGCTGCGGGTCGGTCCCTCAAAGCAGTGACGATGCTGTGAGAGTTCTTGCCTCCACTTCCTTCCTTGCGGACATTGCCCAAAATGTGGCAGGCGACCGCCTAACCGTGGATTCCCTGCTCCCCATCGGCGCAGACCCGCACGCCTATCAAGCCGCTCCATCGGATGTGGCGAAAATTTCTGAAAGTGACGTATTGATTTTGAACGGCGTGGAATACGAACACTTCATCGAACCTTTGCTCGAAAACGCAGGCGGTGAGCATCTGGTGATCGAAGCGGCGGCGGGACTCGAACCTCATCCGGCGGGGGAACATGTCAACGAGACTGGTGCAGGTGCGGGGTCAGAGCATGAGGCGGGTGATCCGCACATGTGGCTGGACCCAAATCTCGTCATCACCTATGTCGGAAACATCCGCAATGGA
The DNA here is from genome assembly GCA_014860745.1 of Anaerolineales bacterium. Taxonomy (GTDB): domain Bacteria; phylum Chloroflexota; class Anaerolineae; order Anaerolineales; family Villigracilaceae; genus Villigracilis. The sequence continues at coordinate 147,743 of JACZJC010000064.1, forward strand.
CTCGTTGAAGCTGACCCCGAAGGCGCGGAAGTTTATCGGGCCAATGCAGAAGCCTATATTGCCCAGCTTAAAGATTTGGATATGTGGATCGTGGAGCGGGTCAACACCATCCCCGCCGAGCGGCGCTTGCTGGTGACCAACCATGAAGCGCTGGGATATTTTGCCGAGCGGTATGGTTTTGAAATTGTGGATACGATCCTGCCGAGTTTCAGTTCTGAGGCGGGGGCATCGGCGCAGGAAATTGTAGCTGCTGTTAAAGCGATCCAGTCATCAGGCGCGCCGGCTATTTTTCTTGGCGAGGTGGAGAACGCAGACCTGGCGAATCAAATTGCATCCGAGACCGGCGCGAAGGTTGTGGATGATTTATATCTTGAGTCGCTCACCGATGGTGCGCCGGCCGCGACTTATATGGACATGATGAAACATAATGTGTCGCGCATAGTGGATGGATTGAAGTAAGATAGAAGAATAATGACACACAATCCTCATCGGCTCGAAATTGTAAACGTCAGCATCGGCTATGGCGAAAAAATCGTCATGCGTGATTTAAGTTTTCAAGTACCGCATGGCGCGCGCGTGGCCGTGGTCGGACCAAACGGCGCGGGAAAATCGACCTTGTTCAAAGCGCTGGTTGGCATTCTGCCCCTGCAAAGCGGACGAATTTTGATTCATGGCGAACTACTTGGCGCGCACAAGGATTGCGTGGCATACATCCCCCAGCGCGAGGATGTAGACTGGCGGTTCCCGGTCACAGTCAACGATGTGGTGATGATGGGTCGCTATAGCCAGATGGGTTGGCTGAGCCGTCCTTCAAAGGCGGATAAGCAAATTGTCCGAAAAAGTATCGAACAGATGGGAATCACGGACCTGGCCACCCGCTCCATCGGCCAGCTTTCCGGCGGGCAGCAGCAGCGCGCTTTCCTCGCCCGCGCCATCGCGCAGGAACCGCATATTTTATTGATGGATGAACCCTTCACTGGTGTGGATGTCACCACCCGCGAGGCCACTCTCAATCTGCTCGACCATCTCCGCGACCAGCAAGTGACGACGATCATCTCCACACATGATCTGAATCTGGCTGCTTCACGCTTCGACCTTGTCCTGTTGTTGAATCATAAATTGATTGCCTTTGGCAAACCGCAGGAGGTTTTTGTTAAAGAAAACCTTACAGCGGCCTTTGGAAATTCGCTCCTCGTGATGGAAAATGGAATGATGCTGGTGGATGAATGCTGTCCGCCGGAAGTGGAACATCAACATTCGGAGGTGAAATGAGCTGGTTGTTGGCGCCTCTCGCCTATCAATTCATGCAGCGTGGACTGCTTGCCTCCGTCATCGTTGGAATCCTGTGCGCGGTGATGGGCACATATGTGGTCCTGCGCGGCATGGCATTCCTCGGCGATGCGATGGCGCACGCCATTCTGCCCGGGGTTGCCATTGCATATATTTTTCATAGTGACCTGCTTATCGGCGCGGGAGTTGCCGCCGTGGTGGTGGCGCTCAGCATCGGCTTTTTCTCGCGCGAAGGGACGGTCAAGGAGGACACCGCCATCGGCATCCTGTTTGCGGCGGCGCTTTCGCTTGGCGTGGCGTTGATCAGTTCCATGCAAACGTATGCGGTGGATCTATCGCACATTTTGTTCGGCAACGTGCTGGGTGTCAGCCCGTCCGATCTTTGGTTGATAGGCGGATTGAGCTTTGCGATCCTGTTGACGGTTGGACTGCTCTTCAAGCCGTTCATGGTCATCTCCTTCGACCCGGTTCTTGCCGCGACCCTGCGCCTGCCGGCCGAGCTATTGAGAAATCTCATGCTGGTGCTTTTGGCGCTGACGGTGGTGGTCTCTTTGCAGACCGTGGGAGTCAGCCTCGCGGCGGCCATGCTGGTCACACCGGCAGCGACGGCGTATCTGCTCACCCGCCGACTCTGGCCGATGATGCTCGTCTCCGCGTTGATCGGGGCGTTGTCATCCATCATCGGCTTGTACTTGAGCTATTACTTTAATATCGTTTCGGGTTCGGCCATAGTACTAACGGCTACCCTTTTTTTCCTGCTTGGGTTCTTGTGGAAGCGGACGAAGTTAATATAATAAAAGCGTCGTTTATAAATTACCAAAGGAGAAATCAAAAATGGCGCTTATCGAAACTTCCATCAAGATCAATGCTTCCCCTGAGAAAATCTTTTCCCATGTTTCCAGCCTTGACAGTTTAAAGAGCGAGTATGTGGTCGGTGTGGAGGCAGACGGGCCGGTCAAGCTTGGCACGAAGATCAAGACAAAAATCAAATCCACCATGGGTGTGGAGAACGTTATCACCTCCGAGGTGATCGCCTACGAAAAAGACAAAATATTCGGCACAAAGACCTTTGCGGCCCCGCCCGCATCCGATGTGATCAGCACCTACATTCTCGAACCCGATGGCAGCGGCACAAAAGTCACCATGCAGACTGAGGCTGTGTTGATGCCCGCGGGAATGCCCTCCATGCCAGGCATGGAAGACATGATGAAGAAGCAGATGATCGCCGGGTACGACGCCGCGCTTGCAGCCTTGAAAAAGAAATTGGAAGGGTAAACAGGCCGGGGCGCGGAATGAAGCGTTTCTTCCTGAAATTTCATCCTCCTGTTGATTTCGGCAGGAGGATTTCTGTTACAGAGGCTGGGTAAGGGTAGAATTGTCACCATGCGAGTCAAAAACAAAACATCTCTTTTTCTTTTGCTGATCCTTCTTTTCGTTTCGGCTTGTTCCCCTGCCCGGCCCGCGGAGACCCCCGCACCGACGAATACCATCCCACCCGTCACCGATACACCGGCTTTGCCAATGGATACGCCGGGGCCAACCCATACTCCTGTCCCTGCGATGGAGCGCGCGCAATACAAGTTGAATACCACCATTGATTACGACGCACATACCGTCACTGTGGATGAAACGATCCTTTACCCAAACCTCACCGGCAATCAATTGAATACATTGGTTATTGCGATTGTCCCCAATCTTTGGCAGGACAGTTTCAGCCTGACGAGCCTCTCGATTGATGGGACACCGACGACAACTTATTCCCTTTCAGGTCAGAGACTCGATGTGGCTTTATCGTCTTTTCTGCCCGCGGGGAGTGTCATCAAAATCGATATTCAATACGCGCTCTCGCTTCCCTTTGCGGAGCAGGAAGACCCCAGCATCTCACGGCCGCGGATTTACGGGTATACCTCGCGCCAGATGAACCTCACTAACTGGTATCCGTTCGTGGTGCCGAACATCAACGGCGAATGGATTTTGCATGACCCCTGGTTTTACGGCGAACATCTTGTCTACGATGCCGCGGATTATGAAGTGAATTTAAAATTTACAGATCCCGCTTCGGTTCCCATCGTCGCTGCCAGTGGAGTGCCCGAGCCGCAAACCGACTCCACCCGCTACACCATCACCTCCGCGCGGACCTTTGCACTCGCCGCCAGCCGCGAGTTTCAGGTTTCGAGCACACTGGTCGGCGATATCAATATTTCCAGTTATTACTTCCCCTTCAACGAAGCAGGCGGACAGGCAGCACTGCAAGCAGCGGCAGAATCTGTGCAGGTGTTTGGCCAGCGTTTTGGGCCGTATCCGCATAAGACTCTTGCCATTGTCATGGGCGATTTCAACGATGGCATGGAATATTCAGCCTTCTTCTATCTCAGCAAGGATTTTTACAGTTTGTACGACGGCACGCCCGCAAACTATCTCACCTTTGTCGCCGCGCATGAAACGGCGCATCAATGGTGGTTCGAGCAGGTGGCTAGCGACCAGGCCATGCAGCCCTGGGTGGATGAATCTCTCGCCGCGTATTCCGAGCTCATCTATTATGAAAGCGTTCACCCCGACCTTGTCAGTTGGTGGTGGATCTACCGCATCGATTTTTACGAACCCCAGGGTTTTGTGGATATACCCATTTACGAAGGCCAGGGATTTCGAACCTATACCAATGCGACTTATTTCCAGGGCGCGCACTTCCTCGAAAAACTTCGCGAGCGAATCGGCGATGAAGCCTTCTTTGCTTTCCTACAGGATTATCTCGCGCAGGGACGCGGCAGGATCGTGACTGCCAACGATTTTTTCCGTATCCTCAGCCAGCACACGAGTACAGATTACTCCGACCTCGTGCGCCAATACTTTCAGAACATTTACCAATGATGAAAACAGCTTTCAGCGTTCGGCGTTCAGCAGCACGTTTTGCGTTTCACTTTTTACTTCTCGCGCTTCTTTCCTCCTGCGCGTCTCCATCCCCAACTGCCGCAGCACCGGCCTTCCCGACCTTCATCCTCATCACACAAGACCCGAATGCATCGCCCACCCCCACGCCATTCCAACCCTCGGGTCAGGTCAGTACCCCCTTGCCGACGTTTACCCAGTCGCTGCCAGCCACTGTGACAGCGACCATCACACAGACACCTCTCCCCACGAACACAGCGCCTCCTCCCCCGCCGGCAACTGGTTCGGTTCCCCCAACATCTCCTCCGCCCGCAACAGCCTCGCGCGCAAATTACATCCTCTATTCAACCCTCGACTTTGCAGGCAAAACAATCACCACTGACCAGACCATCCGCTATTACAACAGCACTGGCGTGGCGCTTTCGGAGCTCGTCTTCTCGGTTCAACCAAATCGCTATGGGAATACCTTCCTCCTAAATTCAATCTTACAGGATGGGACACCTTTAACTTCATACACTCTCGATGGCCAGCGCATGACCGTGAGCCTGCCCCAGGCTTTGCAGCCGAATACCGCCACCACAATCGCCATCAATTTCAAGCTCAATATTCCGAAAAAAACAGCCGATGGAGTCTTTGGCTATGACTTCAACCAGATCAACCTAGTGGATTGGTATCCCTTCATCGTGCCGTATAAGGGTGGCTGGGTATTGCACGATTCGATGCCCTGGGGCGAACATCTTGTTTATGATGCAACTGATGTTGAGTTGAACATCAAAACCGATTCGGATGTCGTCATTGCGGCAGGCGCAACCCCGGACCAAAACGGCGACTGGGATCGTTATCGCTTATACGGCGCACGCACCTTTGCCTTTTCCGCCAGCGACGAATTCCTCGTCTCCGAATCAACCACGGGGAATGTCGCTGTGCGTTCGTATTACTTCGACGGCTACCAGACCGGTGGGGAGGGCATTCTTCTTTTGGGAACGAAGGCCATCGAAACCTTTTCAGCGCAATATGCCCCCTATCCGCACCAGGCTATCGCCATCGTCCAATCCGACATGCACGACGGCCTGGAGTATGACGGGCTGGTATTCCTTGCTTCCGATTTTTACAGCCAATATAGCGGCGGGTCGCGTGGAAATCTTGCCACCATCGGCGTGCATGAGATCGCCCATCAGTGGTGGTTTGGGCTGGTGGGAAACGACCAGGCGCTCGAACCCTGGCTGGATGAAGCCCTGTCAATTTACAGTGAGCGCATTTTTTACGAGAATAATTATCCCGCCAACATCAGCTGGTGGTGGCAGTTCCGCGTGGACTATTTCAAGCCGAGCGGCTACGTGGATACCAACATCTACAACGGCGGTTCATTCCGGACGTACACGAACGCAGTCTATCTCAATGGTGCACACTTTATGGATGATCTCCGCGAGCGGATGGGTTATGGAAATTTCTCCAAATTCCTGAAAGAATATGCCAGGCGCTATTCCCACGGTCATGCCACCTCCGCCGATTTCTTCGCGTTGATGCGGGAAACCGTTAACGTGAATATCGACGATCTTCTGGATAAGTATTTTTATGGTTCGTATTAAGATTATTTACATGTCGTTGCAAGGCGCACCCTCTCGAAACGACATGAGGAAAATTTCATGAACCGACCCTACACCTTCATCAATGTTGCCATGACGGCGGATGGAAAGATCGATACCTTTGAACGCAAAGGCGCTGCCATTTCATCCAAGCGTGACAAGGAGCGTGTGGATCAACTGCGCGCCGCGACGGATGGAATCCTCGTCGGGGGGAAGACGCTGCTTGAAGAGCAACCCAGGCTCACGGTTAAGTCCGAGGCGCTGCGAGAGGCGAGAATCCAGCGCGGGCTTTCGCCGAATCCCGTTAAAGTGGGCGTGGCTACGAGCGTAGCGAATGCAGACATCCTGTTTCACTCAGACTTTATTAAGCATGGACCGGCACGGGTCGTAATATTTACAACATCCCAGACATCTAAACCGCAGCTCGAGAAATTGCGCGCGCTGGGCGTTGAGCTGTTTGTGGACGATTCTCTGCGTGTGGATTTGAAAAAGATGATGGCAACGCTGAAAAAGATCGGTGTGGACCATTTGATGGTGGAAGGCGGCGGGACAATGAATTTTGAGCTGATGCGACTTGGGCTTGTGGACGAACTGACCATGTATGTTGCGCCCATGATCTTCGGCGGCGCAACTGCCCCCACACTTGCGGATGGAATTGGCATCCCGCGCGATGCGGTAATTGGGATGAAGTTGATCGATGCTGAAAAATGGGAAGACGGAGGGGTCTTCCTGCGCTATAAGATTTAGTGGGCCGCGCTTTGGGCACAGCCCGCGGAGGAAACCATGTCTGGATTTACGCACGAACAAATCGAGCTATTGCTGGAAGAGGATTGCTGCCACGAATGCGAAGGCTACGGTGAAGATAAAATCTGCGTTCATATCGAAGCAATCGCGGAATTACCCACACGCTTTGGCGATTTTCACATTGTTGCTTTTTCGAACAATAAGGACGGCAAGGAACATGTTGCCATCCTCAAAGGCGAAGTGCTCGGCGCGGAGGATGTCCCCGTGCGGTTGCATTCCGAATGTCTCACGGGCGATGTGGTCGGTTCGCTGCGCTGCGACTGCCGCGACCAGCTCGAATCCGCATTGAAGAAGATCGGCGAAATGGATAAAGGCGTTGTGCTTTATCTTCGCCAGGAGGGGCGCGGCATCGGCCTCACCAACAAGATCCGCGCCTATAGTTTGCAGGATGCCGGCCTCGATACGGTGGAGGCCAACCTTGCGCTTGGTTTCCGCGACGATGAACGAGATTATGCCGTCGCCGCGCACATGCTGCACTCGCTGAAGATCCGATCCATTCGGTTGATGACCAACAACCCAAAGAAGATCGACCAGCTTACCCAGCATGGAGTGAAGGTCAGCGAGCGCATTCCGCATATTTTACCGAGCAACGAACACAACCGCTTTTACCTTGAGACCAAAGTCGCCAAGTCCGGTCACATGATCGACTTTCGCGGCAAGCCGCACCTCGTGGAACAGAGCGACATCCCCATTGTTCAGGGTATGACCGAAACGCAGATCAAGGCGTTATATGATCAATAGACTGGAATGAAGAAAACAATTGTCATCACCGGCGCAACGGGTGTGCTTGGAAGCCTTGCTGCAAAAACATTTGCAGAGCGCGGCGACAACCTTGTCCTGCTCGACCGCAACCAAGCAAGATTGGATTCCCTGTCTGCGGAATTGAACCTGCCCTCAAACAGACTCCACACCCAGGTCATTGACCTGCTCGATGCGCAGGCGCTTCAGGACTCCGCCGAAGCGGTTCATTCCAAATTTGGCAGTGTTCACGGCTTGATCCATCTCATCGGCGGGTGGGTGGGCGGCAAAACGATCCCCGAATCGTCCAAAGAAGATTTTGATTTCATGCTCAACCAGCACGTGTGGACAACGTTTAATCTCTTCCGATCCTATGCGCCGCATATCGCGCCAGCGGCTGGGGACGGGTCATCCTTGTCTCACAACCTGTCACAGTAACGCCAGCGGCGAAGTCTGCGATTTATGCTGCTGCCAAGTCGGCTCAGGAAAGCCTGGCATTGACCCTGGCGGAAGAGTTCAAAGACAGCGGGTTGACCGCGAACATCATCCACGTGAAGTCAATCGATATCAAAGGCGACGGCAAAGGTACATCTCCAGCGGAGATCGTCTCTGCCATGTCGTACTTATTTTCGGAAGAGGCAAATAAGGTCAATGGGATGAGGATTCCGTTGTACAAGAAGGGCAACTGGCAGTAAACTCCACAAGTTGTATAGTCAACCCCGCCTCAGAGATATTCGTCTCTGGGCGGGGTTTTTCACTTGCTGAGGTGGAATTCACCTGCTCTTTCCTCTTGTAGTGGCGGTTCAATGGCAGAATTAGGGGATTTGTATATTGACTCTGGCTGAAAATAAATTAAAATAAAATGAACACCTTACAAATTTGAAAGTTGACAGAAGGCGTTTTTTTTATCAATTTTCATAAACATATTTTGAAATCGATAACGTATTTTGATTCATGTTTTCGTTGAAACCAATTTCGACAATATTCTTCGAAAACCAAACCAAGCAAAAAGGAAAGCAAGATGAAAAGCAGAGTTCAGGAACTGGCTGAAAAGATCAATATGACCTTCGATGATTTCATCGGCGAGATGCGCAAAAAAGGCTGCAGCGAACCGACGGCCATCAAGATCTGGAACGGGGACTATGAGAATTTTGAGGATTATGGAGATAACAACATTCAATTGAGCAATCTGCGCAAGGCGGCTGCTGTGTTGACCGTTGGGACGGGGACACTCATCCCGAAATAATTATTCGAAATCTTTCCAAAAAATGATCATGTAAGGCGAGGAAAAAATCATGAAAACTCAATGGACTTCCCGTATTTTTTCAGCATTTCTGATCGCAACACTGGCTGTGGTGGCGTTGCCGGTTACGCCAGCCTATGCAGCAACCATTGTAGTAAATACTGCCACAGATGAAGATACATCTGTTGGTACTCTTTGCTCTTTGCGCGAGGCTATCATTGCCGCGAATAACGATGCATCCTACAATGACTGCATTGCCGGCACAGGCAGCGATACCATTACGTTTAATATCTCCAGTGCCTCTCCCACTATTACATTCCTTTCAGTGCCGCCTTCAGTCCAGGACGGGGACGGGCTGACGATCGACGGCACAAACCTGAATGCCGCCGGCGGCGAAGTAACTGTGAGCGGAAACAACGCAGTGCGAATCTTCAATATTACAACTGGCGCAACAACCATTCGAGATATTACACTTTTGAATGGAGTCGTGAATGGAAACGGCGGTGCAATTTTAAATAATGGCGGCACAAGCTTGACCATCAACAATGTTAAATTTACGACCAATCGAACAGTAACAGGCGGCGGAAACGACGGCGGAGCGATTTACCATACCTCAGGTACCTTAAGTATTTCGAACAGCACATTTACCAGTAACTATACCCAGGATAACGGCGGTGCGGTTTATATCGCAAATGGCACTTGTACGATCAGTGGAAGCACGTTTAATACGCAGAACAACGGTGCCATTGACGACGGCGCGGCAATTTACCTAAATAACGGCACGTTGACAATCAACAGCACAACCTTTACCAGCAACGCCACTTCGAATGGAGACGGCGGTGCTATCTTCCAAAATGGTGGCACATTAACCATCGGCAATACAGCGGCCGTTACATTTACAGGAAATACTGCCTCTGGCGATGGCGGGGCGATCTATGTGGCTGGTGGTACGCTTACGGTGAACAATACCTCATTCACAAATTCAACGGCCGCAAATAGCGCAGATAGTGGCGGGGCGATCTACCACAATAGCAACACTTTGTTGCAGGTTACAAATTCGACTTTTACCGGCAATACTTCAACCAATGGAGACGGCGGCGCAATCATGCTGGACGCCAACAACTCGAGCGCCACCATTAGTGGAAGCACCTTTACTTCGAATTCTGCAGAGGACGATGGTGGCGCGATCTATATTGATGGCGAACCCTTTATGGTATCCGCGAGTACCTTCTCTCTCAATAGGGCTGGAACAGGCGCGGGCGGTGGAGCAGATGGTGGGGCGATCCGTATTTCTACTAATTCAACTAGCGCAACTTCCAGGATTTCATTAAGCACCTTTACAAATAATTCGATCACCATGGCGGCCAATAATGATCTAACTGGTGGTGCAATTTCCAATAGTGGAACGATCATAATCGCAAATGTGACCTTCTCCGGAAATTCCCTCACAAAATCAACCGGTGGCGGCGGGGATGCTTATGGCGGTGCGATCTACGCGGCTGGTACGACCACTGTTAATAATGTAACGATGTCCGAGAACACAGTATCCGAAAGCGGCACGGGAACAGGGAGCGGCGGTTCCATCTACAGCGCTGCAGGGGCAATGACAATCGCCAACAGCATCGTCGCCAACGGAACCGAGAACGGCGCGGCTGGCAATTGCGGCGGAACCATTACCGTTGGTGTAAGTAATATAGATTTCAATGGCGGAGATTGCGGATTTGCCATCACCACCAACCCAAACCTTGGGTCGTTGACCGGCTCCCCGCAATATTTCCCGCTCAATAGCGGCAGTTCGGCGATTGACACTGGTAGTAATGCGATTTGCGCCACTGCGACGACGACCAATAATCAATCTCAAAATGGTTTGACACGCCCGTTGGACGGAAACGGTGACACAACTCTCACTTGTGATATAGGATCATATGAAGCCCCGACACTGACTGCAACTTCATTGACTGTTACTCCCGCTTCGGGAACCTATGCAGGAACGGCAGTCCTTACAGCCACCCTTTCTCCTGCGGTCAGTGGAAAAACGATCAACTTTACACTTAATGGTGTCAGCGCCGGCTCTGCGGTGACAAATGGCAGCGGCATAGCATCCATACCCGCGGCAAGCCTTGCTGGCATAAATGCGGGCACATATCCTGGCGGAGTTGGCAGTGTTGGCAGTGGTGTAGGAGCCAGCTTTGCGGGTGATTCGGGTTATGGAGCCAGCAGCGGAACTGCAATGTTAACCGTCAATCAGGCAGCTTCGACAGTGACAGTGACCTGTACTGTCGGCGCTCCCTACACTTATACCGGCTTGGCCCAGACGCCCTGCACGGCGGAAGCGACCGGCGTGGGCATGACCCCAGTGGATGTGACCGCATCCCTGATCTATTCGAACAATACGAACGCTGGTGCAGCAACAGCGAATGCAAGCTGGGCTGGTGATACAAACCATACTGGCAATACCGGGTCGGGCGGCTTCACAATTGGACAGGCGCCCTCAGCAGTAACGGTGACTTGTACCGTTGGCGGGCCCTACACTTATACCGGCTTGGCCCAGACACCCTGCACGGCGGAGGCAACCGGCGTGGGCATGACCCCAGTGGATGTGACCGCATCCCTGATCTATTCGAACAATACGAACGCTGGTGCAGCAACAGCGAATGCAAGCTGGGCTGGCGATACAAACCATACCGGCAATACCGGGTCGGGCGGCTTCACAATTGGACAGGCAGCTTCGACAGTGACGGTGACTTGTACCGTTGGCGCGCCCTACACTTATACCGGCTTGACCCAGACACCCTGCACGGCGGAAGCGACCGGCGTAGGCATGACCCCAGTGGATGTGACCGCATCCCTAATCTATTCGAATAACACCAATGCGGGTGCGGCCACGGCGGATGCAAGCTGGGCTGGCGATAGCAACCATACAGGCAATAGCGGCTCAGGCGGCTTCACGATTGGACAGACGACTTCGACAGTGACAGTCACCTGTCCGCTGGCTTTGCAACCGTTCACCGGCTCAGCTCAGATCCCCTGCACGGCTCAAGCGACCGGCGTGGGCATGACCCCAGTGGATGTGACTGCATCCCTGATCTATTCGAATAATGTCAACGCAGGTGCGGCCACGGCGAATGCAAGTTGGACTGGTGATACCAACCACAGCGGCAACACCGGATCTGGTGGCTTCACGATTGGACAGGCGACTTCCACAGTGACAGTAACCTGTCCGCTGGCTTTGCAACCGTTCACCGGCTCGGCGCTGACCCTTTGTACAGCAGAAGCGACCGGTGTGGGCATGACCCCAGTGGATGTGACCGCATCCCTGATCTACTCGAACAACACCAATGCGGGTGCAGCAACAGCGAATGCAAGTTGGGCAGGCGATATAAACCACAGCGGCAATAGCGGCTCGGGCGGCTTTACGATTGGCCAGGTAACTTCCACAGTGACAGTGACCTGTACTGCCAGCGCACCACCTTACACTTATACCGGCTCAGCCCAGACCCCTTGTACGGCAGAGGCAACCGGCGTAGGAATGACACCAGTGGATGTGACTGCCTCGCTGGTTTACTCGAATAACACCAACGCGGGCGCAGCAACAGCGAATGCAAGCTGGGCTGGCGATACAAACCATACTGGCAATACCGGTTCGGGCGGATTCACAATTGGACAGGCGACTTCGACAGTGACAGTAACCTGTCCGCTGGCTGTGCAACCGTTCACCGGCTCAGCTCAAACCCCCTGCACGGCTCAAGCAACCGGCGTAGGCATGACACCGGTGGATGTGACTGCTTCACTCGTTTATTCGAATAACACCAATGCGGGTGCGGCCACGGCGAATGCAAGCTGGGCTGGCGATACAAACCATACCGGCAATACCGGCTCAAGCGGTTTCACGATTGGCCAAGTAACCTCCACAGTGACGGTGACCTGTCCGCTGGCCGTGCAACCTTTCACCGGCTCGGCACAGACCCCCTGCACGGCAGAGGCAACCGGCGTGGGCATGACCCCAGTGGATCTGACCGCCTCACTAGTCTATTCGAACAACATCAATCTGGGTGCTGCTACAGCAGATGTAAGCTGGGCTGGTGATACAAACCATACCGGCAATACCGGCTCAGGCGGCTTCACGATTGGACAGGCAACTTCCACAGTGACAGTCACCTGTCCGGTAAGTGTGCCTTACACCGGCTCACCTCTCACCCCTTGTACCGCGCAAGCGACAGGCGCGGGAATGACACCCGTGGATGTGACCGCATCCCTGATCTACTCGAATAACACCAATGCAGGCGCGGCTACAGCAGATGCAAGTTGGGCGGGTGATACAAACCACACCGGCAATACCGGTTCAGGCGGCTTCACGATTGCCGCCGCCGGCCAGACCATCACAGTTGTGACGAGCGCGCCTCCCACCGCATCGAACAACTCCACTTTTGATGTGGAAGCGACTGCCTCTTCCGGCTTGCCTGTTACCATCACCACTTCAGGTGTCTGTACTGGCGGCGATACGGATGGCACTGCGACTATTACCATGACCAGTGGAACCGGCACATGCAGTGTCTTTTACGATCAGGCTGGTGATGCGAATTACGCCGCTGCTCCGCAGGTTCAGGAAGATGTGACTGCCACGGAAGGCCCATCCTTTACCACCGCGGATAACACGACCTTTGATTTCGGCTTCGCCGGTACCTTTACGGTAACGGCCATCGGCAACCCGTCCGCCATGACGATCACCCTGGGAGGCACGATCCCGGCAGGCGTCTCCCTAACCAATACCGGCACTGGTACCGAAACACTCAGCAGCACAGCCGCAACACCGGTCGGCGTATATAACCTAATCCTGACCGCTAATAACGGAGTGGCTCCCAACGCCGTTCAAAACTTTACCCTCACCGTCAGAAATGGACCGATCATCGGTGCGAACGGAGTAAATTCGAACCCCGATACCGGTGATGGAACGGTCAGCGAGAATGAATCCATCATCGATACGCTTGGCATTACCCAGCTCACCGTTGAGTTCAGCCAGGATGTGAATGATCCGGCTGGCGATACCGATCCGGATGATGTAACCAACCCGGCGAACTATAAACTTGTGCGCAGTCCGGACGGCATATATGCAACCGTCAGTTGCGCAAGAGGCGTGGTCTCCCCAGACATTTCCATCTCGGTCGACTCCGTGACCTATGATAATGGCGGCGGCTCTGGTCCTTTCATTGCCACCCTGTCGATCAACGGCGGCTTCCCGCTCAATGTGGTCGGTTTCTACCGCCTGTATGTTTGCGGAACCACATCCATTGTAGACACCATAAATACAGCCCTGATATTGGCCGGCGATGGGCTCACTCCCGGAACAGACTTCCAGCGTAACTTCCGCATTTCCACCGTGGTAACAACTGGCGGCGGCGGAGGCGGCGGCGGACGAGGCGGAAATACGGCAACCTCGCAGACTCAGGTCACCAGCGGATTCCTCATCCCAGTGACCGGCTTCGCCCCGCATCAGACCACGACCCTGCCTGCCCAGCCTGCGGACAAAGCTTACAAGCCGATGGGTGAGATGACCATCGAGATTCCCACGCTTGGAATTAATTTCCCGATTGTCGGCGCATCGATCACCAATAAGACCTGGGATCTCACCTGGCTTCAAAACAGCGTGGCCTATCTCGAAGGCTCCGCCTACCCGACCCTGGCCGGCAACACGGTGCTCACCGCGCATGTACTGGATGCCGCCAACAACATTGGCCCGTTCTCGGATATCAAGGGCATGCAGGTCGGGCAGATGGTCTACATTCATGCCAACGGACAGACCTACGTGTATCAGGTGCAGGAGAGCCAGAAGATCCTGCCCACCAGCATCGCAAAGATCTTCAAGCATGAGGAAGACTCCTGGGTGACGCTCGTGACCTGCGAGGATTACAACGCGAAGACCGGCCTGTACACCACGCGACGCATGGTGCGCGCGGTATTGATCAGTGTGATCCCTGATAAAAAGTAAGCTGAATTAATGGATAACTGGGCGGGCGCATGCGCACCCGCCCAGTTTTTTCTTTTCATGCTACACTTGCGCGAATTCCCCGGCGGGAATGCTGGTATGAAAAAAAAACTTCCCATTTGGTTAAAACTTTTATACGGTTCCGGTGATTGGGGAATTGCCAGCATCGGGATGATGCGCTCGATTTTTTACGCACTCTACCTTACGGATGTGGTCGGCATCGAGCCGCGCCTGGCTTCGCTTGGCGCGTTGGTGGGGATCATTTGGGACGCCGTCAACGACCCTATTATCGGCACATTAAGTGACCGGGTGAAATCGAAGCTCGGACGCCGCCGCCCCTTTCTGCTGTGGTTTGCCTTTCCATTCGGCCTGAGTTTCGTCATGCTTTGGTCCGCTCCCAATTGGGACAGCCAGATCGGGTTATTGATTTATGTAACTCTCGCCTTCATGATCTCCGATACCTTGACCACGCTGGTGGCGGTTCCGTATCTTTCCCTCACCCCCGAATTGACCCAGGATTACGATGAACGCACCTCGCTTTCGAGCTTCCGCACAGTTTTTCAACTGCTTTCCGCCATGACGGTTGTGATCACTGCCCCGATGATCGTGGATGTGGTCATCGAAGGAGGCGGATCGCAGCAGCAGGGATTTATTTCGGCAGGCGCGCTCTTTGGCGCCATAGGTTCCCTTCCACTATTTTTTATCGGATTGTTCGTGCGCGAACGATTTGCCTCGGAAGAACAGCAGCAGGCGGTAATTCCGTTCCGCGAGACGTTACGCCTCGCCTGGGAAAATATCCCTTTCCGTTATGCGGCGGGAATTTACATGTTCAACTGGTCGGCGGTGGATATGGTCGCCATCACCTTTCCTTTTTTCCTTTTGTATTGGGTGGCGCGGGGGGATTTGCTAGCGAAGATCACCATCCTCGGGGTTGACCTTGCGCTGGAATCCGCTTTCTTCGGCGTGCTGATGCTGTCTTGTGTTTTATTTGTGCCGTTTTGGTTATGGCTCGCAAAACGATACAACAAAATTCAAGCCTATATCGCCGGCATGTCCGTGTGGATCATTGTGCAGGCGATGATCTTCACCATCCAACCCGGTGGCACTCTCTATTTGCTGGTCATCGCAGCGCTGGCGGGCATCGGTGTTTCAGCCGCCTATATTTTGCCCGACTCCATTCTGCCAGACGTGATCGAATGGGACGAACTCCGTACGCGCCGCCGGCAGGAGGGAATCTATTACGGCATCCGCACGCTCATCCGCAAGTTGACGGGCGCGGGGGTCATTTTTATCACCTTGCAAATTCTGGGCTGGTCGGGCTATCAATCTCCGCCCGAGAATGTGACTCAATTTACCCAGCCCGATTCCGCCCTGCTTGCAATCCGCCTGATGGTTTCGTTCATTGGCGTGGCGATTTTGTTGGGCACGATCATCCTTGCCTGGTCGTATCCCCTCTCGCGCGAAAAATATACACGGATTCAAAAACTGCTGACGATCCGCAGAAATAAAAACGTGGAAACGGACTGACCGCCTCCACGTCTAAGCGTGTACCTTGTAACTTTAATTCTATATCATCGTCGGTTCTTCATACTTCCCAAACACCTTCGTCATCACCCCAATAATCTCGCCCAGCGTGCAATATGCATGGACACATTCCATGATGTACGGCATCGTATTCTGCGTGCCTTCGCAGGCGATGCGTAGTTTATCTAAAACCTGACCGACCCGCCCGCTATCGCGCGTCTTGCGGACTTTATTCAAACGCGACACCTGCCGGTCATATCCGTTCGGGTCCATTTTCAGAATCGGGATCGAAAGCGGTTTATCTTCCGCATAGGCATTCACGCCCACGATCCTGCGGATGTTGGTATCGATCTCGCGTTGGTAACGATAGGCAGCGTCTGCGATCTCGCTTTGCATGAATCCCTTTTCGATGGCGGGGATGACTCCGCCCAGGTCTTCGATACGGCGGAAATAGGCGTACGCATCCTTCTCCATTCGGTCTGTTTGCGCTTCGACGAAGAAGCTACCCCCAAGCGGATCCACTGTGTTCGCCACGCCCGATTCCTCGGCGATGATCTGCTGGGTGCGCAGGGCAATCGTCACGGAATGTTCGGATGGCAAAGCCAGCGCTTCATCGAGCGAATTTGTATGCAGGGATTGTGTGCCGCCAAGCACAGCTGCCAGCGCCTGGATTGCCACGCGGACGACATTGTTCTCCGGCTGTTGAGCCGTTAATGAAACGCCCGCTGTTTGGGTATGGAAACGCAGCAGCCACGAGCGCGGATTCTTCGCCTTAAACGTCTCACGCATTTCACGCGCCCAAATTCTGCGGGCTGCGCGGTATTTTGCAATTTCCTCGAAGAAATCATTGTGTGCGTTGAAGAAGAATGACAATCGCGGAGCAAATTCATCCACATCCATGCCGCGCTCGATTCCCCAGCGGACGTATTCCATTCCGTCCGCCAGTGTGAAGGCTAATTCCTGCGCGGCTGTCGAACCCGCCTCGCGGATGTGATAGCCGCTGATCGAGATCGTATTCCACTGCGGAACTTTTTGCGCGCCGAATTCCATCGTATCGACGACGAGTCTCATCGAAGGTTCGGGCGGAAAAATATATTCCTTTTGCGCGATGAATTCCTTGAGAATATCGTTCTGGGTCGTGCCGCGCAGTTGATCGAGCCGCAATCCCTGCTTTTCGGCGGCGGCAAGATACATGGCCCAGATGATCGCGGCGGGTGAGTTGATGGTCATGCTGGAGGAAACTTTGTCGAGCGGAATTCCATCCAGTAAAATTTCCATATCTTTCAACGAAGAGATCGCAACGCCGCATTTGCCGAACTCACCTAATGCTTCGGGTTGGTCGGTGTCGTAGCCCATCAACGTGGCCAGGTCGAAGGCAATGCTCAGGCCGGTCTGACCCTGCCCCAGCAAATATTTGAAGCGCGCGTTCGTCTCCTCCGCTGTGCCGAAACCCGCGAACATGCGCATCGTCCAAAGTTTGGAGCGGTGAAGCGTCGGGTGGACTCCTCTGGTGTAGGGATATTCACCCGGAAGTCCGAGCGAGGAGGCGTAATCATTTTCTGCAACGTCGAGCGGGGTGTATAGTCGGTTGATCGGTTCGGAGGAGGTTGTAATAAATTCGTCGGCGCGTTCGGGTAATTGCGATAAAGCTTTTTTGAGGGAGGTCTGTTCCCAGGTTTCAAGCGACTTTTTTAATTCAACAAGTTTTGTTTTATCGTACATGGCAGCTCCTTTGGCGAAGATGTTTGCATTATACTTTACTGGTATACTCGCCGCAACAAAGGTAAATAATTTATGCCCCGCTTCGAAATTGATGTAGATCCATGCGACCATCTTACAGCAGACGCCATCGGCAAACCCGGCCAGCGCGTCTTTTATTTGCAGGCATATCAAGACACCCGCACCATCACCATTATCATCGAAAAGGCGCAATTGCTTTCGCTTGCCATCGGCATCGAACAATTCCTCGCCCAGCTCGGCCAGCAAAACCCGGAGCTTGAAGAGGCGTCCGGCGATTATGTAGAAGATGTGATGCGCATCAACCCGCCCGTCGACCCGCTCTTCCGCGCCGGTGAGATCGGTCTCGGTTACGACAAGGAACGCGACCGCGTCGTCATCTTCACCAAGGAATTGCTCACCGAAGAAGCCGACCCCGAAACCGCCGCGCAAGTCCGCTTTTGGGCAACACGCACCCAGCTTCGCCAGCTTGCCCGCTGGGGACAGGATGTGGCTTCACGCGGACGACCCGTTTGCCCGCAGTGCGGCCAGCCGATGGAACCCGAAGGACACTTCTGCCCAAAGAAGAACGGGCATATGCATTAAGTTGAAAGTTTACATGCTGCAAGCTGCAGGTTTGAACTTTCAATCTTTGACCTTTAACCTGCGACCTTTATGATCCCACCCAATACGGAAATAATCCAAACCGCGCTTACTCACGGCGAATACGAACTCAAAGGCCAGTTCATGCTTGGCTCCAATTACACCTTCCTCGTGGATGTGCATTACCAGGGCGGAACCTGGCAGGCCGTTTATAAACCATGCAAGGGTGAACAGCCGCTTTGGGATTTTCCAGATAACACGCTTGCCCTGCGCGAATGTGCCGCATATCTGCTTAGCGAAGCGCTTGGCTTTCACATCGTTCCCATTACCATCTATCGCGAAGATGGTCCCCACGGTCCCGGCTCCTTACAGCAATACATCGATTATGACGTGGAATATCATTACTTCAACTTTACGCCCGGAGACAGGGAGAAACTTCGCTCCGTTGTTCTCTTCGATGTTCTCGCCAACAATGCCGACCGCAAGGGCAGTCACGTTTTCTTCGAGGATGAGACCCGTCATCTTTACGCCATCGATCACGGGATATGTTTTCACGAACAGGATAAACTTCGCACCGTGATCTGGGACTTCGCCGGCCAGCAGATTCCAAACGACCTCCTCGCGCCTCTTTCCCAAACCGACAATTGGTCTTCCGTCTTTGAGCAGTATCTCAGCCCGGGGGAAATCTCCGCACTATTGACCCGCGCCAGGGCGCTTGGCAAAACGAAAACATTTCCCCGCCCGCTGCAAGGCCGCAGGGCGTACCCATATCCCCCAGTCTAATGTCATTGCGAGGGTGATGTTCTTCCGCCCGAAGCAATGACATGAAGGAGAATTTATGCAGTACAAACTCGCTCTCATCGGTTTCGGAAACGTTGCACGTGCTCTTGCAAAACTTCTTGTCCGCAAGCAGGATGTGCTCAAATCCAAATATGACATCACATTTTCATTCACCGGTATATCCACCGGCAGCCATGGATGTGCCGTCAACCCGAATGGACTTGATATTCAAAAAGCCCTCGATCTCGTCGAAAGCGGGCAATCCATCCACCCAATCTCCAGTTCTCCAGTCTCTAATTCTCTTTCTGTCATTCAACACTCCCAGGCCGACGTGATGTTCGAGAATTCCCCCGTCGATTACGAGACCGGCCAGCCTGCCATTGACCACGTCCGCGCAGCATTGAATGCGGGGATGCACGTCAGCACAGCCAATAAAGGCACGGTTGTCCATGCCTATCAGGAGTTGATTTCGCTCGCCGCATCGAAACATAAAAAATTCATGTTCGAATCGACGGTGCTGGGCGGCACGCCGATCTTTTCCACATTTCGAGAAGCCATGCCCGCTGCGGAATTAACCTCCTTTAAAGGCATCATCAACGCCACCACCAATATCATCCTCTCCCGCATGGAGGATGGAGAATCGTTCGACGAAGCCGTGAAATATTGTCAACGCATGGGAGTTGCCGAGACGGATCCCTCCGGCGATGTGGATGGATGGGATGCGTCCATCAAGGTGGCCGCGCTTGCCACTGTTTTGATGGATACCCCGCTCAAACCCCAGCAGGTGGAACGCAGCGGCATTCGTGGAATCACCCCTGAAATGATCGCAAAGGCAAAGTCGGAAGGCAAACGTTACAAGCTGGTGGCTTCCGCCGAGCGGAAGGGAACGGCGATCAAGGCACGTGTAGCGCCTGAGCTTGTTGAGGCGTCCTCGCCGCTGTTTGGAATGATGGGTTCTTCCACCGGCTTAACCTTCCGCACGGATGTATTGCCCGACTACTCCATCACCGTCACCGAGCGGGAAGGGATGAAAGGCGGACCCGTCGAAACAGCCTATGGTTTGTTCGCGGATTTTGTGAGCATAGCGAGTATTGTGAAATAGAGTAGGGGCGGGGTCACCCCACCCCTACATCATTTTTAAAACACCAATAACACCACCAACGCCAAAATGGCGGGGACGGCCTGAATATAAAATATCCGTTTGCTGACTGTGAACGCGCCGAAGATACCCGCGATGATGACACAGCTCAAGAAGAAGATTTTCACCGAGTCGCCTGCAAAAATTCCCCAGATCAAACCCGCAGCAAGGAAGCCGTTGTACAGTCCCTGATTCATGGCGAGGGTCTTCGACTGTTTGGCTTGCTCTTCCGTCATGCGGAAGGACTTCATCCCGCGCGGCTTGTCCCATTGGAACATTTCGAGGTAGAGAAAGTACAAGTGCAAGAGGGCGACGACACCGGTAAGAATATTCGCGATCAGTTCCATAATTTATTTTCTCCATATAAATAATAAAGCAGGGGAGTACTTCGTCGGGAAAAGCGCCCGCCTCGCTATGACATGGCCGAAGTATAGCACGCTCGCAAAACAGAACAAAAATTCTGTTATACTGCCATTGACCTCACCCAACCTCACCCCCGGCCCCTCTCCTTTTGCAGGAGAGGGGAGAGAAGATGAACATGGCAAAAACAAAAACTCATACCCGATTTGTCTGTCAGCAATGCGGACGTGTCTCCGCTTCCTACATGGGCAAATGCCCGCAATGCAGCGCTTTCGACAGCATGGTGGAAGAAGTTGTCCACGATGAGCCTGTTGCGAAGGGCCCGGCAAATGTCCGGGGGTTGACTGGCCGTTCGATTCCGCATCCCATTTCTGAGATTGGGGGCGAAGCGGAAGATCGCATCCACCTGCCGATCGGCGAGTTTGCGCGAGTCCTTGGCGGCGGTATCGTGCCGGGTTCCATCATCCTCGTGGGCGGCGACCCGGGCATCGGTAAATCCACACTCCTGCTGCAAATGGCAATGGAGATGGCGGATAAAAAGCGCGTGCTGTATGTTTCGGGAGAGGAATCGGAACGGCAGATCAAGATGCGCGCGGTGCGTTTGGTGAACGGCGTAGGGGCACAGCGAGACGAACAAGCATCAAAGTCTTTAGATGGTTCCGCTGTGTCCCTAAATTTACCGAATAATCTTTTATTGGTGACGGAAACGAATCTCGAAGTGATTCTGAACCATGTCCGCGATTCAAAGCCTGACCTGTTGATTGTTGACTCGATCCAGACAGTTTATTTGTCTGAATTGGATTCGTCGGCAGGCTCGGTCTCGCAGGTGCGCGAGTGTTCATCTCATCTGCGTGAGTTGGCGAAGTCGTCCGGGATTTCCGTGTTTATGATCGGGCATGTAACGAAGGACGGCGCGATCGCTGGTCCGCGTGTGCTCGAACATATTGTGGATACGGTCTTGTATTTGGAAGGTGACCGTTTTCAGGCATATCGTTTGCTGCGTTCGGTAAAGAATCGTTTCGGTGCGACTGCTGAAGTAGGCGTCTTTGAAATGCGCGAAGGTGGCCTTGTGGAAGTGACGAATCCATCTGAGGCGTTTCTTGCCGAGAGACTTGTGAACGCTGCCGGCTCTGCCATTGCAGTGACCATGGAAGGGACGCGTCCCATTCTTGTCGAAATTCAGGGGCTGACTTCCCCCACGCAATTTGGAAATGCGCGCCGCACTCCCAACGGTGTGGACTTCAATCGTCTGCTATTAATTACTGCGGTGCTCACCCGCCGCGTGGGTTTGAAACTCGCGGAGCATGATGTCTTTGTCAATGTGGTCGGCGGTATTCAAATTGACGAGCCCGCCGCAGACCTTGCCATAGCCGCCGCCATCGCCTCTTCATGGAAGGATGTGCCTGTCCGTGCGGAAGCTGTGCTGATCGGTGAAATCGGTCTGGCTGGTGAATTGCGTATGCCGGGTCAAATGGTGGCGCGGCTGCGTGAAGCGCAAAAACTTGGCTTCAAAACAGCCATCGTCCCCAGGGCGATTCGCAGCCCCCATTCTGGGGGCATGGGCTCGGAATATCCCAAAGGGATCGAGATCATCGAAGTCCGCTCGCTGGATCAGGCTCTGGATGCGGCGTTGAAGAAGAGTAAATAGTAATTGGTAATGGCGGTCGAGTACCGAGACCGCAAAATTTTGGAGGTAGTCATGTGCCGAAGTATTAAGCCTTTGCGAAATATGGATCACCCCGTCACCGAGCAGGAGCTTCAGGAGGCGGCTTTGCAATATGTGCGGAAGGTCAGCGGATATCGAAAGCCTTCAAAAGCAAATGAGGAAGCCTTTCAACGCGCAGTGGATGAAGTGGCCCAGTCCACGCGCAGGATGTTGGGGGTTCTGGCAGGAAAATCAGGAAAGTAAATGCTATACTTGGTGTATATTATTGAGTAGTAGTATAAAACTAGGGAGAAGGTCATGACAATACCTGATTACCAATCCTTGATGTTGCCGTTATTGAGATTGACAAGTAATAGTAAAGAGCATTCCCTCAAAGACGCAACTAGTGAGTTAGCAAAGGATTTTGGCTTATCGGAAGTTGAATTAGCTGAAATGCTTCCCAGTGCTCGGAAAACGAGGTTTTATGACCGAGTCGGATGGGCAGGAACCTATTTACGTAAAGCTGGTCTACTGTCTGCTCCTCGACGTGGATGGTTCCAAATAACTCAACGGGGATTGGACGTGCTTGAAAATCCACCCAATCGGATTACAGTTAGTTTCCTTGAACAATATGATGAATTTGTACAATTCCGGGAGCGGCGCGAGAAAACCTCCGACAACAGAAACAATATCCCACTTTCGGATATTGAACCGCAAACGCCGGAAGAAGCGATTGAGTCTGCTTATTTAAACATTAGACAAAGTCTTACTGATGAGATTTTACAAACTGTGAAGAATTGTTCCCCGGCATTTTTTGAGCAATTGGTCGTGGATGTTCTTGTGAAAATGGGATATGGCGGTACTCGCAAAGATGCAGGAAAAGCGATTGGAAGAAGCGGTGACGATGGAATTGATGGGATTATTAATGAAGATA
Organism: Anaerolineales bacterium; assembly: GCA_014860745.1. Taxonomy (GTDB): domain Bacteria; phylum Chloroflexota; class Anaerolineae; order Anaerolineales; family Villigracilaceae; genus Villigracilis. The sequence goes on from JACZJC010000064.1 coordinate 170,973, forward strand.
GACTTGGTTTGGATGTAATTTATATTCAAGCCAAAAGATGGGAAAATCCAGTCGGCCGACCTGAGATTCAAAAGTTTGCAGGCGCACTTCAAGGCCAACGCGCGAAAAAAGGGATTTTTATAACCACATCTATATTTACGAAAGATGCCCAGGAATTTGCATCTCGAATAGACAGCAAAATCACTCTTGTTGATGGAGAAACTTTGAGCCAGCTGATGATTGATTACAATGTGGGTGTGAATTTGGTTGCCTCCTACGAGTTAAAACGTATCGACTCGGATTATTTTGTTGAAGAATAATTTCCGTACTTTTGCAACCACCTTCCACTTTCCATCGTATACCTTCTCAGACATTACCTGAGGAGGTTTTTCTTATGGTACGAAAACTAATCATATTTATCGCGATACTCGCGTTGACCACCCTGGCCTGCGGCTTCAATATTGACCTGCCCCAGCGGCAGCAGCCCGGCCCCGAAGTTGTGGACGATATCAATGTGCCCTATCCCAGTGCGGACGAAGTCAACCTGAAGCTTTCCTTTGGCGCAGGGGAAATGACCCTCTCCCCCGGCGGGAGCGCACTGGTGGACGGCACAGCTGCCTACAATTACACCGAATTCAAGCCCGAGATCGTCAAGGATGGCGGCGATGTCCAGGTCAGAATGGGGGACGGGGATGTGAACTTCCTCCCATCCATGGATGACCTCAAGAACGAATGGGATTTCAAATTGGGTGAAAAACCAATGAATCTGACAGTTGAGTCCGGTGCGTACGATGGGAGCTTCGAATTTGGCGGACTCGCACTCACCAGCCTCACCATCAAAGACGGCGCGGCCAATGTGAACCTGGCATTCTCCGAACCCAACCAGGCCGAAATGGATGTCTTCACCTATTCCACAGGCGCATCCGATGTCAAAATGGAAGGCCTTGCCAACGCCAACTTCAGCATCTTCGACTTTTCGTCCGGCGCGGGCAACTATACCCTCGATTTCTCCGGTGAACTTCAGCGCGACGCCTCGATCAAAATCGAAACCGGGTTCAGCAACCTGATCATTATCGTCCCCGAAGGAGTAAACGCAGTGGCCACAGTGGAGAGCGGTGTATCGAATGTTAACGCAGGCTCAGGCTGGGGTCAGAGCGGAGGAACCTACAAACAAAAAGGGGAAGGCTACACTCTTACCTTTGTCATCGAAATGGGGGCGGGCAACCTCACCCTTACCAAATAACCCAACACTGCACCATCACGCTTTATAAACCATGCATCCCGTAATTTGTAATAAGGGATGCATGGTTTTTTTCAACTACCAGCAAAATCGCCCTTATAATTCAGAGTAAAAGGTCATAATTCATCTATGACCTCTATCACTTGCCTTGAAGTAGATTGCGCAATAAAATCGTGATTGTCGGTAAAGTTTACCTATTTTAAGTGAGGTTCGAATGCAGATCACCCGTCAGGCAGATTACGCCGTCCGTGCCGTGCTCCATCTTGCGCGCACAGGCGATCAACGCACCGCAACAAGCGCAATTGCAGAGGAACAGCGCATTCCTCCGTCCTTCCTTGCGAAGATCGTTTCGCAGTTATCCATTGCAGGGCTCCTGCATACATCGCGGGGGGCCCGCGGCGGTGTCACCCTTGCCCGCGTTCCAAAAGAGATCACCCTGTTGGAGGTCATCGAAGCCATCGACGGCCCCATCCAGCTCAATGAATGTGTCAGCGATTCCAGCGCCTGCGCCTTCGATTCCGATTGCCCCCTCCGCCCCGTCTGGTGTGAAGCGCAGGAGGAATTGGTCAACCGGCTGAAAGGCACCAACTTTGCCGATATGATCGCAAAGGGACAGGTTCCCGTTTAGGGGTTCATAAAAAACACGAATTCAGGAAAGCCTCTCGGCTATAATTGCCGCGAGGCTTTTTTTCATATCAATCCGAAGGATGGAAACCATGAACATTCGACGAGCAATGCTTGCCGCGCTGACCGTGTTGACGGCGGCCCTGGCATGTGTCGTGCCTGGACTTCCCAGCGCTTCACAGCCCGCGCCGACAGTGGATACCCGGCTCGAAATTATGGTGGCTGAAACAGTTTCCGCCGCCCTTGCACAGACTCAACAATCCGTGCCTACGCCAACCCTCCCTCCCACGTCCACATCCACGCCTACGGCCACGGTCAGCCCCACTCCCGAAACGAATTCCTCCGCAAGCTCTCTCACCAAGTTGGATGATGGCTCCACCTATTTTGCAGACTCCCTTGTGGAATTCGAGATTACCATTCCAGCAGGCTGGCTGGCAGTCCGCATCAACCAGCAGGAATATCTGGATGCATGGCTTCTACCTGAACTGGCGAACCCGGCCTTGCAGCGTTCGCTGGGCAGCATCGAAAACCTGGACCCAACTGAATTGCGTCTCTTTGTCCTCGATATTCAGGAAGGGCATACCGAGATCGACTTTGTGACCAATATCAATTTCTATTGGGATAAATCAAGCGACTTGTCGCTGGAAAACGACGAAGACTTGAAAGCCGAAGCCGCCACTCTGCCGCAAGCCCTGCCCGGCCTGGAAGTAACCGCAACGGAAATTTCGGCAACCTCGCTTGGGATTCCCGTGGGAAGTATCACCTCCAAAACCCCGGTTACAACGTTGGGTGGAGTCAACCTTGAGATTTTCCAAAAACAGGTCTTTGTAAAAGTTGGGGAAGGTGTCTTGATTATTACGCTTTCCACCACCGAGGAATTGAAACAGGCCACCCTTTCCCAGTTTGACGCAGCAATCGATACCATGGCGGTTGGAAAATAGCGAATAAAATCTCAAGAGGAGTAATCTTCCATGTCCATCCCTCGCATCATCCGTGCCCCGCGCGGCACCCAACTCACGTGCAGGAACTGGCTCAGTGAAGCCGCCTACCGCATGATCCAAAACAACCTCGACCCCGAAGTGGCCGAGAAGCCCGAAGACCTCGTTGTATACGGCGGGCGCGGCAAAGCCGCCCGCAACTGGGAATCCTTCGAGGCCATTCTCGAATCGCTCAAGAATCTCGAAGAAGATGAAACCCTGCTGGTGCAATCGGGCAAACCGGTTGTGATCTTCAAAAGCCACAAGGATGCGCCCAGGGTTTTAATTGCGAATTCGAACATCGTTCCGCATTGGGCCACCTGGGAAAAATTTGACGAACTGGATAAAAAGGGACTTATCATGTACGGACAGATGACCGCCGGTTCGTGGATCTACATTGGCACGCAGGGAATTTTGCAAGGCACATACGAAACCTTCGGCGCGCTTGCCAAACTCAAGGGCTGGGGCTCTTTGAAAGGCAAATTCGTGCTCACGGCTGGTTTGGGCGGAATGGGCGGCGCACAGCCTTTATCCATTACGATGAATGAAGGCGTGGGATTGATCGTTGAAGTGGACCCCGAACGCGCCGAACGCCGCCGCGCCATCGGCTATGTAGATATGGTGGTGGATAATCTCGAAGAAGCGATGACCCTTGTGGAGGAGAACGTCAAAAATAAAACGCCGCGCTCCATCGGCCTCATCGGCAATGCGGCAGATGTGTATGACGAACTTGCGAAACGCGGAGTCATTCCCGATGTGGTCACAGACCAGACCTCGGCGCATGAAGCCTTGTTCTATGTGCCGTCCGGTTTGTCCGTCACCGCGGCGAATGAAATGCGAAGAACGGATCCCGATAAATATAAGAAAATGGCAATGGACTCCATGTCCACGCATGTGAAAGCGATGCTCGCATTCCAGCGCGCGGGCGCGGAAGTATTCGATTACGGTAACAATATCCGTCAGCAGGCGTACAATAACGGGGTGAGTGACGCCTTTGAATTTCCCGGTTTCGTGCCCGCTTATATCCGGCCTTTATTTTGCGAAGGCAAGGGACCGTTTCGCTGGGTGGCGCTTTCCGGGGACGAGGAAGATATTTACACCACTGACCGCGCCATCATGGAACTCTTCCCTGAAGATGCGCATCTCCATCGCTGGCTGAAAATGGCCAGGGAAAAGGTCCCGTTTCAGGGCTTGCCCTCGCGCATTTGCTGGCTTGGATATGGCGAGCGCGCCAAGGCCGGCTTGATGTTCAACGAACTCGTTGCCAGCGGAAAAGTGAAAGCGCCCATCGTTATTGGCCGCGACCATTTGGATTCAGGTTCCGTCGCTTCGCCGAACCGTGAGACCGAAGCCATGAAGGACGGCTCGGATGCCATCTCCGATTGGGCGATATTGAATGCGATGATCAACGCAGTTGGCGGCGCAACCTGGGTATCGTTCCATCACGGCGGCGGAGTGGGCATGGGCTACAGCCAGCATGCAGGCCAGGTCATTGTTGCGGATGGGACTCCGGAAGCCGCCGTCAGATTGGAGAGAGTCCTTACCACAGACCCAGGCATGGGCGTGGTCCGACACGCTGATGCGGGGTATGAAATTGCCATTGAAGCGGCGAAACGTCACGGGTTGAAAATGCCAATGCTGGAGAGATCATCCTGAACCGCTTTTTATTTTGCTTGACGGTTTTCTTTTTGGCTGGCACCCTCCTGCTGGGAGGATGTGCGCCCGCCCCGGATATTTGGGGTAATTCACTGCCGCCCGCGCCGCAGGTGACCTCCATTTATTATCGGACGGAGACGCCCGCGGCCACGTTTACTCTCCTGCCGACGACGACCCTGCTTCCAACGAAAACGTTCACCCCTACCCGAACACCCATCCCAACCACTACGATCACCCCGACGCCTTCGTTCAAGAGTATCAAACGCGTATTGATCGTCAGTTTTGACGGCCTGCGTCCCGACGCGATTGCCGCCGCGCCGATGGAGAACCTGCAGAAACTGGCGGATGGCGGCGCGTACTCGTTTACCTCGGACCGAACCATAGCCTACCCTGCCACATCACCCAGCCATGCCTCGATGCTTTCCGGCCTGTGCATGGAAGATCATGGTGTCATCTACAACAAATATTTCATGTACATGGGTTATTCCAAGGGTGTGGATATTTTCGACCTGGCCCACGAAGCCGGCCTGCGCACGGTGATGATCGTCAGCAAGGATAAACTGCGGCAGATGGCGGAGCCCGAAACCACGGATGTGTTTGAAATCGCATACGGCGAACCTGCCATTGTGCGCGCGGTCCTGCCGCAGATCGATGAAGGCTTTGGCTTGATGTTCATCCACTTTGCCGGCGCGGATAATCGCGGGCACAAATATGGATGGATGTCCGGCGAATACCTCAAGATTTTGCGCGATGGCGACGAGGCGTTTGGCGAAATCCTGAAGTCGCTTGAGGAAAATAAATTGCTCGATTCCACGCTGATCATTATCACTGCCGATCATGGCGGGCACGATAAGAATCACATCGGCCTCATCATCGAAGATTATCGCATCCCGTTTATCGCTTATGGCCCGGGCGTGGTGCAAAAGGAATTGACCCTGCCCATGTATACAATGGATACCGCCGCAACTGCGGCCTACGCACTGGGCCTGCCTCTTCAACCGGATTGGGATGGCATCCCTGTGTATGAAGCCTTCGGTTTCCCGCAGATTGCCACCCATGAAAAAGACCCCTGCAAATAATGAAACGAATGATGATTAAACGTATCTGGATATTGACTCTTTTTGCGACCCTGCTCTCGAGCTGTGGATCGTTCGCCCCGGTTCCACCGCCGGTCATTGCCCTGCCGGCGACGGCGACTCTCATCCCAAGCATTACCCCATCACCATCTGCCAGCGAAACGCCCGCCCCGACGATCACCCCGACGCCATTGCCCGCCATCGACCGTGTGTTGATTGTCAGCTTTGACGGCCTGCGTCCGGATGCGATTGCCGCGGCGAACATGGCCAATGTGATGTCCTTGATGCAAAGCGGGGCATATACCCTTGGCGCCCAAACCATCATGCCAAGTCTGACCCTTCCCGCCCACGCTTCGATGCTGGTGGGGACCTGCCCCGCAAAGCATATTGTGCGTTGGAATGAATATGTGCCGCAAAATGGATTTGCGCTCGGCACCGATATTTTCGACCTCGCACAGGCGTCAGGCATGCAGACGGCGATGGTGGTCGGCAAGGAGAAATTGCGCCAGATCACCGAGCCCACCAGCACGGATTATTTTGAATTTGTGGATAAGACCGATAAAATCAAGGACACATCCACGGTGGAGAGGCTGGCCATCAACCAGATACAGCAGGGATTTAATCTATTATTCGTGCATTTCCCGGAAGGCGACCTGGCCGGGCATGAGTATGGCTGGATGTCGCGCGAGCAATTGTCAACCTATGGCAGGGACGATACTCTGTTCGGCCTGCTTCTTCAGGCGCTGAAGAATAACGGCTTGTACGAAAGTACATTGATCATTGTCACCTCCGACCATGGAGGGCATGATTCCACCCACGGTACCGACTCCCCCGAAGATATGACCATCCCGTGGATCATCAGCGGTCCGCGTATCGTTCCGGGAGAACTATCAACCCAGGTTTATACGATGGATACGGCTGCGACCATCGCTTTTGTACTCGGGCTGCCTCTTCCTCCGGAATGGGACGGTGCTCCGGTTTTTGAAGCATTTGGCATGCCCGTCGATGAGTTTCGGGAAGGCGGCTGTTAGCAATATCTCTGCGAAGCGATAAAGGAGACGGGGAGCAGGAAAACCATCCTGGAGTATCTTTGTTTCATGAGTATTTTATGGTAAAAAACTGTCTGCCTTTTTGAAGGCGGTGGAATACACGGTTATCCGTGGCGCCCTTCAGGAATTTCAGCCGGCTGCGCACGGACATTTACCAATGGAGAATGATATGAGCGATCGAAAACGCCGCACCTATGGGCTCGTCATCGGCCTGGCCTTTGGCATCCCCTATTCGATAATTTCTCAGTTCATCAATGTGTGGACGCTGCCGGGCGTTCCCCTATATGATCTGCCGATTGGGCGGACCGCGACAGTGATTCTGACATCCCTGTTTATGGGTCTGATGGGGTTGATCGTGGCTTGGGATGAAGAATCATTTTGGGGTTTGTTCGGAGGCGCGATCCTTGCGGTGGGTGCGGGCTCGCTGCTGGCCTTCATAAATTCAGGTGAGAGTCAGGTTGCCACATCATTTTTCCTCTCTTTGTTCACCTTTTTGCCGCGCTTGATCTTTTACCTGCCGCTCGGAATCTTCTTCCGATGGCTGGTGGGGATTTTCGATACCTCCGGGCGTGCGCCTTCCAGCGGACTGATGCGTTTGTTGAAAGTGACCTTTTCAATATTGATCGTGGTTGTGATCGGCGGTAGATTTTCACAGATGTCTCCCGAGGCGCGCAAGGCTTTGCAGGATATGAATTCCCTGACCTTGGAAGGCATGGCGGCCGTTGCAAAGGGTGAGGAAGTGCCCTCGCCGCTCATTCCCGTGGACGGATTTACCACCTATGCAAATGGTGCTTATACCCTCGAATGGAGCAGTGATGTGGACAGCCTGCCCGTCACGAGGCCGATTGTGGGCTATGGCATCACTGAATCTCTCGTTATCGTCCGTTTTGAGAACGATTATCAATTCGGTTGTGCGTTCACCCCTCCCAGCCCGGCACCGAAGTGCATCAATATCACCCGCGTAAGATAGGGAATTGGTACTTTTGTACGTTGAAGATCGAGCATCTTTTCTGTATCATTGGGGTAGTTAATATCAAATACAACCTGCCCTCCGGGCAGTTGTAGATTTACAGGTGACTTTATCGGTAGGAGAGAGTTGGGCGGGTTCCACATGAAAATGTGGAACCCGCCTACGTTTTCCGGATTATGGAATGGACTATTTCGTCAGGGTAATTGAAATATGTATAGTGTGTGAAGACTCTTGTCAAGGAACAGTTGTAGCAGTTGGCTCTGGTGTATCTGATGCTGTTTCAGTGGGTGACGGGGTTTCCGTTGGTGTCCTTGTAGGAGAAGGTGTAATGGTGGGCGTGGTCGATGGGGTCGGAGTATCGGAAGGTGTGGGAGTGGGGGTCAGAGTAACTTCGGGCAGGTCAATCGTACCGCTTAAGCCCAGCCCAAGCAATTCGCGGAAGATCCATCCGCCTTCGTATTGACGATTCGCCTGGTCTTCCTGGTTGGGGGCGATGAGAAGCCAGGTCTCATCCCGGTTAACCCCACGGAATTCAAGGCATCTTCTTAGCGGCAGCGGCTCTCCAAGCACAGCGTAATTCGTGCCGGGGCCAGAACGCACGTTAATCGTATTTGCATACAGCGAATTGACACAATAGGTCAGTGTTTCAAAGGGCTGCTTTGTGACGGAAGGAGTCATTGAGGGTGGTATTGTGGCAGTCACAGACTCTATAGTTGTTGGGGTCGGCGAGAGCGTGAACGTTATTGGGAGGGCTGGCGTAAATGTGGAATCCTTCGCCGGGGTAAAGGAAGAGGGCGTTGACGTTATGTCTGATGGATTGCCCGGCTTGAGAGCAAAAATGAGGGAAAATAGGATAAGGATGACGATTCCTACGATGCCGGGAATCGTATATTTTTGAAAGGCGGGAGGCAGGATGGCTTTTGCCCGTTCAAAAGGAGTTACAACGGGCGGTTTTCCTGTATATCCCAATGCAGATAGAAGGTTTTTGAAATTGGCAACATATTCCCCGCTTAAAAAATTTATATAATTGATCGTGTTCAAAGCGAAAGGCACATCGCAGGCCTCGAACATGAGCGGAACGATCTTCTTGTGCAGGGATAATGCCTGGGTATATTCCTTTCGCACCCATTCCGACTCGATGGAGTTTGGGGTCAGGATGATTATGAAGGATTCGCTCGCCTGGATGGCGGCGGGAAGCGTTCGCACCCAGTCATCGCCGCCGCGCAGGTCGGTGATATCCCACCAGACGTCATAGTCCGCTTTTTCCAAATCCCCCGCCAGTTTGCGGGCGAACTCAATATCCTTGCGTGAATAGCTGATGAAGATCTTTTGCATGATATCCCGTTGTTTGAACGCTGCTTCTGCTCCGAAATTGATTAACCCTGCCGGTTTTGTGAATCGATTGATTGTATTATAGTACCATCCAAGCATGGATTTTGTGAAACCGCACCTTTAATCCATCCCCGATTTCATTCCCGCACGATCTCTAACGATCTTCCAATACATTCCCCCCTTGACGAAAACTTAACTAAGGCATAAAGTTAAGCCCGCTTAACTAAAAAGAAGGCTTAACTATGACCAAACCCGCCCAAATCACCCAATCCCTGCGCACGTGGATGGATGTGTTCATGCACCGTTCCATGCGCGGGTGGAGTCAGTTCGCCAAATCCACGGGGCTTTCAATGCCGCAGTTCAGCATCCTCATGCAGTTGCATCATAAAGGCCCATGCGGACTTTCCGAGATCAGTGAGCGCTTCGATATTTCCAGCGCGGCTGCGAGTCAACTGGTGGATAAACTCGTGCAAAGCAATTATCTCGAACGCGCGGAAGACCCCAGTGACCGCCGTGCCAAGTTACTGCGCCTTTCTGAGAACGGAGCCAAACTTGTGGACGATGGCATTCACGAGCGTTATCGTTGGATGGATGAACTGGCATCCAAATTGGATGCAGGTGAACGCGTCAAAGTGGTGGAAGCCCTGGAGATACTGACAAAGGCCGCGCAAAACCTGGAAGACAAAAAATGATCCAGAATATCTGTCCTTCTTCTGCAAGTTTTCTCCACAATGATTTGATATGCTTGAATCACCCTGAATCTCCAATTCACTAACTGCCATACTTCACTTACCAAAAGGAACTTTATGCAAGCAACCGCAACTCATTCCATGACCCGCCGCGAGCGGAACAAGTCCAAGGGCGGCATGGGACGCGCGATCAAGTATTTGACGAATTACAAACGTCAAGCCGCGCTCCCCTATTTATTTCTCATCGTTGCCACGCTTTCCCAGCTGGCAGTCCCAAGCATGATCCGCCGCGTGATCGACGCAGTGACAAACGGCTACATCGCCGACCAGGTGTTGCAGGCATTGGAAAAAATTCCAGCGCAGTTTGTCGGTGCGGCTCTGCCGAAGGTACTCGAAGCCACGGGTAGGCCAGAGTCAATGACGATTGACCAGCTCAAGGTCCAATTGGAGGCGGATTTAAATAACGCGCCGCGATTGCTCGTCGGCGCCTTGATCGCCATCCTTGTCTTCGCCATCCTGCGCGGCGTCTTCGCATTTTTGCAGGCCTATTGGGCCGAGAAGAATTCGCAGGCCGTTGCGTACGATCTGCGCAACGATCTCTATTCAAAAATTCAGACGCTTTCGTTTTCGTACCACGATAAGAATCAAACGGGACAGTTGATGATCCGCGCCACGGACGATGTGGAGAAAGTGCGCCTCTTTATCGGCCAGGGCCTGCTTCAACTCATCGGGGCATTCATCCTGCTGACGGGGACGATCATCATCCTGTTCTCGACGAATGCTTCGCTCGCCTGGGCGATGATGCCGATCCTGCCAATTGCGCTGGTTTTGTTTGTGATCTTCGCGGGCGCAAGCAGGCCGATGTTTGCATTGGTTCAACAAAAACTTTCCGCGTTGAACACCGTGCTGCAGGAAAACCTCGCGGGCATCAAGGTCATCAAGGCGTTCACGCGTGAGAGACAGCAGCAGGAGAAATTCAAAGTCCGCGCAGATGACACGATGGACCAGGCTATTAAACTTTCGCGCCTGTTCACATTCATGTTCCCGCTGGTGTTCATGATTGCGAATCTTGGCCAGGCCGCAATTTTGTATGTCGGCGGCCAGGCCATCATTGCCGGCACGTTGAGCCTCGGCGAGTGGCAGGAATTTTCGATGTACCTGATGTATCTCTTTATGCCGATCATGATGATGGGCATGATCATCACGCAGTTCGGGCAGGCCTCAGCGTCAGCCGACCGCATCTTTGAAATTCTCGATGCCAAGAACGACATCACCGATAAACCGGACGCCGGTAAACTCCCCGCTGTGACAGGCAACGTGAAATTTGAAAACGTCACCTTCCGCTATTTTGGCGGCGGTGAACCCGTGCTTTCCAATGTCACTTTTGAAGCGCAGGCCGGTGAAACCATTGCACTGCTCGGCGCGACAGGCTCGGGCAAAACATCCATCATCAACTTGTTGCCACGCTTCTACGATCCCACCGATGGAAAGATAACGATTGATGGCCACGATTTGCGCGATGTGACCCTTGAATCCCTGCGCTCGCAGATCGGCATTGTGCTTCAAGAAACGACCCTGTTCAGCGGAAGCATCCGCGACAACATTGCGTTTGGCAAACCTGATGCGACGGAGCAGGAAATCGAAGCCGCGGCACAAGCTGCCCAGGCGCATGAATTCATCATGTCCTTTCCCGAAGGCTACAACACACACGTCGGCGAACGCGGCACCACTCTCTCCGGCGGACAAAAACAACGCGTCGCCATTGCCCGCGCACTTCTGCTTAATCCTCGAATCCTCATTCTTGACGATTCGACATCGAGCGTGGACCTCAACACTGAAGCCGCCATCCAATCCGCGCTGGATGTGTTGATGAAAGGCCGCACGTCCTTCGTCATAGCGCAGCGCATCAGCACTGTGATGACTGCCGATAAAATCATCGTCCTCGAAAAGGGCAGGGTGGCTGCCATCGGCAAACACGCCGACTTGTTGGAGAACGATCCCATCTACGCGGAAATTTATACTTCGCAGATTTTGAGTCATGAACATGAACATACAAACTAAAAACAACATGTCATTGCGAGGAGCCGCGAAGCGGCGAGGAAGCAATCTCCTCGCAACTGAAGGCTGCTTCGCAACATACGCTCGCAGCGACATGAAAGGAAATACCCTATGATGCACCCCGGCCGCGCAGGCGAATTCCTCAACCGCGACACCATTAAACCGCTCAATGTCGGTGAAACCCTTTCGCGCCTCGGCGGTTATTTTGGCCGCTTCTGGTTCATGCTGACTCTCGCCATCCTTTTTGTCATCACAGCCACGTGGACTCAGGTGACCAACCCGGAATTGATCGGACAGGCGACGGACTGTTTCCTTGTCCCAAGCGGAGTCAACCCCTTCGCCTCTTTCTCACCGACGGCTGCTCCTGAACCCCAGAAAGAATCTTCCTGTTGGCTTGCCGCAGACCCATCCACGCTTTCGGGCAGGAAATTACTGCTGAATAAAATCTATACCGTCGGCGGATACACCGTCACCGACCCGGCCGCCGCCACAAACGACCAGCGCATCGAAGGCCTCGTGCGTATGATCGTCTTCATTATTGCCCTCTTTGTGGCTGGCTCCCTGCTCAACGGCATGACCTTTTTCGTGATGGCATGGACCGGTCAGCATGTGCTTCGTCAAATGCGCGTGGAAGTCTTCGAGCAATTACACCGCCTCTCGCTCAGTTACTATGCCGAGCATGAAGCAGGCGACCTGATGAGCCGCATCACCAACGACACCACCGCCATCGAACAAGCCTTTTCGTTTGCGTTGGTCAATGTGTTCAGCGGAATCCTTTTGATCGTGTGGGTCGCATACAACATGGTCACGGCCAACCTCCCATTTGCGTTGCTTTCGCTGGCGGTTGCGCCGCTCATGTTCATCGCCACCATCTATTTCTCCGAACAGGCCCGCAAGGCGTTCAGAAAATCGCGCGAAGAGATCGGCAACGTCAATGCCGAATTGCAGGAGTCTATTTCGGCAGTGCGTGAGGCGCAGGCCTTCAACCGCGCCGATGAAAACATCGAGCAGTTCAAGGAAGTCAACGCCGCCAACCGCGATGCCAACGTCCGCGCGGTTGCATACACCTCGGCGCTTGGGCCGACATTGGAAGCATTGTCCTATGTCTCGCTTGCCATTGTCACAGGCGTGGGGGGATGGTATCTGCTCAAAGGCGGAACGTTCCTCGGCTCTGCCGTGACTCTGGGACTGGTCGTCACCTTCCTGGCTTATGTCCAACGCTTCAACCAGCCCATTCAACAAATTGCCGTGCTGTGGACGAACATTCAGAACGCCATCGCAGGCGCGGAACGCATCTTCAATATCCTCGATGAAAAACCCGCCGTGACGGATAAACCAGATGCGAAAGAAATGAAGGAAATCAAAGGCCTCGTTGAGTTCGATAACGTTTCACATGAATACGAAGACGGCGTGCCTGTTTTGAAGGGCGTTTCCTTTACAGCCCAGCCCGGCCAGACGTTTGCCATTGTCGGTCCGACGGGTGCGGGCAAGACCACCATCATCAATCTGCTCCCACGCTTTTATGATGTAACCGAAGGCTCGGTGAAAATTGACGGCGTGGACGTGCGCGATGTGAAGGCGGAATCCATCCGCAGGCAGGTCGGTATCGTATTACAAGATACCTTCCTATTCTCTGCCTCTGTCATGGACAATGTCCGCTTTGGCAGGCCGGATGCCACGGATGAAGAAGTGATGGCCGCCATCAAACTCGCCAACGCTGATTCGTTCATTGAAAGATTGCCCGAAAAATTTGAGACTGTCCTCGGTGAACGCGGCTCAGGCTTGAGCCAGGGACAGCGCCAGTTATTGTCCATTGCGCGGGCTGCTCTCGCAGACCCGAGAATCCTCATTTTGGACGAAGCAACTTCCAGCGTAGACACGCGAACCGAGCGCCTCATCCAAAAGGCGTTCGACAAACTTCTGCATGGCCGCACTTCCTTTGTCATCGCGCATCGTCTGTCCACCATCCGTAATGCGGATATGATTTTGGTGCTGAAAGACGGCAAGATCATCGAACGCGGCAGGCACGATGGATTGCTGGAGAAACGCGGCTTCTACTATGACCTGTATATGAGTCAGTTCAAGAAACAGGAAGAGATGGAAGCGCTGCCTGCATAGTAATCAATGATGGATGAACAGACCTCCAGGATTGTATGGAGGTCTGTTTTATTAAGCATTAAAATCGAGCAATGAATATTCTCGCTGAAATCCACCGAGCCGAGGGAATTAATATCCACGGCAAAACCATCCACCGCAGCGCTGTGCGGGCGGTTATATGTCGTGGACGGGAATTGCTGATGGTTTATTCGGCAAATGTAGGCGATTACAAATTCCCCGGCGGAGGCGTAGATTCCGGCGAGTCACATGCGCAGGCGCTGGCTCGCGAAGTCCTCGAAGAGTGCGGCGCGGCCCTTGCGCGTATGGGTGAGGAGATCGGCGTGGTAATTGAATATAACCTTCCCATGGAGGCCGATTTTGACGTTTTCAAGATGACGTCACATTATTATTTTTGTGAGGTTGTCGATGGTTTTGGATTACAGAAATTAGCTGATTACGAAAAAAACCTGGGCTTCAAGCCTCAATGGGTGGATGTTGGGGAAGCGATACGGATCAATAAAGTACTGATGAATTCGAATAACAGGCCTGAGTGGTTGAGACGGGAAATATTTGTCCTTGAACACCTTGAAAGAATGTTGACGGACAAATAAACTGAAATTACTTCAATAGCCCCAATATCTTCGTCGTATCATCCAAAATTAAATCCGCTCCCATTTTCCTTAATTCTGGTTCTTCGCCAAAGCCGCACAAGACCCCCACGGTTTGCGCCCCCGCGGATTTGCCTGCGCGCATGTCAACGGTGGTATCGCCGATCATCAGGCAGTTTTCAGGGAGGACATTCATTTTTTGAGCAGCCAGCAGGATGGGATCGGGATAGGGCTTTGTGTGTGGGGCAGACAGGCCGGTTATAACGACATCGAAATATTTTACAAGATCATATTGCGCAAGGAAAGCCATCGTTCCATGTTCGTCGCGTGCGCTGACCACGGCCATGGGGTAGCGGCCATGCAGCTGTTTGAGCATTTCGTCCACGCCGGGTACAAGCAGAAATTTTTTCGAGGAGAGTTTTCGGTGTCGGGAAAGCCAATTGATAACGGCAATCATCTCATCGTCGAGATGAAGCGTATCAGCAAGGCCAAGCAGGGCGTTACCGGGGGCTTCGATCCACATGATGAAGCGGCGCGCGGCGTGCTGCGGATCCTTGAATAGGGATCGAGGAAAAAAACGAGTGACCTTTCGAACATACAGGTCGTCTGTGTCGCTTAATGTGCCGTCCACATCGAAACAAAGCGCTTTAATTTTTTGAAATTCAAGGGGCATAGGTGGATTAATTGTACCAAAAGGACTATACTTAAACGCGACTAAACATGCCAGAAGACCGCACACGTTCCCTGCTTGAACTATTGATCAATGTGAGCCGTGAAGTTGCCACTGCATTGGACCTTCGCACGGTCTTGCAGCGATTGCTCTTTGCAGCCATCCAATATGTTGGCGGAGAACGCGGAAGTATTGTTGTGTTGGATGACATGGGGAAACCCGTCGACGCGACCATTGTGTATGGAAAGCAATTCCACGACCACACCACACAACAGCTGCGAGAAACGATGGAGCGTGGCCTGGCAGGATGGGTGGTTCAGCACCGCAAGTCTGCCCTAGTGCCTGATACCAGCAAGGATGACCGCTGGCTGCGCCGCGCAGACGATTCCGTGGAGAAGAGCGGAGCTAAATCCGCTATTTGCGTTCCGTTGGTTGCGCGCGAAAGGCTGGTGGGAGTTCTTACTCTTGTTCATTCCGTTCCCAATGCATTTAATGAAGAACATTTGGATCTGATGCAGACGATTGCCGACCAGGCCAGTGTGGCGGTTTTGAACGCCCGCCTGTACACCGAAAGCCAGCGGACGGCCCGCGTCATGTCTGCGCTGGCAGAGGGCGCGGCGGCGATCAACACGTCTCTCGAGATGCCGGACGTTTGGCGGCGCATTCTCAACCAGACGATGCAAGCATTGCAGGTGGAAACTGTTGCCCTTGCGTTGCTCAACACGGGCGGCAATGATCTGGTCTTCCATGCTGCGGCGGGACATAATTCTGGCAACATTCCCGGAAGGCATATCCCTGCCGGGCAAGGGTTGGCAGGGATGGTTATTCGGCAAGGGCACGGCCTTGTAGTGCCGGCTGTCAAAGCCGAATCCCATTTTGGTGAAGAAGACAAGTTCGTGGGCATCGACATGCGCGCGCTTGCCATAGCCCCGATCCAATCTCAGGGAAAAGTCATCGGTGTGCTGGAGGCGTTCAATCCCATCTCAGGCGCCTTCGACCCTGATGCCATGGTAGTGATGACCGGCCTGGGCAGCCTGGCTGGGACGACCATCCAGAATGCCGAGCTTTTCGAGCGGTTGCAAAAGGCGCACAAGCATTACCACGAATTGTTCGAAGACAGCGTTGATACCATCCTCATTACAGACTGGGAAGGCAGGGTGTTGGAGGCCAACCGTCAGGCTGTTAAGTTGAGCGGCTACAGCGTTGAACAGCTTCATTCCATGAGCATCGACCAGCTTCATGAAGTGAACTGGAACAAGACCGGGTTGAACTTCGAGGCGCTCAAACGCGACCAGGAATGTGATTATGAAACCAGCATTCACCGTCAGGACGGCGGCTCCACTCCTATCGAGGTATATGCGCGCCGCGTGGAATTTGAAGAGACCGACTCGATCCAGTGGATTCTGAGGGATATTTCCGAACGCAAGGAACTGGATTCCCTGCGCGACGATATGACCTCCATGATCTATCACGACCTGCGCTCGCCGCTTGGAAACATTGTCTCAAGCCTGGAAATGATGAGCGGTTTGATCCCTGCGGATGAAACCTTGACTACGATGTTCAATATTGCACGGAACTCCACCGCCCGCATCCAGCGATTGGTGAATTCCCTGCTGGATATCAACCGCCTTGAAGCAGGCCACCAGATCGTAGACCAGAATTCCGTGGACCCGGTGGCTCTTGTGCGTGAAGCGATCCGTGATGTTGAGCCGGGCGTGAACGGACGACAGCAAACCTTGATCAACAAGGCGACAAATGTGCTTCCGTTGATTTGGGTGGATGTGGACATGGTTCACCGCGTCTTCATCAATCTCTTGGAAAACGCGATCAAGTTCACGCCAGTAGAGGGGCGCATCGAGATCGGCGCGCAAACCACAGACGGCGTTTTTGTAAAATTCTGGGTTCGAGATAACGGCCCTGGCATTTCAACTTCCGACCAGGAACGCATCTTCGACAAATTCACCCGACTACGTGGCAGGGATCGGCCCGGCGGGCTGGGCGTCGGCCTGGCTTTTTGCCGGCTTGCCGTACTTGGGCATGGCGGTGAGATCTGGCTGGAAAGCGAAGTGGGAAAAGGCACCACCTTCTGGCTCACATTGCCGGTCGCGCAAAAGAAAGCCACTGGCCAGCTCAAGCGTCAAACCGGCAGATTAACCATCAAGCCGGATAAATAAGGTTTTCAGGAATCCCCGCTGGAGAATTAAACTTTTCGGAGATCCATATTCCGCTATTTTTTGTCAGGAGTATCATGCAGGAAATTTCAAAGAACATTCAAATCGAGGACCAATATCCCGGCGTGACCCTGGGAGTCATTGTGACCCAGCGCGGGTTGATCCAGATCGACGCGCCGCCCTCTCCTGAAGATGCCCGTTCATGGCGCGCCGCGCTTATGAATCTTGGCGGCGGCATGGAACGTGTGCTCATTAATCTGGATGCGCACCCCGACCGAACCCTCGGCGCGCGCGCCATGGATTGCACGGTCATCGCGCATGAGAAGACTGCCAATACCTTTCGCACCCGCCCGAGTACATTCAAGGCTCAAGGCGAAGAAACAGGAGCCGATTGGGAATCGATTGCCGGGCTTGGAAGTGTGCGCTGGTCTCCGCCTGAAATTTCCTTCGCCGACCAGATGACATTGCATTGGAGCGACTCGCCCGTCTTTCTCGAACATCATCCCGGGCCGTCCAACGGCTCGATTTGGGTGCATTTGCCGGGCGAAAAGATCCTCTTTATTGGCGACGCCGTGCTAAAGAACCAGCCGCCTTTCCTTGCGGGTTCGAATCTAAAAGCCTGGCTTGAATCGCTCAACATTCTGCTGGATTCATCTTTCAAGGGATATACCTTCGTCAGCAGCCGCGGCGGCTTGGTGAATACAAGCGCCATCAAATCTCAATACGACTTCCTCAAGCATGTCAGCGATAAACTGGATAAGATCATCGCGAAGAAACCGAATCCCGCCGCGACCGAAAAAATGGTCACTTCCCTGTTGACATGGTTCAAAGCCCCGGCAGCGCGCCAAAAGCAATTCGCCCAGCGCCTGCGATATGGGCTGCTCCATTACAACTCGCGCCATCACCATGCCTCCACCCAGCCCTATGAGGATTAATGTATTCAGCCCTGCCCATCCTTGAACTCATCCGCGGCAAGGTGGTTGAATCCACGCATTTCGGTTCCATCGTGGTTGTGGACTCAATCGGCAAGATCCTGCACTCCCACGGCGACCCTGACACGGTCGCCTTTTTGCGTTCCTCCGCCAAACCATTTCAAGCCCTCCCTTTTGTGGAACAGGGCGGCGTGGAACATTTCTCCTACACCCAGGCCGAGCTTGCCCTTTCCTGCGCCTCACACGAGACCTCGCAAATGCACATCGATACCGTGCAGGGGATGCAGTTGAAGATTGGGATTCAGGAAAAATATTTGCAATGCGGCCCGCACCTGCCGGGAGATGCGAAGAAATTGCGCGAGGTTATCAAAAACGGCATTCCCCCCACGGCCAATTTCAATAACTGTTCCGGTAAACACACCACCATGCTGGCCTTTGCCAAAATGCGCGGATTGCCTCTCGAAAATTATCTCGACTTCGACCATCCCATCCAAAAAGATATTTTGAAAACATTTCCCGAAATGTGCGGCATGGAAGTGGAAAAGATCGAACTTGGCATAGACGGTTGCTCCGCGCCAAACTTTGCGGTTCCATTGGTCAACGCCGCGCTTGGCATGGCAAGGTTGTGCGATCCGCGTGAATTGAGTAAAGAGCGCGCCGCCGCCTGTCAAAAAATCACGGATGCAATGACCTCTCATCCGGAAATGGTCAGTAATTATGGCGAATTCGATTGCGAGTTGATGAAAACCGCTGAAGGAAAAATCATCACCAAGCGCGGCGCGGAAGGTTTTCAGATCATCGGCTTGATGCCCGGCATCTACGGGGAAAGAGGCGTGGGCATTGCCTTCAAGGTGACAGACGGCGACCGGTCAACGATGAACGATGAGCTTGAAACCACTTCACGCGTCCGGCCGGCAACCACGCTCGAGATCTTGAAACAGCTCAAAGCGTTGAATGAGGCGCAGCTTCAATCGCTTGCAAAATTCGGCCCCGAAAAAACGCTCAAAAACTATGCTGGTCTGGTCACCGGCAAATCGAAACCTGCATTCAAACTTTAATGGCCGCAATAAAACTGCAAGCCCGCGCGATTCGAATCCATGAAACGCTGTTGAAATCATTTGGCGAACCCATCTGGCGCAATCCGCTGCCCGCCATCGATGAACTCGTCTCCACCATCCTCTCGCAAAACACGAACGACATCAACCGCGACCGCGCCTTCAATGCCCTGCGCACTAAATTCCCGACCTGGGAAGCAGTGCGCGACGCGAGGACAAATGATGTGATTGCGGCGATCAAACCGGCAGGGCTTGCCAACCAAAAGGGACCGCGCATTCAACAAGTCCTGCGCGCCATTACCGAAGAACGCGGCTCGCTCCATCTGGACTTTTTAGCCGGTCTGCCCATCGAAGAGGCGCGCGCCTGGCTGACGAAGTTCAACGGCGTGGGACCAAAGACGGCCGCCATTGTGTTATGTTTTTCATTGGGCATGCCCGCCTTTCCAGTGGATACGCATGTCTATCGCGTCACCGGCCGCCTCGGCCTGCGCCCTGAAAAGATGACCGTGGAACAGGCACACCCGCATCTCGAATCCGTTTTTCCGCCCGATACCTATTACGCCGCACATCTCAACATCATTCGTTTGGGGCGTGAGATTTGCAATGCCAGAAAGCCATTGTGCCCGAAATGCCCCATTAATGAGTTGTGTGAGTACAAAGAGAAGACGATATAGCGTAGAAAATGTAGTAGGACAGAGAAGCAATTCCTTATGGATATTCCCCCTATCAGCATCGCTTTGGAAAAACTGGGCGTGCCGCATAAAATCTTTCGGCATGAGACGCCCGTCACATCCTTTGAACAGGCTGCCAGTGACCGGGGCCAGCGCCCCTCGCAGGTGGTGCGGAGCATTCTGTTCCGCGTGGCGGAGGATGAATTTATAATGGCCCTGGTCGCCGGGCCGGGCCAGGTTTCATGGAAGGTTTTGCGGAAGCTGCTTGGGCGTTCCCGCGTTTCGATGGCGAGTGAAAAGGAAGTCCTTGCTGTAACTGGATATCAAATTGGGACGGTGGGGCCGTTCGGTTTGCCGAGTCCGCTCAAGGTGTTGATTGAGGCGGGCGTGATGAACGAGGAGGAAGTATCCATCGGGTCAGGGATGCGTAACACGGCGGTCATTTTGAAGAGCGCGGACCTGTACAATGCTTTGCCGGATGCGGAAGTTGTGGAATTAATATAAAAATCGAGTGCAATGACAGGTCATTGCACTCCAAAACTTGGAGAACATTCATGTCTATCACCAAACAACGCACACTGGATTTCCTCGATATCGAATGGAAGACGTACATCGAACGCTTCAACCGCCTGCCTGTGGAAATTGGGCAAAAGCGCGTGGAGAATCAAGGCTATCAGCAATTCCGTGATATGCTGGCGCACATCCTCGCGTGGTGGGAGGAGGCGATGCCGGTCATCCTTGCGGTTGCCGAAGACCGTGGATATGAACGCAGAAAATACGACTACGATGTTTTCAATGCGGAAGCTGTGGCGAAGTATAAGGATTGGGACGAAGCGAAGTTCCTGGCCCGGTTCGAGGAAATGCGTCAGAAAAGCGCGGCAGACCTCAGGTCCATGAATGAGGCGGCATGGGAGAATCGCCGGGTGCGGGCATGGGTCAATGGCGTCTTCATCGAACATGCGCGCGAGCATCTTGTGGCTTTGAGCCGCTTTCTGACGTTGGATACGCTCGAGAACGAGTGGAAGGAATATGTCGAACGATTCGAGAAGGTCGAAGACAAGGATGCCTTTCTGAAAAAACAGGGGGTTGGGAATTTCCGCGAATTGCTGGGGCATGTGATCGCCTGGTGGGAGGTTGGTGAGCGCATTATCAAGGGAATTCTGAACGACCCGAATTTTAAAGGGGAGGAACCCGAGACAGATTCTTTCAACGCGGAATTGATCGTAAAATATGGAAAACGATCCGATGCGGAAGTACGAAAGGAATTCGAAGAGAAACGATTGGAATTGATCAGGCTTGTAAGCAGCCTGCCGGAGGAGGCTTTCACCAACAGGGAGATCGAAGGCTGGCTTGCGGCGGATGTGGTCGAGCATTTTGATGAGCACGCCATTAACGGGTGACCCATGGAACATATTGTTTATCTTGCACTTGGAAGCAACCTTGGCAATCGTCTTGCCAATTTAAAAAATGCGGTCAGCAATCTCACGCCGCAAATGAATGTGAAGAAAAAATCGCTTGTGTATGAAACTCCGCCCTGGGGTTTCAAGGAGCAGCCGGCATTTCTGAACCAGGTTGTGATGGCGGAAACCTACCTTGAGCCGGAAGCCCTGCTTGGGCATTTGAAGCGGCTGGAGGCTGCGTTGGGACGCGAACCGAGTTTTCAGAACGGCCCGCGTTTGATCGATATCGATATTTTGTTTTTCGATGATGTGATCCTTGAATCCCCGCAGTTGGTGATTCCGCATCCGCGTTTGCAGCAGCGGGCGTTCGTGCTTGTGCCGTTGCATGACATAGCGCCCGGCCTGGTTCATCCCGGGCTGGGCAAGCCGGTCAGTGAACTGCTGCTGGATGTAGACCGTTTGAACATCGTTGAGTATAAAGGGAAGTAGTCTTTTATCCCCGCTGGGTGGGACGATGGCAGTCGATACCAGCGGGCAGATAAAAATATCAAGTGTTTTTGAAGCATGCCGGTTACGACACTTGCACCTGGCGCAAGTGCAGGTGTATGTCCTGCAAATACACGCGGGGCTGCCCGACCGGCGGAGTAAAGTAAAAAAAGGAATCATTCGATGAGAATTATCCGTTATCAAAATAACGAAGGCGCCGTCGTCTACGGCTGGATGCTGGAAGATAAGGTGGGTGAGATTCAGGGAAATATTTTTGGCGAGTATCGCCGCCGCGAGGCTAGGACTCCGCTTAAGGAATTGAAACTGCTCGCGCCCTGCGAGCCGAGCAAGATCATCTGTGTGGGGCGCAACTATGTGGAGCATGCCAGGGAATTGGGAAATGAAGTTCCCAAAGTGCCGCTCATCTTTTTGAAGCCGCCTTCGTCGATCATCTCGAATGGAGAAAATATTATCCTGCCGCCGCAGTCCAGACAGGTGGAACATGAAGCGGAGCTGGTCGTTGTCATTGGCAGCCGCGCAAAGAATGTCACTTCGGAAACGGCCAAGGAAAACATCTTCGGTTACACCATTGGCAATGACGTCACTGCCCGCGACCTGCAAAAAACGGACGGCCAATGGACCCGCGCGAAAGGCTTCGATACCTTCTGTTCCTTCGGCCCGTGGATCGATACCGACTTCGACCCATCCGACGCGGTGGTGACCTGCCGCGTGAATGGACAAATGCGCCAGATGGCATCCACGCGTGATATGGTTTTCAATGTCGGTACGTTGATCGCGTACATTTCATCCGTGATGACACTGGAGCCCGGCGACATCATTTTCACCGGCACGCCGGCAGGCGTGGGTGAGTTGAAGAACGGCGATGTGGTGGATGTGGAGATCGAGGGGTTGGGGAAGTTGAGCAATCCGGTGAAGTTGTAAATTTTTCTGTCATTGCGAGCCGCGCACTTGCTCTTAGCGGCGAAAGAACACGCCCTCGTAATGACGAGAATAACTTTAGGAGTTCATTATGCCCACAAAAGAATTTCAAACCTTCCTTCAAAAATACCCTGCCTATAAAAAAACAGAATCCATCGATGCGTTGCGGAAAAAAGATTATGCGCGGCTGGATGATGCCGAGCATGTCTATCTCGATTACACGGGCGGTGGCATTTACGCCGAGTCGCAGATTCAAAAGCATCATCAATTGCTCAAGGAAGGTGTCTTCGGAAACCCGCATTCCTCCAACCCTACCTCGCTTGCTGCCACACATCTTGTTGAAGGCGCGCGCGAATACATCCTCAAATTCTTCAACGCGGACCCGGATGAATATCTTGCAATCTTCACTTCCAATGCCAGCGGCGCGCTCAAACTCGTCGGTGAAAGTTACCCGTTCCCAAACGGCCGCTATCTCTTAACCTTCGACAACCATAACTCTGTAAATGGGATTCGGGAATTTGCCCACGCCCGCGGAGCGGATGTGACCTATATTCCCGTCATGCTCCCGGACATGCGCGTGGACGCTTCGCAGCTTAACCTTGAGCTGGCCCGCCCTTCGAAAAGCGGAAACAACCTTTTTGCATTCCCCGCGCAATCGAACTTCTCCTCCGTCAAACATCCGCTCGAATGGATCGAGAAAGCCCACGCTCATGGCTGGGACGTTTTGCTCGATGCGGCGGCTTACGTCCCCACCAACAAACTTGATTTGAGTAAAGTCAAACCTGATTTTGTGCCGATCTCCTTTTATAAAATCTTCGGCTACCCCACAGGGCTTGGCGCATTGCTCGCGCGCAAGTCTGCTCTGGCAAAGTTACACCGTCCGTGGTTTGCAGGCGGGACCATCACCGTCGCGTCGGTGCAGGGTGATAAATATTATCTCGCCGAGGGGGCTACCGCCTTTGAAGACGGGACGCTCGATTACCTTAACATCCCCGCGCTGGAAATTGGATTGAAGCACATCGAGTCCATCGGCTATGATGTGATCGGGGAGAGAGTCAAGGCGCTGACAGGCTGGCTGCTGGAAAACCTCACATCCATGAAACACAGCAACGGGGAGCCATTGGTTCGGGTTTTTGGACCCACTTCAACGGAGGGAAGAGGCGGGGCGGTCACCGTCAATTTTTACGACAAAAACGACAAAGCCTTCGATCACCGCTTCATCGAAAACGAGGCCAACAAGGTTAACATCTCCCTGCGGACCGGCTGCTTTTGCAATCCCGGCGCGGGCGAAGTGGCTCTCGGCATCTCCCGCGTGGAACTGGATGTGTGTTTCACCCGCCCCGAACACGAAGACAGATTGTCCATTGATGATTTCCGCCTGTGCATTGATGGCAAATCATCCGGTGCAGTGAGAATTTCGGTGGGCATGGTCACCAATTTCAACGATGTGCAGGCTTTTCTATCATTTGCAAAAGGTTTGTTGAGTTGATGAACGGACAAATCCGCTCGAATGTCAAACCCGGCCTGACCGTGCTGATTGTATTGAAGCAAGACCAGCGTACTGGCAAACTTACCAAAGGGGTGGTCAAAGATATTCTCACCAAATCGCCAAACCATCCGCATGGAATCAAAGTCCGTTTAATGGATGGGCAGGTGGGGCGGGTGAAGGAAATCGTCGTTTCTAATGAGTAAGCCGTCTTGTTGAAACTTTGATTCGAATATCCCCATTAATTAAAAAATCCGCCAACGAAAGAGTTGGCGGATTTTTTAATTAATCGAAATCATTCTTCCACGTACGGCACATAGTCCGCGCGGGCAATGCCCTGCTTGATGGCTGTCTCCGCCACAGCGCGGGCCACGGCAAGATGAACTTTCTTATCCAACGGGCTGGGCACCAATTCGCCGGGCGGGGTCATATCTGCAATCGTTGTTGCGGCGGCAAGATACATTTCATGCGTGATGTGCGGAGCGTACGAATCCACTGCGCCGCGCAGGATGCCGGGGAATCCCAGCACATTGTTCACCGACTTTCCGTCCGCCGCGAAGGCTGCGCCGCGTTCCATCGCAACATCCGGGTCGATCTCTGCGTTCGGGTTGGAAAGCGCAAGGATGATCTGACCCTTGCGGACCATCTCGGGTTTGATGAGATTGGGTGCGCCCGTCGTGGCCACTACGATGTCGCAGGTATCCATGATCTCTTTCAAGTTGGATTTTTTTCCGCCTGCCGATTCGAATCTTGTCAATGCATCTGGATTCAGATCCGCGCCATAGACTGGATTCCCGGTCAGGCGCATCATCATCCGACCGATGGCATGGCCGGCCGCTCCAAGCCCGATCTGCCCGATGACTGCCTTCTTCAAGTCCGTGCCGGTCTCACGTGAAGCCACCATCATTGCCGCGGTGCAGACCACGGCCGTGCCGTGCTGGTCGTCGTGCATCACGGGGATGTCGAGCATGGCTTGCAATCTCTCTTCGATCTCGAAACAGCGCGGCGCGGAAATATCCTCCAGTTGAATGGCGGCAAAAGTCGGGGCGATGGCCGCTACGGCTGCGACGATCTCATCCGGGTCTTTTGTGTTGAGCAAAATCGGTATTCCGGAAAGCCCCACCAGGGTTTCCATCAACATGGCTTTGCCTTCCATCACAGGCATGCCCGCCAGCGGACCAATATCCCCCAGTCCAAGTACTGCCGTGCCATCGGTAACGATGGCGACCATGTGGCTGATACTGGTATATAACCGCGCCTGGGATGGGTCCTTCGCGATTCGCAGGCAAACTTCCGCCACGCCGGGGGTGTACACCCGGCGAAGTGTGGTAAGCGATTCAATCGGGTAGCGCGAGCGGATGGCGATCTTGCCTTTTTGGTGAAGTTCAAGCACCTCGTCGCGGACTTCAATCACTTTGGTGCCTTCATTGTTCCGCATGGCTTCGAGCACGGCTTCGAGTTGTTTTTCATCCTCCGCGGTGACGGTGATGTCGCGCACTACGTTTTGCGTGGTTTCGGTCAACAGCACGATGCTGCCGGTGTTCCCTCCTGCGTCGGCGATGGCGGTCAGCAGTTTCGCCAGCACGCCTTTTTTTTGTGAATTGCGCACGCGCACCTTGCGCATGATCTTTCGTTCCCAGGCCATGGATACCTCCTTTACCTAAATTCGAATATGCCGCTGGTTGAGGGTTTTATTTACTGTACGGTCTTTTTAAACATATCGTGCAATTCACTGAAGGTTTGGATGACGGCGCAGTCTGCTTCGGGGAAGAGAATGTTCGGGTCGTAGAGAACAGGCGTCAGCCCGGCGCGATGCGAGCCAATGATGTCTGCATAGTAATTGTCGCCCACGTAGATCGCTTCTTCCGCGTTGACCCCGGCCCGTTTCAATCCATGCTCGAAGATGCCGGTATCCGGTTTGAAGGAATTGACTTCGCCGCCCGCCAGTGAAAAGTTGAAATGGGAATCGAGATTGAGGGATTTCAATTCATCGTGGAAAGGTTCGTTGCGGTTGGAGATGACACCCAGAATATAGCCGTCCCGCTGCAGGGCGGAGAGAAGCGCGCGTGAATCTTCGCGGACGTGTACCTCGGGTTTGTAATGCTCGCGCATGTAGGCGGACATGGAGATGCTCAGCTCGGCGGCATCCTTTGGATTGCAGCCAAGGGCTACGAGTCTCCTGCGTCCGAAATTCACCCAGAAGGCCTCGTCTTTAAATTCTTCGATATCCTTTTTTAATTCCGGGGAATTGGCGAAATAATAGTGCTCCCAGCGCCCGGCGCGGTTTTTATCCTCGTCCGAAATGCGCAGGCCGATCTCGATTGCGTGCGCCGAAAAAACATCCCCACCGGAGGGGATGTTATGGCGGAGAGTTCCGTCGAGATCGAATAATACGGCTTTGATATTTTTGGATGAAAACAAAGGTTCCTCTTGAATATGTGAAATTGATTTCCCGTTTACCCGCCGATGTGGGACATTTCCACTTTGGGCAGGGCAATGGTATTTTCGGAGCGGATCTCGGAATAGCGGTCGTCGCGCATACCCCATACCCGCGCGATCTCGTTCGAGATTTCTTCGTCGCTGCCGCCGCCGCGCAAGAGTGCGCGGAAGTCGTGGCCTTTGACGGCGAAGAGGCAGGTATAAAGCTGGCCTTCGGCGCTGATGCGGGTACGGTTGCATGTTCGGCAGAAGGCCTGTGTGACCGAAGAGATCGTGCCGACTTCGCCGCTGCCATCCTTGTAGCGCCAGCGGCCTGCCACTTCACCGGGATAGTTTGGGTCCGCAGATTCGAGCGGCATTTCAGCATCGATCATTTTGACGATCTCCGCCGAAGGCACAACATCGTCCATGCGCCAGCCGTTCGTGTGGCCCACATCCATATATTCGATGAAACGAAGGATGTAACCTTTCTCGCGGAAGAAGCGCGCCATTGGCAGGATGCTGGCTTCATTCAAGCCACGCTTGACGACCATGTTCACTTTGATCGGCCCCAGCCCGGCTTCGGCGGCGGCTTCCATGCCCTCGAGCACCTTCTCCACCGGGAAATCCACATCGTTCATGGATTTGAAGATTTCATTGTCGAGTGAATCCAGACTGACGGTCACCCGCTTCAGCCCGGCTTCCTTAAGAGGCCGTGCAAATTTGGGCAGCAGGGAGCCGTTCGTGGTCATGGTCAGGTCAAGGTCGGGAATGGAAGCGAGCATGGAAACCAGGCCGGTCACATCCTTGCGGACAAGCGGTTCACCGCCCGTCAAGCGGATTTTGCCGACTCCATGGGAGACGAAAATTTTCGCGAGCCGTGTGATCTCCTCAAAGGTCAGGATCCGGTCGCGGTGCAGGAATTGGTAGTCCGGGCCGAAAATTTCCTTGGGCATGCAATACACACAGCGGAAATTACAGCGGTCGGTCACCGAAATCCGCAGGTCACGCAGGGGGCGGTTAAGGGTATCGATAAGGGGCATGGGATTATTTATTCCACTATACAAAGGTGATTTTCAGGGAAAACGCAAAAGCAGGTATGCATTATAACAACAATAAGAATTAAAATGCCACAATTGACGCAACGTGTTTCCCGTGCTATTATCTTATCTTCTATTTATTTGAATTTATTTTTCAAAGGAGTTATTGATGAGCTTTGAATTTCTTTTACGTATTATTGGGATGATCGTGCTCGCGATCTCCGGGGGATATCTGGGATTTGACATTTCAAAATTTACCCCGGACAACGGCCTTCGCACCACGCTTATCTTTGGGCTGGTCGGCGCGCTGACAGGCCTGATCCTCACCCCATACTTTACCACCCGCCCCGCGCGCGCGCTGCGGTCCATGCTTGGGCGCATGGCGGCGGAGAGCCTGTTCGCCGGGTTGACCGGCCTGGTGGTGGGCCTGCTGATTGCCGCGCTGCTGGCATTTCCGCTTTCGCTGCTGCCGGACCCGTTCAGCCAGATCCTGCCGTTCATTGGCGTGCTGGTCTTTTCCTATCTGGGCGTATCCCTCTTTGTGATGCGACAGGGAGATATTATGGGTCTGCTCAGCGCCTTAAGCGGACGCGGCGAAGGCGGCAGTTCCAGCTCATGGACGAACCTCAACCGCAACATCCTTTTGGATACCAGCGTCATCATCGACGGGCGCGTGGCGGATATAGCCAAAACAGGATTCCTGCCCGGAACGCTTCTCATTCCCCGCTTCGTGCTGAACGAACTGCAATACATCGCTGACTCTCCGGATGGGATGCGCCGTCAGCGCGGACGCCGCGGCATGGAAGTGCTGGCCGAACTGCAAAAACTTCCCAACATCCTTGTGCGTATTTCGGATATCAACGTGGACGGTGTCCGGGAGGTGGACGATAAATTGATCGTGCTGGGCAAGCAATTGAAGAGCCCCGTGCTGACGAACGACTATAACCTTAACCGCATCGCCGAGTTGCAGGGCGTGACCGTGCTAAACATCAACGAACTGGCGAATGCGGTCAAATCCGTGGTGCTGCCCGGCGAGATCCTGCGTATCAATGTCATTCAGGAAGGCAAGGAACATGGCCAGGGTGTGGGGTATATGGAAGACGGCACGATGGTGGTCGTGGAAAACGGCAAGGACTACATCGGCGAGTACATGGAAGTGAACATCACCAAGGTGCTGCAAACCGCTGCTGGCCGTATGATCTTTGGCCGCGTGGATGAAGAGAACGGGAAGAAGAAAAAGGGTTAACCGCGTACGAAATAAATGACCGCCACGATCACACCGATCGTCACAACTGTCCACCGCAAGGTGGACGGTTTTATTTTGCCTGCGAGTTTTCCGCCGAGCATGCCGCCGATCAACGCGCCAACAGCCATCACCGCCGCCGCGGACCAAAGCACCTGCCCGGAGAAAAGGAAAAACGTCGCAGCTGCGACATTGACCGAGAAAGCCACCGCCTGCTTGAGCGCGTTAAGACGCGTGAGCGTGTCTTCGAGAGTTAATCCCAATGCCGAGAGCACGATCACGCTTAAGCCCGCGCCGAAATATCCGCCATAGATGGAAGCCAGGCCGACGGGAAGCCATGTCAATTTTTCCAGCCGCGCGCCATGACCTTCACCCATGCGTTTCGTCAACCATGCGCGGACGGGGTCTTGAATGGCAAGCAGGCCCGAAGCCAGCAAGATCAAATAGGGAACGAGGTCTTTGAATAATTTCTCGCCTGTTTGCAAAAGCAGGAAACCACCCAGCACACCGCCAACGATGCTGGCGGGGACGATCAGCCATAGCCTGCTTTTTTGCCCCTGCAGGTCTTTGGCTTGTGCAAGAGTCCCGCCGAAGTAGCCGGGGCAAAGCGCAACCGTATTGGTGACATTCGCCATCACAGCCGGCACGCCAAGAAAAGTAAGCATGGGGAAGGTGATAAGTGTCCCGCCGCCTGCGAGCGCGTTGACCGCGCCTGCCGCTAGGGCTGCAAAGCCGACGAACACATAGTCGAATCCAGTGAGCATAGTGTATTTGTTTCCTGTTCTTAATTGATGTGAAGCAGAGCAAGTATAGCAAAGGTTGGTCAAAAAACCGCCGGAGAGCCGTCGAATCCAATCTCAGAACTTCTTGACGCTTCAATTTCTGGCGCGTATAATCCCAGCCATTCAGAAGTAGTACGCGAAAAATACCTGATAGAGAAGGATGTGTCTGGTGAAAGCATCCCCAGGAAATCATCGCCGAAGTCGTCTGAAACGAACTGCTGAAGAAAATTGATAATTACCAATTACCAATAACTAGACCAGCACGGGATTGCCCGTTACAGCAAAGACCGATGGTTGTCGGTTACCGAGTGCGCCGCTAAACCGGCGAATTGAGGTGGTACCGCGAAGTTTACACTTCGTCCTCATAATGGACGGAGTGTTTTTATTTTAAGATAACCTCGGTAGTTAAGTAGTCGCGAACCGCTTTGCGGTAAGCGGCGTATCGAAATCACCAGTAATTAGCGAACACTTTGTCACAAAATATTTCCATCCCAAGTCGGTTTCGACACCGCACTGGCGTTCGGTGCCAGTGTACGGGCAAGAAGAGCACTTGCCCTACTCAACCAACGGAGTTTTCTCTGCAACGAGGAGCGCGAATGACCAAACAAGAACTACCCAAAGCCTACGATTTCAAATCCACCGAAGACCGCATCTATGCGATGTGGGCGGCGGGCGGCTACTTCCAGCCGACGAACGACCCGAACAAGCCGGGCTTCGACCCATCCATCAAGCCGTTTGTCATCTCCATCCCGCCGCCAAACGTGACCGGCGAACTGCACCTCGGTCACGCCATGTTCGTCAGCGTCGAAGACTTGATGATCCGCTACCACCGCATGAAGGGCGTCCCCACGCTTTGGGTGCCCGGCACTGACCATGCCGGCATTGCAACCCAGCTCATGGTGGAGCGTGATCTATTGAAAACCGAGGAAGTCACCCGCGAGGAGCTTGGGCGCGAGGAATTCGTCAAACGCACCTGGGAATGGAAGAAAAAATACGGTGACATCATCACGACCCAGATCCGGCGGCTTGGCGCATCCTGTGACTGGTCTCGCGAACGCTTCACTCTTGACGAGGGGCTGAGTCGCGCGGTGCGAGAGGCATTTGTCCACCTTTATGAAAAAGGACTGATCTATCGCGGACCGCGACTCATCAACTGGTCACCGGGACTCAAGACCGCTGTCTCGGATCTGGAAGTGGAATACAACGAAGAAGAAGCGACGATGTATCACTTCAAATATATGATTAAACCCTCACTCCCATCCCCTCTCCCTCAGGGTGAGGGGGAATACATCCCCGTTGCTACAATTCGTCCCGAAACCATCCTCGGCGATACGGCCGTGGCTGTGCATCCCGAAGATGAACGCTTCAAGAAATTCATCGGCAAGACTGTCATTGTGCCGATCCTGGGCCGCGAGATTCCCGTGATTGCGGATGAATACGTGAGCATGGAATTTGGGACGGGCGCGCTCAAGATCACGCCCGGTCACGACCCGAACGACTACGACATCGCCCACCGCCACGGACTGCCCATCATCTCCATGCTCGATCGGGAGGCCAAGGTCAACGAAAACGGAGGCAAATATCAAGGTCAGGACAGATACGAAGCGCGGAAGAATCTCTGGGCCGATATGAAAGCCGCCGGTCTCGTCATCAAGGAAGAGAAATACGTCACCACCATCCCACGCTCGCAGCGCGGCGGCGAGATCGTCGAACCGATGATCTCCGAGCAGTGGTTTGTAAAGATCGAATCGCTGGCGCAGGCTGGCTTGGACGCCGTCAAAGACGGACGCATCAAGATCGTGCCAGAGCGTTTTGAAAAAACCTATTACAACTGGCTCGAAAATATCAAGGATTGGTGTATCAGCAGACAGTTGTGGTGGGGACACCGCATCCCGGTTTGGTATTGCCCCGAAGGCCATATGACAGTGACGCGCAAAGACCCAACTCAATGTGCAACCTGCGGCTCGAAAAATATCCATCAGGATGAAGATGTCCTGGATACGTGGTTCTCTTCGGGGTTGTGGCCCTTCTCCACGCTCGGCTGGCCTGATCAAACGCCCGACCTGAAATATTTCTATCCCACCGCCTACATGGAGACCGGTTACGACATCCTGTTCTTCTGGGTGGCGCGCATGATCATGATGGGGCTCGAGTTCACCGGCGAAGCGCCATTCCATACTGTGTATCTGCATGGCCTGATCCGCGATGAACATGCCCGCAAAATGTCCAAGACCTACGGCAATGTGATCGACCCGCTCATCGTCATGGATGAACTGGGCACGGATGCGCTTCGCTTCACGCTG
This sequence comes from Anaerolineales bacterium, assembly GCA_014860745.1. Lineage (GTDB taxonomy): Bacteria > Chloroflexota > Anaerolineae > Anaerolineales > Villigracilaceae > Villigracilis. Next base: position 202,924 of record JACZJC010000064.1, read on the forward strand.
TTGGTTGGTTCCACGCCCGGTAACGACATGAACCTTTCAGTGAAGAGAGTGGAAGCGAACCGCAACTTCGCAAACAAGTTGTGGAATGCGGGACGGTTTGTGATCAACGCCATAACCTCCCTCACCCCTGACTCCCCTCTCCCTCAGGGAGAGGGGCTGGGGGTGAGGGGTGAATACACCCTTGCTGACTCATGGATCTGGGCAAAATTACAAGAACTCGTCCGCGATGTGGAGCGTCAGTTCCAGAACTTCCAATACGGGCAGGCCGGGCAGCAGATCTACGATTTCATCTGGTCTGACTTCGCGGATTGGTACCTGGAAATTGCCAAAGAGCAGATGAAGAACGACGATACCCGATATTCGACCGTTGAAACATTGGCGCGTGTTTTTGATATGTCCTTGCGGATGCTGCATCCCTTCACTCCGTTTGTGACCGAGGAAATCTGGGGACACCTGCGCTCGTCAATTCAGCAATCTCCGATCTCCAATCTCACAAAGGACTGGCCCGAAGCGCTCATCATCGCCCAATTCCCGGAGCCGCGCGACCCCGAAGGCTGGGAAGAAGCAAAGATCGCCGGCTTCGAGTTAATTCAGGAGACCGTTCGTTCCATCCGCAATCTGCGCGCGGAAAAAGGTGTGGCTCCCTCCAGGAAGATTGCCGCGACGATTTCAGCAGGCAATAAACTGGATTTGCTCGAAAACCAAAAGTCTGTCATCTCCGCCCTCGCCGGTCTCGACCAGTCTCTAATCTCTATTTTCCAGTCTCTAACCGAGAAGCCCGCCGACTCCGCCGCGCTTGTCGTCGGTTCTGTGGAGATCTACCTCCCGCTCGCGGGCATGGTGGACCTCGCCAGTGAAAAGCCCCGCCTCGAAAAGGAACTCAAGGAAGCCGAGTCACATATTCAGCGCTTGGAGACCCTGCTCAACAGCGGCTTCGCCAACAAAGCTCCCGCCGCGCTCGTCCAAAAGGAACGCGACAAGTTGGCTGCATACAGAGATACCGCTGAGAAGATCAAAGCGCAGTTGAAATGAATTTGCAGGGGCAACCCGCCCCCGCAAATTTTATTGGAGGCCGAAATGGATAAACCTGTCTTTACCATCCGCCGCGCTGAACCTTCGGATGCCGAAGCGATGCGCCAGATATTTTCGAGTCCCAATGCCATCCGAGGCACGCTTCAGCTTCCGTATCCTTCCACAGAAAATTGGCGTAAACGGTTGGCTGAGCCTGTGGATGGATCATTCAATTTATTGGCTTGTGCGGAAAATGAAGTGGTTGGTCAATTGGGTTTGTTCACCTTTCCAAATCACCCCCGCCGCAGGCATGTGGGCCAGATCGGCATGGCTGTCCGCGACGACTGGCAGGGCAAGGGAGCCGGCTCCGCCCTCATGCAAGCCGCCATTGACCTTGCCGATAAATGGCTCAACCTCTCCCGTCTCGAGTTGGAAGTCTACACCGACAACGAGCCTGCAATCAGCTTGTATAAGAAGTTCGGTTTTGTTACCGAAGGCACACTTCAACGCTTTGCCTACCGCGACGGTCAGTTCGTGGATGTATATGCCATGGCGAGGCTGCGGGAGGCCAATAATTGAATTGACAGCCGCATTTTGTGTGACTATAATCATCTCAACTTAATAATAACCTTCGGGGCAGGGTGAAATTCCCGATCGGTGGTACAGCCCACGAGCCTGTTTAGGTACATCGCTTTCCTCATTGGGAAAACGGGCATGATCCGGCGCGACTCCGGAGCCGACAGTAATAGTCTGGATGGAAGAAGGTAAAGACGGCAGCACATGCGTTGCTGTTTGGATTCACGCCCCGGAAACATTTGTTGTTTCCGGATTATTTTTGAATGCAGACGCTTCGCCCTCCGCTGACGCTTGATTCCGCGCCCCGATTGACTACCCTGAACTACCGTGAAGGGTCTACAACCGAGGCGTATTTTTTATGTCCGTTTCCAAGCATATCCGAAACATCCTGCCAGTGATCCTTTCCATCATCTTTGCATTGATGGCCTGGCAAGTCACCGTTCAAGTGACCCAACTTCCGCGTTTTATCCTGCCCGCCCCCATGGATGTCTGGCTGCGTTTCCTCAAATCGCTTGCTGATGGCAGCCTGTTGTACCACACGGGTATCACCCTCTCTGAGATTATTCTTGGATTGTTGACCGGCATCACCTTCGCCACCGTGACGGGATACGTGCTCGCCAAATCGCGCGCGCTCGAAAAAGTTCTGTCGCCGTATCTCGTTGCAAGCCAGGCGATTCCTGTGGTGGCGATTGCGCCGTTGCTGGTCATCTGGCTGGGGGATGGGATTCTTTCGAAAGTGGTCATCTGCGCGTTGATCGTGTTCTTCCCCGTTTTGGTAAATACGGTCGTCGGTGTGCGCGCCGTCCCCAATGCCCTGTATGACCTGATGCGGTCCATCCGTGCCACACGCTGGCAGATATTGCTCAAGCTGGAACTGCCCGCTTCGCTGCCCGTGCTGCTGGGCGGGTTGAGAATCGGCGCGACATTATCGGTGATTGGCGCCATTGTCGGTGAGCTGGTGGATGCGGAGGAGGGACTTGGCTTTTTGCTTCAGCTTGGTGATTTTCAATACGATACATCGATGGTTTTTGTGGCGGTGTTCATGCTGATCGCGCTGGCCTTGTCGCTGTACGGCGTGGTGACGCTGCTGGAAAGAAGATTCTTAAACTGGCAGAGTTGATGTCGTTGCGACGAGCCTCAAACGGCGAGGGCGTTCTTCCCGACGACATCGTACCCGTAAGGGTAAGCGACCTCCCGTCGTTTGGAGATTGCTTCGGGCGAAAGAGCATCGCCCTCGCAATGACATAATAAATAAGGAGACACAATGTTGAAAAAAATCATGCTACTCATGCTAGGGCTGATGTTCGTTCTGATGGCCTGTACCAGTTCCGGGTCACAGAATGAAGCGGATGGAATCCGTAAAATAAAATTGCCGATGGGCTACATCCCGAATATTCAATACGCGCCATTCTACGTCGCAGTGGATAAGGGATATTTCGCTGAAGAGGGCATCGAACTCGAATTCGATTACTCGTTCGAAACGGATGGCGTGGCGTTGGTGGGCGCGGGCGAACTGCCGTTTTCGGTGGCTTCGGGCGAGCAGGTGCTGCTGGCGCGTTCGCAGGGATTGCCCGTGGTGTATGCGTTTGCGTGGTATCAGCAATTTCCGATCTCGGTCGTCTCCGCGCCGGAGTTGAATATCAACGAGCCCGCCGATTTAAGCGGACATAATTTCGGCCTGCCCGGTTTGTTCGGAGCGAATTACATCGGCTTGCAGGCCCTGCTGTTTTCGGCGGGTCTCACGGCGGAGGATGTGACGATGGATGCGATCGGGTTCAATCAAGTGGAAGCCTACGCCAGCGGACAAAAGGATATTGTGGTGGTCTATGCCGCGAATGAACCGATTGTCCTGGCATCGCAGGGTTTTCCATTGAATGAAATGCGCGTGGCCGATTACGTGCAGTTGACCGCGAATGGAATCGTTTCAAGCGAAATGACAATTGCTGAGGAACCCGATCTGGTGCGCAGCATGTCCCGCGCATTTGCGCGCGGCATTGCGGATGCGGCAGCAAATCCTGAAGTCGCGTATGAGATCAGCTTGAAATTTGTCGAGAATTTAAAGGACCAGGATAAGGAAGTGCAGATGCAGGTCTTGAAGACATCCATTGAATTCTGGCGGACCGACCGAATCGGATTCTCCGACCCGCAAGCCTGGGAGAACATGAACAACCTTCTGGTCAAGATGGGACTCATCCCCGAGCCTGTGGACTTGAGCAAGGCTTTCACGAACGAATTTGTGCCGTAGAAAAGATTAAACACGAAGGGCACAAAGTACACAAAGAAAAGATTCTCTATGTTGATCGAACTAATCCTTCGTGACCTTCGTGTCCTTTGTGTTTAAAAACATGACAACCTCCAAATCTATCCTCACCGTGCTGAATCTTTCCGTTGTTTTCCCAGACAGCAACGGAGGGCTGACTGCGCTCGAAAATATTTCTTTCGATGTTGCACCACGCGAGTTCATTTGTTTCCTGGGGCCTTCGGGTTCCGGCAAAACCACCCTGCTGAGAGTCCTTGCGAATCTTTTACAGCCCACAGCGGGGCAGGTGCATTTCATCCATCACCAGCATCCGAAGATCGGCATGGTCTTTCAACAGGCCAGCCTCATGCCCTGGCGCACGGTGCTGGATAACATCAAACTCCCATTGGAACTCGAAGGCGTGGGCGAGGTCAAGGCGCAGAACAAGGCGCGTGAAATGATTCGCCTGGTGGGATTGAAGGGATTTGAAAACTCGCTCCCACGCGACCTTTCCGGCGGCATGGCCCAGCGCGTGGGGATTGCACGCGCGCTCATTCATGACCCGGACCTGCTCCTGCTCGATGAACCTTTTGCCTCGCTGGATGCGCTCACCCGCGAACGGATGTGGATGGAACTTTCCCGCATCTGGCAAGCCAAGCAGAAAACCGTCATCATGGTGACGCATTCCATCAATGAGTCGCTGTTCCTTGCCGACCGCGTGCTGGTATTGACCCAGCGCCCCGGCAAAATAAAACTGGACGTGGAAGTCGACCTTCCACGTCCGCGCACGGATGATATTCGTTATACAAGTCACTTCGGGAAACTGGCGAAGAAATTACGGGGAGCGATTGAATAATCTAAAATTTTGAGGCTATCCAGCCAACCAGACATTGGTTGGAACGATTGTATAAATCAACGCGCATAGGGCGATGATCGGACCGGTTTCAAAAGTCTGTCTATATGCTGCAGACACATCCTTGTATTTTATGATGTAGAAAACTACTGCAAACATTGCATATAATCCGAGAATGAGAATCGAGAGGAGATAAAAGGTCCAGAAATTTTTAAGACCGATATAGGCTCCGATCATGCAATATAAAAATGGAACACCCATGCCTAAGGCATCTGTATTTGCAAGTTTTCGAGGTATGATGACCAGAAGGTAGGGAATGCCAAAACCAATTAAAATGCCCAAGAGCGAGTCTACGACACTAATGTGTTTAAATCCTATAGCCATTCCCACACCGATGACAATTCCCGGTATGGTAACGGCATGTGGGATGATCTGTTCCCTCAATTCATAAAAAGTAATAGTGGTCAAGGCGGTATAAAAGCTTAACTGCATCGGCCACATGGCCGGACTCCACAAGGGTATCGCGCTGCTTTGCAGCATCGATTCCCAGATCAGATTTACCTTGATGAAGGCCACATCATAACTGGAAATGATCCCCAACAAATCGTTCGCTAAACCCAGAATGCTTAGCAAAAACGCCAGGACCGCCAAAGGCCTTTTTTCAACCCTCTGCCAGTTCCCTCTGTATTCGTCATGATACATAGTTCATCCCTCCCGAAAAATTGAATCTCAGAATAATTATACATATGGAATTCAGAAATTCAACCGCCGGTTGAATTCGGTTATAGCGCTGAGGAATCAAGCGTTTGTTTATGGCGCGATCCACACGACGAATATCAACTCCGCGCCCTTGTATTGGCCGGTGACTTCCCAGCAGCCCAGCGTCGGGAATTCCACTCCGGTGAGCATGGCTTCGCCAATATCGTCCGCCATGGCATTGGTCGCGCCGTAAAATCGGAGCGCGGGCGCATCGGCATCCAGCCTGCGGCCGGAGACAACCAGATCAGGCTGGGGTTCGTTCGGCAGGGAATAGGCGCTGCTCCACCACATGATTTTTTGGGTGTACCCGTCAGAGGTGTTTGGCAGCGCTGACCAGACTCCGGTTTCGTGAAGCGCAGTCCACAGACCTTCCGAGCCGAACCAGAAGATGCCCGGCCAGGGCGCTTTGGGAGAAAAAGGGGCAGGCGCTTCAAAGGAAAGAATTCCCGTGGTTGTGACAGGACAATCTGCAGGCGGAATCGACGAGGCGGTTGATGTTTCTGCAATTTCCGTCAGGGATGCAGGCGCCGGCACATCGGTCGGCATTCGGTAATCTTCCAGTGATTTTTCATTCGTAGCACAGCTTGCTGCGAACAGGCACAGCAGGGAGACGAATATAAAAGGTTTGAATTTTGGCATGGCTTACTCCTTCCTATTCATACCCCTCCCACTATTTTTTGGTTCCGTCCACGATCTCCTGCCTGTGCTTGCGGTAATCGCGGATGAGCGAGTCGACACAGCGGGCGACGGTGGCAGAGTCACCGCGATAGTGGACAATACCCGTGTCTTGTTCCCATTCGTTTTCGGGGATGGTTTTCAGGTAGGCGGTCAACGTTTTCATGGTTGACTCGATTTCCCGCAAAAGTTCGTTCCTGTCTGTCGATGGAAACTGCCCGAAAAACCGTGCATTGACCTTGCGGTAGTCGTTCGTGCCATCGTAAAAATAAAAAGGTTCCGCGCCTTCTCGCAGCGCACTGCACCCGGCCAGTGTGATTCGGTTCCAGCCGATGAAGTGAGCGGCGATATCGCGCGGAGTCCAACCCCCGAGGGTTGCCAGGAATCTTTCAGCGGAAAGATTTTGCATTGTTTCCACGCAGGCGGTGCAGGCTGTTTCCAAATCTGCGAGTTGCTTGTCGCGATGATCGAACATGGGAACTCCTTTAAACTTTCGGCCAATCCAACAATAAGACTTCCGCCAGCAGCTTTGTATTTACATTGCGGTCCATTTTTTCGAGGGCATTCTCAAGGTCGCTGACCACGCGCCGGGAGGTGGATAAATTCAACCTGCCGGAAAGGAATTCGATCTCCATGTTGCGGTCCACATTGACAAGCGGAGTCTCGGCGCCAGCCACACGCAGCATCACATCCCGCCAGTACGAAAGCCAGATGGTGATGGCCTGGCGCATGGCGTCCTTGTCTTTGGAAAGTTTATCAGCGTATGAAAATTTCTCCACGCGGGCGGCAGGCAAAAGCGATTGAAGATCGTTGAGTCTTTCATCGCGTTTTTCGAGCAGGGTTGCATCGTCCATCAATCGGCGCGCGTAGCCGGGACGTCCGCCGGATATATGGGCGAGAAGACGGGCGCGTTCTTCTTCAACGCCGCGGTAGATCAGGTCTGCTTCAACGGCTTCGATGGGCAGCGAGCGCAGGCGCAGGATTTCGCAGCGTGAGACGATGGTGGGCAAAAGTTGTTCGGGGGTGTCGGCGGTGAGTAAAAGGATGGCGTGCGCGGGAGCTTCTTCAAGTGTCTTTAACAAGGCATTGGCGGCGTTGTCGTTGGCCTCCTGAAAACGCAGGAACAATGCCACGCGATATTTCGATTGATACGGTTTCAAAGAGAGTGAATGCTGCACCTCACGAACCTGATCCACTTTGAGGATGCCGCCTTCGGTTTCAGCCTGGATCACGTTCATGTCCGGGTGCTGCATGGCTTCGATCTGTTTGCAGTCACGGCATAAGCCGCAGGGAATGCCGGGCTTGAGCGGACGGGTGCAGTTCAATGCCTGGGCGAGGCGCAAGGCCAACGTCCGCCGGCCCAGGCCGGGAGGTCCGCAAAAAAGATACGCATGACGGACATCTCCGCGTGCGGCGTGCTGGCGGAGCATATCCACTGCCCATTCGTGCCCGAGGAGGTTCCAGTTGTCGGTCATTGAGTTTCAAGTATCAGGTGTCCTGTGCGGGATGTCAAGTGAGGAGTGATGCGTAATTCGTAAATGAATTACGTATTACGAATTACGCGTTATGTTATTCCTGCCCGGCGCGCAATCGTAAATAAGATTCGTAACGTTCAGGATGAATTTTATTTTCCATCAACGCCGCCAGCACGGCGCAGCCCGGTTCGTGGATGTGCGTGCAATCGCTGAACTGGCAATGCGGAACAAGACCGCGTAGTTCTGGGAAATATGCGTCGATTTCTCCGGCTTCGGTATCCCACAAGGCAAGCGACTTCCAGCCCGGCGTATCGGCCACATAGCCGCCGCCTTCTAGGGCAAACATCTGGCGCGTGACGGTGGTGTGCCGGCCTTTGTTCATCACCTTGCTGATCTCATTCACAGCCAGCCCCAGCCCGGGCTGCAGCGCATTCAACAAACTTGATTTTCCAACGCCGCTGGGTCCCGCCAGCGCGGAAATTTTATTTTTCAGCACATCGCGCATTTCTTCCAACCCCTGTTCCGTTTTCGCGGAAGTGTAAATGACGCGATAGCCGATGGTTTCATACAAGCCAAACGTTTCCTTTGCATTTTCAACCAGGTCGATTTTATTGGCAATGATGACGATCGGAATTTTCTGTTTTTCCGCAATCACGAGGAAACGATCCAGCATTCTCAATTTTGGGTTCGGATTCGCGCATGCAAACACAAAGACGACCTGGTCGGCATTTGCCAGCAGCACTTGTTGATATTCGCCCTGCGGGCGCGGGTCCAACCTGACCAAAGCCTGCTTGCGCTCTTCGACATTTTCCAACGCCCCGCTGCCATCATCCAAAAGTGTAATGGTGACATGGTCGCCCAGTGCGGCGATATCCCCTTTGGCTTTGCCCTGCTTTAATTTTCCCCGCAGTTGACAAATGACAAGACCCTCCCCGGTTTCCACCCAAAAGAAACCGGATTGGGCCTTGACGATCAAACCATGTTTGGTGATCTCGTTCGTCAAATATTCACCTTAGTTCTCTTCCGTGGGCGCGGGAATGCCGAACGGGGTGGGCGTGTAGGGCGGGTAACCGATCTGGCCAAAATCGTAAAAGGGTCTTTGCGGACTGCCATAATAATACGTCTCCACCATCGCCCTGAAAATGGGCACCGCATAATCCGAGCCTTCGCCGATATTTTCGACAATGACTGCAATGGCAATATCCGGCAAGCCGGTGTTTTCCTCGTTCAAGGTGTAGCCGGCGAACCATGCATGCGGCCTGCCGCTGCCGGATTCAGCCGTGCCGGTTTTCCCCGCCACCCTGAACTGCAATCCGCGCAGGTTGAAGCGTGCCGTGCCGAGCGAGTTCTCGGTCACCATTATTAAGGCCTCGCGCAAAATATCCAGGTTTTCACTTCTTAATGGAAGGGTGCCCTGTGCTTCGGGTTTGAACGTGAGGAGCGGGTCGCCATTGACGGGTTGAATCGTCTCGACGATCTGCGGTCGGTATAAAGTCCCGCCGTTGGCTATGGCAGCCATAAAGCGGGCCACCTGCAAGGGAGTGACCTGTACTTCTCCCTGCCCAATGGCCAGGTTGACGGCGTCGATATTCGTGGCCGGGTCGACGATCTGACCGGCTCCTTCCGGGATTTGCTCGATGCCGGTGAGAGCGCCCAGCCCGAAGGCGCGCGCCATATTGGCGATGTCATTGCCGCGGTCCCAGTTGCTGAAGAGGTCGTTGCCAATGTGCCAGAAATATGGATTGCAGGAGCGCATCAGGCCTTCCTGCAGAGTCAACACGCCGGAAGGAGTGCTGTCTGATGTGTTGCAGAAACGGCCGGCCGCGACGCGGTCCTGGCAGTGTTGATAGGTCCAGTCGTAGCGGATCTGGTCCGGCAGTTCGGTGAACTCGTACTGGCAGTCGTAGGTGGTATCCTTCAAATAGAGTCCGCTTTCAAGGGCGGCGGAGAAAGTGATGATCTTGAATACCGAGCCAAGCGGGAATTGTCCCTGCGTGGCGCGGTTGAGAAGCGGATTGGCTTGATTGTTCAACAGTTCGCCCAACCCAAGCGCATTGTTGGGGTTGTTCGGGTCGAAGAGATTGGGGTCAAAGTCCGGGCTGGAAGCCATGGCAATGATGCGGCCGGTATCCACTTCCATCACGACGACTGCGCCGCGGAAATATTCAATCGCCGACTGGGCATACGCCTGCATGTTGTTGTCAATCGTCAGGTAGACCGAATCCGCCGGCTGTGGATTGCTTTGGCCAAGGGTCGAGATAATCTGTCCAGCGGGGCTGACCACGCGCAGGATGCCGCCGTGCTGTCCGGCGAGATAATCCTCGGCCCATTTTTCAATGCCCTGGCCGCCCACTTTTTCGCTTCCGTTATAACCGAGGCGGCGGTATTGATTGAGTTCTTCCGGTGAAATGGAAAGCGTGAACCCAACGGCCTGGGGTGCAAGCCCGGTATCAAAGTAATAACGTGATTCGTAATCCGCAACCACGAGTCCCCCGGGGCTGATGGAGAGCAATCTCTGGGCTTCGGCTTTCGTCCCTTCGCACATGGGCAGGTACCAGCCAGGCCCGGAGGCGTCGATCTGATCCTGAATAAAGAGAGGATCAAATCCGCATAAGAGTCCGAGTTCTGTGGTCAACGCGCCCTGCATGTCCGGGTCGATCTGGTCGGTCTGAATGCCGAAGGCGTAAGCGGCAGATTGTGTAACGATGGGTTGTCCTTCGCGGTCGTAGATATCACCGCGGGCTGGGATGCTGTACTCCATCACAAGCTGGTTGCCGCCCGCAAGCTCCGGCAAGATCTGCGCCTCATCCCAGACGATCTTCCACTGGCTATCCTCATTTTCCATGCGCACCAGAATGTTACGCTGAATATCGCCAGCCAATACGGTTTTGTACGTGATGCTGTACCCGACCTCGGCATTGCGCGGACCGACCTGGGAGGAGTTGATCGTAAATTCGAAGGTAGCCGCGCTCATGGCGTTCAAGGCGTCGTTCCAGCGTTTGGAAAAATCTTCCAGGGTCACGACATCACGGCTGGCCTGCGTCAGCATCGAGTACATGGTTTCAAAATCATCCTGCTGGAGGGCTTCGAGATATTTGGTGATGGCCTCATTTTCATTCGGGGCCGGGGTAATGCGCGCCTGTGCCGTCGGCAGGGGTGTGGAGGTTGGGCCGCCAAAAATCGGCGGGAGGCCGTCTCCGCCGGAAACACAGGAAGAGAGAAAAATAAGGATAAGGGCAAAATGGATCCAGCGTAATGACTTCATTACGTTTCCTTTCAAATTTGTTCCCCGCGCAGGATCGCGGATGATACCCGGCAATCATAATCCAACAGGGATTGGCAGGCTGCGGGAACGTCGGCTGCGGGAGTCACATCGAACTTTTTCAGCGCCCGCAGGAGATGGCACATGGGCAGTCCCATCACGCTGGCATAACAGCCCTGCATCGAATGGACGGGTTGAAAATCGGGATGTTGAATGGCGTACGCGCCTGCTTTGTCCATTGGGTCGCCGGTTTTGATGTAGGCGCGAATCTCATCGTCAGAATAATCTCGCATCGGCACATCCGTCACGGATAACTCTGTCAGCGTTTTGCCATCCCGCTTTCTGTACACAACAAGCCCGGTGTAGACCTGATGCGTGCGCCCGCGCAGTTGCTTCAACATTCGTTCGGCCTCTTTTTCATCAACGGGCTTGCCGAGAATTGCATCGTCAAGGACAACCGTCGTATCCGAACCGATGATGATGTTTTCCGCACTTGCCTTATCTTTGACGGCCAATGCTTTTTCCTGCGCGAGGCGGAGCACATATTCTTTGGGAGTCTCGCCAGCCAGTTGGGTTTCATCTATATCAGCGACTTTCACAATGAAGTCCCAGTTCCCGAGCGCGAGCAATTGTCTGCGGCGCGGTGAATTGGACGCCAGCACTAAAATGTTTTTCTCATTCACGCGCAAGATTCTAACACAGTCCTTTTTATGAGCTTAATTGGAGATAAGCACCATGTTTATCACCTTTCCTCTTTCCTCTTTCCTCATTCAGTCGTAAAATTCAATAAAATCTGTCCAGACAATCGGAGGCTCAATGAATGAATTGCAGGAACGTATTCTCAAAGAGGGGAAAAATCTCGGCAATGGAATTTTAAAAGTAGATAGTTTTGTCAATCATCAAGTAGACCCAACTCTCATGGACACCTGCGGGCGCGATTTCGCAAAGCGCTTTGCAAACGTGGGCGCGACCAAAATCCTCACCGCGGAAATATCCGGCATCGCCCCGGCCCTCACCACCGCCATTCACATGGGGCTGCCCGTTGTGTACGCCCGCAAGTCCAAGCCCATCACCATGCCAGACCAGGTCTATCTCACCCTCGCGCCCTCGCACACCAAAGGCCGCATGGTCGAGCTGATCGTCTCCCCCGAATATCTCGCCAACAACGAAAAAGTCCTCATCATCGACGACTTCCTCGCCAGCGGGCAAACCATCCTCGGCTTGGCCCGTCTCGCCGAAGCCTCCGGCTCGAGGATCGTCGGCATTGGCGCACTGATCGAAAAGATCTTCGAAGGCGGGCGCGATGCGTTGAAATCGCTGAATGTGCCCATCGAGTCGATTGCCTGCATCAAATCCATGGATGACGGTAAAATCGAATTCGTTGATTAAGAAACTTCTCTGGATCCTTTCCCCGCTCATCGGCTGGATTCTTACCCACATGAGTTTTCTCATCCCGGTCGAACGCCTCCGTGAGACCCCGAACCTGCTTGCGTTTCATCATCCTTCTCCAAGCTATGCGTTTCACGTGCTCATCGTCCCGAAGAGACAGGTCGATTCCCTTGCCAGCCTCGATTCACAAGACACCGCCTTCCTGACGGATTTATACGCCGCCGTCCAAAGCCTGGTGGATGAATTCCATCTCAAAGCCTATCGACTCATCGTCAACGGCGGCGAATACCAGGATTTCCCGCATTTGCACTTTCATTTGATATCCGACATGTAGGGACAGGGCTTGCCCCTGTCCTCATTCTTGCCTTGTCTTTGCATTATCAACCAATGGGCGACCGCGAGGGTCGCCCCCACAGGATTAATACATGAACTCCATTGCCATTCTCGATTTCGGTTCTCAATACGCCCAGATCATCGCGCGCCGCGTGCGTGAAGCACAAGTCTATTGTGAGTTATTTCCCTGGGACTCGCCGCAGGAAAAAATCCTTTCGATCCAGCCGAAGGGATTTATTTTGTCCGGCGGACCCAAATCCGTGTATGAAGAGAACGCTCCGTTCATCCAAAAATTCATCCTCGAATCGGGTTTGCCGATTCTGGGAATTTGCTACGGGATGCAGGCACTCACCCATGCCCTCGGCGGCAAAGTGGACCCATCCGCCCAGCGCGAATACGGCTTTGCTGAAATCACGCATCTCGTGCGGGGAACCGCGCTGGATAACATCACCAAAGTGTGGATGTCGCACGGCGATAAGATTTCGCAAATGCCTGATGGATTTATCGCCCTGGCAAAATCGGGTAACAGCCCCTTTGCGGCCATGGCCGACATGCAACGAAAATATATCGGCGTGCAGTTCCACCCTGAAGTGCATCACACTCCCAATGGAATTGAACTGCTTCAACATTTCGCCGTGGAGATCTGCGGTGCAAAACCAGATTGGACCCCAGCCTCCATCATTGACGAAAGTGTGAAACGAATCAAGGAGCAGGTTGGGAATGCGCGTGTGTTCGCGGCGGTTTCGGGCGGCGTGGATTCGTCTGTGGCGGCGGCTCTCGTTCACAAAGCGATCGGTGACCAGCTCGTCTGTGTTTTTGTGGATACAGGTCTGCTGCGAGCCAATGAAGGCGAACAGGTCGCATCTGCCTTTCGGGAAGGCCTGGGCGCTGAACTAATTACAGTGGCAGCCGCTGACGATTTTCTCGGCGCGTTGAAGGGAATCACCGACCCTGAGCAAAAGAGAAAAATTGTCGGTGAAAAGTTCATCCGCATTTTCGAGCAGCAGGCAAAGCACATTGGCCAGCCGGAGTATTTGGTGCAGGGCACGATCTATCCCGATGTTGTGGAATCCTCTGCGCCGGATCGAAACAAAGCCGAGAAAATCAAAACGCATCACAATGTAGGCGGACTTCCCGAAGACATGGAATTCAAGCTCGTCGAACCGCTGCGCTATTTATTCAAGGATGAAGTCCGCTTGGTGGGGGAAGCGCTTGGGCTGAGTGAAAGCCTGGTTTGGCGGCAGCCGTTCCCAGGTCCTGGCCTGACCGTGCGCTGCCTCGGGGAGTGTACGCCCGAGCGTGTATCCCGTTTGCGGGCGGCGGACGCGATCCTTTTGGAGGAATTATCCAAAGCTGGCTTTTTAGGGAAAGGCGCGCAGACCTCGCAGGCCTTTATGGTTTTACTTCCTGTCCGTTCCGTCGGTGTGATGGGTGACATGCGCACCTATCAGGAGGCGGCAGCGATCCGCGCGGTGACCACAGACGATTTCATGACGGCGGATTGGGCGCGCCTGCCGCACGAGCTCCTTGCAAAAATATCGAGCCGCGTCGTGAATGAGGTGGAAGGAATCAATCGCGTAGTGTATGATATTACGAGCAAACCGCCTGCGACGATTGAATGGGAATGAGGCGGCAACCGAAGGCAGACCGAGACGACATGACAATGGCTTTTGATTACGGCCATGAATTGACCCGAACCCAAACCCGCATGAAAACCGCCTCACGGCGAAAAACCAAGAATCAGGTTATATTCAGTGAAATGTAGGCTGAGGAAAATGCCATGAATTTTGATTTCATCGAAGTTTTCACCCGCGCCGCAAAGATCACCTGGAAGTACAAAGTCTTGTGGGTCTTTGGCATCCTGGCAAGCTGCGGCAGGGGCAGCGGCGGCAATTCCAATTACCAGGGCAATCAAAGCGGAAGCGGGATCGCCGAGAACCCATTGGATCCCGAAATGACCAGGCAGGCGGAGGCTTTTTTTGAACAGTTGGGCAATTGGTTCAAGCAAAATACCTGGGTTATTTATGCAGCCATTGCACTGTTCATTCTCCTCATCGTTTTGCAGACCTTTTTGAACATTGTCGGCGCGGCCGGGCTGGCGCGCGGCGTGGTACGCGTGGAAGGGGGGGCCGAGTCTCTGCCCTTTGGTGAATTGTTCTCCGAAAGCCTGCGATACTTCTGGCGGCTGCTTGGCGCGGGGCTTATCATCTGGCTTCCATTCTTTGTTATATTTGTTCTCATCTTTGTTGCGATGATGATCGCGGTCTTTAGCGATGCGGGTAACAGCCCCGCCATGGGCGGCGCATTCCTCCTGGTGATTATTTCCATGTGCTGCTGTATGTTGCCCTTTTCCATCGTGCTTGGTTTATACAGCCAGCAGGTGAACCGCTCCATCACCGTGGAAGACCGGGGCGTGATCGATTCGCTGGCCCGCGGCTGGCAGGTCTTTTCGAAGAATATCGTCATACTATTGATCGTTGCCGTCGTGATCTTTATCGGCGGTTTTCTGGTGGGAGTCATCATCGCCCTGCCGGTGATTCTGCTAATGGTCCCATTAATGGAATCGTTCGTGCGGGGTAACATAACCTCCTGGCAGCCCTTCATGGCCGTGGGAGTGTTCATCCTTTGCTACAGCCCGCTGGCGTGGCTGATCAGCGGTATCCTCACAACCTTTACCGAAAGCGTGTGGACGTTGACCTACCTGCGCCTCATTAAACCAAAAGAAGAAACGCCCGTTTTTATCGAGGCCAATGCGTAAATTTTTCATTCTGCTCCTTAGCTCGTTCCTTTTTCTGGGCATTGCGCCTCTCGCGCGGGCACAGCAAAGTCTGGCCACTGCGACTCTGTACACCGTGGAAGCCTCCGGCTTTCCGACAGTATCCGCGCTTTTGGATGTTTTCGACTCTCAGAAAATTTTCGCCTCGGGCATCAACCCCGAAGCTGTTACCGTTATCGAAAACGGACAGCCCCTCCCGGTCGACTCGCTGAATGAGATTGCCGTTCCGCTCCAGCTTGTCGTTGCGGTCAACCAGGGCACGCCCCTGGATGCGCGCAATGCCAATGGGCTTTCCCGCTTTCAACGCGTATTGCAGGTGCTCGTTCAATGGGCGGAAAGCCGCCCAGCCGACCTGCCCGATGACCTCAGCCTCGTCAGCCAGGCTGGACCAGTCATCAACCACGCCAACGCCGCAGATTTCATTGTCGGCTTGAAAGGCTTCCAACCGGACCTGCGTGCCGCCACCCCCAACCTGCAATCTCTCACCACCGCCATCGATACGGTCACCGCGCAGACGCCGCGCCTTGGCATGAAACGCGCCATCCTCTTCATCACCCCGCAAATGGATGACCCGAACCTGGCCGCCGCCCTCGAGGCGCAAATCCAGCGCGCCGTGGAAAATAACATCCGCGTTTTCGTCTGGTATGTGGATGCGAACACAACCTTTACGAACACCAGTGCGGCAGTCTTTAACAACCTTGCCATTCAAACCGGCGGAACCATGTTCCAATATTCGGGCGAGGAAAGGTTCCCCGACCCCGAAGTTTATTTTTCCGCCCTGCGGCGCGTATATACGCTGGCTTATACATCCCGGATAACCGTGGCGGGCGAATACCCTGTCACGCTGCAGATCAATTTAGCGTCAGGCGGAGTCACTTCCAACGAGCAAAAATTCAATGTGGATATCCAGCCGCCGAATCCGTTCCCGGTGGCACCCGTCCTGCAGATCACACGCCAGGCCCCGGCCGAGGATCCGTATAATACGGAAATCCTTTTGCCTGAATCGCAGCAGATCGAGATCATCGTCGAATTTCCGGATGGACACCCCCGCCCGCTGACCCGCACAACCCTGTATGTAAATGGGGTTGCCGTCGATGAAAACACCGCCGAACCGTTTACTTTTTTCACCTGGGACCTGACCGCCTACACCACGAGCGGCGAGTATCAGATCATGGTCGAAGCGGTGGATGTGCTTGGCCTGAAGAAAACCAGCCTTGCGCTCCCGGTGACGATCACGGTCATCAAGCCGCCGAGCGGACCAGCCGCCTTCCTTGCAAAATACCGCACACCCATCACCTTCGGCTCAATTATTTTGGCCGGCCTGGTGCTTTTCTTCATCCTGCTCAGCGGACGCTTGCGCATCCCGACCCTGCGGGCGGCACAGGAAGCGCGCCGCGCCGAAGCCGATCCGCTTACCCAGTCTATTCAAGCAGTGGAGGATTCTGCGCCGCCCGCCCCGGCCCCTGAGCGAAAAACCAAAAAGCGGCGCGCACCTTCAAAGAAAACAGAAGCAGATTCAAAGTCCGCTGTGGAGGCACCTGCATCGTTCATCCGCCTAAATCCGGATGGGCAGGCTGCCGCAGTTGCGCCTATTCCGCTTGCTGAAAAAGAGGTCGTCTTCGGTACCGACCCGGTGCAATGCACTCAGATCCTGGATGACCCCTCCATCTCTTCCGTCCATGCCCGGCTCAGGCTGACAGATGACAGCGGCTATTTATTGCAGGACAACAACTCGACCGGGGGGACGTGGGTTAACTACGAGCCAGTCCCCCGTGAGGGCTATCGTCTCGCGCATGGGGATATGGTACACTTCGCACAATTAATGTATCGGTTTATGCTCAAATCCGCACCAGACATTCCAAATCCAAAGATCACTGTTCAACCCGTTGAAGAATGATCCGATCCACGCTTCCTCATTTACATGTTGCCGCGCTTAGCAGCGCCGGAATGTCCGGCAAGAATAATGAAGACCGTTACGCGGTCTCGTCATTTCTGGTGAGCAAGGAGGATGCGCGCCCGTCGGTCTTTGCCATCGTTGCAGATGGCATTGGCGGGCATCGCGCCGGCGAAGTGGCCGCCGAACTGGCCGTCAACTACATCAGCATGGGCGTGGGGGAAAGCAACGCAAAGAAACCCGTAAAAATTCTCGAAACCGCGATCCACGATGCCAGCCAGGCCATTGCCTCGCATTCCGCCGGCAAGGAAGAGGAGGAAGGCATGGGCGCCACCTGTGCCTGCGCGTGGATCATCGAGAACAAATTATATATTGGCTACATAGGCGACTCGCGCATCTATTTGCTGCGCGGCAAATTCATCCAGCGCCTTTCCATCGATCACACCTGGGTGCAGGAAGCCTATGAAAAAGGCATCATCACCGCCGAACAAATGCGCGACCATCCGAATGTGCATGTCATCCGCAGGCATCTCGGCGGAGTAAAGCTGCCCGATGTGGATTTTCGATTGCGGATCGATAATGATGAGACCGACGAAGAATCGGAAAACAACCAGGGGTTTCACCTTGAGCCCGGCGATACTCTTATGCTTTGCAGTGACGGCCTGACCGACCTCGTTTGGGATGACGAGATTCAAAAAACCATCCGCTCAAAGAAGGACCTCAAATCCGCTGCGGAGGCGCTGGTAAATCTTGCCAATGAGCGCGGCGGCCATGACAACATCACCGTCGTCCTGCTTGCCATGCCGCGGCTGGAGGAAACCACTCCAAGGAAGCACGGCATCTTCGATTGGCTGATAGGAGAATAATGAGCCTCGTTATCGAGGCTCTTTTTATTATTAGTGCGGTGCACGCGGCGCTTCCTTCCCCGCCTGAACCTGCCCGCTGACCGATTGACAGAATCTCAGCCCGCGTCTTTTTTTACTTTCTCCCGATCCAGCCATAATTCCCGATATTTTCTATTCCAATCGATCAAAAAGCGGATTGCAATTACGATCCCCGCGCCCATCGCCACCCAAAACGCCGCATCGCGGATGTGTAGAATCCACAAAGCAGGCGCGGCAATGATTCCGGTAAAAACACTCGCCCGTGCCGAGTGACGGATAACCAGCACAAGCAAAAGCAGCAAGGCAAAGCAGATCAAAAACGCCAGGGGATTTACTGCCAAAAATCCGCCGCCCGCCGTGGCCAGCCCCATCCCGCCGCGAAAATTTGCAAAGACCGGCCAGCAATGACCGATGACGGCAAAAGTCGCAGTCAGGGCGATTACCCACACATTGCCGCTGAATTTCACTGCCAGAAACGTTGGCAGAAATCCCTTTGCCAGATCCAAAATTAAGACAAGTGCTCCCCATCCAAACCCAGCCTGGCGGATGGTGTTCGTTGTGGTGGCATGACCCGACCCCGAATCGCGCACATCCACACCTTTGACAAGGCGCGTGATCCAAATCGAAAAGGGAAGCGAACCGAGAATATAACCAAGAATGGGGAAGAGAAAATTTGTCATGTGCTTAATAACCCCGTTGACGTGAAAAGTGTCCAACAACCTTCAACTTGCAACTTGCAACCCTCAATTAATACGAATGCCCCAACACTTTTGCGCGCGAAGCCAGCCTGCTTGTCAGGCCGTCAAACAGCGGTTTGTGGAAAGGCCACATGGCATACCAATAAAGAAAGCCGAAGAGACCGTACGGCGCAAAATAAGCGGTAACCGTGAACAGGGTTTTCTTCCCATCCTCCGGCGCGGGAACGGACTCGAATTGAAGCCAGGCCTTGCCCGGCAATTTCATTTCCGCCCGCAATCGCATCAGGCGATTCTTTTCCACGGTTTCCACTCGCCAGAAATCCAGCGCCTCGCCGGTATGGATTTCATCCGGGTGCCTGCGTCCACGCCGCAAACCCACGCCGCCGACAGCTTTATCCATCCAGCCGCGTATGCCCCAGGCCCAGTCCATGAACAGCCAGCCGCGCTCGCCGCCGATGCCCGAATAGGAACGAAAGACCGCGTCGGCAGGCAGATCCAGCAAGGCCTGCCTGCGTTCGATGAACAAGCCCTCTTCGACTGTGAACTCATACGGTTTGGCATCGCCCATGGCTGTGACCAACGCGTCGGACCAGCTCGTCTCCACATTATCCCGCTGGATGCGGCCCAACGCGTAATGAACGGCTGCTTGAAAATCCAACGGCTGGATTTGCGGAAACAACTTTTTCGCCGCATCGTCGCGGACGATGAGGTTGGCGCGCAGTCCCTCGATCAACGGTGCGACCACCCGCCAGTGAATTGGCGTGATCATGTGCACCCAGTATGCTGAAAGCCGCGGCGCATAGAACGGCGTGGGGATCAGCCAGCGTTTTAGTTCGCGTTCTTTTGCATACCCCACAAGCATATCCGCATAGGTCAAGCGTGTCGGCCCGCCGATTTCGATCACCCTGCCGATGCTGTCGGGGGTCTTGAGTGTGTCAACTAAATACGATAGCACGTCGCGGATGGCAATGGGCTGCGCCTGCGAAAAGAACCACGCCGGACAAATCAACAGCGGCTCACGCTCCGTCAGATAGCGGATCATTTCAAAAAGGGCGGAGCCGGAGCCGATGATCATGCCTGCCCGAATTTCAGTGACGGGCACTTTGCTGTAGCGCAGTAAATAGCCCGTTTCATGCCTCGCCCGCAAATAGGGGGAAAGATGCGCGGCCGGGTCCACCAGCTCGCCAAGGTAAATGATGCGTTCGATGCCCGCCTCTTCCGCCGCGTAGGTAAAATTCCTTGCCACTTGCAGATCGCGTTCGGCATTGACTTTTCCTCCCTGCATTCCATGCATCAAATAATATGCAACGGAGACGCCCTGCAGGGCTTTGGCCAGTTCTTCGGGATGAAGCGCATCGCCCGTTGCCACTTCCACTTTGTTGAGCCAGGCGCGTCCCTGCAAACGGGATGGGTCGCGTACGAGACAGCGCACAGGGTAGCCTGCTTCGAGCAGTCTCGGCACGAGCCGCCCGCCGACATAGCCTGTTGCGCCGGTGACAAGGATGAGCTTTTTGTCAGTCATGATGATGGATTATAACTTTCAGGCGTGACTTGTATGTCATTATTTTGGAGGAAGATTGTCAGGATTGTGTTTGATTTGCCCCATATTTATTGAACAGAGCGGGATGATTGGAAAAGTGATTTGTGATCCCTTCTCCAAAGTCATGGCAATCTGCAACGCTGTGCTCCTGAAAATGGATTCTGTTCGAATGGCTTTTTCCTCTGCCTTATCCCCGCCCATGGATGAACCCACGGGCTATTCCTACGAAGCCTGCTAAAGCGGACTCGCCATGTCTTAGCTGACTTGAGTTGGCTTCATATGTGTAGCACGGAATTTCAGTTTTGTAGGGGTGAAATCTGCTAAAGTTCTTGAAGTAATTCTGCTATCTCATTAATTTTCTCGAAAACTAATTCAAACCCCTTGAACTCATCTACAGGTAATGTCGGTACAATCTTCTCAGCAAAGATTCTTTTACCACCATCTTTTATAACTGCTGTTTCCAAACTTCTTTCGTCGGTTTTGGTTTCTTCAATAATTTTGTCCCCAATTTTTTTAGTGACCACTACTGGTTTATATTCGAAGGCGAGACCTTTTCCGTCAGTTGTTTTTGTGTTCAATGCGGTTTCGCTAAAGTAATTCTCTATCCAAAGTTTATCTAACTCTGCAAGTTTTTCTTTACCTGTGGGTATTGGTAATATGATTGCCGCTGCGTTCCTATCAATCGAAATTTTAAAACCATCTTTTTCTTCAAACTCTCCCGAATGAAGGCTTTTATAAGCTTTTATTCCCTCGGCATCTCTATCGAATATGCCAATCACTATTCCATGTTGTTTACGATGAGTATTCAGTTCAGCAGCCAAAGCAGTTGCTCCAGTTGCTATCCCTGGCTTTATTTCCACAGGGGTGATGATGAACAAAATCTCATCCTGGTAAAGTTTTTGCCAGGCAGTTTTTAATATTGGGGGATCTGTAGGACCCTCGGTATAAATAATTATCTTGCTTTCTGTTTTTGCAGAAATATTTTTAAATGGGACATTTTTGTCTCTTCGACTCAATCGGAGATATTCTCTTTTAAATTCCATATACCTCGAATTGTTAAGTCCTTTTACCATTCCGAAGAAATCTATTTTGCCCTTTACAACTTTCTTGTACGCTGGAAGTTTGCTATTTTGGTTGTGATGCCTCTTGTTATAAAGCTCATAATGTTCTGCTTCCGCTGTTTGTAATCCCTTTTTATCCCATGCATGTAGCATGGAACGAATTTGCATTACAAATTTACGCCTGACATTTGGAAACTTGTTGACAGTTAATCCTGTTACTTCTTGCCGCTGGAAATAAGCAAAGGCTCTGACTTTGCCATGATTAATTTCAAAACCGTTTTGCTGAATAATATTTATTAATTCCTGCCCAAGGTCAATAGATAAAACAGAATTTACTTTGGCAATTTCTAGCGGAAATTCATGCAGGGTCGTCGAAAAAGTTATATCGTCAGCATATCGCGTGTAAAAACATCTGTGCTTCCAAGCCAAATCTTGAAGTTGGCTATCCATTTGAGCGCAAATCATATTGGAAATGACAGGTGATGTAGGAGCGCCTTGTGGTATTGAGTTTTCAAAGCAACATATTTTGGCGAGAGTTGTTGCAACCTCATCAGGAAGGTTGTAGGGCTTATGCATGAACATACCGCGAACACGCCCGAAATTTATGGATGGAAAAAAATTCTCTAAATCAACATTCAGCACCCAATTCTTTTTCTTGTGCTTACTTGCATTGTCGACGATATTTTTCCCCGATGTAAAGCCAAAAACTACAGGCTTTGGCTTATATACATTTTGTAAAACTTCGTTGAGTAGTCTTTGAATACGTTTTATTTTGGGTGAAGGAGCGTGTATTGTTCGTAATTCCCCTGATTTTTTGGGCACAAAGAATGTTTCATACTTTTTCTCTGCTGGAATTTTGTATATTTGATACACTAATCCATCATAGCGATAGCCTAAGAGCACGGCTATATCTCTGCGAGTTTTTAGAGCAAAGAATGCTTCGCGTTGTTCAATGGGCGTGATTGAGAGCAGAGTCTTTGTCATATAAGAAAAAATCAAAAGGCACTTGTAGATTAATTCAGCTTACTGCGGCAGCGGCGAATTCAAGAGCATACAGTGAGCGTCTTGAACACCTGGGCAAACAATGCCGCTTAAGGCAAACCTTGCAAATGGGCTATCGCAGGAACTACGATAGTAAAGTTCAATTGCTACTACAAGTGCCTTTGAAAAGATTATAACAAAAGATGGGAGATAACCAAGACCAGAACAGGGTTGTTTTCTTTCCATCAGATTTCCATTAACCTTCCCAAGCTGGCTATTCGATTCTCCAATTCTCTAATTCCTAATCTAATGTAAAATCCCCCCATGCCATTAATATGGATATCGCTTTCCTTCATTGCGGGGATCGTGCTCGCCAGCCTCCTCACTCTCCCCGCCTGGGCTTGGATTCTTCTTTCCTCTTTCCTCTTTCTTCTTTTCCTCCTTGTTCGTTCTCGTTACTCGTCACTCATTTCTCGTTTCTCGTTCCTCGCCTCTTCTCCCTTCCTCCTCACCCTCCCCATCTTCTTCTTCCTCGGCTCCGCTTACTACCAACTCCGCCAGCCGAATATCGATGCCTTCCACATCGCCTTTTACAACGACCGCGAGTACGAATTACTAATTAGCGGTTCCCTTTCCGAACCGCCCGATTACCGCGACAATTACACCAACCTAAAGCTCAAAGTGGAAGCCGTGGATACCGGCGACGGCGACCTGCCCGTCTCCGGCTTCATCCTCGTGCGTGCGGCCAGGAACCAGGTCTATGAATACGGTCAACGCGTGCGGGTGCGCGGAGAGTTGAAGACTCCGCCGGAAGACGAGGAGTTTTCCTACCGCGATTATCTTGCGCGCGAAGGCATTCATTCGTACATGTCCAAAGCCGAAGTGACCGAACTGCCGGGCAACGAGGGCGGCATCCTCACCTCCCTGGTATACAAGCTCAAAACAAAACTTCTGGAAAAAACATACCGCCTGTATCACGACCCGGAAGCCTCATTATTTGCCGGTATCCTGTTTGGCGTGGATACCGGCCTCACGCGCGAATTACAAAACGCCTTCAAGAATACCGGCACCGCGCACATCATAGCCATTTCAGGCTTCAACATCGCCATCATCGCGGGGATCTTCTTTTCCATTTTCAGGAACCTCACCAACGAACGACTCGGCGCGTTGATCGCAATCGTCGGCATCTTCCTGTATGCCTTCCTCGTCGGCGGCGATGCGGCGGTGATCCGCGCCGCTTTCATGGGCAGCATTTCATTGCTTGCGCGTCAGCTAGGCAGGCGCAGCATGGGCATGAACGCGCTCATGGCGGTTGCCCTCATCATGGCCCTCATCAATCCGCTGGTAATATGGGACGTGGGCTTTCAACTTTCATTCTTTGCCACCCTCGGCCTGATCCTGTATGCCGAGCCGTTTTCGAATTTCACCGCGAATCTCATTGCCAAAATTTCAAAACATGATACAAGTGTGTTCACGCGCGTCATCAATGAGAATGTGATCCTCACCCTGGCGGCTCAACTCACCACCATTCCGATCATGGCATATCACTTCAAACGCATCTCCCTCATTTCCTTCATTGCCAATCCATTCATCCTGCCGGTCCAACCCGCGGTGATGATCGTTGGCGGGCTGGCAGTTTTCACCAGCCTTATCATCCAGCCCCTCGGCCAGCTCATCGCGTGGGCCGCCTGGCCTTTCGCCGCGTACACTATCCGCGTTGTTGAATTTTTTAACCGTGTGCCAAATGGGACTATCTTTCTTGGGGATTCATTCGCCTGGCTGGTGTCGGCGTTTTACATCGCGCTTCTTCTAGTGACCTTTAATTGGTCGGCCATTAAGAACAGACTCCAATCCCTGGCAGGTTCGCTTCGAGCTGTCGCATTGACATTGATTTTCGCAGCGATGTTCGTTTGCATGGTTGTATTGTGGCGCTCCGCATCCACGGCAGGCGACGGCCAATTCCACATCACCTTCCTTGAAGTTGGCTCCGCGGATGCAGTCCTCATTCAAACCCCCGAAGGCAGGAATATTCTCGTCAACGGCGGAGCGAGTACATCCGAACTATCCGATGAACTTGGCAGAAGGCTTCCCTTCTTTTCCCCCAAATTGGACTGGCTCATCATTGCATCCACGCAGGAGGAGCAGGTTTCCGCCCTGCCGCGTGTCATCGAACGATACCCGCCTGATAATGTCTTGTGGAGCGGAAATGTGCAGGCTTCCTTCTCGGCGCAATTGCTGGATAAATATTTCGCAGACCATGAGATTCCCGTCAACCGCGCGGAAGCGGGACAAAGGCTCGAGCTGGGTGATGGCGCATTTATCGAGGTGCAGGCCGCAGGTCCGAGGGGAAGCGTGCTTCTCATCCAGTATGGCAGCTTCCGCGCTTTGCTTCCCATCGGTGTGAGCGAAGGCACGTATGAATCGATGGAGTATGGGAATGTGATCGGCGCGGTGGATGTGTTGTTGCTTGCAGACGCGGGGTATGCTCCATCGAACCCGCCCGATATATTCGAAAATTTGAATCCGCGGCTGGTCGTGCTGGATGTGGCGGCCGGTGACCCGAACGGATTGCCCTCTGAAGAAGTGCTGGATGCTTTGGCTGAATATTCCCTGCTGCGGACAGACCGCAGCGGCTGGATCGATATCTCCACCGATGGGGTTGAAATGCTCGTGACGGTGGAGCATGGGGAATGAGCACGGATTCTTTAATGTATAATCGAATCACAAAAGATCGACAATTCTTATCATGGAGGTTTGTAAATGACCGGCCTGCTTAAGATCACGAAGATCGATGGCGCTGTACCTGTTTTAAAATTCGAAGGCCATCTGGATGCACAGACTGAGAATATGGCTGTTGAAAATGCGCGCGCCGTGCTGGATGCCGGCGCGCGTTATTTATTGATCGACCTGCAAGGTGTGGAGATGGTCACGAGCGCCGGCCTGCGCGCCCTGCATAGCATTTACAAAATGTTCACGCCGACTGATGAGGCGCAGGCCTGGCATGCCGACCACGCAAATGAGACTTTCAAATCGCCGTATCTAAAATTGGCAGGCCCTTCGTCGCAGGTGCATTACGTGTTGAGCATTGCCGGGTTCCTGCAAAATATTCCCATCTACCCCACCCTGCAGGAAGCGCTGGCTTCATTCCCATCAAAATAATGGGGTATGTATTGCTGGCGGGTGGCGCCGAGTTCGGCGGGCAAATGTCCGCGCCGGATCTGCGTGCGATGGAACTGGCCGGGGGATTCGACGCGCCGGTTTGTATCATTCCAACTGCCGCCGCGCCGGACAACAATCATAAACGAGCGGGGGGCAATGGAGTGCGCTGGTTTCAAAGCCTCGGCGCAAAAAAAGTTATTACTGTGGATGTGATTGATTCAACGACCGCCAACGATGAATCCCTCGCCGCCTCCATTCGGACCTCGCGCCTGATCTATTTACTGGGAGGTTTTCCCCGCTTTTTAGGAGAGACTCTTGCAAACAGCGGCTGCTGGCAGGCCGCGTTGGCTGCATATCAACAAGGCGCGGTGATCGCAGGCAGCAGCGCCGGGGCGATGGTGCTGTGCGGACATTATTATGATCCCTATGAGAAGAAGTTATTGCCCGGGCTGGGTTTGATTCCCAACTGCTGTGTGCTGCCTCACCACAATAATTTCGGAAAATCGTGGGCCAAACAGCTTGCGGAGATGCTGCCCGATTCGATTTTGATCGGCATCGATGAACGCACCGGCATGGTCAATGATATGAACGGCGGCTGGCAGGTATATGGCGCGGGGGAGGTGACGTTGTATCGGGTAGGGTCAACTGTCCGCTATGGAAGCGGCGAAAGGTTTTCATTCCGGTAAATCAGACATATAATTCGTCAAACTTGGAGGAGCCATGGACATTGCTTTAAAGATCACGAAAGAAGAGATGTTGGGAAGCGTGCCTGTTACTGTTCTTCATTTGCGCGGTTGGCTGGATGCCCAAAGTGAGGAGTTGCTGCTTGCGGTGGCACGGGATGCGCATACTGCGGGTGCGCGTTTCCTCTTGATCGATCTCGCTGAAGTGGATACGCTTACCAGTGCCGGCATGCGTGCAATACAGAAGGTATATAAACTGTTCACTGCGGAAGAGGATCATTTCAAGGTTGCGCGAGTGAAGTTGTGCAATGCCCCTCCGCAGGTCTATCATGTGCTGGGCATCACCGGCTTTTTACAGAATATTCCAAATTATGAAACCCTGCAGACGGCGGTGGATTCGTTCAAGGAATAAATTATTTTTTCTGCATGGATGGCTCTTCGTTGAAACGAGGAGCCTTTGTTATTAAGTCATCTTACGCAGTAGGGGCGTCCCGTTCTTACATACCATGGTACTGAATCAACAGGAATAGGTTGCCCCTACGGCGGGTGAAACAAAAATAGCGTAAGGTAGTTATGTAAGATACGAACTGATCAGCGGCCAGTTGATCGTCAGGTCATATATCCCAATTCCCAATAGCAATAATCCGCTCATTAAATTGATCAAACGTGCCCGTTGCGCGAATTGGCGTGTGATCCAACGCTGCGCGACGCCTGAAAGAAAAGATAATAGCAATAGTGGAATGCCAAACCCCAGCCCGAACCAGAGGAAAATGTTCAGTTTTCCAAGCGCATCGCCAACGGTGAGAGATAAGGCGAAAATGCTGACAACTAATGGGCCTGAGCAAGGCAGGGCGATAGGTCCGTATAACAGTCCGTAGACGAAGGCGTTCGCAAAGGGATGTGACAATAATGGAACCTGGATCTGCGGTAATTTCTTGAAGGGGTTGATGTTCAGTAGTAATAAAATTCCAAACAAAATGATGATCAGGTCTGCAATGGGGATTACAAAGGCCAATGCCGCACCAACTGATACCGAGAGCAGGGCAATGATTCCTCCCAACGCGAGCATCATGGTAAGGACGCCTGCCAGTACAAAGAAGCCAAGCAGATAGCGGCCGGGCTTTCCTTGCAAACCTTCCTGTCCGCTGCTAAGGTAGGCGAGAAAGCCCGGATACAACGGCAGGACGCAGGGGCTGGTTGTTGCGAGTAGGCCGAGGGATATGGATGTGAGGATCGTTTCCATGGTTTTATAGTGTGGTCATCATGAAATTTCATGATGACCACAAATTGGTTTATATGCTTTCATCCAAAAATGGTTGAATGAATTGTAGCAGTTCCTCGGCGCTTTTAATGCCGAATGGCAGGGGATGAACGACGCCGTGCCTGTCGATCACCAGCATGGGAGTGGAAGGCGGATTGAGAAATTGGTCTCCATACAGTGAGGCGATCTCGCGTGAGACCTCCGCCGGGGAAATGGAATACAGCCAGTCAAAGCCTTGCCCTTCAACAAAACTCTTTAGCTTCGAGACATCTTCATTTGGGTCAATATCCAGTCCGAGGCTGACAAAATCATCACGGTTGCCCACCAGACCATGCAGGGCATTTACCTGCGTCTGTTGTTTGAGGCAATTCGAGCACCAGATTGCCATAGTCTCTACTAGAATTACTTTACCTTTGAAGTCTTGAATGGTGAAAGTTTCACCTGTATGGACATTGGTCAATGCCATGCCAAACCAGGCGGGACTTTCCATCATGGCTTCTGTAGATGGGGTCTCCTTTGGCATCATGGCGTCTGCCGTTGGAGTTTTGTGGGACATCATTGCATCTGGCGTGCTTTCCATCATAGCTTCTGTTGTGGGATTTCCGCCGCAAGCTGCGATGAGAAATGCGGTTAATACGATTAGTTTGAAGAGAATGTGTTTTGTTTTCATGAGGCTCCTGTGTTTTATGATGTCTGATGGTACAAAGATCTTCTTACAAATCTCCTGCCCATTTATTACAAGAGTATGAATTCTTCTGAAGCTCGTAAGGATTTATTAATAACTTTCTGCCAATAATCAAGTATGATTTCGTCCATGAGTGAAAAGCGTATCCTTGTGGTGGAAGACGAGCCAAGCCTTGCAGAGGTGGTAAGTCTCTACTTAAAACGTGCGGGGTTTCAGGTGCAAATTGCTTCGGACGGTAAACAAGCGATGAATATCCTGGAAAAGCAAATACCGGATTTTGTAATTCTTGATTTGATGCTGCCTGAGGTGGATGGGCTTTCTTTAACCCGATGGTTGCGAGACCGTTCGGATGTTCCGATCATTATGGTGACAGCCCGCCGCGAGGAAATTGACCGTATTGCCGGTCTTGAAATGGGCGCGGACGATTATGTAGTTAAGCCGTTCAGTCCGCAGGAGTTGGTGAGCCGTGTTCGTGCGGTATTAAGGCGCATTGGACGGGAGCAGACTGGGGCGGAGTCTGAGCGGGTGTTGTCGTATGATTCCATTACGGTCAATCCACTCACTCGTGCTGTAATGGTGCGCGAGTCGCAAATCGACTTGACTGCGAAAGAGTTCGATATGTTGCATCTTCTGGCGCGTCACCCCAAACAGGTTTTTACGCGCGACCAATTGCTGGAGCGGGTGTGGGGCGGCGCGGAGTATATCGACCCGGGAACGGTTACGGTGCATGTCCGCCGTTTACGCGAGAAGCTCGAAACCGACCCGTCATCGCCAAAACATTTGCTGACCGTGTGGGGCGTTGGGTATAAATTCGAACCATGAGATCACCAGTTACATTAGTTGCCCGTTTTATTTTTGGCATCCTGCTGATCTTTTTGATCTCGCTCGCCATCTTCAATATGATGATGGCGCCGCCTTTATACGAGTTGGGGTTGATGGCGTTATTCCTGGGGATTACCGCATTTGTATCCGCACTTGCGGGGTATATCGCGTATCGTTTTGGGTGGCTGTCTCTTTCTCCAACGTTGCGCTGGTCTTTGCTGGGCGGATACGCTCTTTCAAGCCTGCTAACTTTTTTTAACATTTGGTTCTCTGCGCAGATGATGTTTGCCAGCCAGCATGACCTGCTGCTCGCGATCGTTTTGCTTGTCTTTGCAAGCGGTATGGCAATGGTGCTGGGATATTTTCTTTCGAGCGCCATTACGGATCGTGTTCATCAGTTAAAGGATGCGGCTGAAAAGCTCGCTGAAGGGGATTTGAAAACGCGGGTCGCTGTGCAGGGACGCGATGAAGTGGCGATGCTTTCACATTCCTTCAACCAAATGGCCGAACAGCTTGAAACCGCCGACAGGCAGCAACGTGAACTTGAACAAATGCGCGCGGACCTGATTGCCTGGGTGGGGCATGACCTGCAAACACCGCTTGCTTCGATCCGCGCGATTTTGGAAGCTCTCGAAGACGGTGTTGTGGATGACCCAGCCACAGTCCAGCGGTATTTGAATACTGCCCAGCGCGATGTCCGTTCGCTTTCATCCCTGATCGATGACCTTTTCCAAATGGCGCAGTTGAACGCGGGCGGCATTCCGCTGAACCGCGAACCGTCATCCCTTGCCGACCTCATCTCGGATACGCTCGAATCCTTTGCCGAACCGGCTGCCCGTCAGCAGGTGAAATTGGAAGGCAGTGTGGCCGCGGATGTTGACCCCGTCACCATGGATACCCAGCGCATCGGGCGTGTGCTTAATAATTTAATTGGAAACGCAATCCGCCATACGCCAAGTCAGGGCGAAGTAAAAGTCCATGCGCAAAGATCAAGCACCGGCGTGGAAGTGACCGTCTCCGATACGGGCGAAGGAATCCGCCCGCAAGACCTCCCTCACATCTTCGAAAGTTTTTATCGCGGAGAGAAATCCCGCAGCCGCATGACCGGAGGGGCGGGTCTGGGTCTTGCCATTTCGCGCGGGATCGTCCAGGCGCACGGCGGCGAATTGAAAGTTGAAAGCCCTTCAACCGCGCAGGGGGAGGCAGGCCGCGGCAGCCGCTTTACATTTAATTTACCCTAACAAGATTCTCACTCTCATGTAATCTTTTCGTAAGGAAGTTTTTCTAAAATCATCTCATCCGAGAGGTGAGAAATGAAACGATTGTTGATTGGATTACTGTTACTATTGACCGCTTGCACCGCAGCATCTGAAATTTCCGAGCCTGTCATGCCAACCGTCAACGCCTCCCTGCCGGACCTCGGACCTGCTCCCGAACTTTCGAATGATTCCTGGCTGAATACAGACTCCCCGCTGCGTCTCGCGGACCTGCGCGGCAAAGTGACTGCCATTGATATGTGGACCTTTGGCTGAATTAACTGCCAGCATGTGATTCCTTCGTTGAAGGAATGGGACCGAAAATACCGCAGCCAGGGACTTGTCATCATCGGCAACCACTACCCTGAATTTTCCTTTGAAGAGGATCTGGCCAACCTCGAAGCCGCCGTTGCAGATTTTGGAATCGAATACCCCGTCGCGCAGGATAACGATGGCGCAACCTGGCAGGCATATAAAAATCATTACTGGCCTACGCTTTATTTGATCGACAAAAAAGGGCATATCCGCTACGTGCACATCGGCGAAGGCAGATACGCCGAGACCGAATCCGCCATTCAGGCTCTGCTTGCAGAGGCTTATCCCTGACAATAACAAGAGGAGCAAGATATGAGCAACCGATTCAAATCCGTCCCGGTCCGTTCGTCTGAGATCACGCCGAAGCATGTCTACCTTTCCAGGCGTGACTTTATCAAAGCCGCAGGCGTGGTTGCCGGGAGCATGGCGCTGGCGGCTTGTGCACCGGAAGCGGCCGAGCTGACCGATGCGCCCGCTGTGGATGCCGGCTCCGCCAAGACCGATGAACTTGGTAATCCGCTCAACTCCTACGAAGAGATAACCAACTACAACAATTACTATGAGTTCAGCACCAACAAGGAAGCTGTGGCGCCTCTTGCCAGGAATTTCAACCCCGCGCCATGGACTGTGGAAGTCGGCGGCCTGGCCAACAAGCCGAAGACCTTTGGTGTGGAAGACCTGCTAAGCCTGTTTACACAGGAGGAACGTATCTATCGCCTGCGCTGTGTGGAGGCCTGGAGCATGGTCATCCCGTGGATGGGATTCCCGCTTGCAAGCCTGCTCAAAATGGTCGAACCGGCATCGGATGCAAAATACGTGCGTTTTGAAACCGTATATCGTCCCGAGGAAATGAAAGGACAGGGGAGTCCCTTTTATCCCTGGCCATATCAGGAAGGTCTGAGAATCGACGAAGCCATGAACGAACTGGCCATCCTCGCAACCGGCCTGTATGGCGAGGCTATGCCGTCGCAGAATGGCGCCCCCATCCGTCTCGTAGTCCCGTGGAAGTACGGATTCAAATCCATCAAATCCATCGTCAAGATCGAATTGACCGACAAAAGACCCGAAACGTTATGGAGCACGGTGGCTCCAAATGAATACGGGTTTTATGCCAACGTGAACCCGGAAGTGGACCATCCCCGCTGGTCGCAGTCCTCCGAGCGCCGCATCGGCGAACTCAGCCGCAAACCCACCCTCATGTTCAACGGATACGGAGAACAGGTCGCAAATCTCTATAAAGGCATGGACCTCAGCCTGCATTATTAATCCTCGATATATTTCATGAAATTTCTTTCGCGTTACACCCCCCTTCAAATCGCCATTCATGTGTATGCATGGTCCGCATTGGTGTGGATCGTGGCCGAGTTATTGACCGGCACCTTCTCCATCAATCCCATACAAGAGTTGGAACAACGTACAGGCCGCCATGCCATCACTCTGCTTGTGCTTTCGTTGATGTGCACCCCCGTCAACACTATTTTCAAATGGAGCGAACCGCTCAAACGCCGCCGCACGCTTGGCCTGTATGCCTTTATGTATGCCACCATCCACGTCATCATTTTTGCAGACCTGGATTACGGCCTTGCATGGAGCCGCCTCATTCAGGAACTCGTCGAAAAACCGCGCCTGATCGTCGGCGTGATCGCCTTTGCCCTGCTCATTCCGCTCGCGTTCACATCATTCGACATTTGGAAAAAACGCCTCGGCAAAAACTGGAAACGCCTGCACAAACTCGTCTACTTGATCGCCCCGCTGACCTTTCTCCATTATATATGGAGCAAAAAAGGCGACCTGCTCTCCCTGCAGGGCGAAGTGGCGAAGCCGTTGACCTATGGACTCATCATTGCCGTTTTTCTGATCTTCCGCATCCCCGCGATTCGGAAAGCGCTCGCTTCGTTCATACCCCGACGGATGGTCCTGCCCGCTAAAAAGGATGCCCAGCCCAAAGCGGATACTCCTTAAACCGAAAGGCGGCTGTCACTTTCAAGGTGACAGCCGCCTTTTTCATTAAAATATTCCGCGCAGCAAAAGCAGCAGGCCGATGATCGCTAACGGCACGCCCACAATGGCGCCGATGATCGTCAGGCTGACGAGAACACCCGCAAGGATCAGCACGATGCCGAGCACCATCGCCACGAAGCGGCCTGTCATTTCCACGATGACCGCGAGCAATTTCCAGATCGCTGCAAAAGGCCACAAGTACCAGGGAATATGTTTTTTGGTTTGAGTAGTCATAAAAGCCTCCAATTCATAAATACGCAGGTACGCGCAGAAAGATGCGGATTTCGCCGAACAAAAGTACCTCCCCACATTTTTTACAGAAAGGCTATAATTTTCCACCATGCCTACAAAATCAAAAAAGACCACCCCTAAGTTTGTTGAAGAAGAAAGGGAGGAAGCGACTCCGGACGCCGAAGTATTCATCACATTCAAGCGCAGTCACTTCTACTCTGTACTTGTTATCCTGGCCTTCGGCGTTGGGATCCTCGTCGGCTATGTGATTTGGGGACGCGGCACAACTACCCAGGCGGCGCAGCAGCCTTCAGGTCAGATTGCCGAAGCGCCGACGACAGAGCCGCAATTCGTCCGCTATGATATTCCCACAGAAGGATACCCAAGCTTCGGCCCGGCCGATGCGCCGATCACCATAGTGGAATTCAGCGATTTCCAATGCCCCTTCTGCCGCCGCTTCCACGATGATACCTACCAGGCTCTGTTGGATGCCTACCCCAACCAGATTCGGTTTGTTTATCGCAACCTGCCGCTCACATCCATTCATCCCGATGCGATGCCTTCCGCGGTCGCTTCGCTCTGCGCCAATGACCAGAATGCCTATTGGGATTATCATGAAAAGTTGTTCAGCAGCGAAGCGTTGGACGAAGCGACGTTCATCGAATACGCCACCGATCTCAGCTTGAACGTGGATGAATTTACCGCCTGCCTTTCCAGCGGCAAACATGACGAATTCATCCAGCAGGATATGGACTTTGCGCTCGGCCTGGGCATACAATCCACGCCCACCTTCTTCATCAATGGGCTGGCCATCGTCGGCGCCCAGCCCCTTTCCAGCTTCCAGCAGTTGATCGACCAAGAACTGGCGGGCGAAATTCCATAAACCCACAAGTCTGCCGGGAAAATTCATTTTCAAGTTGGGCGGGTTCATCACCCGCCCTTTCTTGTTAATCGGTAATCTTAAAACTCCGCGCATAAGATTTGCTCGGTGGTATGATGGTAAAAATAAAAAATTCCATGAAGAGAGTCTTCCATGAAAAAATTTATAGCCATCGCGGGTAATATCGGTGTTGGAAAATCCACTCTTGTGCAAATGTTGTGTGAGCAGATGAGTTGGGACCCGTTCTATGAACCCGTTACCGAGAACCCCTACCTGGCGGACTTTTACCAGAACATGTCTGCCTGGGCTTTTCATTCCCAGGTATTCTTCCTGACCCACCGCCTGCGCTCGCATTTGAGTCTGGCACAGCACCCCAACTCGGTAGTACAGGACCGCAGCGTGTATGAAGATGCGGAGATCTTCGCCCATAATTTATATCAACAGGGGAATATCACAGACCGCGATTATCAGACCTATCGCGAGCTGTATGAGACCGCTGTACAATTCCTCCCTCCGCCGGACCTGGTCATTTACCTGCGCGCCTCGGTGGATACGTTGATGTACCGCATCAATTCCCGTGGACGTGATTACGAGCGCAAGATCACGCCAGAGTATTTGCAAAATTTGAACGATCTGTACGAATCATGGATCGAAAATTTCACACTTTGTCCCGTGCTGGCTGTCCCTGCCGATGACCTGGATTATGTGGCCCACAACGGCCACCTGCGCCTGATCGTTTCCAAGATCGACGATAAATTAACCGGCAAGGAAGAAGTTGTCTTCGAACCGGAGGAAATGGCAAGAGCCGCTGAGGATTAATAGTGTGTCAGGTGTCAAGTTTCAGGTATCAGCTAAACCTGGTACTTGACACCTGGAACCTGAGACTATGCTTTCCCTAACACCATCGCCAGCAGAGCCATTCTCACGTACAAACCATATTCCATCTGGCGGAAATAGGCCGCGCGGGGATCGTCGTCGAAGTCCATGCTGATCTCGGTCACGCGGGGCAGCGGGTGCATCACGATCATCTCTTTCTTTGCGGCCTTCATGACCGCCGTATCCACCACGAAGGAATTTTTTACTTTTTCATAATCCGCAGGGTCTTCGAATCTTTCCTTTTGCACGCGCGTCACGTACAACACGTCGGTCTCCGGCAATACATCTTCAAGACTGCTGAATTCCTTTTGCGGGATTCCCTTTTCTCCAACCTCTTCCATCACCTCCTTCGGCATCCTCAATATATCGGGGGAGACGTAATTGAGTTTGATATTCGTGAACGTGGAAAGCAGCCGCGCCAGCGAATGGACCGTGCGCCCGTATTTCAGATCGCCGAGCATGGTCACGGTAAGATCATCGAGCCGCCCCAATTCTTCCATGACCGTGAACGTATCGAGCAGGGCTTGCGTAGGATGTTCGCCCACGCCGTCGCCCGCGTTAATGACAGGTTTGCGCGCCGCTTTCGCCGCGATGGCCGCCGAACCCGTTTCAGGATGGCGCAGGACGATCACATCCGCGTAACATTCCAGCGTGCGAATGGTATCCGGCAGACTCTCGCCCTTCGACACGGACGAATACTTCACCTCGTTGATCGGGATGACCGACCCGCCGAGTCTTTCCATGGAAGCCGTGAATGAGGATGATGTACGCGTGGACGGCTCATAAAAAAGATTCGCCAGGATTTTCCCCTTCAGCAGGTCGAAGGTCCCCACGCGCTCAACCATGCCGCGCATCTCATGCGCCACGCCGAACACATATTGCAGGTCATCGCGGCTGAATTGCTTGACGGACAAAATATCCTTCCCATACCAATCGGCATTCTTATTCTCGCCAAACGGCAGATGGGGGTTGAGGGTGGGGGTAGGCATAAGTTGGTCTCCTTTGTGTTGTTGTACTGCGACATTCATGTCGCTATTGTGGTGGGCGACATGAATGTCGCGGTACACTGTTGTTTGTTGATCGGGACTCTGGCTGCACGCTGACAGTGAATCCCGTTTAATCACATTTTTCTACATCTGAATATTTTCCTGCGCGGAGTCATGCGACAGGTGAGGCTGATCCTATAATAAATTTCATTACAAACCTTTTGGTTTCATAATCATACATTCCACAGCGATTAATCAAGATTTAAACCTGTATGGTTAAACATAGACTCCAGCAAATCTGGTCTCTTTTGAATCCTAAACAACTCGGCTCTAACTCGTTTGCGAAGCTCGACAAGATTGTCAGGGCAATAATTACCTAATCGATGTCGTTTGACATATCCCCAAATATTGTCAACAGGATTTAATTCTGGGGCGTATGGTGGAAAGAAAAACACTTTAATTGCAGGGTGAAGAGCAAGGAATATATTTACAGGTTCTGCGCTGTGAATTGTTATTGAGTCCCATACCAAATTAATGCAGCCATGAAGTTTGCTATATAAATGTTCGAGAAAGTAAGCGACAGTGTATCCGCGAAAATTTGTATTATCTGGTGAAAGACGAAATAAGAAACTGAATTTTTTTGTTTCCATGTTGATTGCCATGGCACCAATAACGGAGATTCGATCATGATGATTTTCGCCTATCTTAATGGCGGGTCGATGTCCACGTTGCGCCCATGTGGTAAGAACTAATGGTTCAAGCATAAACCCTGCTTCATCAATAAACACTATGTAAGAATCCTTGTTCATTGCTGGTTCCTCTCATATTCTTTTGCAAGCATATTTTCACTTGTATTTTCATTCCTCATGCCCATGCCTGTGATAGATGTCGTGCATGTGGTCGTGTTCATGCTCCTCGGCGGGATGTTCATGCTCGTGCGAGTGGACTCCTTTTGAAAAAACTTCCGAAGCCTCTAAGACTTCGGAAGTTTGCTGACTATACTCCTGCAAATGTTTCCAATCCATTTGCGGCGGCGATTTCATCGAGCCGGGCTTCGATCTCGTCAATGAAATGATCGAGTCCCTCCACTCGTGCTGTGAATTCGTCTCCGAGCAGGCTGAGGTCGGCGCATGCCTTTTGCCAGAACTGCAAATGGTCGCCGGATAATACTTCAGCGGAGAGGGTCCACGTGTGCAGGAGCGGCCAGAGCGCGGAAAGAGGCGTCTCCCCATCGAGCAGGGCTTTGATGGCTTTCTCGTAATAATTCAGCCGCGTGGCATGAATGCGGGCATCCACATCGGCTTTTTCGCTGGCGAGTTTGAAGGCGGCTTTCCAATCGGCCAGCCAGCCTTTGACTTTTTCCGCATCCACATGGTTTGCGCCGATCAATCCGTACGCTTCAGCGACCAGGCCGGGCTTTTGCGCGGCTTCGGCGCGCGCGGGAAATTCAAGCAGAAGCCTGCGTTCCTGAATTGGGGGGCCGCTTAACTCTGCCACTGCATTGATGGCGTGGAAAAGCGACTTCATATATTTCCGTATTTCCTTCGGCCCGGGAGGTTGATCGATTTCGGATAAATCCATCCAAATGCCGCGTCCGTGGGATAGCATGGTGCGGCAGCGTTGAAGCATGAGCGGGGGCTGCTCGAATTCAAACCCTGCCCGCAGACTGGCCTGCACAAAGTCGAAGAATTTTTCGCGTTCATACAGCAGCATGGGGGCGTACATTTCATAGCCGAGCCAGGGATCGCTGCGCAGTTCGCGGGGCGACTTGAAATCATCCTTTGGGCGGCGGCTGATATCGAGGTGGAAATCGGGGGTGAGTTTTACGAATTCGCGCGGCTTGGACGGAATGTTTTTGCAGACGAAGACCAGATCGATATCGGCTGTGCCGCCAAGCATGGGGTCGGAGCCAAGCAGGGACCCGGTCAGGTAGGCGGCGATGATCTCGGGATCGTTATACGCCCGTTCCTGGGTGGTCTCTTTGGCAATGCGGATGAGTGACTCTTTTGTGACGCGCATGAGTTTCCTGCTTATTCTAACGGCAAACTCGCCTGGAATGGAGTCAGGTTAAGGGTTTCGCGGATGCGGTTTTCGATGAGCTTGAGATGCTCCGTGTTGTGGATGATATCCAGGTCGTTCGTTTCTATTTTCAGAACGGGGGTGTGGTCGAATGGCCTGGAAAAGAATTCCTCGTACGCCTCGTTCAACTCATTGATGTAGGCGCGTTCCATTTGTCTTTCGTACGGCCTGTCGCGGAAGGCGATGCGGTTCATGAGCGTGTCGGTGCTGGCTTGCAGATAAACCAGCAGATCAGGCTTGGGGATTTTTTCGCCGAGCGCTTCATGCACCTTGTGATACATATCCAGCTCGTCGCCTTTGAGGTTGATACCCGCGAAGAGCGCATCTTTTGCGAAGGTGTAATCGGCGATCAGGCTCTTCTTTTCGAGGAGAATCTTGGGGACGTTATTATTCTGTTGATGGTAACGGCTGAGTAAAAAAAAGATCTGTGTCTGAAAGGCATATCGTGCGCGGTCTGCGTAAAAATCGGAGAGGAAGGGATTCTCTTCGAAAATTTCCAGCAGCACCTCCGCTTCAAAAGTCGGTTGCAGCAGGCGGGCGAGCGTGGTCTTGCCGACCCCGATCACCCCTTCGATGGCAATATACATGAAAAAAAAGCTCCCTGATTGATGTAAGGCAAGGATACCATAATTTAAGTGACAGTCACTTTCAATATGACTGTCATGGGTTTGGACGTTATAATTTCATGCATGACCCGCATTTGTATCACGCCTTTTGTGCAGGGGACAGGCGGCATGGCATCCTTCCGTTTGAAGTTCGAGCAGGGATTGACCTCCCGCGGCATTGACGTGACGTATGATTTGGATGACAAGTCTGACGCCATTCTCGTCATCGCAGGCACGCGCTTCATTCCTGACCTGATCAGGGCCCGCCGACGTGGCATTCGCGTCGTCCAAAGATTGGACGGCATCAATTGGGTGCAGCGGGTGAGATGGGCGGGGTTAAGGTACTCCATCCGTGCAGAGTATGGGAATTTCATGCTCTCGCTCATCCGCAAGCGATTTGCAGACCGGGTGGTCTATCAAAGCCAGTTCA
Organism: Anaerolineales bacterium; assembly: GCA_014860745.1. Lineage (GTDB taxonomy): Bacteria > Chloroflexota > Anaerolineae > Anaerolineales > Villigracilaceae > Villigracilis. The sequence goes on from JACZJC010000064.1 coordinate 241,599, forward strand.
TCCGCCACTGGTGGCAGGATTGGTACGGCATTGCCAAAGCGCCCGCCGCCGTCATCATCAACGGTGTGGACTTGGATATTTATACGCCTGATGGAAAAGATAACCGACCTTCTGATGTGCATCGCATGTTATTGCTGGAAGGAAGCCTGGCTGGCGGATTGAATGCAGGCATGTTTCACGGGGCAGCCGTGGCTGAAAAACTCGCCGAAAAATATCCAATGGAAGTGGTCGTGGCTGGGACAGTGGATGAAACCACACGGCGAAATTTACAAAGCAAAGTGCCTGTCAAATTTCTTGGCACAGTTCCCCGCGAAGAAATTCCAGAACTGGCTCGGTCTTCCCATATGATGTACTGCGCGGAAGTGAATCCGCCCTGCCCGAATTCAGTCATTGAATCATTGGCTTGTGGGCTTCCCGTCATCGGCTTTGACAGCGGCTCGCTGAAAGAGTTGGTGTCGGATGATGCAGGCTGTATCGTCCCATATGGCGCGAACCCGTGGAAGTTGGAAACGCCTGATATTTCGACGCTGGCTGAGTCGGCGGGGCAGGTGCTGGAGAAACAGAGTCAATTCCGGGCGGCGGCAAGGAAGCGTGCCGAGGCGGCGTTCGGCCTCGATCGGATGGTCGATTCCTATTTGAAAGTTTTGCTGGAGGATTAAGTCATGGATCAGGAAGTTTACGAATTTTTGTTGAAACATTTGCAAGGCATCATGAGCAACGATATTGCTTCGTATCACGAAACGACGGCGGAAGATCTGACATTGTACGAATGGTGGGTCACGCCGCACCGCCTGGACGGCCTGCCGTTTCATGAATTCATGATGACATCGAATGCCGAACGCGGCTCGGTCTTTGGCGCGGAAGAAAAAGGGAAGACACGTTTTGATCTTTCGAACTTATTGATTCAACGCTACGGTGATACTGCAATTGCAAGTTATACGTTGTTAATCAGCACGGCTTTGCCTGAAGGCGTGAAAGTCGCCGCGCACAACGAAAGCCGCGTGATGGTGAAGCTGGATGGCGCGTCCCAAGGGGAGGCTTCGCACTGGAAAGTGGTGCATGTGCATAAATCGCCGGCGTATTCCGCGCCGCATGTGGGATAACAGGGCGTAAATTTTCGAAGATGAAAAGATCCCGCTCCTACGGTTTCCTCTGGCTAAGCATCGCGCTCATGCCGTTGATCGGCATTTCGTTTTTGCTTGCCATTCAGCCGCAGGATTACTGGTGGCTGATGCGTGTGGGACAAGAAACCATTCAAAACGATGCAATCCCAGTAACAGATACGATCAGTTGGAGCCAGGCGGGGCGGCCCATTGTTTATCAGCAATGGTTGTCGGGGATGATCCTTTATCTGGTATATGAGTCTGGCGGCATTGTGTTTACATTGTTGTTGCGCGGGTTTCTGATTGCGATAACGTACGCCGTGATTTGGGTAATGGCTCGCGAAGTTTCCACTCCGCGGCTTGCTACCGTGGTTGTTTTCGTCCTTGGCATTGCCACTGCGAACAATTGGTCGGTACGTTCGCAGTTATTTGTTTATCCGCTTTTTGTTTTGAGTTTATGGTGCCTGCTGCGCTGGCAAAACGGGGACAAAAAACAGTTATGGATTCTGCCCGTCTCCGCATTGCTGTGGGCAAACCTGCATGGCTCATTCATCCTGCCGTTCGTGCTGGCGGGCGCCGCGCTTGTTTTTGGAAAAGGCGAGAGAAAACCGTTGGGCATCGCGCTCGCGTTGATGATCCCTGCTACATTGCTCAACCCGCGCGGTACCGGCGTTTGGAATTATTTCGTCTTTATGCTCAACTCGCCCTCCGACCATCTCTTCGCCTTCGAGTGGGCGCCGCCGCGCAACGAAGGCTGGCAGATGAACATCTTTTTCGCGTGGATGCTTGGCTTCGCTCCGCTGGCGACATTTTCGCCGCGCAAACTTTCCGTCTTTGAATGGGTCTTGTATCTCGGCTTCGGCTGGCTTGCTCTCACAGGCTTGCGCTACGTGATCTGGTTCCTTTTCATTGTTGCAGTTTTCACGGCAGCGCTTCTGGCGGGATGGTTTAATAATTCCGCTGAACCCAAACAAATATTTCCAGCACTTAATTTTGGTCTTGGAATTTTTTTGCTCATACTTCCTTTGATTTTTTTACCTGACTTCCGCGAACGATGGAAGGTTGACTCTGTCGCTGTGTATGAAACCTCCACCACGCCTCTTGCTGCGACCGAGTGGCTGGCAGCACATCCTGAAGCCTGTTCCAACCTTTGGGCTGACTACTCCTTCGGCGGCTATCTCTCCTTTGCCTTGCCCTCCTGCAAGCCGTGGATGGACAGCCGCTTCAACGCCTATCCCCCCGAACAATGGACGGAGTACGTCCAGGTCAGCCGCGCTGAAAACTGGCAAGCGATGTTTGACCGCGAGGATATTAATTTGCTGATGCTTTCCCATGCGGCGCAGCCAAAACTTGTCGAAGTCGTGATATCTTCTCGAATTTGGTGCGAAGAATATCATGACGATGTTGCGGTCATCTTCTCGCGCTGTGAGGCAATGGAATGAAATCCTATTACGGCAGGCTCGGGTTGCAGCAGCGTGTACTGCCGAGTTATCGCGTCCCGTTCTTTGACCTGCTGGCAAGTCGATGCAAAGGTGGGATGAATCTATTTGCGGGGATGCCCCGTCCCGTGGAAATGATCGCGAACGGGATGACCAAAGTTGCGAAACTCACACAGGCGAATAACATCCATTTGTTGGGTGGGATGTACTATCTTTGTTATCAACAGGGATTTATCACTTGGCTTGAAGAAACAAACCCCGACGCCTTAATCGTGGAGGCCAATCCGCGATATTTGGCGACATCGTCTGCCGTGAAGTGGATGCATTCGCGTGGGCGAAAGGTCATCGGCTGGGGATTGGGATTTCCCGCTTCAAGGAAGAGAGGAGCAGGGGTGAGGTCGCGTTTCATTCATCAGTTCGATGCCATGCTTTCGTACAGTCAACGCGGCGTGGAGGAATATGCCGCACTTGGCTTCCCGCGTGAGAAGATTTTCGTGGCTCATAATTCTGTTTCGCCAGCCCCAGGCTCCCCGATGCCTGCCCGACCTTCGACTTTCGCCGTTCGACCTTCCCTCTTATTCGTTGGGAGATTACAAGCTCGCAAGAGAATCGATTCTTTGCTTCGAGCCTGCGCGGAAATGGAATTAAAACCCCGCCTGATAATTGTGGGGGATGGCCCCGAACGTTTGGCGTTGGAATCGCTTGCAAAAGAAGTCTATCCATCAGCAGAATTCATCGGCGCCAAACACGGCGCGGAATTGAAACCTTATTTTGAGCAGGCTGACCTTTTCGTTCTCCCCGGTACCGGGGGACTCGCTGTGCAGGAAGCCATGAGCTATGGTTTGCCCATCATTGTCGCAAGGGGAGACGGCACGCAGGATGATTTAGTCCGCGAAAAAAATGGCTGGCAAATTCCGCCGGAGGATGATGGCGCACTGGTTGGCGCAATAAAAAACGCGCTATCGAATGCAGCGCGTTTGAGAGACATGGGGAGGGAATCGTTTCGCATCGTTTCGGAAGAGATCAACATCCAAACGATGGCGGATGTTTTTGTGAAAGCGTTGAATTCCATCTAACCTTTCTTCACCAATCCGCCGTCCACATAACCGCGTTTGTTGTTCGAGCCTTTCACACTTATCCATTTGCCCGCCCTGCCGATTTTTTCCGCAGCTTTTTTGGCGGTTTCCACCACGGTCAGGCGCGCGCCGCTTTTTTCGTTTGAAACTACCTCGCCTCTTGCAGATGCGGTTTTATATACCTTTGCCCCGGCGGATTTGACAATGATGAATAATGTTTCGACTTGTGGAGCCGGTGCCGGCTGCGGTTGAGGCGCGGATGTGGAAACGGGCGCTTCTGTCACGGGACTTGGGGCTGGTTCTGCCGCCGGGGCAGATGTCACAATTTGACCTTTTTCCAAATACCATGCGGCTGCGAATCCCTCTCGTCCGTTCAAGGTGCGGACCCGCACCCATTGATTCACCGCTCCGATCTTCGAGACACCATCGGCTTCCATAAGAATCAATTCGCTGCCCGCAGGGGCGGTGGCAACGATGTTGGCCGCGCTGGATGTGTCAATGGTGGAGCGGATGTTCAAGCCCCAGGTGACTTCCGCTTTTACGCGGGCGGTGGATTTGTTGCTCGTAACAGGAGCAGTTATCGGCGGAGTCTGAGGCGTGCCGGTCGTGGAAGATGAGCCCGGTTGGGCGATCCCTCCGCCGGCAGTAAAACATTCATAAATGATGACATGCATGATCGAGCGTTGCAGCGGGTTGCCCTGACTGTAGCGTGGCATTAAATATGTCTTCTTGTTTACGTCGGTTTGATAAGGCCAGGGGTCGAGCATCAAATAGTCGTTACCCTCTTTTGCATAAAGCACGACCCAATGGGTGAGCAGGCCGGACGCTGGGGTGCTATCCACCATGACGATGACGGGCTGTCCCGCGGCAATGGATGCGTCGATCAGGCCGAGAGGTGCATCGCTGTTGTTGCAGGAGATGTTGCTTTTGACGCTGATCTGCGGCACCACCTGGCTGACCGATCCCCAGCGGATGCCTGCGCTGGCGAAGCCGCCCACACTTTGTAATTTTTTATTGAGGGTCTTGGGGGTTTCAACATATCCATGCCCGCTGAGGAGCATGGCCATGCTCGTCAGCGCGCAGCCAACATAACCGATGGTATCGCCGGGGTCGCCGAAACCGAGAATATCTTCCTTCCATTTTGGGTCCTGCTGGGAATAATACACAAGCTGGAATGTCATGGGCTGCCTCTCTACGTTTTAAATTTGACAGTGGGCTGAAGCAATTTCATTATAAACATGTCGCTGCTCCTCGCAACACTTGCGCCGCGCGCCAGTGCGGTGTGACATTAACCGTATTTCGGCGTGTCTCCAATAATTTCCCAGCCTTTATCCAATGCGATCTGCTTCAACTTCGCGTCGGGATACACCGCCACGGGATGGTCGGCATGTTCCAGCAAAGGGACATCCAGAATCGTGTCGCCGTAGGCCACGTCCACACGCTCCACGCCGAGACGGCTGAGCACCTGCTCGATCTTCTTTTCATCTTTCATCAATTCCCCGATCATCTGCAAGCGTCCGTTCGCAATTTCAACGGGCGTGCCGATGACTTGCGCGCCGATGCGTTGAGCGAACGGCTCGATGAACGGCTCCACGACACTGCTGGCGATATACACCTTCGCCCCATCTTCGCGATGTTTGACGAGACGGGCCACCACATCCTCGCGGCGTTTCTTCCACAAGTTGTGTTCCACCGTCCATTCGGAGGCGTGCTTCACTTTTTCGGGAGTGGCTTCCTTGATGTAGCTGAGGCTGTCCACCATTAACTTCTGGCCCCATGCCTGCCAGTCGATCAGCCCATTCTTTGCGAGCAAATACGAAGGCATGATGGAAGTGATGTACCAATTTGCGCGAAGTTTGCTTTGATTATGTTTAACCCAGTCCACCAGCCCGAGAAAGGGGGAGCCGGTGGTCAAGGTCCCCATCATGTCTGAAACAACGATCATAAAATCTCCTTTAAATTCAGGTGTCAGCCGCGTTTGGGAAGTGACTTCACCCTCCTAGTCCAACAGCGCTTCGATGGCGCTGGTATTATCGGCCATGCGTTCGGCCATCAGTCGGGCGATCCATTCATGCAGGGCGGAGGCAGCCTCCGAGTCCTGGCTTTCCATTTTCTTCATCGACTCGGTGGTCAGGCGGTATAACACACATTTTTGCTCGGTGACCACATTGGCCGTGCGGGGCTGACCGAGATACAGACTGATATCACCAACCACCGTCCCGCCGCGGACGTTTCTCAGGCGGGTCATTTCTCCAGCCTCGGTTTCAAGAATTACATTCAACCGCCCAGACTCAACGAAATACATCGCATCCGGCGCATCGCCACGGCGGAACAGGTACACATTCCCTTCCACTTCCATTCGCTCGAGATAGGTGAGCAGACGGTCGACCAGCTCGGGTTTGGCGAAGGTCTTTCGCAGCTGGCCTTTGATGCTGGCCTGGATGAATTGTGTGGAGGCCAGATGTTTTTGCAGGAGCATATTCTCGCACCATTCCATACCGTGATCGAGCGTGGGGAAGATCTGCACACGCTGGCCCGGCTTGAAACCACCTCGAACCATCTGCTGGCGGATATCCGGCGCGACCTGGGTAAGGACCAGATATATGCCGTGCAGTTCCGCCAATTGGAGCATGCGGGTAAAGCTGGATACCGCCGACGAGTCCAGCCCATGCACGCGATGAAAGTCCAGCACGATGAAACGGTCCTTATCGACCATGCTTTCCAAAAGTTCGCGGATGCGATTCAGCAATTTATCCGATGTGCCGAAGAAGATGTATCCCTGCAGGCGGAAGATGTGAATGCCCCTGCCGAATTTATGCAGGATCTCGCGCTGTACGGCGGGCCGCTCCACATTGGCATGATAGATCTGCCCGTTCAATGAATCCCGTACGGTGTTGATGCGGCTGTATTTGATAACGAAGAGGATCGTTGCGATCACAATCCCCGCGCCGACTCCTTGCAGGTAACCGGTCAATGCGATCACAAGCAGGCTGACCATGACGATGAAATATTCCGCGCGCGGCAGTTTGAACCAGGCTTCGTACACCCATTCGATGAGGAAGGACAACCCCAGCACAAGCAGCAGGCTGCTCAACAAGGCGACGGGCAGGAAACTCACGAACCCGCCTCCGAAAATAAGCACCAATCCGCAAATCAACCCGGCGACGACTGTAACGAGATTGGATTTCGCCCCCATGTGCTGGGCAAGCGCGGTTGCTCCAAGATAATGATATCCGGCTGCGCCTCCGCCCAGACCTGAAACCAGGTTCGCCAGCCCGGTCATTCTCAACTCGTGATTAAGATCAACATCCCGCCTGGCGACGAGCTCCAACCCTGTGGCATTTAACAGAAGGGCGATCAAGCTGACGAGCGGCACAGAGATGAGCAAGTCCGCCTGGCTTGCAAGGGAACTCCAATCCACGCGGGTGAAGTCGGCGGGTGTGAAGGGCTTCCAAAGCCCGCCGGATGGAAAAGATTCAAGTAACAATCCCATGCTCCGCGCCTGGTCGATGGATGTGCCTGTGGCGAATAGCCCTCCGTAAAAAATTGCAACAGCGCCGAAGATGAGGGCGGGCCAGACGAGGAAATGACTGGTCCTTCTCAACACCACCAGGATCACAACGGCATAGATCGTCCCCGGCAGCCAGAGAATAAGATTTTCGGACTGGATTAGTTTGAGGAGAGTCTGAAGCGAAAATGTTTCTCCCGCCATTACTTCGAACGCGCCGCGAGTCAACAGCCAGCCAGTTCCGGCAAGGAATCCGCCCACTACGGGATAGGGAATATACCGCACCAGGTTCCCAAGTTTGAACTGGCCGATGAGAAGAAGTATGAAGCCGGTAACCACGGACGTAATTACAATGCCGGCCAGTGTTGTCGAAAAGATGGTTTCAGGGGAAGCGGCGCCCGCAAGCGAACCGACGATGCCACCGGCGGTAACGGCCAAAAGGGCAGCGGGGCCATCCTGCGGGCCAATGATGGTGCCGGGCAGCGAGCCTAAAATGGATGCGACCACCGACATGGCAAAAGCGCCGAAGATAAAAATTCCGATGCCGCGCGAAATAAAGGGAATCATTTCGCCGGAGAATACGAGGGTGGCGAGCGAAACGTTCAACACCACCATGATCAATCCGGTCACCAACCCGGCGGTGATGCTGGGGACGAGCTGGCGCGGTTCAATAAAAGGGGCAGGTTTGTCCTTCACTCTCTCCTCGCTTTCGATTAATTTCAGATAAATAATATCCCGATTGTATCTGAATTTATAAAGAAATAGAGGAAAGCTACTGCGCCGTATTGCCGCCATCCACCAAAAGCAAATGGCCCGTCACAAAAGATGACTCGTCCGAAGCCAGAAACAAAACTGCATTCGCAATTTCCTCGGGCTTTCCAAAACGTCCCATCGGTATATATTCACTTGATTCTTTGATCGCTTCTTCCATTGTCACAGGGTCGGAGCCTTCGAAGTATCCCTTCTCGATCCAGCGATCCACGAACGTATCGCCGGGGCAAACCGCATTCACGCGGATATTTTCTCTTGCATAATCCAGCGCCATGGCCTTCGTCATCATCCCCACCGCGCCCTTGCTCATGATGTACGGAAACGCATTCTTCCCCGCCACCACCGACCAATCCGAACCGTTGTTGACGATCACACCGCCGCCCTGTTTTTTCATCTGCGGAATCACCAGCTTGCACATGCGCCACACCGCCGTCACATTGATATTCAAGGTCTCCTGCCAAACCTCTTCGGGCGTGGTGTCCGCCGTCCCTTTGGTGACGATGCCGGCATTGTTGAATAAAATATCAATGCGATTGAATTCCTTCAGAGCGATGTCTACGACTCTTTGACATTCTTCTATCTTTGTGTGATCCGTCTCCACGAACACGCATCGGACTCCCTTTTGCCTGCATTCCGCTTCGACGGATTTGCCCAAGCTGAGACGCCTGCCGGTTAAGACCAGGTCAGCTCCCTCGTCCGCGAAAAGAAGCGCGGTTGCTTTTCCAATCCCCGATGTTGCACCGGTGATGACGGCAGCTTTATTCTTGAGTCTCATAATGATCTCCTCTGATATCGGACGGCTGGTTGACTCCAAAGTATAATCTCTCATCATGGACAGCAAGACACTCAACGTACTCGAATACCCGAAGATTCTCGAACGGCTCGCAGGCTACTGCGATTTTTCCGCATCGATGGAATTGGCGCGCCAGCTCGAACCCACAGACTCATTTGACCTGGCAACTGCCCGCCTTGCGGAGACAACCGAAGGCCGCAAGCTATTAGCCGTTCAGGATATTGGCATTGGTGCGGCGCATGACATTCGCCCGGCGGCGGACCTGGCCGCGCGCAGCGGTGTGCTCGACCCTCAGCAATTGCTCGATATCAAATCCACGCTTATCTCGTGCCGCGAAATAAAAAAGTCGCTCGACCGCAAAACGGACGAATATCCGCGCCTTGCAAAACTCGCCGCGGCCCTGCCCGATTCACGCGGCATCGTGGATGCGGTCACGCGCATCCTTTCGGACCGCGGCGAGGTATTGGATTCCGCTTCGCCGAAACTGGCCGAACTGCGCCGCGAGATCAAAATTGCGCACGGACGTTTGATGTCCCGCTTGCAGCGCTACCTGACTGAGTCCGCCAAGAAATTACAGGAACCGATCATCACCCAGCGCGACGGCCGTTATGTGATTCCATTGCGCGCCGAATTCAAAGGCAGCATCAAGGCGGTCATTCACGATCAATCTTCCAGCGGGGCAACTTTGTTTGTGGAGCCACTGCCCGTTGTGGAACTCAACAACGAAATGCGCGAACTCGAATTAAAAGAACGCGACGAAGAACGCCGCATCCTTGCTGAAGTTTCGGGTCTCGTCGGCGAACACGCCAGTGACTTGAAGTACGGCGTCGAAAACCTTGCCGTGTTCGATCTCATCCTCGCGAAAGCAAAATACGCGGACGAGTTGAAGGCCAGTGAGCCTGGGCTTCTTGAAATGAAAGACGAAAGAAGAAAGAAGGAAGGCTCTTCTCTTTCCTCTTTCTTCTTTCGTTTACTTCACGCCCGACATCCCCTGCTCGACCCGGACACGGTTGTTCCCATCGACGTCGATCCCCGCGAAGGGACCCGTGCCATAGTCATCACCGGGCCGAACACGGGCGGGAAAACAGTTTCGTTGAAAACGGTCGGTTTGCTGGCGCTCATGGCACAATCGGGTTTGCATATCCCCGCGCAAAGCGGCTCGGAACTGCCATGCTTTCATTCGGTGTATGCCGATATCGGCGACGAGCAGTCCATCGAGCAGTCTTTGTCGACCTTCTCGGGTCATATCACAAACATCATTCGCATTCTGAAAAAGATAGACCATCGTTCGCTGGTCGTCTTCGATGAACTCGGCTCCGGCACAGACCCGCAGGAAGGCGCGGCCATCGCGCGCGCGATCCTCACTCATTTGCTGGAAACAGGCGCGATGACCCTGGTTGCCACTCATTACCCCGAACTGAAGACCTTTGCCCATTCGACGGATGGCGTGGTGAATGCTTCGTTGGAATTCGACATCAAAACGCTTCGCCCGACCTTCAAGTTGACCATCGGTCTCCCGGGCCGATCCAACGCCTTGTTGATTGCTCAAAAACTTGGGCTGCCTCAACCCATCATTGAGTCTGCCAGGGCAGAGATCAATCCGCTGGACCTGCGGGCGGATAAACTTTTGGATGACATCCGTAAGGAACGCAACCGTACATCGCGCGAGCGTGAAAAATTGGAGAAGGCGCGCGACAGGCTCGAAAAGCAGTCGCTGGAGCTTGAAAAACGCCTCGAAAAAATAGAAGACGAACGCCGCGAGACTCTTGCAAAGGCCCGTGCCGAAGGCGAACTGGAAGTGGCGGTGCTCAAACGCAACATCGATTCGTTGAAGTCGCAGTTGAAGAAAGCCAGCCAGCCTTTGCAAGCCATCAAAGCCATCGAGGAAAAGATGGAAGAAATCGAAGCGAAAACAACACAGCCCGTTGAGAGAAAGCCCGCCCACTCTCTAATCGCTAGTAACCAATCTCTAAAATTGGGCGAGAGAGTCAACGTCAGCACGTTGAATGCTGAAGGGGTGGTGACAGCTTTGGGTGAGTCCGATGCGGAGGTGCAGGTTGGGACGATTCGTGTTCGGGCGAGGTTATCCGATTTAGTCAGACGGCAGACGGCAGACAATGGACCATCGAAGGAAATGACTCGCAAGGGTTTATCTGTCGAAGATCGTCCATCGTCCACGGTCAATCGTCCATCGTCCTCTCCCGGCATGGAAGTGGACCTGCGCGGATTAATGTCGGATGACGCGCTCGATAAGATGGAACGATATTTGGAACAGGCTTATCTTTCCGGGTTGCCGTTCGTGCGGATCATTCACGGCAAAGGCACGGGCAAACTTCGGCAGGCGGTGCGCGATGCCCTGCGCGGGCATGCGTATGTGAGATCGTTCGAGGAGGGCGGTGACAAGGAAGGCGGTGAAGGCGTGACCGTGGCGAAATTGAACACAGGTTGATGTTGTATAATTTAATTAATAAACAGGGAGCCGTGTATGTCCATTGACGATGCCATCAAAAAAATGACCGACCTCATCAAAACCGCCTGCGCCGGTGCGGAGATCAAAGCCGCCAGGATGTCGGATGAGGAAGCGCGGCTCTCGGTGTATGCGCCCGCGGGGGATATGCAAAAGATCAAGGATGCGACCTTTCAACCTGCGATCGATATGTTGAACAGTGATGGGATGGATGTGCAGGTTTTCGTCTATGACAAGGACGCGCCGCCCTTGAAAGGTTAATCGTAGGGACGCCCCTCGCGGGCGTCTTTTTTTACCAACAAGGACGGCCTTTTTTACCAGCAAGGGCGACCGTGAAGGTCGCCCCTATTGGGTTGCCATGCGCCAGACGATATCCAATGCCTCCAAACCAGTGCTGCGGTGAATGTCCTGCGCCTCTTCGTTAAGATAGATCGCGCCTTGTTCCTCGCGCCCGTCTATCACATACAGTCCGCGGCCCGGGAGTTCGGAGAGCGCGGCCCAAAAGTTCCAGAGTGGCAAATTGAATTCGGCGGCAAGCAGGGCCATGTCACGGTTGATGCGGTGGTCCAGTTCGCGGTTATCCGCTTTGGTGGCAAGTATCGGCACCACGCCGTTTTCGATCAATTGCGTGATGATCCTGCGCAGGTATTCGGTGTTGCGCGATTCGAAATGTGTGCCGATCTGAATGATGACGAACGAAGGGCGGTGGATGCGCAGTTCGCAATCCACGGGGGTTTCAGAAAAGGTGCAGCCATACTCGCCGCGATGCCATTGGTCCCAGAGCAACGCGCCGGGCGTGGTGCCATCCTGTGAGGTGGGGCTTGCGCGGTTGAACGAACCGTTGAAGTGTGCCACCGTTTCACGCAGTTCAGGCGTGAGGCTGTCGAGTGTGAGCGGATCGGTTTCATAGATGCCAAAGAATTCATCCGGCTCGCTCTGGCAATCGCCAAAAATGGAAAAGGCATTCGGGTCATTGCCAAGGGACAATCCCGTTTCGTAAATTTCACGAATGTTTTCACCCGGGGCAGGGAGGACAGGCAGGTTCATCCATGAATTATCGGGGGTTATGGTAGATGGCGGGGATGCGGTTGCCGGAGTGGATGTGTGCATCTTGTGTTGGGTTGCAGTCGCCTCGGGCGTGACCGTATGCCTGCCTGCCGTTGGGACATTGTATCTCGGCGTGGGAATTAATTGCCCGGCTGTATAGGTGGATGTGAAAGTGGCTGTCGGCAGGGGGGTCCGCTGCGCCTGGCAGGCGGTTGTTAATATGCAAACTAATAATGTCAAAATCAAATTGCGATTCATAATAATTTCTTTTAGACGAAATCGGTGGTTGAGTAGTCCGACGCGAAGCGGAGGATATATCGAAACCACCAGTTAGCAAGAATAATTCTATTACAAAAGTACTTCTGAAACTTGCTGGTTTCGATACTCAGCCAACGAAGGAATTCCATTGTCTTGCAAACTTCAAAATGCGCGGGCGGATGTAGAACGCGAACGGGTCTGCAATGGGACGTTTCTCCTTGATCAACTCCATCGCCGGGCGCGGACTCATTCCCTGCGCGATAAGAATGGCTGCGCCCATTGTCACCCCGCGATGGACTCCGCCTGCGCAATGGGTGTAGATCCTGGCTCCGTTGTGAATCACATCCAATGCGGCCTTTGCCCCGCGCTGCAGAGACTTGATGGGAATCGGAACCAGCGGCGAGTCGAAGGTGGGGAGCCAGAGCAGGTTGAGGGGAGTCGGATGCGGGTCTTTGCGCGGACGATATTCCACACGCATGTTGATCACCAGCCGCACGCCGAGTGCGCGCAGGCGGTCGTAATCCTCCGTTGACGGGGTTGTGCCGATGAAGAGATCATCGGTGATGGGGGAGAAGTTCATGAATGAAATGGTATCACAAACGTTATACGGACAAAGATGTGTTTTTCGTCAGGTGCGGCGTGATATTGCGGGTTGTACAATGACAAGGACAAGGAGAGTAAACCATGAAACAGACATTGGCCTTTCTTCTTTTATTGGTGCTTTCTGCCTGCAGCACGGCAGCCCCATTGCCAACGCCGACCTCCACACCGACCCAGACCGCCATTCCGACCGCCACGATAACGCCGACGGCCACACCGCTTCCGAGCGGACCTTGCATCAGCCCGCTCCTGCCGTTGATGACGGGGGCTGAATGGATATATCGCGTTCCCACCACAAGCGGGGAATCGCTGTACACCCTGAAGACCCTGGATAGGAACGACGGCCGCAACATCGTCATCATGGTCGAGTTTACCGACCAGAAAAATAATGTAACAGTCGTCGAACCCGTTGTCTGCATGGATGGGGCGATCGAGAATTTCCCCTTGTTCGTGGTCAGCATGCACTTTGCGGATTATCTGGAAAAGGATTTCAACACCTATCACGATACGGGCATTTATTTCCCCGGTTATCCAACCCTCGTGGAGAACGACTGGCGTATGAATTGGGAGGTGGAATATCTGACCGAGGATGTTGCCCAATTGAAAAGCCCGATGGACGGCCGGGCTTTGTTCGTGCTGCAATCGTCGTTCATCAGCCTGTCCTTTGAAATGGATGGGACTCGCGAAGCAGTGACCGTCCCTGCCGGGGATTTTCCGCAGGCGTTGAAAGTACGGCACAGCTTTTCGTTTCCGGTCACCCTTACCCTGCCGACCGGAGCGACGGGCAGTATCCTCACCGTGAACACGACCCAATGGTACGAGCCGTATGTGGGCCTCGTCCGCTCTCAGGTGGATTCGGCTTCGCTGCTGTTATACGGCCAGGTCGTCCCCGTGCCGATGGAGAGTGTGATCGAACTGGTTGAGTTTCGGAAGGGGGAGTGAGTGGTGGGGAAAAGACTGAAAGTGGATGTAAAATTGGGGGAAGTTGCAGGTTGGAATGTTGTAGGTTGAAGGTTGGTTAACGATAAGGGCAGGCAGACATGACAGAGACTGAATTCAAATACGATGTGTTCATCTCCTACAGCCACAAGGATGAAGAGTGGGTGGTGGATACTTTGTTGTCGGCACTTGAAAATGCTGGCTTGAAAGTTTGTATTGACTTTCGAGATTTCGTTCCTGGTAAACCTTCACGTCACAACATGCGTGATGCGTGCAAGGAAAGCAAATATACCGTCCTCGTGATGACGCCCGCGTGGATGGCAAGCGAATGGACATCGTTTGAAGGCTTGCTCACGTTTTTGCATGACCCAGCGAACAAACACCTGCGCACTGTTCCCATCCTGTTTGAAAAATGCGATATTCCCGAAGACATTCAAATTTTCACCTATGTTGACTTCCTTCGTAAAGACCGCGAAGCCATCGCCTGGAAGCAACTCTTCACTGCTCTTGGCAAACCCAACGCTCCAATTCCTGGAACGCCTATCAAGGAACCTGAACCGAAGACTCCTGAAGGTTGGTTTCTTGCGCATCCATATGGGATGCCGCCTAACTTTACAGGCCGCCGAGAAGAAAGAAATATGCTCACAGGCTGGCTCAATTCTGATAAAGATCATCCATTGCTGATCATCCGCGCATTGGGCGGATTTGGCAAAAGCGCGTTGACATGGCACTGGCTGACTCACGATGTGGACGCAAAGCAATTTCCCGCAGTAGTCTTTTGGAGTTTCTACGAAGGCGACGCGAGTTTTGAAAATTTCCTGAAAGAGACACTGAAATATCTTGGTGTTCCAAACGCTGAACAATTAAATCCACGGCAACAAACTGAAATCCTGCTCAACCTTTTACAGCGACCTGGACTCTTGCTGATTCTGGATGGCTTCGAGCGGGTGTTACGTGCCTACTCCAACATGGGAGCGGCATATCAGGGAGATGATCTGCAATTAGACAAAAACGAATCACGGGATAACAGTCGCGATTGCGTCAACATGTTTGCAGATGCGTTCCTGCAGGGAGTCGGTGCTTTTGGATTCATGATGCGAAGCAAAGTCTTGATGACCACGCGCCTGACCCCGCGCGCGGCGGAACGATACGGACAATTTTTGCAAGGCGTTCGCGAAGAAGAACTCAAGGAAATGAAAAAGGAAGATGCCGTCGCCTTCTTTTACGCACAGGGGATTCGCGGCACACACGCCGAGATTGAATCTGCATGCGAACCTTATGGCTATCATCCATTGAGTTTGCGTATTCTCGCGGGCATGATTGTCAACGACCGAAATGCCCCTGGCGATATTTTGGCGGCAAGGACTCTTGAAATTACCCAAGACATCATTCAAAACAAACATCATGTTTTGGAGACGGCCTTCAAGACGTTGTCAGCCTCGCAGAAAAGTTTGCTTGGACGCGTGGCATGTTTCCGCGCGCCGACTTCCTACGACGCCTTGAAGACCATTCAAGGCAGTGGACATGGCAATGATTTTCTGGATGATTCTTTGAAAGCCTTGGAGTCGCGCGGACTTGTGCATTGGGACCGCAAAGCCAACAAATATGATCTCCACCCCATCGTGCGCCGCTACGCCTACGACCAATTAACTATTTCTGACCGAACCGCCGCACACACCCGTTTGGTGAACTACTTTGACGCCGTGCCCAAACCCGAAAAGGTAGACAAACTGGAAGACCTCGCGCCTGTCATCGAACTGTATCATCACATGGTCAGGGCGGGAAATTTGGATGAGGCGGCCAAGTTATATCAAAACCGAATGTATAAGCCCATTTATTTTCAATTCGGTTCCTACCGAACTGAAGTAGAGTTGTTATCCGCTTTATTCCTTGATGGTGAAAATAAACTGCCACACCTGAAAGACGAAGCATGGCAAGCATGGACTCTCAACTCCCTTGCCAACTCCTACTAGCTGAGCGGACAGCCGCGCCGCGCCGTTCCGCTGTTTGAACAAGCAATCAAACTTGGCGAAGCAGATGGTGACAAGAAAAATCTTGCCATCTGGCTGGGAAATGTGGCGACACAGCAACTGGTTATCGGCGCGCTGAGCGAAGCGGAGCGCAACCTGCGCCGCTATATTGAACTCAGTATCGAATTAGGAATTGAAGCAGAAAACGCTGACGCATATCAAGAATTGGGGCGCGTCCTGTCCTATCGTGGTGCGTGGCAGGAGGCGGAGACAATTCATGAAAAAGGAATTGAATTAGCGAGAAAAGAAAGCAACCAGCAAATTGAATGTGTAATCATGGCATATTCCGCTCATCGTGCGTTCTTGATGAGGAATTATTCGCTTGCAATTGAGAAAGGGAAAATTGCAAAGCAACTTGCAGATATTCCATTTCCAGGTATTGGTCTTTTACCAAGAGACCAAATTCGTTCTGCTTGGATACTCGGCGCAGCATATCGCGCGAATAACGAGTTGGAGAAAGCGGAAGAAAACCAGTCCAAAGCGCTCAATCAGTGTCGGCAGATCAATTTGGTCGAAATGGAAGCCGATATCCTGCTTGATGTTGCGCGGTTGTCGTATGCGCAAAACGATTTCAAAGACGCGTTGGCAAAAGCCGCAGAGGCGCTGTCCATTACGGAGCGGAGCGGGTATGTTTTACAAGGTGCAGACGTAAACCTTTTCTTGGCGGAACTTGCGATGAGTGGTCACAGGTCGAAGGTCGAAGGCGGGTTGAGCGATAAAGATGCGGCGATATTCCATGCGCAAGAGGCATTGCGGCTGGCGTACTGCGATGGTCCGCCGTATTATTACAAGGTGGCGTTTGAGGAAGCGGAGAGGATGTTGAAAAGGCTGAATGATGAAGGATGAAGGATGAAAAACCATCCACGAATAAAACCTATCACGAATAAACGAATGTCCGCGCCGTTATTCGTGCATTCATGAACCATTCGTGGACGGTGTATGCAAGCAAAAAAGGACTCAGCCATCGCAGAGTCCTTTTTACTACTCACTAAACGCTAAATGCTAACCGCTAATCGCTGCTCTCCTTCGGAACAAAATACACATCTGTCGGCTTCAGCTTGGAATTCCTCATGAAGCGCGGACTCACATCCATGCCGATCCAATCGAGCGCGGGCGCGGCGGGGTCAACGCCCATCAGGCGCGTGAGCAGCAACGTGTTCACACCCTCGAACTCGATCAATGCCAGCACGAACGGACATTCAGGCAGGAACTCCTCCGAGCCGAAGTAGCAGACGGTGAAGGCATGCACATGTGCAGGCGTTTCGGTGATGTCGATCCACTTGGTCTCCGCGCCCGAATACATGTCATGTCCGCGCGGGTTGGCGGTCGTGTATCCGCTCTCGGGGTCGCGCGAAGCGAGCAGTCGTTTATTCGTCAGCGCCGCGAACCATGGGCTGTCCTGTCCATACGAATGCAGGTATGTGATCTTATATTCCTGTTCGATCTGGATCGGCGCCATCTTCTTTAGGAATTGCAGCGCCTCTTCATCCGTGCTGATCGGGAACGGCACGCCGTGGACGATGTATCCGCCCAGCGTTTCTTCGCGTTGAGTTGGTAACTTAGCCATGACTTAACCCTCCCGTTCCAAAACGGAGACAGAGACGTAGGTGCCAGTCCCCGCGTGGGAATGGATCGCGCCGCGCTTCGCATTCTTAACTTGAAGCTGGTCGTCGCGGAAATGTTTTTGAATCGTCCCTTGCAGCTGCCAGATGGCAAACACGCCCTGCATCAATCCCGTCGCGCCGACGGGATGTCCGCAGGCGATCAGTCCGCCCGATGGATTCACCGCGCAGACAGGCTTGTCTTTCAACTTCAAGCCGTAGTCGATGTTCGGCAGGAAAGCCTTGCCCGATTCCGCAAACGGACCGCCTTCGCCGTAGCGGCACAATCCCAGATCTTCATAGGTCTGAATCTCGGACGAGGTGTAGGCATCGTGCAGTTCGATGAAGTCCAGTTCGTGGAGCGGGTCTTTGATGCCCGCGTGTTTCCATGCCATATTCCCCGCCGCCCGCCCCGCACGGAACGAATGGATTCCGGGGTAGCGCGTGCCGTGGTCCCAGAGTTTTTTGTAATACTTCTTCGTATCGTCAGAGGATTTCTCCTGCTCGGTGGCGTAGTTTTCCATGAAGGTTTCGTAGTCCACGTGCGGACGGTCGGCCATGCGCATCATATCCGTGCCGCGGCCGATACCAGTCACTTTCACGAGCGGACGGGGAATCTGCGCGCCCGCGACTTCGAGTTTTTTCAAGCCTTCTTCCGAAACGAGAATGGTCGCTGCCGCGCCGTCGGACATCACGCAGATGTCAAGCCGAGTCAACGGCCACGCCACCATCGGCGCATTGCGCACATCGTCAATGGTGTAGCGGTCCCGCTTCTGCGAGTAGGGATTGTGATAGGCGTTGATGTGATTCTTCACGCTGACGTGCGCCATCTGCTCGACGGTCGTGCCGAACTCCTTCATGTGGCGCGTCACCATCATGGCGTAGTAGCCCGAATAAAAACCTCCGACAGGATAATCAAACGACACGTCGGATGCTAGGGCGATGAACTCATTTCCCTTCCATGTTTCCACATGCGACATGGTCTCGAAGCCGTAGGCCACACACACATCCATGTGACCCGAGGCGACGGACTTCCACGCCTCCTGAAAGCAAAGTCCGCCCGTGGCACCGCCGCCCTCTACGCGGTGACCGGGTTTGGGACACAGCCCGAGGTAGTCCTGTGCCATGATGCCGGCCATCAGTTGTCGGGTGAAATGATCCGAGAAGTATGAGGCCACCGAACCATCCACGATCTTCGTGAAGGTCGGGAAATCCAGCCCAATATCGGCGATGGCATAATCGTAGGCTTCTTTGATGATCGCTTGAAACGTTTTATCTGGTCTTGCCTTTGCAAATTTTGAAACGCCCCCCGAGATGGCATATACCGGTCTCATCGGCAAACCTCCTTTGGATGAAGATACTTTATCTTTGCAGAAACCGATTTAAATTTCAACTGACATTCATCCATTTTCTGACGCTGCAAAGCACCCGGGGAAAACATTTCGCAAGTCCCCTTTTTATGCTAGACTCTCCCCACTCAATTCTCAGCGACCATTTACCAATTACCCATGGAAACCCTCCCAACCGCTTTATCCCCAAACGACCCGGAATTTCTTGCCAATAAAAAACACAACCTCTCGCTTGCGCAGACCTTGCGCGAGCGCCTGACCCTTGTGCGCGAAGGCGGCGGCGAAAAATATCGCAAGCGCCATGAAGAGCAGGGCAAGCTCTTCGTCCGCGAACGCATCGAACGCCTGCTCGATCCCGGCGCTCCATTTTTGGAACTTTCCCCACTGGCTGCACTGGGCATGTATAACCTCGAAGCGCCGGGCGCGGGCATCGTCACCGGCATCGGGCGCATCTCCAACCGCGAGGTGATGATCGTCGCCAACGATGCCACCGTCAAAGGCGGCTCGTATTTCCCGATGACCGTCAAAAAACATTTGCGCGCCCAGCAGATCGCCGAAGAAAATCATTTGCCCTGCCTCTACCTCGTGGATTCCGGCGGGGCAAATTTGCCGTTTCAAGACGAGGTCTTCCCCGACGCGCATCACTTCGGGCGCATTTTTTACAATCAGGCGCGCATGTCTGCCAAACGCATTCCACAGATTGCCGCCGTCATGGGCAGCTGCACCGCGGGCGGCGCATATGTTCCCGCGATGAGCGATGAAGCCATCATCGTCAAAGGTGCTGGTACGATTTTTCTTGGCGGCCCGCCGCTCGTTAAAGCTGCGACGGGTGAAGATGTCACTGCCGAAGAACTTGGCGGCGCGGATGTCCACACACGCAAGAGCGGTGTTGCGGATCATTTCGCCGAGGATGATGATCATGCCATTGAGATTTTACGCAGCATTGTAGAGACTCTGCCCCGAGGACATGTCCACTCGCATCTCTCCGCGCTGGAAGTTGCTCCACCCGAAGAACCTTTATACGCCGCTGACGAATTGTACGGCGTCCTGCCGCGCACCTTCAAAGAGTCCTTCGATGTCCGTGAGATCATCGCCCGCATCGTGGACGGTTCCAAGTTCCGCGAGTTCAAATCGCGTTATGGCACGACCCTCATCTGCGGCTTTGCCCGCATCCACGGATACCCCGTCGGCATCATCGCCAACAACGGAGTGCTGTTCAGCGAGTCCGCGCTGAAAGGGACGCACTTCATCGAACTCTGCGACCAGCGCGGAATCCCATTGCTGTTCCTGCAAAACATCACCGGCTTCATGGTCGGCAAGGAATACGAAACGGGAGGCATCGCCAAAGACGGCGCGAAGATGGTTCATGCTGTGGCAACCACCCGCGTCCCAAAGTTAACTCTCGTCATCGGCGGCTCCTTTGGCGCAGGTAACTACGCCATGGCAGGCCGCGCCTATGGTTCCCGTTTCCTATGGATGTGGCCGAATGCGCGAATATCTGTTATGGGCGGAGAGCAAGCCGCGAATGTGTTGCTCACCATCAAACAAGATCAACTCGCTCGAGAGGGCAAACCAGCCCTCAGCGCGGAAGAAGCGGTGGAATTCAAACGCCCCCTCCTCGAAAAATACGACCGCGAAGGCAGTCCCTATCATTCCAGCGCAAGATTATGGGATGATGGCGTCATTGACCCGTTGGATACTCGTCAGGTGCTTGGCCTGGCATTGTCCATTGTGCTGAATGCGCCGAAGGAAGAGGGCGGGTTTGGGGTGTTTAGGATGTAGAAAGTGGAAAGTAGTGAGTGGAGGATGGCGTGAGATATGTTGAATGGCAGGCAGGTGTTCCTGATGATATCAAAGGGGATTCTCTTTGGAAGCTTGAAGTCTATCGCTTGGGTCTATTTGTTGCCGATATTGCATGGCAGGATGCGCTTGTTTTGAATAAAACTTCACTCACCCGAGGACTTGCCGACCAACTCTATCGAGCGGTGTGCTCTATTTCTGCGAATATTGCCGAAGGTTACTCGCGCTCCACTGGAAAAGACCGCGCTCGTTTTCTTGAATACTCGTTAGGCTCTGCCCGCGAAAGCCGCGATTGGTATTACAAATCAAAGCAGGTTTTGTCTCCAGAAGTTATCAAACACCGTATGGGATTGACGACACATATCATTGCCATGCTGACCTCAATGATTCCTCATCAAAGGAAAAACGCCATCCGCGAAGAACAAGCCCCTTACCCGACTCAACCCTCAACCTCCTCCATCGATTCAGAAATACCAATGCCCTAAATCTTCTTTCCTCTTTCTTCTTTTCTCCCTTACTCCCCACTTTCCACTTTCTACAGGATCACCCATGACCTTCTCAAACTCAATCGACACCCCGCATCACTTTTTTGCGCGAATGGCAGGTAATTGGAAAGGCACAAGTAAATTGTGGCTGGAGCCGGACAAACTTACCGACGAATCCCCCATCGTCGGAACCATTCAACTTTTGCTTGACGGACGCTTCGCCCTCTTCCTTTATCAATCCTCCATCGAAGGCGAAACCCAGCATGGAATGTTCACCTTTGGCTTTAATATCACACTCGAACAGTACGAAGCCAGTTGGGTGGACTCCTTCCATAACAGCACTGGGATCATGTTTTGCACAGGCAACGAAAAAGAGAACGGTTTCTCCGTCCTTGGCAGTTATCCCGACCCCAGCGGCGGCCCCGATTGGGGCTGGCGCACCGAAGTGGAATTGAGCGGAAATAAACTTACCCTCACCGCCTACAACATCACCCCCGAAGGGGACGAAGCCAAAGCCACTGAAATGATTCTTACAAGGTTGAAAAAATGAAAATCCTCATCCTCGGCGGCACGCGCTTTCTCGGGCGTCACCTTGTCAACTCGGCGCGGGTGCGCGGGCACAACGTCACCCTCTTCAATCGCGGCCAGTCGAATCCCAACCTCTTTCAGCAGGTGGATAAGATTCAGGGAGACCGCGAAAAAGACCTCGACCTGCTCTCAGGCGAACACTGGGATGTGGTCATCGATACCTGCGGATATCTTCCGCGGGTCGTTCGCATGTCTGCCCAGGCATTGAAGGATAAAGCCGACCATTATGTTTTCATTTCCAGCATTTCCGTTTATGCCGATTTCAGTAAAATCGGGATCAACGAGAGCGACCCGCTTGGAAAAATGGAGGATGAAACCGTGGAAGAGATCACGGGGGAAACCTACGGCCCATTGAAGGCTCTTTGTGAAAAAGCCGTGCAGGATATGTTCGGAATCCGTTCGCTCACCATTCGCCCCGGCCTCATCGTCGGCCCGCATGACCCAACCGACCGCTTCACCTATTGGCCGGTGCGTGTGGCGCGCGGCGGCAGCGTCCTTGCCCCGGACCGTCCCGAGGTGCTGACGCAGATCATCGACGTGCGCAACCTCGCCAAATTCATCATCGAACTGGTCGAACAAAATGTCTCCGGCGTGTTCAACGCCAGCGGCCCTGATTATGAATTGAGTTTTGGTAGGCTGCTCGATACCTGCAAATTGATCGGCAACAGCGATGCAAAATTCAAATGGGCGCCGCTCGATTTTTTGAATCAAAACAAGGTTGCCCCCTGGAGCGAACTGCCCGCCTGGCTGCCCGATACTGGAGACGATGCGGGCTTCGCGCGCGTGGATATTTCGAAGGCGGTCAACGCAGGTCTTAAATTCTTCTCCCTCGAAGAGACCATCCACGATACGCTCGAATGGGCCAATTCACGGCCTGCGGATCATGAATGGCGGGCCGGGCTTAACGCGGAGCGCGAAAAAGAACTCCTGGAGTTATTGGAAAAGTATGTTCAATAAAATTCTCATTGCCAACCGCGGCGAGATCGCCATCCGCATCATCCGCGCCTGCCGCGAACTCGGCATCCAAACCGTCGCCGTATATTCCGAAGCGGATGAAGATTCCATGCACGTGCACCTTGCCGATGAAGCCGTTTTTCTTGGCGATGCCGCGCCGAAGGAATCCTATTTGAATGCGGATAAACTCATCCGTGCCGCGCTTGACTCAAAAGCGGATGCCATTCATCCGGGTTACGGATTCCTCTCCGAGAACGCCTCTTTCGCCGCCGCAGTTGAATCTGCCCATTTAACCTTTATCGGCCCTTCAGCAGACTCCATCCGCGCGATGGGCGATAAAGCTGAATCAAAGATCGCCATGAAAAAAGCGGGCGTACCAACGGTGCCGGGCCTTGAAGGCTTGGAATCGGATGATGATTTCAAAAAAGCTGCAAAGGAGATCGGGTATCCAGTCCTCGTCAAAGCGGCGGCGGGCGGAGGTGGCAAAGGCATGCGTGTGGTTAGTGAAGAAAAGGAACTGACCGAAGCGATTGAATCCGCGCGAAGCGAAGCCCTGAATTCCTTTGGCGATGAAAGACTCCTTATCGAAAAATATCTTGCTAACGCGCATCACATTGAGTTTCAAGTCTTTGGCGATAAACACGGCAATCTGGTTCATCTTTTCGAGCGCGAATGTTCCGTGCAAAGACGGCATCAGAAAATAATCGAAGAGACCCCTTCGCCTTTACTCACGCCCGAAATTCGCGAACAGATGGGACAAGCCGCGGTTGCCGCCGCCAAAGCCGTCAATTACTACAATGCGGGGACTGTCGAATTCATCTTTGACCCCATTCTTTCTTCTTTCTTCTTTCTTGAAATGAACACAAGATTACAAGTTGAGCATCCCATCACCGAACTCGTCGCAGGCATCGACCTTGTCCAGTGGCAAATCCGCATCGCGGCCGGGGAGAAATTCCCGTTCGCACAAAATCATTTTCACCAGCACGGACACGCCATCGAATGTCGTGTCTACGCCGAAGACCCCGCCAACGGTTTTTTACCCAGCACCGGCCGGCTTCTGCAATTTATCGAACCGCGCGGCCCCGGCATCCGTGTGGACTCCGGTTTCACAGTTGGCAGTCAGGTGACCCATTTCTACGACCCTTTGCTGGCGAAGTTAATTGTCCATGCAGAGAATCGTGAGGTTGCCCTCCAACGCATGAAAACGGCTCTACAGGAATTTGTCGTCCATGGCGTGGTGACGAACATCGATTTTATGCAGGCAGTCTTGCGGCATGAAGATTTTGCGAACAGCAGAGTGTCCACAAGATGGGTGGAGTCTGCTTTGGAGTCAGGAATCTTGCTTCTGGAAAATCCACAGCAGGCTGTAGGATTCCATCATTTGATCGCCGCCGCGCTTGCGGATGTGGTCTTTGTGAGCGGCAAGGCGCAATCTGCCGTTTCCAATGAGACCGATCCGTTCAACCCGTGGAGGAAGACGGATAATTACAGAGTATGAAAACGACCTTCGATACACAAACCATCGAGATCAACCCATCAGGCGATAATTATGCCGTCACGCTGGATGGAAAAACTGTATCCGTTCAGGTTCTGCGCGCGGACGCGAAGCGCGGGCGGATGGATCTGCTCATTGACGGTCAACGCGTGAGCGCACACGTCTCGTCTGACCTGGCGAAGCGCTGGGTGACGGTGGATGGGCGAACGTCGATGCTCACAAAAACATCGGGTGCGAAACAAGGCGTCCGCCACGATTATGCCGGGGGATTGATCGCCCCGATGCCGGGTCAGGTCAGAAGCGTCTCTGTGGGCGTGGGGGATGTCGTGAAGAAGGGTCAAACCCTGCTGACGATGGAAGCCATGAAGATGGAAATCCGCATTCAAGCTTTGAAGGACGGTGTGGTAAAGGCGATGTATGTTTCGCAGGGACAGACGGTGGAACGCGAACAGATCCTGATCGAGATGGAGGCGTAGATGGCTGGAAAATTTTTTGAAGAGCTTGAAGTCGGCATGAAGTTCAAGCACGGCGGGCGCACGGTGACGGAGATGGATAATGTGCTCTTCTCTGCGCTGACGATGAATACACAGCCGCTTCACGTCAACGAGGATTTTGCTTCACGCACCGAATTTGGTCGGCGGCTGGTAAATGGGATCTTTACTTTTGGTTTGGTGGTCGGTTTGACCGTTGCGGAGTTGACCGAAGGCACCATCGTTGCAAATTTGGGTTATGACAAAGTCGTGCATCCCAACCCCGTCTTTCATGGGGATACCATTTATGCCGAAAGTGAAATTATCGAAAAGCGCGAATCGAAGTCAAGACCCAATGCGGGGCTGATAAAAATGAAATGCACGGGGAAAAAGCCAGATGGTACGATTGTGGTCGAATTTGAACGAACGGCGATGTTTCATAAAAGGCTGAATGATGAAGGATGAAATAAGAATCATGCATTCACGAAGAGCGCTGCTCTACATGCCCGGCGACAACTGGAAGATGATCACGAAATCCATCACGCTGGGCGTTGATTCGATCTGCATGGATATGGAAGACGGCACAGCCGTCAACAAAAAAGCCGAAGCGCGGCTTACGATTGTAAAGGCGCTGGGAGAACTGGATTTTGGCGCAAGCGAAAAACTGGCGCGGATCAACTCGGTGGGTTCGGGCTGGGAGAAGGACGATATCGAATCCGTTCTGCCATACCGCCCGGATGGAATTGTGATTCCGAAAGTGGAATCGTTCGATCAGGTGGAATGGGCGGGCAGGATCATCGAGGCCGCGGAACTGAAATTCGGCTGGCCGATGAATTCGATTCGCGTTTTGATCGGGGTGGAGACAGCCAAGGGGATTTTGAATCTCAAGGAGATCGCCGCGCATCCGCGTTTGGATGCGATCATCTTCGGCGGGGAGGACTTTGCCGCATCCATCGGCGCGGTCCGCACGAAGGATGCAGTTGAATTGCTCTATGCGCGGCAGGCGGTGGTTGTCGCTTGTGCGGCAAATGATTTACAAGCCATAGACATCGTCACCATCGATTATAAGGATTTGGAAGCGTTGAAAATCGAGTCGCAGTTTGGGGCGGGACTCGGCTTCAGCGGGAAACAGATCATTCACCCGAATCAGGTGTCAGCGGTGCAGGAGGCGTTCACTCCGTCAAATGATGCGATCGCATACGCGCGGCGAATCGTCGAGACCTTCGAGGCGAGTCAAAAAGAAGGCAAGGGCGCGTACGCGCTCGATGGCAAAATGATCGACATGCCGTTGTTGAAAAATGCGCAAAAAGTATTGGCGCGGGCGAAGGCAGCCGGAAAGTAATTTGCATAAAAAGGGACATTGCCATGGAGAATCGCATCAAGGAATTGGACGGCTTGCGCGGCATTGCGGTCGTCCTTGTGATGGCCTTGCACATTTTCAAACGCGCCGCGTATTTCACAGAACATCCCGTGTTGGAGACCGTTGCCGGCTTTGCGAACATCGGCTGGGTGGGCGTGGATATCTTTTTTACGCTCTCAGGTTTTCTGATCACTTCCATTCTTCTGCGGGCGAAAAACAAGGAACATTATTTCAGGAATTTTTACATGCGGCGGGTGCTGCGGATTTTTCCGCTTTATTATGCTGCCATTGCGCTGATCCTTTTGTTTGCGCCCAAAGTGGAACCGGAGTTCACCAGCCAGTTGAACATTGCGCTTCCGATCATGCTGATCTATCAGCAGAATTGGGCCATGCTCTTCAAGGATTTCCACATGACCCAATATTTGGGTATCACCTGGTCGCTGGCCATCGAGGAGCAGTTTTATCTACTCTGGCCGTTTGTCGTGTATCGTTTGGATAAGGAACGGCTGGTCAAATTCAGCCTCGGTTATATTGCCATCTCCTGGCTGGCACGGATTCTGGGAACACTACTCTGGCCGGAAACGGGTCAGGCGACCAGTTTTTTCTTTTACGCATCCTTTGCCCGCTTTGAAGAGGTGCTCTTCGGCGCATTGCTGGCAGTCTTTTTGACCGTTGACGGTGGAAGGGAACAAGTGCGGCGCTATTCCATTCCGGTGGTTGGCATATCCCTTGCTGTGTTCATTGCTCTTTGCCTGATGTCACTACCGGGCATTCCCCATCCCGATTTCGGCAGCGTCCCGCTTACCCTTGGCGGCTATACAACCGCCGCCATTTTTTCGGCAGGCCTGATCGGCGTCTTCGTCACACATCCGCCGCAGAATATTCTGCGAAAAATATTTCAGAATCCCATCCTCACCTTTTTGGGAAAGTACAGTTATTCCATGTATCTCTTCCACATGGCCGCCGCCTTGATCCTGTTGGATATGTTCTGGCACAGCGGAATGCGCGGCTGGAAACCTTTTATTTTGTATCCGCTCGCCACTTATATTGTCACGGCATTGATCGCCCTGCTCACCTGGAACCTGCTTGAAAAACACATGTTGGGCTTGAAGAAATATTTCGAAGTTGAAAATCCTGTTAACTGATCGAGGTTGAATTGCTTCCAATACTTTATGGTCTCGCGTCCGCGCTCAGCTGGGGCGCGGGTGATTTCACGGGCGGGCTGGCTGCTCGCAAGGTGGGCGCATACCGTTCGGTCTTTTATGCCGAGGTGATCGGCATCATTCTGCTTATCCTTGCATTGAATGCAACCCGGGAACCCATCCTCACTTCAAGGTCGGCGGTCTTTGCCATGCTTGCGGGAGTGCTCGGCACCATCGGGTTGATGCTTTTGTATCATGCCATGTCGGTCGGCATGATGAGCATTGCTGCGCCCGTCTCTGCGCTGCTGGCGGCAATGCTGCCCGTTGTGTTTGGAATGTTTACCGAAGGCCTGCCTGATTATTTGACATTGATCGGATTTGGCTTCGCCCTCTTCGCAGTGTGGATGATCTCCCAAGGCGCGGGCGGCGTGACGGACATCCTCTCGCATCTTTCGGACTTGAAGCTGCCTCTGCTCGCAGGCATTGGATTCGGCTGTTACTTTGTCCTCATCCACGAAGCCACAAAGTCGGGCGGCACTGTCTGGCCGATGATCTTTTCTCGTTCAGGAGGCATCGCGCTTATTTCCACCTACCTTCTTATCACGCGTTCGTCATGGAAGATCGATACGTCAGCTTTGCCCATTATCTCGGTCAATGGCGTTCTGGACCTGGGCGGAAATTTCTTTTTTATCCTTGCAGGCCAGGCGGGCAGGCTCGATGTTTCCTCCGTATTAAGTTCCCTTTTCCCCGGCGCAACCGTCGTGCTCGCGTGGATATTCCTCAAAGAACGTCTTAACCGTAACCAGTGGATCGGTATTGCTTCCGCTTTGATCGCCATCGTGCTGATGACTTTGTAGGAAAATTCTTGAATCCAATAATTCTGTGGTAAACTCCTGCTCGCTCTCAATGGAGAGCGAATTTTTTGGGAAATTGTTTTGGTTACTCTAAATAATGGCCCGACACATAAAAAGTCGGGCTTTTTTGTTGGGCGGGTTTGCTTGCAAAAGTAAACCTGATTGGCAGGAACGCAGTTCGTCGGAGTTATCAGAACATTTCGTTAGGTTCATTGCGATGGTGGTTGAGTAGGATGAGCGATTTTCTCGTCCGTATCGAAACTCAGTGTCTCAATGACAAAAGGAAAACTGATGACGACCGACTTTTCTTCTTTAAACCTGCGTGACGAGATTACGCAGGCCATCACGGAGCTTGGCTATTCCGAGCCCACACCCATTCAAGCGGGCATGATCCCCCTCATGCTCACTGGCGTAGACGTAATTGGTCAGGCCCAAACCGGCACGGGCAAAACCGCCGCTTTCGCCCTCCCCATTCTCCACAACTTTCAAAGACAAAAAAATCCGCAGGCCTTGGTGCTCGCCCCGACGCGCGAACTCGCCCTGCAGGTTGCTGATTCCATGACCGAATATGGCAAGCACCTCAATGTACGCGTGCTCGCCGTCTATGGCGGCCAGCCTTACAGTCCGCAGATCAACAACCTCAAACGCGGCGTGGATATTGTCGTCGGCACGCCCGGCCGTTTGAACGACTTGCTCGAGCGTGGAGTCCTCGTCTTGAACGAGATCAAGACCGTCGTCCTGGATGAAGCGGACGAAATGCTCAACATGGGCTTCATCGAAGAAGTCGAAAAGATCCTTGCGATGACTCCCTCCGAACGTCAGACCTGTCTTTTCAGCGCCACCATGCCCGCGCGGATTCGCACCCTCGCAAACCGCTTCATGCGCGACCCTCAATCTGTTACCGTTAAAAGAAGCACTCTCACCACCCCGCACATCGAACAACGCTATTACCTTGTCCATGACAATGACAAGATCAATGCCCTCACTCGTCTCTTCGAGATCGAACCCATTCACAGCGCCTTGATCTTCGCCCGCACCCGCGCAGAGACGGGGCAGCTCGCCAATGAATTGGTCATCCGCGGCATCCCCGCCGAAGCCATTCACGGTGACCTGGACCAGAACGCCCGCGAACGGGTGCTTGGCCGTTTCCGCGCCAATCAGTTAAAAGTGTTGGTTGCCACGGATGTTGCCGCGCGTGGTTTGGACATCGATGATATTTCCCACGTCTTCAATTTTCATTTACCTGATGATGCAGAAGTGTATATCCACCGTATCGGGCGTACAGGCCGCGCAGGCAAGACAGGCATTGCCATCAGCCTCATCTCTCCGCGCGAGAAGCGGCGCATGCGCGAAGTGGAAGCGCTGACCAAACAAGTTGTCACAAAAATGGAATTGCCGACATCCGCCGATATTATGAAACATCGAGAACAGCAAACGGTTGACAACCTGAAAATCTGGCTTGGCCGCGGACGGTTCAAACGCGAACTCGAAATGGTGCAGGAATTGATCGATGCCGGCCACGATGTGATGAACATTGCCGCCGCCGCCATCAAGATTTCCCGCGCCGACGAAAAGCAGCGCCCGATTGCGGAAGTGGCCGATGTGAAGGCTGATTTCTCCCGCAGGCCTGAGCGTGAATTTGGGCGCGGTAAGCGCGGCGAATCTGCCGGCGGCAGGCGCGATTTCGGCGCGGGCAAGCGCGGTGAATTTGCAGGCAAGAAGCCCCGCCGTGATTCACATGAAGAAGGAATGGTGCGTTTGAAGATCAACAAGGGCAAGGCGCATAACATTAGTCCGAACGATATTGTTGGGCAGATTGCCTTCCATGCCAATATTCCCGGCTACACCATCGGCAAGATCCGCATCGAAGAGAAGCATACCTATGTGGACATCCCCGAGGGCGCTGTTGATCAGGTCATCAAGCACAGCGGTAATTACAAGATCGGCAAGGAAAAGTTCAGCGTGGTGAAGGCGTAATTCAATCTTCAAGCGCAAGAGTATAAACCGCCATGTCCACCGATGACAAAACTTTTCAAAGCGATTACCGCGAGAAAAATGCGGAGGCTTTGAAGAAGTTGGGATGTAAAGTGGAAGTGGCTGGAGGGCGATTGATTATTCTTTTGTTACAGGCAGGCCCGAAGACTCGAGGCCCCATTCGCTCCATGAGCCGTCGTAAATTGAAAGATTTTTATAACCTGCCAGTTCGGCTGCGAGGGCATCCACACAGGCGGTGACGCCGGAGCCGCAGCTGAAGATGAGTTGCTGGTTTTGTTCGACCTGTTTTGCAAAAATGGATTTCAAAGATTCGGGCGCAAGGACGAAGCCATCCACAACCAGATTGGCATAAGGCAGGTTGACGGAATTCGGCATGTGCCCGCTTCGGAGTCCTGCGCGTGGTTCGGGCTCCGTTCCTTTGAAGCGGCCTTCGGAGCGTGCGTCCAACACTTTGGAAGCCGGGTCGGACAAGGCTTTGAGCACTTGCACTGAATCGCAGAACATTCCCTCCTGTGGATGGGATACGAAATCTCCCCGCATTTTGGCGATGCTCTCCGCTTCGGCTCCACAGGGATGGCCAGCATTTTTCCAGGCGGGCAGGCCGCCATCCAAGACTGCCACCTGCGTGTGCCCCATGGCGCGGAACATCCACCAGGCGCGCGGGCTGGAGTACACGCCCACTTTGTCATAGACCACGATGACACTTTCTTTGCTAATGCCGAGCTTTTGCATTTCTTCGGTGAAGAATTCCGCCGGGGGCATCATGTGAGGCAGGCCGCTGCTTTTATCGCAGATGTGATCATCGAAATCGAAACGCCTCGCGCCGGGGATGCAGGACGGTTCTTCCTGCGGGATATCGTTGCCGGCTGCGACGATGGGCTTCATGCTTGCATCCAAAATGACCAGATTTTTGGCATGGAGATTTTCGGCCAGCCATTGGACGCTGACCAGCGGGGATTGGATTTTTATATTTGCCATGGTCTCTCTTTTATGAATTTTTATCTGGCTGTGATCACAAATGAAACTTGATATTCTGAATCTTTTACCTCGCCCATAGATTGGACGGGATACGGCAAAACGCCTTTCACCTGAATAAGATAGCCTTCATATTCCATGCGGTCTTGAATCCCTTCAAAGGGACCTTCGGGAGCGCGGCCATTGGAGTCGGTGAAGGATTGCAGAATGAAATCGGCAGGTTCGCTTTCTCCTTTTTGGATGGAGACGGATAAGGTCACCGGTCCGCTGGCGGCGCATTCGATTTCAATTGGACAGCGTTCGTCGCCGGGGACGGCGATGAGTTTCAGGGTGAGGTCGGTGCCTGCGATGACGGCGGATTGGCCTGAAGCGAGGATAAATTCGTCGCTGACTGAGGCAGTGATCGGCGGGGGAGGAGGCGTTAACTGGCAGGAGGTTAACCATAAAGCCAGCAGAAGCAGCGGGATGGCGTGTCTTAATTTAATGAGGAATCCTAAACTGTTATTCGGTTTGAGGCCAGTTTCCATTGACAAATTCCTGTGTGTAATCTCTCAAGATGTTGAAGTCCACATCCAGCACGGAAGTATAGCCAAGAATGGGGTCGTTGACTCGCTTGAGCGCGAACAGTTCCGCTGGAAAGTTAACCACTTGGATCTTTTGCGGGTCGAGCAGGGAGGCGAGGCAAAGCAATTGGGTGATCTCCGCCTGGCCGAGATCGGTTTGGACGGAGCCATTGAAGGTTGCGATGAGATCGGGCAATTGTAAAAGTGTGGACGGGTTGAATAATTTGACCGCCAGCGCTTGAAGGAGGAGATCTTGTGTCTGGTTGCGGATCAGATCGCCATTCGGACGAAGACGGGCAAGGAGCATGGCGCGATTGCCGTCCAAATGCTGCTGGCCTGCGGGGAAGTATAAGGCGGGGTCTCTGGAGCGTGGCACGCGCCCGTCTATTTCGGCGGGCAGGTTGATGTCGATGCCGCCGAGCGCGTCCACCACTTTGACGAAGGTTTGCAGGTTGACCGCCGCGGAGTGGTCGATGTGGATTCCAAAATTTTTTTCAAGCGTGGTCGCCAGCAGACCGAGCCCCTGGCCGGGGCCGTCGTAATATTTAAAGATATCGTTTCCGTAAAGATAGGCCTGGTTGAGTTTTCCATGTGTAATGCCGTAATGGTCCGAGATTTCGGGAATCTCGATGTATAGGTCGCGTGGAAAAGCAAGGACCATCACGCCGGGCTCGAGAAAGTCCACGCGCAAGACTCGGATTGCATCCGCGAGACCGCTGGCATAATTGTTTCCACGGGCATCACTGCCGACGAGCAGGAACAACATTTTTTCGGGGCCGCCGCATTGCGGAATCACCTCGGTGGGCGGAATGGGAGTTGGAGTTGCTAAAATGAAAGGCGGAGGCAGGGTGGGCGTGGCACGCGGGGGATCGAACGCCTGAGAAGCGATACAGCTTATTAACACAGATCCGGTAAAGATGAAAAATCCGATAATGGTAATCGTGTTCAGGCTTTTTCGTTTTTTGAAGGACATGCAATGCCTCCGGTGCGCGAACGGTTTCAGAGGTAACGATGATCGCTGTTCCAGTTATACCATCCCTGCGGGCGTCTTTTTATCTCCCTCCTCAAAAGTATCCAATACAAATATTGGAATTTGAAAGCGGATTTCAATGGGTGGTGTACTTGATATTGTCCTTGCCGTAATTTTTTACCGAGTACATCATTTTATCTGCGATGCTTATGACCTCGTCTACGGCGAGATCGGGGGTAATCACGGAGACGACGCCGATGCTGAAGGTGATGGGCCATTTGTTTTTCAGCATTTCCTCCTGTAACTTTTGCCGCATCTTGGATATGGCTGTGCGGGCGTTCTCCGGGTTTACTTCGGGCAGCAGGAGGGCAAATTCATCGCCTCCCATGCGGGCAATGACGTCCGTTTTTCGCAAGTTACTTTTTATGTTTTCGACTATGGCTTTCAGGACTTTATCGCCGAAGGTGTGCCCAAACGTGTCATTGATGAGTTTGAAGTTGTCAATATCGATGAATACCACCGTGAACGGGTGCCGGTAGCGTGCGGAGCGGTCGATTTCCCTTTGCGTCTGGTCGCGGAACTGACGATTGTTCGTGGCTCCGGTCAGAAAATCGGTGCGTGCCAGCCTTCTTTCCTGTTCCAGATTTCTCAAAAGCAGGACGGGAAGGAGGAAAAACCCCAGGCGGATAACGGCATTCCAGAAATAAACGAATGCGCTGGAATAATCGGAGCTGGATATGATTTCGATGAACAGCCATATCCCCGCGGAGATGAAGGCTGCGGCAATGCCAACCTTGCCATCCACGGCCCAGGTGAAGAGGGCAATGGGAATCAGGTAAAAAATGGAAAAGGATAATTCCGCCCCTGTTATGAAATCGAGCGCCGCCACACCGCCCAAAAGAATCACCGCCAGAATGACCCAGAATGGCTTGCCTATTGATTCATGCCCCAAATCGATAATCTTCATTTCCTGATGCCTTTGAAAAATTAATAAAAAAATGGACGCACACCCGCAGATGTGCGCCCCTGCCGGTGATTATCCGTGCCTGCTCATGAACCTTTCCATTCGCAATAGCGCCTCTTCGATCTTTTCGTAGGCGGTTGCGTAACATGCCCGCACAAACCCGTCTCCGCCGGGGCCGAAGGCATTGCCCGGCACCACGGCCACGCCCTCTTCGCGGAGCAAGGCTTCAGCAAAGGTTTCATCGTCCATGCCGGAAGCCTGGATGTTGGGGAAT
Organism: Anaerolineales bacterium; assembly: GCA_014860745.1. GTDB lineage: Bacteria > Chloroflexota > Anaerolineae > Anaerolineales > Villigracilaceae > Villigracilis. Next base: position 275,469 of record JACZJC010000064.1, read on the forward strand.
GTATAAAAAGCGCCGCGCGGCTCAAAGGTCGAGAGGCCGAGGCGGTTAAGTCCAGCAACCAACAGCCTGCGGCGGCGGTCGTATTCGGTCACCATTTCCTTCACATAGGGTTCGCCCGTCTTTAAGGCTTCGATGGCGGCATCCTGCGCGGTGGTCGGCGCGGACATGATGGTGTATTGATGGATGCGCACCATTCCTTGAATAATGTCCGTCGGTCCGCAGGCATAACCGATGCGCCAGCCGGTCATGGCATAATCCTTTGAAAAACCGCCGAGCAAAATCGTGCGGCGCTTCAGGCTTTCATCCAATGCGGGGAAGCAGACGTGCTCAAAGTCATATACGAGGCGGTCGTATATTTCATCGGAAACCACGAGCAGGTCGTGCTGTTCTGCGATCCTGCCGATCTCCAGCATCACATCACGCGGAGCCACCGCGCCTGTCGGGTTGGACGGATAACCGATAAAGATGACCTTTGTGCGCGGGGTAATGGCTCTGCGTATATCATCGGGATCAATCGTGAAGTTGTTTTCAAGACGCGCAGGAATTTCAACCGGCACGCCGCCCGCCAGGATCACCTCGGCCTGGTAGGAAACAAAGCATGGCGTGGGGATGATAACCTCATCGCCCGGATCCAGGATCGCTGTAAAGGTTAAATAAAGCGCCTCCGAAACACCGACCGTCGCCACGATCTCGCTGGCGGGGTCGTATTTCACTTTGTATAATTTTTGCAGATTATCGGCAATACCCTGACGAAGCTCCATTTTGCCATGGTTGGATGTGTAATGCGTCTCGCCGTTTTGCAGCGAGCGAATGCCCGCATCGAGGATCGGCTTGGGCGTGGTGAAATCCGGTTCACCGATTCCCAGCGAGATCACATCCTTCATGGTCGCGGCAATATCGAAGAACTTGCGAATGCCGCTGGGTTTGAGCCCCGCCACACGTTTTGAGAGTCGTTGTACTTCACTGATTTCCTGCATTGAGCCTCCTGTTAAATTGGTTGTACGTGCCAGTCGTCTGAAATTTCCTGATAGGTCAATTCAAAGGCCAGACCATTCACCGTTTTCACACAGAATCCCTTTTCGCCGGGGCCGTGCCAGCGCGAAATGATCTCTGCAATCTCGTATCGGCGCCCCAGCCATATCAAGGAGAGGGGACGCTCCGCATATTCAGTATCCGAGCGGCATTCAACGGCTTCCATATTTTATAAAGTAACGGCGCTTGTGTCGCCGATGTTCAACTGCATGACACGACCGTCGCCTCTTCCTTTAACCTTGGCCTGCCTGCCGATCAATGAGCGACTCAGCGCCGCATCCTTGATCTCACAATCCGCTTCGACGATGCTTTCCGTAATCTGGCAATTGTCGATTTTGCAATTCGCGCCAATCGAGGCGTACGGCCCGATGGTGGAGTTGGAGATTTCGGCGGTTTCATGAATGGCCACAGGGTCCACGATCTTCACATTTAAACCTTTAGGCTTTTGAACCTTTGAGCCTTGTTTCTCCAGCAAAATCTTATTTGTATCCAGGGTCGCTTCGATGGTTCCCGTATCGAGCCAGGTGCTGATCTTCTGCGTGCGGATCTTCGCTCCGCGTTCGATCATAACGGAAATAGCATCTGTGAGGAAGTATTCGTTTTTGAGCATCACCCCGCGCTGCATTTGGTCGTCGATGGAGGCCAGCAGGGCCTCGGCACTTTTAAAATAATAACACCCAACTACCACAAGGTTGTTGTCCATGCTTTGCGGTTTTTCAATGAAGCGCTTCACCCAGCCCTGTTTGCCTTCCTCGGCCACGCCGAAGCGGCGCGGGTCTTCCACCGGCATCACCCAGGCTACCCCGTCCGCTGTTTCATGCGAAAGGAAGGAGAAGTCTGTTTCCATTAATGTATCCGAGAAGCAGACCATCATCGGTCCACGTAAATGCTCGCGGGCCAGCGCAAGCGCGTGGGACTGTCCCTTCATTTCATGCTGCACCACAAAGTTCGCTTTGAGGCTGGGATAGTTTTCTTTTAAAAAGGCTGGAATTTGCATCTCGCCCAGGAACGGCCCAACAATAAAAATGAACTCTGCATTTTCAGGGTCTGGCAGAGACTTGAACATATCCAGCAGGTGCTCGAGCGATGTTTTTCCCGCCACACTGACGAGCGGCTTGGGTTTGCTCCAGGTATGGGGTCTCATCCGTGTGCCCCAGCCTGCCATTGGAATGACGATCTTCAGCGATTCATATGTCATAAGTGGGTGATCCGTTTTTGTTGATATTTTCTGCAGACGTTATTATACCGTTTGTAAATCCCCCGGAGATTTTCAAACAGCCTACAACTTACCACTCCCCAAAATTGGCCGGAATACGGCCCGACCGGTAGGATTCGAGCAGGCGGCGGTGCAAAGGGAACGTGTCCGCAGGCAATTCGTCTAAAGCGAAGAGGCGCATCTCTGCGATCTCGTTGTCAGATCTGCCGGTAATTTTAAAATCTCTGCATAAAAATACAATTGCATGGTCGGTCTTCCATTGAATGAAGCTCGTGAAGACGCCTGCCAGGGTCAAGTCGTTCAACTCCGCACCTGTTTCTTCATAGGCTTCGCGGCGCGCAGCCTGGTCGAGAGTCTCGTTGCGTTTGAGTCCGCCGCCGGGCAGGAACCAGCCCGGCACATAGGTGTGCCGCACCAGCATCACTTCATTCCCTTGCAGCAACACGACCCGTACCCCCGTGCGGACAGGACGAAAGATAAAGCAAAATATTTTGTAAGCGAGATAAAGCAGTTTGAGATACATTCAGGAATGTCCCAAAATCGGGTGGGGAAGATAGGCATCCTCCAGCTTTTTGATTTCATCTTCTGATAATTTAATATCCAAGGCGGCAATGGCTTCATCTAAATGCTCGATCCTGCTGGACCCGATAATTGGCGCCGTGATATGGGGCTTGCCCAACACCCAGGCCAATGCGACTTGGGATGCGGTGACGCCGCGTTCCTTTGCTACCTCATGAGCCCGTTCTGCAACAATGAAATCCTCTTTGCGAAAATACAACTCGTTTGCAAACGGGTCATTTTGGGCGCGTGCTGTTTCGCCTCCGCCGCTGGGTTTGCGATCCCCGGAGAAAAATCCACGAGCCATCGGGCTCCAGGGTATGAGTCCAATGCCCTGGTCGATGCACAGAGGAATCATTTCCCGCTCTTCCTCGCGATAGACAAGGTTGTAATGATTTTGCATGGAGACGAATTTTGCCCAGCCATTCATCTCCGAAACATGCAGAGCTTTCATGAATTGCCACGCAAACATGGACGATGCGCCGATGTATCTCGCCTTGCCGGCACGCACAACATCGTTCAAGGCTTCCAAGGTTTCCTCGATGGGAGTGTTGTAATCCCAGCGGTGGATCTGGTACAAGTCCACATAGTCCATTTGCAGGCGCTGGAGGGATTTGTCGATGGAGTCTAGGATGTGCTTGCGTGAGAGGCCGCGGTCGTTCACGTCATCGCTCATTTGTTGATATACCTTGGTGGCGACAACGACAGTTTCCCTCTCGATCCCTTTTAATAGGTTTCCCGTAATCCGTTCGCTTTCCCCCAGCGAATAGACATCCGCCGTGTCGAAGAAGTTGATGCCTCCATCCAATGCGCGTTTGACGAAGGGCCTGGCTTGCTCTTCATCCAATACCCACTTGCGCCATTTCTTCGAACCGTAAGTCATCATGCCCAGGCAAAGCCGTGAAACTTTCAATCCAGTCTTGCCGAGATTGGTGTATTGCATCGTTCCTCCATAAGGTCATTATTCCTTTTGCCGTCCTCGGCGAAAGTGTTACAGGTAAACCATCGCGCCGGGACGGCGCTTTGAGCGATTATGCTCCCTCCGCCGTCCCCGGCGGAGATGTCGAAGCCAGCCACTCGTTTATATCAGTAATTTCAATGATTGGTTTTTGCCCGTAATCATAATACCCTGCGCTGGAGTAGATGTAATCTCCTCTAACTTCCGCTAAATTCCATTCCTTATGCAATGGGATTCTGGTGAATATATTCCATTTTCTGCCAGAGGACATCTTCCGAGTAAATATTCTTTGCCTGAATATCCTGCCATATGCTGTGTTCGTGTCTGTCGTCGCGTTTGTGTTCTTTGAATGCTTTGATTAAGTCCTGTTGTTTGTCTGACTTCAATTCTTTCAGGATTTCGTGGGCAGTAAAAGAGCCGAACTGCTGAAGAACATTTGAAATTGTTTCATTTTCAGGTTTGAGAACTGTATGAAGATGGGATGGCATAATGACAAACGCGAACAATAAAATTCGTTTTTGCTTTTGCAGCCACACCAACGAGTCTAATATGATTTTTACATATTTGGGATTCTTGAATAGGTGTTTCCATTCAATGATGGACGCAGTGACAAAATACAAATGCGTTGGATCATGGAAAGAGTGGAATGTCATTGGATTTGTTTTCTATTCCGCCGCGCCGGGACGGCGCTGGGAGCGATTAAATGATCATTAAATTCGCTAAACTTGCGGCTAATCTTTTTATCCCAACCGATTCAAATACCACATCCACGATCTCGTCGCCGTCTTGCAGGCGGCTGCCGAGGACGATGCCTTCGCCCCACATCGCGTGCTTGACGCGAGTCCCAGCGTGGTATTTGCTGGTAGCGACAGGAGCCGCCTGAGGCGGAGATTGAAGCGACCCTTCGACGTTGCTCAGGGACCGCCATTTTGTTTCAAGGGGCGCGCCGCGCATGGCGCGTCCTGTGCGGGTCTTTCCGACGAGCAGGGCTTCGGGAATATCGTCCATGAAGCGCGATGGATAAGTTTCTTCGGACATGCCGCGCCCGCCGCGTTGGATGGCGCGCAGCAAATAAAGTTTATCTTTCGCGCGCGTGATGCCGACATAAAAGAGGCGGCGCTCTTCTTCCATTTGTTCGGGTTCGTCGAAGGAACGGCTGTGCGGGATGATGCCGTCGTCAAGGCCGACGATGAAGACCGCGCCGAATTCAAGTCCCTTGGCGGCGTGGAGGGTCAGCAGGGTGGGGGCGTTGTTGTCTGTGATGGTATCCTGGTCGGCGATGAGCGCGATGTTCTCGAGGAACTCATCCATCGTGCGCGTGGAATATTCCATGGCAAGGCGCTTCAACTCTTGCACGTTTTCCCAGCGGTCGGCGCTTTCTTCCGAGTCATCTTCGACGATATATTCTTTGTAATTGATGTCTTTCAAAATGTGATCGAAGAGTTCGGGGATGGTGCGGGTTGTGGCGAGCGTGCGCCAGTTTGCCAACATGCCGCCAAAGTCCGCAAGCGGAACTGCGGCGCGGCCTGTGAAGGATTTGTAAAAAGGCGATTCTGCGCCGCGTGCGAGGTCGAGCAAAATGGCTGCGGGCGAGGTTTCATTTTGACGCGCGACCATGTGAAGTGTGGTGAGGGTCTTTTCGCCCACGCCTCGCGGGGGGACGTTGATGATGCGGTCGAGGCTGGCTTCATCGGCGGGGTTATGGACGAGGCGCATAAAGGCGATTATGTCCTTGACTTCGCGCCGTCCGTAAAATCGCTGTGCGCCGACCAAACGATAAGGAAGCCGTGCTTGAAGGAAGGCTTCTTCAATTAAACGAGACATGGCGTTGGTGCGGTACATCACGGCGCAGTCACGCGGTTCGAAATCGCCCGATGCAACAAGCTGGGCGATGGTGTCCACCACGAAGGAAGCCTCGCCGTAATCATCCCGTGCTTCGTAGAAGAAAATTTTCTCGCCAGTGCCCCGGTCTGAATAAAGGCGTTTTTTTCGGCGATTGTGTGCGCGGTCAATCACGCCCATGGCGGCGTCGAGGATGTTTTGATGCGAGCGGTAATTCTGTTCGAGCAGGATGACGCGCGCATCAGGGAAATCCTGCTCGAAGCGCTGCACATTGCGGAAATCCGCGCCGCGCCAGGCATAAATGGAGTTATGAACAACCATTCCATTGGCAATGTAGTTGTGCAGATTTTCCACTTCAAGATCGTAAACCGTCCCCTGATATGGTTCGCTGGCAACTTCGATAATCTCATCTTCGATGATTTTTCCATCCTTTTCAATGGCAACGATCATGGATGGATGGAGATGGCTGGCGGGCATGAGATTGAATTTTTGTGCGAGCGGCGAATTGCCTTTGTCTACAAGAAATGCACCCACGGCAATTTCTGCACCATTAGCGGAATCACTTAATTTTTGCGCCACTTCCTGAATGTCATCGTATTGTAAGCGGTTGACGCCCACGCGCCAATTATCCCTGCTACGAATGCGAGGGTTATAACCAAGCGACTTCAATTGTTTTGCCAATTTTGGGTCACTGCTCCACAAGTCCACGCGATGCGCGTGCCAGGGGGATTCTTTTGTGATTCGGCCATCCCCGAAGTAGCGAAGGTTGACGATGTTTCGGGATGTGCCCTGCGGTGTGAAGTGCGGATATTTCGAGTCCATGCCGAGGTCGGTTAATAACTGATTGGCATTTGAATCTGAGTCAATTTCATTGAATAATTTGTCTATGTATTCCTGAGACATGCGCATTCTGCGTCCGCGGACGTGGAAAACCGTTGTGGGGATTCCGTAAGCGGTTGAATAATACGTTTCCCAATAATAGGATTCATTCCTGCTTGTGCAAACCTTTAGTACCCACATTTTGTTTGCATTTTCCTGATTGCTTCTCACCTGCAAACCGACTTTTAACGCGCTCCCATCACTGCGGGCGTGGGATGCGATTCCAATACGATAGCCTTTATCCTTGCGGTACATTAGGTAAACATAATGCCAGCCGGGGTTCATTCCCAACCTTGCAAAGACAATGTGATTCGGCGTAGCTTTGATGATATGTCCGCTGCGGGTTGTTGCTTTAACCAGATTGCCTTTAAATGCCCGTTTGCCAACATGCGAAACGCGTGAGGACATGGTTGAGCCGCGCCCACTGGCGGCAATAATCTCATCGCCACGCTTCATCTCTTCCACTTTTTTATACCCGCGAGGCGTTTGAATTTTGACCTCCGCAGGGAAACACTGGTCCGGATCGCCGACGCAAAAAATATTTTTGTGATGTGAAGCAAGATGCTTCACCAGGGCATATTGCGCGAGGTTGGTGTCTTGAAATTCATCCACGAGGACATGACGGAATCTTTGGGCGTACTTGTCGCGCACGGCGGGAATGTCCTCCAGCAGGCGCGCGGTGTAGACCAGAATATCATCGAAGTCCACGGCGTTCATGGAGACGAGTCGCTTTTGATATTCGGCGTACACACGCTTCACCACTTCATCGCGGTAGGTGTTGATGGGGTAATCCTCCGCGAGAATGAGCTCATTCTTCGCGCGGGAAATGGAAGCGTGAATGCTGGAGGCGCGATACAACTTTTCGTTCAAATTAAATTCCTTGATGACGCTTTTGACAATGCGTTCCTGGTCGTCGGAATCGAAGATCACAAAATTGGATTCAATCGGCAGGTGTTCGGCCTCGCGCCGCAGAATCCGCGCACAGATGGAGTGGAAGGTGCCAAGCATGATGCCTTCGGTGGCCTGTTCATTTAACATCGCCTTGACGCGCGCATCCATTTCCTTGGCGGCTTTGTTGGTGAAGGTGACGGCAAGGATCTGCCAGGGGCGGACTCCTTCGTTCGCAATGAGATATGCGATTCGTTGAGTCAGCACCCGCGTCTTTCCGGAGCCCGGGCCTGCTACGACCAAAACGGGTCCGTCTGCCGCTGTGACAGCGCTTCTTTGTTGTGGATTGAGTTTATCGAGAAAATTCATTATGGGTATGGAAGTTTCAGGCGGAGGCTGATCCTCCGCCTGATGGATTATTTGAGCTCAGAGGTACAGTTCGGGCAGCGGGTTGCTTTAATGGAAATTATGCTAAAGCAGAGCGGGCATTCCTTTGTTGTTGGGTCTGTCGGGGCAGGAGCCTTCTTCATGCTGTTGGCAACTTTGACGATGATAAAGATGACAAGGGCGACGATAAGGAAGTCTACGATGGCCTGGATGAACAATCCCCAAAAGATTTCGACTCCATTGACGCTGGAGGAAAGCTTGGCGAATTGGCCTCCACCAAAGAGTGCGCCGATGAACGGCATGAGGACATCGTTGACGAGGGATGCGACGATCTTGCCGAATGCTCCGCCGATGATGACTGCAATGGCAAGATCCAACACGTTGCCGCGCATGACAAATTCCTTGAATTCCTTTAACATCACATACTCCTGGAATGACTTTGAATGATGTTTGAATTCTATGTTAGGAAGGGGGGCTTGTCAACGACGGGATGTTTTTTGGAGTCCATGCGCAGGGGGTGGTTTTCATTCGGTCTGAATCAGGCGTCGGTTGGGAGGGATGCGGGTTTTTTCCAGCAGATTGTTTTTGTCACAAAAATGGATCAAGGTTTGTCATAAAAAAATCGATTTAAACAGTTCTCCAGAGGGGTTTTTTGTCGAAATTGGGAGGATTTTCTATGTAAAAATTGACCATACATTTTATACTGAAGGTGCTAGTGTTGACGTACCTAAGGAATTAGGTATAATCTGATTTGCTTGTTAATGGTTATAGACCCCTTTTAAGTTTCGGTAAAGGAGGTGATACGGCAGAAGATACGAACAAAACGCAAGTTTTTCTGTGTCCAAAAATCCACCCTAAATTTTCTTCTTTGGAGGAGAAAAAACATGTTACGAAACCGTTTATTTTTTGTAATGGGTCTGTTGGTAATCGCCAGCATGATCCTCACCGCCTGCGGTGGCACAGCCCCTGTTGCAACTGACGCTCCGGCCGCCATGACCGAGGCTCCCACTGGCGCGACGGAAGCGCCTGTAGTAGATGAGCAGACTTCCTTCACCACGCCTCACCCGATTTTGGGCGATCTCCGCGTGCGCCAGGCTCTGGCCTACTGCACCAATAAACTTGATATGATCAAGTCTGTGTATCCTCTTCTCACCGAAGAAGAACAGGCTTCATTGGTCATGAACACCTTCATCCCGCGCGCTCACTGGGCGTATGCCGGCGATGAGAACGTGACCGTTTACGAATTCGACGTTGAAAAGGGCAAGGCTTTGCTCGAAGAAGCTGGCTGGACCCTGCCCGAAGGCGCCGATTTCCGTGTAAACGCTGCCGGTGACGAACTCTCCCTGAAGTTCACCACCACCTCCGCTGCTTTCCGCCAGACTTGGGCCGCCATTTGGGAAGCTCAGATGGCTGAGTGCGGTGTCCGCGTTGTACGTCTGCACGCTCCCGCCTCCTGGTGGTTCGGTGACACCACTGGTATCGCCCGCCGCGACTATGAATTGGGCGCGTTCGCATGGGTTGGTCAGGCTGATCCTGGTGGCCAGACCCTGTATGCCTGCGATCAGATCCCGCTTCCTGAGAATGGTTGGGAAGGCCAGAACGCCATGGGTTGGTGTAATGAACTCGCCAGCACCAACATCAAACTTGCAAACAATACCCTCGTCAAAGATGACCGCATTGCTGCCTACACCATCGTCCAGCAGGAATTCACCAAGGACGTGCCCAGCATTCCGCTCTTCAACCGCACCGAAACCTTCGCGACCTCGGCTGACCTGACCGGTTTCGCTCCCGCTCCTGGACAGGAATATTACAACTACAACGTTCAGGAATGGAAGAAGGAAGGCTCCGATACAGTCGTTCTCGGCTTCACACAGGAACCTGCCTCCCTGTTTGTTTTGGTGGAAGATGCCTTCGTAGCCAACATTGCCTACCAGATCATCCGCCCTGCCCAGGAAACCCACTTGAACTATGACTTCAAGGCCTCCCTGGTCAAAGAACTCCCGACTCTCGAAAACGGCGGAACCACCAACAACGATGTTGAGGTTTCCGAAGGCACCATGGTAGTGGATGCCGATGGCAACGTTGTTGAACTTGCAGCTGGCGTGTTCGTTAACAACGCCGCTGGCGAAAGAGTTGAGTTCACCGGTGGAACCGTCACCATGAAACAACTGGTCTCCCGCTTCGAAATCATCGATGGCCTGACCTGGGAAGACGGCACCCCCGTCTCCAGCGCCGACCTCGAACTTGGTTACAAAATCGACTGCGCTGAAGATTCCGGCGCAACCTCATTCATCACCTGCGAGAAGACCGCCGGCGTTGAGTTCCTCTCCGATGCTGTTGGTTACGTCCAGACTTGGATCCCCGGTGTTCAGGACCCGCTATACTTCGTCCCTGTTTGGCGCATCTATCCTGCTCATCAGTTGGGTGATGTTCCCGCCGCGGAATGGGCGACCAATCCCCTCGTAGCTGAGACACCTCTTTCTTATGGTCCTTACAAGCTGGTTGAATGGGTCAAGGGCGAGAAACTGGTCTTTGCCGCGAATGAATACTGGGTTGGCGGCGCTCCTGCCTCCCCGAACTTCGTGATCCAGATCGTCACCGCTGAAAGCGCCGAAGCCTTGCTGCTCGGCGGCGAAGTCGACATCCTGGCTTCCGAAACCCTGGCTGGCCTCAATGAAACCCTGAAGGCTGCTGCAGATGAAGGCAAGATTGTTACCTACGTCGAAGCCGGCGGCACCTGGGAACATATCGACGTCCAGTTGTTCATCCGCTAATTTGTAAAAAAGTAAGCTGAGTTAGAATGGGGTAGGCGCGCAAGTGCCTACCCCAATATATATATAAAAATCCCGTCTGCCAGTTGGAGAAGTTATGACTGCGTATCTGATCCGCCGTGTTTTGCAATCGATTTTGGTGGTATTTATCTCAGCAGTGGCCACCTATGTCCTGTTGAGTTTTGCGCCTGGAGGACCCATGGCGGGCTTGCGTCAAATCCAGCAATCCGGCCGGTTTCAGATCACAGAAGATGACATTGCCCGCATCCGCGCCTCCTTTGAACTTGACTTAAACCTTTGGGTACGATTCAGCCGCTGGTTGATCGGTATGCCCCGCGGACCGCTGGTAATTGGCGGAAATGAGTATTTTGGAGATATGGTTGTCGGCTGCCGCAAGCCTATCGAAGCTGAAGTATTAAATTCGCGCGGTGAATACGAGATCGTCGTGGTGGGGTGCAAGGAAAGTGTATATCTGAAAGACCTCGTCGGCCGTCGGACCAGCCGGGGCATTCTTTTGGGGGATTTTGGGTTGTCGTGGCGCATTTTGCGAGACCGCCCAGTCAGTGATCTTATTGAAAGCCGCTTAGCAAAAACCTTACAGTTGATCGGCCTCGAAACACTCTTGTCACTTGTGATTGGAATTCCGTTGGGGATCTATTCAGCCGTCCGCCAGTATTCAAAATTCGATTATATTTTTACAACTCTGGCATTTATGGGCTCGGCCATGCCCAGTTTTTTCTTTGGCCTGCTTTTGATCCTTTTATTTTCGATCCTTCCAAAAGGCGCGGGTCTGCCTTATATCCCCGCGGGTTTATCGGAGTCTGTTCGTGATTACACCATTCCCTGGATTGGCGAGGTGGCGGCCGGTTCTGCAAAGGATAGAATCCTGCATTTGATCCTGCCTGTTACCGTGTTGACCTTGATCAATGTTGCAGGGTGGAGTCGGTTCATTCGCGCCAGTATGCTGGACGTGCTGCGCCAGGATTACGTCCGCACAGCGCGCGCGAAAGGCTTGACAGAGATCGCTGTCATTATGAAACACGCACTAAGAAACGCCTTGATCCCGTTTGTCACAATTGTTGTATTCACGATACCGGGTTTGTTCAGCGGCGCGATCATTACGGAAAGTATCTTTGCCTGGCCGGGCATGGGGCGTTTGTATATCCTGGCACTGGGAGATTATGATTACCCGGTGGCCATGGCGATCTTCTTCATCCTGGCAGTTCTAACCGTAATTGCCACACTTTTGCGTGACATACTCTATACGATTGTGGATCCCCGCATTCGTTTACAATAGCGTTGAGGATATTTTTCAATGACTGTATCTGCCCAATTAGACAAGCTTGATGCTGAATCCGTAACCATCGAAGAGCGCAGTCCGTTCCAGATCGTTTTGAGGCGTTTTGTGCGCCATCGCCTGGCAATGGTTTCATTGGCCGTCATGGTGCTCATCTTCATCGTCACCATCCTGGCGCCTTACATCACTTCATTCAAAGTCGATGAACTGAACGTCAATAAATACTTCGTGCCCTTTGGAACGGTGGACGAAGCAACCGGGCGGGTCCATTATCTTGGGACAGATAATATCGGGCGCGATTATTTTTCACGCCTGATCTATGCCGGACGAATTTCGTTGACGGTGGCTTTGCTCTCCGTGCTTATTTCCGAGACGATCGGAATTTTGGTTGGATCGGTTTCCGGTTTCTATGGCGGCTGGGTGGATGCGGTGCTCATGCGCTTTGTAGAGTTCATGCTCACCATTCCAACCTTGCCCTTGTTGTTGATCATCTCCTCGATGCTTTTACGAAATGAAGACCTGATCCCCATCCCGGATTCGGTCTTGAATTTTGTCGGCAAATTGATGCTGCTTGGTCCGCGGGACGCCCGTAATGCGGTATTGATCGTGATCGTTCTGGCTGGCTTCGGCTGGCTCTCATCGGCACAATTGATGCGCGGTACGGTATTATCTTTACGTGAACAGACCTTCGTTGAAGCATCCCGATCGCTTGGCGCCACGAATATCTGGATCATTTTGAAGCATATGATCCCCAATGCCATGGCCCCGATCATTGTGGATGCTTCACTGGGTCTTGCGGGATATGTTGTTGCCGAGGCGGCGCTTGCATTTCTCGGTTTTGGCATCCAGGACCCGGTTCCCACCTGGGGAAATATGCTCTCCGCCACACAGACCTATATGTTTGACAAACCCTGGCTGCCCTTGTTGCCTGGAATTCCGATCTTTGTCTGTTCCCTTGCCTTCAATTATATCGGCGACGGCTTGCGGGATGCGCTTGACCCACGTTTGAAGTTATAATCGGCAAGAAAAAATCTCAATTGCGGAGATCCCTGTGGCAACGAACAACCAAAAACCATTGCTTGAAGTACGTAATCTAAAGACCTATTTTTATACCGAAGACGGCGTTGTCCGTGCTGTGGATGGGGTGAGTTTCGAAGTGAATCAAGGTGAAGTGCTCGGCATCGTGGGCGAATCAGGCTGCGGAAAGAGTGTCACGTCCCTTTCCATCATGCGGCTGATCAGCGTCCCTGGAAAGATCGAAGATGGCGAGATCCTCTTTGACGGCAAGGACCTGGTCAAGGCTACGGAAGAGGAAATGATGCAAGTACGCGGCAATCGCATTTCCATGATTTTCCAACAGCCCCAGTCTGCGCTCAACCCTGTGTTTCGGGCTGGCGACCAGATTTCGGAAGTTCTCAATATCCATCAGGATTTTGGGAAAGAGGCAGGCAAGAACCGCGCAATTGAGTTATTGAAACTGGTGGGCATTCCTGAACCTGAGAGCCGCGCGGAATCCTTTCCGCATGAGCTTTCCGGCGGCATGGCGCAGCGCGTCATGATCGCGATGGCGCTTGCATGCGTTCCGGATCTCTTGATTGCAGATGAGCCGACCACTGCTTTGGATGTAACGATCCAGGCTCAAATCCTGGATTTGATGCGGGAAATGCGAAACCAGTTGGGCTCCGCCATGATATTGATCACCCACGATCTGGGCGTCATCGCTGAAATGGCAGACCGTGTCGCTGTGATGTATGCAGGTGAAATTGTTGAGCAATCGCCAGTTTCTTCGCTTTTCGACCTCCCGCTTCACCCCTACACCAAAGGCCTGATCGGTTCGATCCCGGTTCTCGGCGAAGTCCGCGAGCGATTGGATGTGATCCCCGGGTCGGTCCCAAACCTTGTCAACCTGCCTGCTGGCTGCCGTTTTGCTCCACGCTGCATGGCGCGCATTGAACACAACTTGTCGATTTGTACCGATAAACGCCCTGAATTGGCGGATATTTCCGAGGGACATAAGGTACGCTGCTGGCTTTATCAGGACTCCGACCAGCACGTTGCCCCGCTAAAGCATGGAAGCAAATCCTAAAAGAGATGATATGGCTATGAACATAAATATGCAAACTCAAGAAAAGCCAGATTTGTTGGTTGTAAAGAATCTTACAAAATATTTTCCCGTTCGTTCCGGCGTATTTCAGCGGATCACTGCCTGGGTGCAGGCCGTGGATAAGGTTAGTTTCGCGGTAAAAAGCGGCGAGACTCTCGGCATGGTGGGTGAATCGGGATGCGGAAAAACAACCGTAGGCCGTTCGATTCTCCGCCTCATTGAGCCGACCTCTGGCGAGGTCTCCTTCAACGGGGAAAACATTATCACCATGCGTCCCAAATCGCTCAAAGCGTTGCGGCGCGATATGCAGATCATCTTCCAGGATCCCTATGCTTCCTTGAATCCCCGCATGCCGATCGGTGAAGCGGTGATGGAGGGGCTGCAGATTCACAGGATCGGCCACCCCAAGGAACGCTGGGAAATTGCCATCAACATGCTCAAAAAGGTGGGGTTGGAGGAATACCATGCCCGCCGTTATCCGCATGAATTCTCCGGCGGCCAGCGCCAGCGCATCGGCATTGCCCGCGCGCTCGCGTTGCGTCCAAAATTCATCGTCTGCGACGAACCTGTTTCCGCGTTGGATGTTTCCATCCAGTCGCAGGTGTTGAACATCCTTAAAGACCTGCAAAAGGAATTTGGACTTACCTATCTTTTTATCGCCCATAACCTGAGCGTTGTGGAACATATCTCCGACCGTGTAGCGGTGATGTATCTTGGCAAGATGGTGGAGTTGACGGGACGCGATGCCCTATACCGCGAACCTTTGCATCCATATACAAAAGCGCTGCTGTCTGCCATCCCAATTCCACACCCTGAAATCAAACGGGAGCGCACCATTCTCAAAGGGGATGTGCCGAGCCCGCTCAACCCGCCCAAGGGTTGCCGCTTTCACACCCGTTGTCCTGTGGCCATTGCAAAATGCTCTGTGGAAGAACCCGAGTTCAAGGAAGTCAGGCCCGGTCACTGGGTGGCCTGCTGGCTTGTGGAATAGATCAAAAGGAAAAAAAGACTGCCCGCAAGGCAGTCTTTTTTTCCTTTTTAACCCGCGCTCCTTTCACCATTCAACGTTGTTATAATTACATTAAAGATCGAGTTCGCAAAGCAGCCATCTTTTTGCGGCATCCCTCCAATTTTCGGGTTTTAGGAATCGTTTCCTCTTTGTCCAATTTCTCGACACCCAACACGGATAGTTATCGGCAGGCCACCATGAAAAATAAGATCGTGTTTGTGTTTTTGGCGCTTCTCCTGATTACTGCTTGTTTAACCCCGCAATTACAGGAGACACCCGCGCCGTTATCCACACCTTTCCCAACCAACCCCCCTGACTCGGGTGTGGAAATTCCCCTGACGATATGCCTGGGCGCGGAACCGAACACCCTCTATCCGTTTGGCGATCTTAACGATGCCGCGCGGAGCGTCCTTGCCGCAATCTATGATGGGCCGCTCGATACGGTGGGGTATGAGTATCAACCGGTCATTTTCACGAAGATTCCGTCGTTTGAAAACGGGGACGCGCAAATCGTCAGAACCGCGGTACAGCCCGCAGGTCAGGTGGTGGATGCGAACGGAAACCTCGCCGCGTTGGAGGAGGGTGTGCGCGTCCGCCCTGCTGAATGTCGCAGCGAGGATTGCGTCATAACCTACGATGGCACAGCTGATTTGGAAATGGATCAAATGGTTGTTACCTTCCGCCTGCGCCCGGATTTGACCTGGGCCGACGGAACTCCTCTTACCGCCGATGACTCCGTCTATTCCTTTGAACTTGCATCGGAAGCGGATGTCAATTCGTATTTGATCGAACGCACACAGGTATACGAAGCCGCCGATGAACACACGCTCCAATGGTGGGGCATGCCGGGCTTCATCGACCCGGCCTTTTTCACCAATTTTTGGAATCCAGCACCGCAGCATGTTTGGGGTGAGTTTCCGGCCGGGCAATTACAAACTGTGGATGTTTCGTCCCGCTCGCCGCTTGGATGGGGGCCGTTTATGATGAAAGAGTGGATTGCGGGCGACCACATTGCCCTGACGAAGAATCCATACTACTTCCGCACGGGAGATGGCTACCCAAAAGTTGATGCGCTTAACTTTCGCTTCATTCCCAACCCGGACATGGCTCTGAGCGAATTGGTGGCAGGCCGCTGTGACATTCTCGACCCAACCATCAACCTCGATGCTCATGCAGGCCTGTTACAGGAGATGCAAAAGGCCGGGCAGGCAAAGGCGTACTTCACCATTGGCATGAGCGTGGAATGGCTTGGGCTGGGACTTGTGCCCGCCTCTTACGATAATGGTTATGATATTCAAAGGGACCGCCAGAATGTCTTTGCAGACCAGCACACCCGCCAGGGAATTGCCTATTGCCTCGACAGACAATCAATCGTCGACCACGTATTATTCGGCCTGTCGACCGTTCCGGTAACTTATCTCCCCCCGGAACATCCTTTATACGACTCAAATATCGAACCCATTCCGTTTGACCCGCAAGTGGGAATTTCCCTGCTTAAGCAGGCGGGTTGGAATGACACTGACAACGATCCATCCACACCGCTTCGCGCCGTAAATGTAAAAAACGTCGCATATAACACAGAGCTGCAATTGAATTACTACACCACGACTGCCACACAGCGCAGGCAGGTGGTGGAAATTCTGGAAGAGTCACTTGCCAAATGCGGCATTGGGCTGAACGTGCAATACTTTTCCCAAAACGACTTATATGCATCCGGTCCGGCGGGTTTCCTTTTTGGCCGCAGCTTTGACATGGCTGAATACGCCCTGGGAGTCGACGGCATTGAACCGCCCTGCGGCTGGTTCACCACTGCGGAAATTCCCGATGAAGCTAATCAATGGAAAGGAACAAATCTGAGCGGCTACAGCAATAAGGAATATGACACGGCCTGTATCTCTGCCCAGCAGCTCCTTCCCGGCGATCCAGATTATATAGTCTTGCAGCGCCAGACCCAAAATATTTTCTCCACCGACTTTCCCGCCATTCCTCTTTTTTATCGCTTACGGGTTGCAGCAACCCGCCCTGATATATGCAATTTCGATTTCGACCCGACGGCCAACCCGCTTTGGAACATCGAATCGATTGCGCGGGGCGATGACTGCGAAAATTGATGAATTCCCTCACCCGGCTGAGTTTACAGGTACGTAAGGAACGTTGTTTAGGGTTCCCAAACTTGCTATAATTCAGTTATCCATTTATTAGGAGTCGGCTGTGACCAAAACCGATCGCAATTCATTTTTTTTAGTCCGCGGAACATCAGGGAACAAAATCCAGGCAATCGACGAACAGGCATCTCATGGGTCATAATGTTTTGCTCGTCGACGATCACCGCGATATTTTGCGGCTTCTGCACTCCACGCTGGATACGCTCAAGAACAAGGAGATCAAGATCTTAGAAGCGCCCTCCGGCGAAGAGGCGCTCCTTGAGTCCGGCCGCCATCCGGTTGACCTGCTGATCACAGATTACATGCTGCCCGGTATGAGCGGCGTGGAACTGATGCACAAAGTCCGCGCCCGCCACCCGGAAGTAAAAGTGGTCTTCATCACCGGCATGACCGAAAGAAAGATGCGCGAGGAAATGCTCAACGGCGGCGCCCTCGCGATCTTCGACAAGCCCGTCCCCCTCGCGGATTTTTTGGATGTGGTCGAGCGCGGGCTTGGTCTTGTGCAAACCATCTTCCCTCCGGAAAAAAAGGGCGAGCAGGTGGAGGAACGTCATTCCAGAGTATCTGACCTGCTTGCCAATTTTCGGCAGGATATTAAAGCCGAAGCGGTCTTTCTGCTCAATGACCGCGGCCTCGTGCAGGCGCGCACGGGAAAACTTCATGACTCCAGCATGGAAGTTTCCCTCATCTCCACCCTCATGGCGATCCACAGCGCCAGCTTAAAAGTCGCCCGCCACAACCACCAGGAGACCATCGACTCCTATCATGTCTTTAGCGGGGGAGACCACGATCTCCTCTTCATACCAGTCACTCCGTTATACGGGCTGCTCGTTGCAGGCACTGGTCTGGCTTCCGAAGACCGCATCATTGAAACGATCAGCGGATTGCTTGCTTTGCGGACCGAGGTTGAAAAATCGCTCAAATCCATGGGAGTGACCGGTGAATTGAAAGCCGTTTCTGAAAAGGAAAGACCCGCCTCCTCCTCCGCGCCGACAGTGGTTGCCAAACCACAAACAGATAAACTTGCCCGGGCAGTTCCCGCCCCGGAAATGGAAGCCCTGCTAAAGGACGCCTCCGCCAAAAAAGCCAAAGCGGCAGACGCCGATGACTTCTGGACTCAAGCCGCGGAAAAACATGGCAGTAAACCGGCATCACCCGAAGTGATCTCGCTCGAAGAAGCTCGCAAGCTTGGCATTATCCCGGACGGAAATTAAATTTTTTGTGATACAATTTTGCCCGCACTGGGGCATGGTGCAATGGCAGCACACCAGCCTTTGGAGCTGTGGATCTTGGTTCGAATCCAGGTGCCCCAGCCTGACACATCCGCATCAGCGGAAATTTTTTCTCAAACAGGATTTGCGCAGAGCGGGCCACCGCCGCATAAATCCTGTTTTTGTTACCCCGCATAATTCAATCCAACTGATTGGGATCTGCCGGGTAGAGGTGACAATATGAAGATAACCGCCATTCTCCTTGCCGCCGGGCAGGGTACCCGCATGAAATCCTCCCTGCCAAAAGTGCTGCATCCGATCGCAGGCAAACCCATGATCTGGCATGCCATGCGGGCCATTCAACAAGCCACCACCGAGAAGCCCATTGTTGTGGTTGGGCATGGCGCGGAGGAGGTGACGAAATACCTTGGCGATTCCGCGCAAACGGTTTTGCAGGAACCCCAGCTTGGCACCGGCCATGCCGTGATGCAGGCTGAATCTTTATTGAAGGGAAAGACAGACCTTGTTGTTGTTTGCTACAGCGACATGCCCCTCCTGCGTGGCGAGACCCTGGAAAAGCTCGTGGAAACGCAGCGGAAGAACAAGGGTCCCATTTCCATGTTGACGGTGGTCGCCGACGACCCGCGCGGGTTCGGGCGTATCATCCGCAAGGTGGACGACTCGGTGGAAGCCATCGTCGAGGAATATATCGCCACGGCAGAGCAGTTACAGGTCAAGGAATTGAACGTGGGCGGATATTGTTTCGATGCCAACTGGTTGTGGGATGCCCTGCACCGCATCCCGAAGAATCCCAAAAAAGGCGAATATTATTTGACAGACATCGTTGAATTGGCATCCCAAGCCGGTCTGCCCGTTCAGGCCACGGTCATGGATGATCTCGAAGAGACCATCGGCATTAATACCCGCGTGCATCTTTCGGAAGTGGAAGCTGCTATGCGCCGCAGGATCAATCATGAACATATGCTGAATGGCGTCACGATGATGGATCCCGCTTCCACTTACATCGAGGCAGGCGTGAAAATTGGCAGGGATACTGTCCTTATGCCGAATTCTTATTTGCACGGAAGCACCGAGATAGGCGAAGGCAACGTAATTGGGCCGAACTCCATCCTCCGCGATACGAAAATCGGCGACCGCTGCAAGGTGCTTGCCTCGGTTCTTGAAGGCGCGGTGCTTGAAAACGACGTGGATATGGGTCCGTTCGCGCGGCTGCGAAAGGGCGCTCATTTGGGAAGTCATGTCCACATGGGAAATTTTGGCGAAGTGAAGGATTCGTACCTGGCCGAAGGCGTGAAGATGGGGCACTTCTCCTACATCGGCAATGCGCAGATTGGCGCGAACACCAATATCGGCGCGGGGACCATCACCTGCAATTACGATGGCGAAAAGAAACATGCCACTGAGATCGGGGAGGATGTTTTCATCGGCTCGGATACCATGCTTGTGGCTCCATTGAAGGTCGGCTCGGGCGCGCGTACCGGCGCCGGCGCGGTAGTGACGAAAAACGTGGCGGAGGATACACTGGTGGTGGGCATGCCCGCCCGAGCCATCAAAAAACTGGAACGGAAAGTTAAAAAGAAATAGGCAGGTTATTACGATGTCTCTGAAAAAGGAAGAAAAACAATCTTTGATCGACCTGGCTCTCGAAGCCCGCCGCCGCGCTTACGTGCCGTATTCGAAGTATCCGGTTGGCGCATCCCTGCGGACGAAGTCCGGACGGTTGTACACCGGTATCAACGTGGAAAATGCCGCCTACCCACAGACCATGTGTGCCGAGCGGGTTGCCATTTTCAAGGCTGTTTCGGACGGCGAGACGGAATTCGAGGTGATCGCCGTGGTGACGAATAATGGCGGTTCCCCCTGCGGCGGGTGCCGCCAGGTGATGGCTGAATTCGGATTGGACACCATCGTTTTGATGGCGGATGGAAAGGGAAATTTAGTAAAGGAAACCACCGTCCACGAATTACTGCCCGAGGCATTCACGCCCAAGCATTTAATTACGTAACCCGTAATTTTTCCATGTCAGATTTCCGCTCGTTCCGCGCTTCTGCTGTTGTGCTCCGCCATGCCGATTGGGGCGAAGCCGACCAATTGCTCACGCTGTACACCCGCGAGCAGGGCATGGTTCGCGCGCTGGCAAAAGGCGCAAGAAAGATGACATCGCGCAAGGGCGGGCATTTACAGCCCTTCACCCAAATTACCGTGCAGCTTGCAAAAGGCCGCGACCTGCTGATCGTCACCCAGGTGGAAACCGTAAATGCATTTCTCCCGTTGCATGATGACCTTGTGAAATTAAGTTACGCCTCGTATGTTGTTGAGTTGTTGCTGCGTTTTTCCTACGAAGAGGAAGGCGGGAACCCAACCCTATTCCGATTGCTGGTCGAGACCTTTGACCGCATCGAAAAAGAAGCCGAAGCCTGGCTTGCGGTTCGATATTACGAAATGAGATTGCTGGATGCGGTGGGGTTTCGCCCCCGGTTATTCGAATGCGCCAATTGCGCGCGAGAGATTTTGCCCGAAGACCAGTTTTTTTCGTTCACGGGCGGCGGAGTCATTTGCCCCCGCTGCGGGCAGGGTTTGACCAACCTTGCCAGGATCTCCGTCGAAACGCTCAAGTATTTGCGTCACTTCCAAAGGTCCAGCTACAGGGATGCCTCTCGCGCACATCCCAGCCCGGAGGTTAAGAAAGAGGCGGAAGTCCTTATGCAGGGATATTTCACCTACCTTCTCGAACGCGATTTGAATACGCCGGGCTTTATTAAAAAAGTCACGCCGTAAAAGGGGACAGGCGCTGGGGGATTCTTTTGCTCCAATTCAAAACGAAAATCCATGCGGCAAGCAGAACGATTGGTTTCAACATTCGCCAGAGCAGGATTTGAAACCACTTCCATTTGAATGTGTAAATGACCTGGGTGATGAACCAGCGCGCGAATAAGGCCTGGCCCAGCCCGCTTCGTGCCAGCCGACGCTTGTATCCGGCAAATGAAAATTCGCCGCGCCGATGCGACTCTGCGATCTCCCGGGCGGCAAGGGCTCCATATCCCAGCGCGATGCTGATGCCTTCGCCGAAGATCGGGTCTGCGCCCACCGCATCCCCGACCAGCAGCACCCGGGGAACTGACGCGTTGTTCCGTGGGTTATACCAGCGGATGGGGTGGCCTTTGATCTCGTACTTATCCAACTCGAAGCCGTGACGTTTCATCTCTTCCGCGAGCGGCTCTTTCAAGGCGGGGCGTTTTTGGTCTGCCAGCAGGTTCGTATCATAAATGCCCCAGCAGCGCATGGGTGTACCGTTGACCTGGGTGGGGAAGTCCCAGGTGTAGCCGGCGATGTTGTTCGGGACGGGAAAGAAATCGAAAAATGCCGCATCTCTGCGGTTGATGTTCTTTCCCGGGTCAATCTCATCATTTGCGGGGGAGTAATCGGGGGTAATGACCTCTAAAACCCTTGCCGTATAAACCGGTTCATTGGGAAAAATACAGCGGCGGGTAATACCGTTCGAACCGTCCGCGCCGACGACGATCTCTGCGCGGAATTCACCCTGATCGGTTTCGACGGCGACACCGGATTCGTCAGGAATGATTTTGTTGACCTTAACGCCTTCTCGAATTTCGATTCCCGCTTCACGGGTCTTTTTTGCCAGCCAATGATCGAACTCGTCGCGGCGGATGACGCGGATGGCATGCCGCTTTGGTACGCGGACGGTGAGTCCCTTGCCTGCAAAATCGAAGCGAATATCGTCCGCATCCACGTGAGGGACTTCGCGGACATCGAGGCCGAGCCGTTCGAGGATGATCTCGGCGTCAACGACGAGTCCGCCTGCGCAGAGCTTGAGGCGTGGATAATGTTCCTTTTCGAGAATCAGGATTCGGGATGTAAGATGCGGGGCAATCTTTGCCAGATGTAATGCAGTGGAGAGTCCGCTTGGGCCGCCGCCGAGGATAAGGATGTCGTGCATTCGCTTTTTCTTTTCCATATTCCAATTTTGCCATAAAAAAGAGCAGGCCGGACTTTTCATCCGACCTGCTTTCCTTTGGAGGAGGATATGGTTTTGTTTAATCTGCCGCCGCTGTAGCTGGGACGGCAGCGATACTGCCCCGCCAGAAGAACGCCCAGTACATGATAACGGAGATTGTGTAGAGGACGATTGTCCCCATGAATGGAGGGCCAAACCCATATTTGACTTGCAGCCAGCCGCTGATCGTGGGGCTGAATGCCCAGCCGAAATTCCAGGCCATGCTGGTGAGGCTGGCGACGGTGGCGCGGCCGGTAGGTTCAACATGTTCCATAATAAAGGTCTGGTAGACGGGCGAGCTCATGTTCATCAACGTGAGGCGGATGTAATACGTGGCTGCGCCGACCCAGAAGATGGGCGAGAAACCGAGCAAAATAAGGAAGGGAATTGAAAGCGCCTGTGTGATGACCACAAGTTGGATTTTCCCGGTTCGCTCGGCGAGGGGCGGTGCGATCAACAAACCGATGCCCATGGCTAGCGATCCCCATGCAAAGAGGGCTCCAATGACCGGGTCCGGCTGGTGATGCACTACACGGAAAAAGACATTCATGAACGGCATGATGAGTCCCGCGCCGAGCGAGGTGAGCAGCATGGGCAGGATCAATTTCGTGAGCAGGACTGGATTCTTTGCGGCATATTGGAAAGGCGCAAAGATGGCGCGCTGGCTGTGCTCAAGTTTTGGTGAAGTGAGAAATATCAGCGGAAGAATGGCGAGCGCCGCGCCGATGCCGATGATCAAGATCGAATCGCCGTATGCGGTGCTGCTTGTGGCAATTACATTTTTGGCATTGCCCATCCAGGTGGGCAGGTAGCCGCCAATCCAGTTGCCGACGGAGGCCATGGTCATTTGCAGGCCCTGGCCAAAGCTGAAGAGGTACGTCCGCTCTTTTTCGTTGCTGTTCTCCATCAGGAAGGGGGACATGGTGACGCCCGCCAGGCTTTGCGCGATGCCGGAGAGGACGTTCATTGAATAGAACGACGTCTCCGATTGCCAGAGCGCCATGGCAAGGATGGATATGCTGAGGAGTGCCCCGGAGAGAAGAAGCGAGCCTTTGCGTCCGATGATATCTGCCAGGTAACCCATGGGCAGCGCCGCGATGAGAGCGACGAAACTGCTGGTGGTGATGAGGTTTCCGAGCATGGCTTCGTCAAAGCCGAGGCTGAGGACGTAAAAGTTGAAGATCAAACGGAAGACGCCCATCACCGCCCCGGTGAGGATGACGTTAAACAGATAAAGCCGCGCATTCGGCTTGAAGGCGCGGATCTGGGAGTTGTATTCGCTCATTACCAGCAAGAGTTTGGGGACTTTTGTGCTTTGTTCGTTCATGCCTACCCTATTGTTCTTTTTGTGGATTGTTCGCTAAAAAGGATTGCAGGTTGCCGAAGATTGATTCCAGGGCCTGCTTGCGGACAGCATAGCGTTTTTCATCGTGATTTAAAGAAAGTTCCACAAGGCTGGCAAGACGCAATTCACTTAAGTGATGCGTTACTGTGGGGGGGCGCAGCTGCAGTTTGCGGGCAATTTCAGACGGGGTCAGGCTTTCTTTGGAAAGATAATATAAGATCTTCAAGCGTGTGGGGTCGGCCAATGCTTTTAGCGATCTCACCAGTGCGTCCGGCACGGTCTCGCCCGGGATCACGGACATATCCACAGGGCGGGCGCCGAAGAGCAGGAGCATGGTGTCCTTGTCCATTTTTTCGAAGATGATCAATGGGGTGGTCCAGAAGGCGGGGGCGATGATGAATTTTGCGGCGCGGAATTCATCCCCGAGTTGGATGCCCTGTGAAAGTTCGGTGAATAATTCTTCAAAACTCACAGAGGCGGATAATGCCTGGGCGCGTTCCAACCCAGCCCGGAGTACGGGTTCGACGCGTTTTTCCTCTTCTTCGAAAAACGCTTGATAGTAAGATTGGAATGCGGCCAGGTAGGCTTCGCCCAGTTCCGCCGGGCGGCTCCACCAATCCAGCGCGGACTCTACAGCTTCGCGTTTGATTCTTTCATGTTTTTTGGAAAATAATTTATGAAAGAAGTCCACATCGGTGGAGTTCCATTTCCCTTCGGCAAAAATCCGCAAAAGAATTTCTTTGAAGGCAATATGTTTTTTGTCCTCTTCGAGGTCATTGGTTTCGTAGGGTTCGCGGATGCCGTAGAGTTCGATCAACCGTTCTGCGGCGGGGATTTGCTTCATCGCCCACAGAGCGCTGAGGGCGTCTTTGGGAGCGGGCAGGCTGTTGATCCATTTGAGCGGTATGCCAAGAAGCGGATACACCTCCTCCAACAGTTTGCGTTCCGCGGCTGGAATTCGCGAGCGGACCCCGGCGGCCCAGGAAGGCCGGAGGCCGAAATATTCCGGTTGGAGCAAAACGTGCAGGCTGATGAACAGCTCATAGGCTGTTCCAAAATCCCAGGTAATGTCGGGGGAGGTGATTTGCTTTTCAGCCAGAGTTTCCATGAATGCCTCGTTGTTCTGCTTACTTTGTGGATTTCAGCTTTCGGCCGATGGAGATCAGGGTTTCACTGGTGCTATTGTCGATGGACTCATTGAAGGGCGGTACGTGTTTGAAGAGCGTTCCAAGCGCAACAAGCACCTGCCCGGTCTGGCTGGTGAAAACGCTTCGTGTGGATTTTTCCACAGGTACGGCAGATTCTGTGTAGATTATTTGCTTTTCCATTAATTGGTCACAATTTTGTGTAGACATGGCTGTCTCTCCTCTGGTAAAAACGACGCTTAGGCAAATGCCTTTATTAGACCAATGTCTAATTAGATATTAGTCTAATTTTATAGCTTTGTCAAGAGGGAATTTTCCTTTTGGCTGTATAATTTTCAAAAATCCAGATATTTCTCTTTCACAGATGGAAGGACAAACCATGGCGCGAAAAATCCTCATCGGTACTTTGATCGTCCTCAGTTCAACCCTGCTGGTCTTGAGCGTGGTTGGGATCGTGCTGGCCTGGGCTTACAACGAGCCGCTCACAAAAGTAACCACTGCCCGTTTGCAGGAGGCGGACAGACAACTGGCACAGATCCAAACCGATCTGCGAGATGCAAAAACGGAGGTGGAGCGCGCCCTGCGTATCATCCAATCCGCCGAGGATGCACTCGCCTCGCTCACCCAACAGACCACCGATGCGAAGCAATTAATGGAGGATGTCAACAGCACGCTCGATGATCAACTCATCCCCGGTTTGGAGACCACGCGCGCAAACATCACCGAAGTCCGCGGCACGCTGGAGGATTTACGCGCTGCTTTGGAACAGTTCAATTCGCTTCCCTTTGTGAACCTGACCATCCCCGGCGATGAACTGCTGGCGAGCATCATCGACCAGGTGAATGAGCTCGACAGCGGCATTGCCGACGTGCAAGACCTGGCGCAGCGCGCCTCCACTTTTATCAGCGATACTTCTTATTTGTTGGGCGGGGATTTCAACGAGACCAGGCAGCAGCTCGAAGACCTTTTGCTCGTGCTCAACGAATATGACCAAAAAGCCGCAGGCTGGCGCAGGCAGATTGCGACGTTAATCGAGTCCGCGCCGCGCTGGATCGACAACGCCTCACTCTCCCTGACGGCTGGCCTGTTCTGGTTTGGATTCTCTCAGTTTGGGTTGATCCTGCACGGGCTGGGCATGAAGCGCGGCATCGATCCGCTGGATGTACTGAGGGCTACATAAAATATATCATTGCGAGGCGTTCGCAATGACATGCACTCACGCATACGCCCCGGACCAGGTCTCGAAGCAGCGGCCGTCATGTTCCTCGGGGGTATAAAATGTGAGATAGGTCAGCGCCTGATACGGAACGAATTTTTGTTCCTTCGGATCTTGAATGGCAAGGTCGTAATAGGAATGCCAGGTGCCGGCATTGAAATAGACCTGGCTTTCAGGGTTGGGCGCGGCGATATTCAACCCCAGCGGCACAACTTCATAATGATGGGTATGCCCATAAATAATATTCCGGGCTTTGCCACTCAGGAAGACGGGCTCTTTCAGCGCATGGCTGGCGAAGGAATGTTTGTTGCCCCACATCTTTTTCCGCACCCAGATGACCACGTCGTTGATGGTGGCGAACGAGGCGCGCCCGGAAATCTTCACGATCAATTCCATCGCATCCACAACATCGAATCGAAAGGCCTTGTCTGCTTCGCGTACAAAATCCATTTGCAGGAATTCGTCTGCGATCTCGTCCCATACTCCCTTTAATTCGTCTTCCAGGGGATGCTCGCCCGCATAATTTTTGATCTGGCCGCTGATCCAAAGCGGAGCCGCCAGCACAGGGCGGATGTTGGCGATCTTGCGTAAACTATCTATGATTCCCATCGGCAGGGAATCGCCGTATCGTTTTTGTACTTCCACGGGAAAGCGGTTGCACACATCCATGGTGAAGGCATCACCAACGGTGCCAAAGTCTCGGCCTTTTTCGCGGTTGAAGTTAAATTTATCGTACAAATCGCCATGCCGGGCAAGGACCTTGTGCCGTTCGAACAAATCCTTTAAAAACGGCGACTCGTCCGCATCATACGGAAAGGGGGAGACAGGATTGCTCAACCCCATCTTTTGAATCATCTCGAAGCGGATTTTGTCGAACGCTTCGCCTTTCAGGTGGTAATACCAATCGTGATTGCCCACCATATAATGAAAGCGCACCTTAAGCGGGATTTGTTCCGCGCTTTGAAAATCAGGTTCGTTTTTGCTGTTCGCAGGCGCGAGGCGAATCTCCTCCCCTCTGGCGAGCCGCCGCATGATCTGCATGGAATCCTCATTGTGTTCCAAAATCGCTTTGGTCACTTCGAGTAATTTAGGCGCGTAGGCTGGGTTGGCAGGGTCGCTCCACGGTCGGATGTAGGTCGAGTCGCTTGAAGTTGTGTCCAGCCAGCGGGCGGAATGGAGCGGATCGAGGATGTCGCCCAGCAGCAAAACGTCGAGCCCCTCAATCGGACGGTATCCGCCGTCCCTGCGCCAGGAGGCGAAGAGGGCTGTTTCGGTGAGTCGGCGGGAAAAGAGTCGAAACGCGCTGGGCGAGATCGAATCGGCTGTGGTTCCATCTCCAAGGTGAAGGTCGCTGATGATGACGAGCATGGAAATCTCCTCTTGCCGAATTATAGCGCGAAAGATTTACCCCGCCCGAAGAATGAAGGATATAATTTTTGCGGAGGGAAGCTCGCTTGCTTCAGAAATTTTTCGACGAACGAAAACGCATGGTGGAGCACCAGCTCCGCGCGCGGGGGATTTACGATGCACGTGTGCTTGCCGCTTTTGAAACGACCCCGCGCCACCTTTTTATGCCGCCTGCGCTGCGCAAACTGGCATACGAAGACCACCCGCATCCGATCGGCTTTGGGCAGACGATTTCGCAACCGTACATCGTGGCTTATATGATCCAGGCTTTGGAGTTGACTGGCGCCGAGCGCGTGCTCGAAGTGGGGACAGGCTCGGGCTATCAGACAGCACTTCTTTCCGCGCTTGCGCTTGAGGTTCATTCCATTGAGTTGATCCCCGCCCTGGCTGACCGCGCCGAGCAGACCCTGACCGATCTCGGAGTGAATAATGTTTTCATTCACATCGGGGATGGGTCGCAAGGCTGGCTTGAGTCTGTGCCATACGATGCGATCATCGTCTCTGCCGCCGCGCCCCACGTGCCGAAAAGCCTGCTGGAGCAATTATCCGATCACGGGCGCATGATCCTGCCCATCGGTGTGAGCGAATTTCAAGAATTGGAATTGTGGCGGCGGGAGGGGGATGCCTACCTGCAGGAGGTGCTGTTGCCCGTTACGTTTGTCCGGTTGAGGGGGAAGGAGGGGTATGAGTGATTTTCGAATCGAAACAAAAAACAAACAAGTTCCGAATTTGACTTATAATATTTTCATCACACTGCAATGGGATGGGTATGAACGAAGACAAGCGTCCATTGAAGGTTTTCCTTTGTCACGCGCATAGCGATAAAGATCGAGTGCGCGAACTGTATTTGCGCCTGAAAAAAGACGGCGTGGATGCCTGGCTGGATAAGGAGAAACTCCTTGCTGGCGCGGATTGGGAGTATGAAATCCGCAAGGCTGTACGTGAAAGTGATGTAGTTGTTGTTTGTCATTCGACGCAGTTCAATCAAAAAGGTTTTAGGCAAAAGGAAGTTAAGATCGCCCTTGAAGAAGCGGATTTGCTTCCCAAGGGCGAAATTTTTATTATCCCTGCCCGATTGGAAGTGTGTGATGTTCTTGACGATTTAAAGCGCTTCCATTGGGTGGATTTATTTGAAACAGATGGATATGAAAGACTCATGCGCGCTTTACGAACGCGGGCGGATAAGATCGGGGCAACCTTACAGGTGAAAAGAAGTTTTTTGCCCAAATTGTCTCCCACTCAACCGAAAATTGGAAAGCCCGAAACGAGTCATTCAAAGCTGGAAGAAAAACCTGAGGCCGTTCCACAGCCTCAGGCTGGGAAACCGAAACCAGAGACAGCGAAACCGTTCAGTAAATTTAATAAGCAAATGGTTATCGTCTTGATCAGCGTGGCAGTGATTATTCTGGTTGCGTTGAGTTCCAAATTTTGGGTCAAACCTCCTTTTGTTCCGAGCGCAACGACACAGGCTGTTCTTGATTCTGCAACGAACCAGACTACTTCCACGCCTTGCGGCACGGCATCGGGCAATTGGGATGTTTATGTGGTGCAGTCGGGCGATACATTATTTTCCATTGCCGTAGCTCACAATGTTTCGCTGGAAGAATTGACCGCAATCAATTGCATGGGTGCAAATAATCAAATTCAGGTGGGAACCCAGCTTCTCGTCCCAAAGACGGATTCAATCGCACTTGTTCCCACTTTGACTGCCACCATTTCTCCTCTGCCCACCGAAATCACGGACGCCAAAGGCGTGTCCATGGTGCTGGTGCCGGAGGGTAAGTTTACGATGGGGATTAATTTATATGAAACCATTGCTTTATGTAAATATTATTATTGGAGTTCTGAAATTTGCGATCAGAAATCTTCTACGTATGCAGATCAAACTCCCCCCCATCAGGTTGATTTGGATGCTTATTATATTGATAAATATGAAGTGACGAACTCTCAGTATGAATCCTGCGTCAGTGGCGGTGTATGCTCCCTGCCTGAAAGAATATCTTCTGGGAGTCGCGATATTTATTATGGAAATCCTACATATGGTAATTATCCCGTACTTGTTAACTGGGGGCAGGCTACTACATTTTGCGACTGGCGGGATGCGCGACTGCCAACTGAGGCAGAGTGGGAAAAGGCCGCTCGTGGCACTGATGAAAGAGTTTTTCCTTGGGGAGATGCTATCAATTGCGAAAACGCAAACTTCTCAAATTGCGGCGGTTCCATGAACACACTGCCTGTAGGGAGTTATGAAAAGGGAAAGAGCCCTTATGGAATATATGATATGGCGGGGAATTTTTCTGAATTAGTTTCTGATTGGTACGATCATGACTATTATCAGCAGTCTCCATTAGATAACCCCACCGGCCCATCTACAGGAGAGTTTCATATAATTCGTGGAGGGGGCAATGGGAATTTTGGATATATTCTTACATCTGTATATCGCCAGGTAGGGGATGTTGCTGGTTTCCGTTGCGCCAAGGATGCGTCGGCCATACAGCTCATCGAGACATCAGAAATCCCCGCTGGTGGTTTTGACCTTATTTCTATTGACGAAGTTGCCTATCGCGGAGGAACAGCCAGCGCCCAGATACAAACCCAGCCTGGCACCGAGTGTGCATTGGGTTTCATTTTACCATCTGGAATTTTGAGCCAGGCGGGCGGACTTGGTCCTCGGACTGCCGACGAAAATGGCTATTGTTCCTGGACGTGGGAGATAGCGAGTAATGTAAACCCCGGATGGGGATCTATATATATCGAGGCTGGAGGGGATTCGGAAACGTATCCCATTGAAATAAAATAGCCCAGGGTTTTATCATGCCCACAGATAAGCGCCCTCAAAGTCTTCCGAACTGATTCAGATCGTCATTTATTTTAAGGCAGGCATATGTCCACTCTTTCGCAGGTATCAAATAAATTTATCCGATTTTCGTTTTTGTATTGGATCGCCGTGCTTGCGGGGGTGTTCCTATGGTCGCGGGAGTGGGAAGTGGTCCGCCTGGCTTCCACAAAACAGGAGGAAGACCTGTTCGGTCTGTTCGCTTTTTGCGTGTTTTGTGTGATCGCCTTTACCGCCTATTTGGATTTCAAAGAACACACCGCGCCGTCCATCCGCCAGATGATCGTGACCGGGCTGCCGTTTCTGGTGAGCTTGATCTTCCTTAGCATCCTCGTGGAACTCAGCCGCAGGTCATGGGACTATTTGCAATATGAAACCGCATTTCGAGACATTGTGGCCGGGAATAATCCCTACCTAAGCACCCGCTATCTCTACCCGCCTTTTTTTGCGGATGTGATGGTTTTTGTCTATCGGGTCGGCCTGCGGCTGTTCCCTTTCCTTGAGTTGGGCAAAAGTGCATGGGTCTTTGTTTTTTACATTCATCAATGCTCGCTTTTGTTTTTCCTGTTGTTGACCTATTCGCTTTCCATGCAGTTTGCCTCGCAAATCGGGCTTGATGATTTGACGGGGATGCTGTTGGTCAGCGCGATCTATCTTTTCAATGTGCCGGTCTTGCGTACCCTGAGTTACAACCAGGTGAACTTTTACGTTTTGGCATCCATCCTGGGCGCGCTTGTCGCCTTGCGGAAATTCCCTTTTCTGGCCGGTGTGTCCGCCGCTTTGGGTGGACTGATCAAACTGTATCCCCTTGCACTGTCTGTGCCGTTGTTGGGCAGGAAAAAATGGCGGGCGTTGACCGGGCTGCTTGCCGGGCTGGCAGTTGTGGTCACGTTTGAGACGGATTTTTTCCGCGACCTCACGCTTTGGAATCAATTCATCCATTTTTTTCTATCCTTCCCCGTGGAACAGGAAAGTTCGTTATTTCGAAATACCAGCCCGCTTAGTTTATTGCGAAGCTCGCTCAAGTTTTTGGACGCTCCATCATGGGTTTTGACCGGGCTGATGTTGATCGTTGCTTTGTTCGTTTTAGCCTGGTATGCAGTCCGCTATTTTCAAAGAGAGAAGATGGAAATTCCCGCGGAGAAAATGCCCATGGATTTGGATTCTTTCCGCGATACCGGCCACCTGCTGGATTTTTCGGTACTTTCGCTTCTCATCGCGCCCTCAGCCTGGGAGCATCACTATGTGGTTGCGATTCCGCTGACGATTTGGGCGCTTGCCCTGCGCGGCAAGGATTCACCCTGGCAGGCGGCCATCGCCTTCGTTCTGGTTTTCGCCCTGCCGACCTTCAATGTATATCCCTTCAGCTATCTTCGCATGGCAGGGTTGATCCTGCTGTTGATATTGACGTCCCCAAAGAAGATCGAGAGTTATTTAGGGTTTGAAAGCTGAAACTTCACTTATAGCGATAAATACATGAAAAATCAAAAAGCCAGCCCACGAACGGACTGGCTTTTCATTTACGCTCTCCTCAAGCTGACAAGACAGTCAGTTTTGCGGGTTATAATTGCAGCATAGTTCAGGAGATAGACTATGTTTAACCATATTGCTTATAACAATGAAATTCTCAGCGGTAAACCTCATATTATTGGCGCGCGCCTGAGTATTGAGTTTATTCTCGAACTTGTTGCCAGTGGCGCAACCAAAGACGAGATGTTGAAAACTTATCCGCAGTTGACCGCTGACGCGATTGAAGACGCCTTGCGTTTTGAACATGGGTTGCAA